>NZ_PREX01000009.1 GCF_009935905.1 Alkalibacterium sp. MB6 | reverse complement strand
GGGTGAAGATGAAAAAGTAATTGTAAGCTGCCGTGAGGCAGTTTCACATGGTTTTAATTAAAAGTATGAATTATTCAGGGAGAAGTTTAATCTTTACATTCTCTTTACATTCCCTTTACATCAATTAAATAACCGTTTAAAGTAAGCGCTTTTATGATCCTCTTTAGTAGATTTCTCTATAAAGCGAATGATTCTTCTTTAAACGAATCTGATTATTCGCTATCAGACTTATGTTCCTTAATGGACGGCGCTTTCAAACGAGCGATTTATATTAACCAAAAATTAGACTGTTCTTATCCGTCCGATTTAAGTGTTCACATTTTAGTAACAGATTAGTATTCCCTTAGTGTCTTCAACTCCTTCATTTAAGAATATAAAGTATTCTAGGTTTCATTTAGTTAACATAATAAATGCCTTTTTCACATTCTCTTTACCTATTATACACAAAAGAGACAGTATCTGGGAAAGAACACATTCCAGATACTGCCTCTAATTACTTTATGCATACACTCTTTTTTCCCTTAACAATCTTTCTCGTTTCTTTTTATATAACGTTACTTCATCTTTGTGACAGTAAATATAATGATCTGACGCTATTTCATGTAATGTCACCTGATCGAGATCATCATAGTGGTGGTAATGTGAATCGTATTCTGTCCGCACTCGGCTTCTTTCTGTTTCTGGATCTGGCGTTGGAATAGCTGAAAGTAAGGATTCCGTATACGGGTGTAGTGGCGCTTGATAGAGTTCATCGGATGGAGAAACTTCCAGCAGCCGGCCATTATTCATAACGCCTATACGGTCGCTGATGTATTTCACCATAGATAAATCATGAGCGATAAACAAGTAGGTTAAGTTGTTTTCTTCTTTTAACTCTTTCAGTAAATTCACTACTTGGGCTTGAATGGACACATCCAAGGCAGAAATGGCTTCATCGGCAACAATAAAATCGGGTTCTACAGCTAATGCTCTCGCTATACCGACACGTTGACATTGCCCACCGGAAAACTCTTTGGGGTAGCGATTAGCGAATTGCTTACTTAAGCCAACGGATTCCAATAAGTCGTAAACTTTTTTAGTCCGTTCGGCGCTATTACTTGTCATGCCATGGACCTTTAAGGCTCCTCCAATAATGTCTTTAACCGTTAGTCTTGGATTGAGTGAAGCATAAGGATCTTGAAAAATCATCTGAACGGATTTTCTAAAAGACAACAGGTCTTTGCGTCCTTTAATGTCTCCAATATTTTTCCCTTTATATAAGACCTCTCCCCCAGTGATGTCACTTAACTTAATAATGGCCCGACCAGTTGTCGACTTGCCACTACCGGATTCGCCGACTAAGCCAAAGGTTTCTCCTCTATTAATAGAAAAGCTAACATCTTTTACTGCTCTTACTTCATTCTTCTTTCCTTCATTAAAATACTGCTTGAGTCCATTTATTTCAACGATTGGGGTACTTGTTTTAGCCTCCGCTACCAATGGCTCCACCTCCTATCCTCTCACCACATGCCTTTCCCATTCGAACAGTCTGGTATTTTTCCTTGCGTCTTCTCACTTCTTCTGGTGGAATGACCGACGGCGCATCTGGATGAAGCAACCAAGTCTTGGCATAATGCGTCTCCGTCACTTGAAACAAATCAGGCTCTTCAACGAAATCAATGCCCAAGGCGTAATCATTTCTAGGAGCAAAGGCATCTCCTTTTACCGGATGAAGTAGATTTGGCGGCGAGCCTGGAATAGTATACAGCTGCTTTTTCCCCACTTCCAAAGTAGGCATTGAAGCCAGCAAGCCCCATGTATAAGGATGCATCGGGTTATAAAATATCTCGTCAGCCGTGCCGACTTCAACGATTTGACCCGCATACATAACCGCCACTCGGTCAGCCATTTGAGCCACGACGCCCAAATCATGGGTGATGAAAATAATGGATGTATCCAATTCTTTTTTCAGCTTATTCATCAAATCCAGTATTTGCGCTTGAATCGTGACATCAAGAGCAGTTGTCGGTTCATCGGCTATGAGGATTTTTGGTTCACAGGCTAAGGCAATGGCTATCATTACCCTTTGCCGCATCCCACCAGAAAATTGATGCGGGTAGCGTTTATATGCTTCGTTTGGGTTCCGAATGCCTACCAAATCCATTAACTCAATGGCTCTCGCTTTAGCTTTTTCCTTGGATAAACCAATGTGGGCGATTAACGGCTCAGCAATTTGCTTGCCGACTTTCATCGTAGGGTTTAAAGACGTCATAGGGTCTTGAAAAATCATGGCAATGTCGTTCCCTCTCACCTTTTGCATATCCTTTTCAGATAACTGAAGCAGGTCTTTTCCTTCAAATAAAATTTCGCCACTTTCTATAAGCGTGTTTTTAACAGGCAGTAGCCGATTAATCGCTTTGGTCGAGACAGACTTGCCACTTCCGGATTCGCCAACGATGGCTAAGGTTTCCCCTTTTTTTAATTGAAAAGAGACTCCCCTGACGGCTTTCACATCACCTTCAAAGGTTTGAAACGAAACGGCTAGATTGTTAACATCTAATACAATTGGATTAGTCATTTTCACCATTCTCCTTTCTTTAAGGTGAAAAGAGACTCAACCCAAAGCGTTTATCGAGTTGAGTCTCATTCTGTTCTTTTTCCTATTCAAAAGACCATTCATGCAAGTCATGCAATGAACCTGCCCAGTACTCTTTAATACCACCATTCAAGTTGTCTACTTTCACCCCAAATTGTGAGTCGGAGTATAGAGGAACAATAGGCATCTCGTCTTGCATGTGTTGTTGTAAGTCTTGATAAATAGGGAATCGGTTATCATAACTCGTTCCGGCCATCCCTTGTGCCAGCAAATCATCAATGACTGGGTCGGAAATAGCCATATTATTGGATGATCCGCCTGTTTGGACATAGGTTGCAATATTTGGATCCACGGTGTGACCGTAACCCATTAACCCAAGGTCATAATCCAAGTCCTGTGCCATAGCTAGCCAAGTTGGGAAATCGTAGTTAGACTGATTCACGGTTAAGCCGATTTCGACTAACCATTGTTCGATTAAGTTCCCCGCCTGCTCTCGCACGGCATTTCCTGTTGGGACAACAAATTCAATTGGTGTATCAAAGTCAAAACCAGCTTCTTCAAGCAACTGTTTTGCCAAATCTGGATTGTATTCCAGAGGCTCTAAATCTGGATCTTTATAAGGTGTGGCAGAGGTGTACGTAGAAGCGAGTACTTCTCCTCGTCCATTTAGTAAATTGTCTACAATCAGTTGTCTGTTAAAGGCATGAGCAAAGGCTTGTCGAACTTTGGCATTATCGTATGTGTCATTATTGATAATCATATACTGCCCATTGAAACTCGGGAATTCTTCAACGACTAGACCTTCAATGTCTTCCAGTAAGCCAATATCCTGCACAGGCACCATTCCGATTCCTCCGCCAGCAGTCATATGCAAGTTCCCGGCTTGAAACTCTGTAATCAAAGCCGTCCCATTCATGACTCTGACATAGACGTTTTCAATCTCTGGTGCTCCCCGGTAATAATCTGGATTAGAAACCATGTGGACATAGTTATCGTTGTCATATTCTACGAACTGATATGCTCCACTAAAGACAGACGGTTTAGTGGCTGCATCGGAATTGGAAATATCAGCAACCTCGATGCCTTCAAAGACATGTTTTGGAGCAATTAAGACACCAAAGCCAAGGAATTCTGAAATATAAGCCAAGTCAACTGGGCTTTTTGTCGTAATCGTCAACGTCTTTTCATCCACTACTTCTACACCAGGTAACTCATCTAACCCTTCTTCTCTGATTCCTGAATCATTTGTCCCTTCGATCATGGCCACATTTGGTCCAAGAGTGGTTTCTGCATCAGGATGGGCAATCGTATTTAACGTAAACGCCACGTCATCAGCTGTGACCGGTTCACCGTCTGTCCAAAAAGCATCCGGATGAACGTTAACGGTAAAGACTTGGTTATCTTCCGTTTCTAAACTACCTAGTGCCGGTTCAAAAGAATCAGCTGTCGGCATGACTAGTAAACTATCGTAGAAGAAGCGTTGTACCCACGTACCAGCTACTCCGGGCCGGTAAAATGGATTAAAACTATCTGGAGCATTGGTCAGACCGACCATTAATGTATCCCCATCATCCGCATCAGCATCTGGCAAATCGTCGGATTCTGTTTCTGACCCCTCAACTGCGGCATCTTCTAAGTCGGGCACATCTTCCCCACCACAAGCGGCTAGTAAGACGGATGAAGCAAATAAAACTACAGAGTAGCGAAGCATTTTTTTCAATGTGGACATGTTCATTCTCCCCTTTATAGAACAAATTAATCTAGCTTAATTGCTAACCTAAGATTTTCTTTCCCCTTCAATCGCTTCTCTAAGGCCTTCCCCGATAAAATTAATAGCCAAGACTGCGATGAAAATCAAGATGCCTGCTGGTACCCACCGCCAAGGTTCTGATGTTAACACTCTGAGTGACTGAGCTTCAGATAAGATATTCCCCCAACTTGGACGCGGCTTTTTTACACCGACACCTAAAAAACTCAAGGACGCTTCTGTTAAAATAGCCGTTGCTATGCCAAATGTGGCATTGACTAATATGGGTGACAAGACATTCGGTAATATATGTTTAACTAATATGGCTGGTGTTGAGTAACCGGTAGCGACTGCGGCTAAGACAAAGTCCTGTTCCTTGATAGTCAACACCTGCCCTCTTACCAATCGGCATAAAGGTGGCCAACTTAGTATGCCTAATACAGCGGTAACCACCCAAATACCTGAACCGAGTAAGGAAACCAATGTTAAAATAACCATGAAAAACGGGAAGGACATCGACGCTTCGGTTAGTCGCATAATTAAACTGTCGACGATTCCTCCAAAATAACCAGAAACCAATCCTAAAGTCGTTCCAATGATGACATAGATTAAAACGGACCCAAAACCAACGATCATAGACACTTGTGTCCCGTGAATGAGTCGAGTCAATACATCACGTCCAATGTCATCTGTCCCCAATAAAAAATTGTCATAAGGAGCTGCCTGGAACATGCCGACTGACGCATCTCGTGGATGAGGTGACAGACTGTCTGCAAACACAGCTGTCAACAAGAGTAGAACAAAAACAACCAGGCTGATGACGGCTAACTTGTTTTTCATAAACCGTTTAGCCACTGTCTTAACATAACTGTCCCCATCATTAGCCAGTTGCTCAGTTGTATTTCCCAAAACAGTTGCTCTTTCCACTGCATCCACTAAGTGAAACAGTGCTTCAGCTTGTTTATCTCCAACGTGCTGGACCATGTGCCTCTCTCCTTTCTTAATCGTATTTAATACGAGGATCAACGACTGCATACATCATATCGACCAGCAAATTAACGAGTAACACAACTACGGCTGATAACAAAGTAATCGCCATGAGCATCGGGTATTCCCTTTGGTTAATCGCTAATATAGTTAGCCTTCCTAGTCCTGGCCACTGAAAAATCTGTTCCGTTACAATTGCTCCTCCAACCAACCTCGGTAAATCTGTTCCAATAATCGTAATAATAGGAATTAATGCATTTCTAATGCCGTGCCTAGTTAAAATGACTTGTTTCGTTAACCCTTTTGCCGTTGCCGTTCGAATGTAATTTTCCCCGTACACGTCAATCATGGTTGACCGAACGTAACGGGTCATATTGGCGATGTAAAAGGTCGACAAAACAGCTACCGGCAGGACTAAATGGTGCAAGACACTCAGTATACTGGCATTTCCTCCCAGTTCTAACATGCCACCTGTCGG
Organism: Alkalibacterium sp. MB6; assembly: GCF_009935905.1. GTDB lineage: Bacteria > Bacillota > Bacilli > Lactobacillales > Carnobacteriaceae_A > Alkalibacterium. Next base: position 78,563 of record NZ_PREX01000009.1, on the reverse strand, counting down.
AAACCACTTCAATTGAACAGCGAAAATGTAAATCAGTCCCAAGCCTAAAAAGAAATTAGGAATGGAGACTCCTATAAAAGCCCCCCCTGTTAGTAAAGTATCCACCCACGTGCCTTGCTTCCTTGCGCTTATAATCCCTAATGGAATGGCAATGATATACGAAACCAATAAAGTCGTCCCCATCAAGGCAACCGTTGGGCCGATACGTGAAACGAGTATAGGTAAAACGGGGTAGCGAGTGGAATAGGATATGCCTAAATCTCCTCTTAAAGCCCGCGTTAACCATCTCATGTATTGAACAGGGTAAGACTGGTCCAACCCTAACGCTCGTCTCGTTGCTTCCATTTGTTCCGGCGTCGCATCAGGCATGACATAGAGATTAGTCGGGTCGCCTGGTGCCAAATTGATCATAATGAATGCTGCAATCGAAATCATGAGTAACACCGGAATAGCCGTCAGCAAACGCTTGGCAATGTATTTTTTCATTTTCTCCCCTTCTTTCTTCTCTAGTATAAGAAGGCTTTACTTGGTTAAATACGTTTCTATAATCGCTAAGAAGACTTCTCCCGAACGCAGTAAGGACTGTTCATCTATGTCGAATTTTGGATGGTGATGAGGGTAAGCAACTGCCACGTCTTTCGCCTTCGCTCCTACTCTTAAAAAGGCACCTGGTTTCTTTTGCAGAAAATAAGCAAAATCTTCTCCACCCATCGATCCGTCTAAATGACTGACCTCGTCTTTGGAGAACGTGTTTAGTAAGGTTTCTTTTACTCGGTCCACTTCTTTTGAACTATTTTGAATGGACGGGTAACCTTTCATATAGTCGACTTCAACTGATGCGTCAAAGGCTTGGGCGATGGATTGACTCATCGTTTGTAACTTCGTTTCGATTAACTGCTGAACATCGCCATGAAGGGTTCTAACCGTTCCTTTGATTTCAGCTGAATCCGCTATAATATTGTTCGCTTCTCCCCCTGCTTGAAAACCCGCAAAGGATAAAACAGCTGGTTTAACAGGATCGGTTAATCGACTGACAATGTGCTGAAGTGCCGTAACGATCTGACTCCCTATGGTCAACGCATCATGAGTATTATGAGGGTCAGCACCGTGCCCGCCTTTCCCTTGAATCCGCATAGTAAAGGAATCCGAGTTAGCTGAGCCAAAATCATAAGTGTAAAACACGTGATTAACGGGTTGAGACGCATCCAAGTGAATACCGAAAACCACATCCACGTCATTTATCGCCCCGTCTTCAACCATCGATTTCGCTCCACCTGGAATCACTTCTTCGGCATGTTGATGAAGGAACACGATCGTGCCGTGCAAGTCATCTTTATGTTTAGCCATCACTTTCGCTACACTCAGTAAAGCGGCCGTATGCCCATCGTGTCCACAGGCATGCATGATACCCGCGTGTTTTGATTTAAATGGACTATCCACTTCTTCCGTGACTCTTAAGGCATCAAAATCTGCTCGGAGTGCAACCGTTGGCCCAGGGTGTTTCCCTATAATTTTTCCAACGATGCCATAGCCATTCCCTACATTCGTTCGAATCTCGTCTACCCCGAATGCTTCTAGCTTCTCTTTAATAAACAAAGACGTTTCGATTTCTTCAAAAGAAGGTTCAGGATACTGATGTAAATGCCTTCTCCACGCTACTGTTTCTGAAAAGTTGTCGGTCAATTCTTTTTTCCATTCTGCTACAGCCATTTAATCGTCATCTCCTTCTTATTCTCCCGTTGCTTCTAAGCTAACATTCGCTACTGACACTCGATTTCCTAAATAATGGTCCACGATATCCACAAAACACTTGGCTCCTGTTAATAAAGCTCGTTCATCGAAATCGAACTTTGGATGATGATGTGGATAAACAATGCCTTTTTCTTCGTTGCCAGAATGAATAAAGAAGTATGACCCTGGTTTCTTCTGTAAAAAGTAAGCAAAATCTTCGCCACCCATTCGTAAGGGTGTCGCTTCCACATTTACGTCTGTTCTGTTTTGTTCGAATAATTCCTTAATAAGCTGTGTTTCTTTTGGATGATTGTATAAAGCGGGATAACCTCTTGTATACGACACCTCGCACGTTGCACCGTGGGCCGCACAAATCTGTTCAGCCATTGATTTGATTTTCTCTTCAATCATATCTCTGACTTCTGGATTGAAGGTTCTGACCGTGCCTTTTAGTAAGGCCTTGTCCGCAATAATATTATGTGCCCCATCTCCCGCTTTAAAAGTAGAGAAGGTTAATACCCCTGACTCTTGCGGATCTTTTTTTCGACTAATGATACTTTGCAGTTGATTAACGACATAAGAAGCAACAACCACGGCATCCACTGTCGTATTGGGATGTGCAGCGTGACCGCTTTTTCCTTGAATCTGAATACTGAAAAAGTCTGGAGCCGCCATGGCATAACCCGAACAATAAGACACCGTGCCGTATTCAAAGGGTGACCTTAAATGCAGACCATATACCGCATCCACATCGTCAAGGACGCCTGCATCGACCATTGCTTTTCCGCCACCAGGCAACACTTCTTCTGCATGCTGGAAGATAAACTTCACTTTTCCAGATAAAGCCTGCTGATGATTCATGAGCACTTTCGCCACACTCAATAAGATAGCCGTGTGCCCGTCGTGTCCGCACGCATGCATGACACCTGGGTTTTGCGAGGCAAAAGGTAAGCCCGTTTCTTCTTGGATTCTTAACGCATCAAAGTCTGCCCGAAAAGCTAGAGTTGGCCCATCAGACTCACCATTCAAGTAAGCAACCACTCCGCCCCCACCAACATTCTCCTCAATCTCTTCATACCCAAACTCTCTTAATTTTTCAGCGATAAATAATCGAGTGTTGTATTCTTCGAAGGAAGGTTCAGGGTTCTGGTGTAAATACCTTCTCCATTGCTGCGTTTCTGGAAACAATTCGTCTAGTTCTTTTTCCCATTCAGTCATCACCATTACAACTCCCTTTCCTTTGCTAACATTAGAGAACTCTCATCTTTCTCATTGTTTTCTAAATTGTAAACACATACCTTATTTTTGTCAATCTATCTCTAGAAATAAAAGACGAACGTTAGAGCACTTAACCCTAACAATCGTTAGTCTCCTTTCAAAATCATTTATTTAAGCGGTTACAGTAAATTGTGTCTAAAATTCGACAAAGATATATCGCCTTGCTTTTTGAGCTCTTTCTCTATAATCGTGACCAAGTTTTGAACGAAAGAAGTCTTATTTATGACAGCCTGTCACCATTTATATACAATTAGTAAACAAAACAGTACTGTTAGATTAAGACGTTTTCCATGAGCTGAATATCATGGGTTACAAAGAAAAGGGAGATGAATAAAATGGGTCAATGCAATGAACAGACGTATCATGATTTCGAGAAATTTGCCCAATCAATGGGTATGTCTCCTGAAGAATACGCACTTAGTCTTCATGAAAAAAATAAAGCAGTCAAATCATTGTTGTTAGACAATGCACCTGAATTTAAAGGCTTCGTTAAAGAATATCACCACTTGCTGGATGAGTTGACTTTATATAAAGAAACCGATGCTAAAAATTATTCTGAAGAGCATTATCAGACCATGAAGCAAGTCGTTGATTTGATGTTGGCATCAACCAAGGAGCCCATGCTATTGGCGCTGATGTATCAAACCTACCGAGATAAGGCTGTTTCATCTTCGAAGTCACGTTAATACACAGAACACTCATCAAGTCGACTCTGGCGACTACTGATGAGTGTTTTTTTTTTAGTCAACAAACAGTATACTTTTAGGGTTTTTACTATGTTATAATGTAAGCGTTAACCACTATACGTTGAAAGCAGGGATAAATATGGCAGGATTTAACTTAAACAACTTGGTACAAGGCGCTCTAGGCAATTATTCTGAAAAAACGCCTGAAGAACTAAATAGTGAATACGGCGAGTACTTATTTGACGGAGAAACAATCACTCTAGGCTATCAGCTTATTCGTGATACACTTCTCTTCACCAATATACGAATCATCTTCGTGGACAAGCAAGGAGCCACAGGACGAAAAGTCTCGTTCAGAACCATTTTCCTTGATTCCATCGTTAATGTGGAAATGGAAACAGCCGGTGCTGGCATTGACGACAGCGAAATCACGATTACCTTTATCGAAAACGCGTATCACAAGTCTAATAACGAACGATTGATCCAACAGACATTCGAATTCCCTAAACGCACCAACTTAACCAGCTTGTACAGCCTTCTGGGCAATTTTGCCGTGCAGAATAGAGAGCGGATTAATCGGTAACAGGGTCCCCACACTGGACGTTCTTTCAATGTCTCGGGCTAGGTTGACGCTAAAGTGAGTCAGTCATCAACCCTTCTGTAACATAAAAAAGCCTGCACACGTTGATTGTTCAACAGGTGCAGGCTTTTTACCTGTGTGTATAAATGGAGCGATTAGAAAGTGTGAGCCGCTCTGAATCAATCCAACGTATAGGCTTCCCCATCATCAGGAACAAGAAGCTTATGATCAAAGCCAAGCTCTTGGGCATAGGCTTTTAGGTCTTTACGGGATAATGTCCAATGGTTGACGGCTTCCATATGTGAAGCGATGATTGTTGCTTGTGGTGCTTTTTGATGGACTTTGTACACATCTTCTTTCAGCATTAACAAATAACTGTCGCCAATAATATTGGCCCCTGAATTAACGACGATGATATCTGGTTCAGCTTGTTCAATGACTCGCTCAACGCCGTCATAGTAAACGGTATCCCCAGCGATGTAGAGTGTCGGTTCATCTGGGTGGCTGAAGACGACTCCCATCACAGAGCCCATCGCTTCAACGATGTCATCATCATACCCATGACGACCATCTGTTTTTCTTAACGTGATGTCATGAAATAACGTGACGTCTTCCAATACTTCAACGTTTGTAAATCCTTGACCTTCCAGTACTTTTGCATCTTCTTCGTTTTGCGAAAATAATGTCGTTGCTTTAGGGATGTAGTTAACCGCCCCTTTATCCCAGTGGTCCTCGTGTAGATGGGTCACGATAATCGCATCCACATCCTCAAGTATGTCATTCACTGGAACAGGTAAATCAACAATGGGGTTACGGAGGTCTTGCCTGGGCGTATTCTGAAAAGTTGGGAACGACCCTTTTTCGCCAAGCATGGGATCAATAACAACCTTTTTTCCAGCATAATGAATAACGAGTAAGGCATTTCGAATCTGTTGAATGTTCATCTTTATTCCTCCCTCTTTAATTAGTGAGTTAAATAGTTCATTTCTCAGATCGTCCTATACATCTTACTATAGCACTTTAGTCCCCAACAATTAAAAGGCTCGCTCTTTTTCAATTTTTAGAGCGTTTATGATAGACTATTTAGGAGTACAAAGAAAACGGTGATAAGAAAATGAAAATAGCTATTGTCGGCTTCGGGGTCAGTGGAGCGGCTCTTTTACTATCTCTAAGCACTTCAGGAAAATTAAATGCAGATACGCAGGTGGATATTTTTGATCCGAACAATGAACCTGCCGTTGGTTTAGCTTACGGAAAAGATTCCGATCATCTTCTCCTCAATGCCTTCCCAACTGCCATGTCCTTAAATCCTAAAAATAAATATGACTTCTCACAGTGGTTAAGCACTCACTATCCGAAATATGATGCGAAAGCAGATCTAGTCCCTCGTCAATTATTTGGGGAATACGCCAGTGAACGGTTAAGCCCTCTATTAGAAAAAGAAAATATCATGCATTACAAAAAAGAAATAGTCGATGCGACGGTTCTAAATAATTCGTCTTCTCCCTCTTACCAATTAGAAGATACAGACGGAGAACAGTACGGCACATATGACTACCTCTTTTTTGCACTAGGCAATCCGCCTTATAAAGATTTTTATGAATTAAAGGGGCATGACAACTATATTCATCATCCGTATCCGGTTGTTGAGAAATTAAAAGACATTGAACGAGATGCAAAGGTAGCCATTATCGGTTCCAACTTGACGGCTTTTGATTTAGTCAATTACCTGAGCCATGAAGCTAACCTAGAGCAGCCGATTGGTATCTTTACGGTTCTGCCTTACTTTAATTCTCTTCGGGTGCCCCCTTATCAAGGGTCTGCCCTTCATTATTCTTTAGACAAATCTTGGATTGAAGAAGAGATTCACAAAAACAAGGGCGTTCTTCCTTTAGACGGTATAATTGATGCCATTACTTATGACTTGAAAACAAATAATATTAATATAGAGGCTATTCATACACACTATGGCCCTGGGAATTTAGAAGAGACTTACCATGCTTATGTTAAGGAAGAACATCCTGAACTTTCCAAGCTTCAGGGCTATATTGCTCTCTTGTCCGGATATTTGGGAGACCTGTATATGTCTTTGTCCAAGAAAGACCAATTACGGTACCATTTGGATTATGCACCCCTCTTTGGCCACTATCAAGTCCAGTTAGCTCCTGATGCTGTAGCAAATATGTATCAGTTATGGAAACAAGACCACCTCTTTGTCGTACCCGATTTGATTGACATTGACAAAGAGAACTCTTTTGTTTTAAAAAGTCAAAGTGGTCAAACCTATGAAGCAGATGTCGTTATCAATGCTTCCGGTTTTGAATTTAATCCCGATCACATAGAAGATTATAATCCTCTTCTTAAGAACCTTTTAGATAAAGGCTTTCTTCTGGATAAAGATAAAAAAGGCATCTTAGTTACTTGGCCAGAATGCCAAGTCATCAATCAGCGATTCGGCCAGCTGGATAATTGTTTTTTCATTGGTCCATGGGTATCTAATACCCACTATGCAAACAACAACGTCAAAGCGTTGGTGGAAAAAGCGAATGAGATTGTTACTAACTTTATGATGATATAAAAAAACGGTAAGCAGTTGATCATTTAACTGCCTACCGTTTTTATTTGTATTCTTTGATAGTGAGAGAGACTGTGAAGTTTGTAAATAAATCAGAATCGATTGATTTCATTTGACCCGGTTTGTATGATTTCTTATACGATGAGTAACTTTATTCTTACAACCCAAATAATTTCTTCTGAAAAATCATTTGCAACTAATAGATATTATTCAATCAATAGCTATTAGTTATTGAGTATCTATGTAGTAATTGTTATAATAAGACAGAAGAAAAAGAACGGAGGCGATTCTATGACAGTCAGCAAGGAATATGTACGAAAAACTAAAAAGACAGGAAACAGTATCCAGGCTACTATTCCAGCCGATATTGCAAAACATTTGAATATTCAGGAAGGGGATTCTGTACTTTATAAGGTTAATTCAAACGGAGACGTTGTGATTAAAAAACAAAAAACTATTTCCGAAGAAATGGGTGTAGATAAGGAATTTTTGAGTATTCTGCAAGAAGGAATGACAGAATATAAAGATGCTTTAGAAGACTTGGTGGATAGATGACATATTATCTTACAGAAAAAGAACTATTGGCTATTAACTATTCAATGATTAGACAATTTAGCCCCACTGAAGATTTTGGGGTAAAAGATTCTTCTGCATTAAAAGCTGTTGTTGCTCAACCACGCCAGAATGGTTTTGGAACAGAGTTGTATCCAACAATTTATGATAAAGCAGCCATATTATTTGAGATGTGTATCAACAAATACTGTTTCTTTAATGGGAATAAGCGTACAGCAGTAATGGCTCTGTATGTATTTTTAAGAAAGAACGGGGTTCAGTTGACCCTTTCAAATAAAGAAATCGCTGACTATGCCGTATATGTCGCTGTTCAAAAAGGGGAAAATCGTCTGACAAATGAAGACATTTCTAAATGGATTGAAATGAATAGCCGTGAAAGAAACCACTAACTGTAAATGAGTCTGACAGATAGTGGTTTCTTTTGCTTCTATTTAATTATAAAGATGATTGAGCGACTTTAGATTCAACACCTTCAGCTGTTAAGAAGGCACTAAAAGGTACCAATTCTTCCGCTTCATATTTTTCTTTGTACGCTTTAATGTCTTCTTCGCTGTACAATGCAGGGTCTAATTTCAATGTTTCCACCGGAATGGGACGGTCTTTTGTAATTTTACAATCCAACACGACTGTTTTACCTTCTTTGTTAGCTTTAACAGCCTCAGCAACTACTTGGTCGACCTCTTCAATACGTTTGATTGTGAACCCTACTGCTCCTTGTGCGTCACCAATTTTTGCGTAGTCTACATCAGTAAAGTTAGTCCCAAACGTATTTGTGTTTGTATCTTCATACTTATTCTTGATGAAGCCATATTCAGTGTTTGTGAATACCACATTGATAACTGGCAGGTTGAAAACGACGTTAGTGACAACATCTGGATAGTTCATAGAAAACGCACCGTCACCCATTAAATTCCAAACTTGTCGATCAGGATAGACATTCTTAGCAGCAATACCACCTGGAAGTGCAATACCCATAGAAGCAAACAGTGGAGACGTTCGCCACATATTCTTAGGAGTCATGTGTAAATGACGGATAGACGTTTGAGTTGAATTACCCACATCAATGGAATAAATCGCATCGTCATCCGCGTGTTTGTTGATCGCATTATATACTTGGTACAATTGTAACGGACCATCTTCTTTCGTTTCTAACTTGGTCATGTAGTCACGCCAATTTTGAATATTTTTCAAGTTAGCATTCCACCATGCTGATTCTTCAACAAGTGTTACTTTTCCAAGTAAGGAATGAACCGCTTCGCCCGCATCTCCAAGAATAGCAACATCTGCATTATGACGTTTACCAAGCATTGCAGGGTTGTTATCGATTTGGATAAAATTGTCAATATTCGAGAATGTCCCTTCTACTTCAGCAAAAGGGAAGTTTGAACCAACGAAAAGAACGGTATCTGCTTCTTTAACCGCTTCGTTAGCTGGTTTCCAACCCACACGGTAAGTCGAACCCGTTAACCCTTCAAAGTCATATTCGAACGTTTCAAAGTTTTTACCCGTTGTGATGATTGGTGCTTTGATTTTACGAGATAATTCTTGAACAGCTAGACCGTGTCCCATCGTTCCGATACCTGCATAAATAACAGGGCGTTTCGATTGGTTTAATACGTCCACAGCTGCATCAATATCTTCTTCATTGATTGCTGAAGATACGAAATCACGGTAGCTGTGACCTGAAGAATAGAATGCATCGTTGGCGATCTCTTGGAAACCGAAATCTCCTGGTACTTCTAGTACAGCTACTCCACGTTTTGAGATAGCCGTACGAATGGCGTCGTCTATCATTTTTGGTAATTGTTCAGCGTAAGCCACACGACGATTATACACTGCAATATGATCGTACATTGGATTTTGATTTAATTCTTGGAACGCGTCCATGTTCAATTCTTTTTGAGGGCGAGACCCTAAAATAGCTAAAACAGGCGTATTATCCATCGCTGCATCATACAAACCATTAATTAAGTGAGAAGCACCTGGACCTCCTGACCCAACACATACACCCAATTTCCCTCCAAATTTCCGTTGCATGACAGCTGCCATTGCGCCAACTTCTTCATGTTTGACTTGAATAAAATTAATGTTTGTTCCTTCTTGTTCACCTAGAGCTTCCATTAAAGGAGCTAACGTTCCTGAAGGGATGCCGTAAATAGTATCAATTCCCCACCCTTCCATCACTTTTAATGAAGCTGTACTCACTTTCATTTTTCCATCTGTCATTTTAAATAGGCCTCCTAGAGATTCATTTTACACAGTAAATGTCTCCTTTACTTTAGCACTTTTATATTAATAAACAAACTTTGTTGCCTTAAGAACAGGTTCTCTGAAAGAAAGTGTGACTGTTAAATCGTTGCTAGAAATACACTCATCAAAGGCGTAGGTGGCTTAATTTAAATCACAGCGTAATTCGTAACATCTTTTTACGAATGCTTATCCACTTATAAGAACGCTTTGCTGACCATATTGACTTCTAACTATCCTCCGTGCAACACTATTCATAAAATTTCCTAAAGCAAAAAAGCCTGCACCATTGATTTCTCAACTGGTGCAGGCTTCTTAACTATGTCTATTATATGGAGCTGGCGGGAGTGGTTCACACCGTTTCAAGCATCTTTTCTGATGCTCATATATCGCTCTATATAATGAAGGAACTAGATTCCATTCACACATAGCGTCATATCTTGTTTATATCGTATGCACATTACTATTGCACACTTAAAGTGCACAACTATTCACCATATGGCTGGGGATGGAGATCACTCTTCGGAGTGGTCTTTTTATTTGCAGTGACACACGCTGGAGCAACTGATTATCAGATATACATGGCTTTATAATTATGTCTTATATGCCACGGTGAAAGACTCTACTCACACGGTTAACACTTACGCCCTAACGCATCCTAAACCTCTCAAATCGCCTGTATTTGCCTCTGTTGGCGTTTTACAACTAAACCCTACACTAGCACAGACTGATAAAGAATAAGCTTCTCATGGCTCTTTATGGCCTAAAACTTCACTACCTTATCTGAACCTTATCTAAAGCTAGATACCTTATAGTAGATTTATGGTTTACCTTACTGTAATCTTACCGTTCTTAAACTTGACTACCTTGCCTAATTCTTGCCTATTATCAATGAAAAAGAGAACGGAAGCTATGCGATTGCACAACTTCCATAAATGACTACAAACCACACATACCAACATCGCCAATAAGGAAAGACGAAGTACCCTACCACTACCGCCCTCCATGTGCCTGTTACCTCAAATATAAATAATACTTTTCAAAATGCTTTACTTTGTTTCTGATGTCCATTAATTTTGGTAAATCGATCACACCTATTTCATGAAGTCTTTCCACTCGTTTCATTACGTCAAACTTATTTTCTTTCGTGATGTGCAGTTGGTAGTCCATTTTAAGCTTGTTTGCACCCCCTAAGCCTTTCAGCTCATCAAATATGGATAACATTTCTTCTTTTCTCGGATCAGCATACAGTTGCATATCTATGTCTAAGTGTTCAGTTGTAAAAGTTGCCAATAGTTTCGCCTTCCTTCTTTATTATTTTAGGTTAAAACGTTCCTTCTCCATGCGTGATTTTTGTGATTCTTTTGGCTCTGTGATAAGTCCATCAATGTCAAACATATCTTCTCGCACTGTATTGAGTACTGTCATCCTCGTTTGTTGATTAGGATTCATAATTGAATTGAATAACATCTGGTACTGTGTACCGACTGCTCCAAAATTCGGACGTTCATTCGGATCTAAATATGGTTCAATCTCATCAATAAACTCTTTTAATTCCTTATGGTATTCCATATCTTTTTCTTTCAGCTTTGCAAAGGTTTCACGTGTTGCCTCGATTGCTTTAATAATCTCCACGTTTTCCTGTTTATGTTTCTCTGCCATATCTTTTCTGAATTGATTCATGACATTACGAGCCTTTTCAAAGTTAGCGTCTGAATTCTCGATAATCATCTGCTCTTTGCGTTTCTTGGCTTTATTCAGCACATCTTCCGTCAACTGAATATCTGCCTGTACCGCCTTGTTTTTCTTTACAACTTCCATGTTGAATTGATTGTCCGATATATCAAGCGAATCTTTGAGTTTTTTCAACTCTGCTTCTAGTTCTTCAATGTTGCGTGTGATATCGAGTATCGGTTTGCTTGCCTCTTTAACGAAGTTTTCTGCACCTTGTACTGTCATTTATTTAGCCTCCTTGAATTTATGTGCCATTGAATTATCAAACAGTTCTCGATCAGTTTCTTTCAATCCCATTCTTTCTTTATACCCTAAAGCATTCCACTCATCTACTGTTAACATTTTCCCGTCTTGCTCCTCGTCTGGTTCTGCTTTGTCTAGTTGCTTGATTAAGTCTTGAATATCTTGAATCGATTCATCGTCTTTCCATAGTCTTGCTTTCTCATTTACATATTTTTTTAACATTTCATATTTATTTGTCATTAGTCATTTCTCCTCTTTGTCTGTTTTTTTGTTCTTGCATAATTGACTTCAATTTTCGCTGGATCTCTCTTCTTTGTTTTGAATATTCTTTTACTTCCATACCTAACTCACCAGCGAGTATCTCATCATTCGGTCGCTTGGGTCTATCGTATTTAATAGCTAGAAAGTTTCTATCTTCCAGCGGTAATTCTTTCAAACCTCTGTACAATTCCCTCATTTTTTCTAACTCCGTTTTGTTGAGTTCTTTCAGATTCTTTTTATACCGATACCAGTTATTTAAGTAATATGATTCTCTAAGTGGTAAATCTTCATAATCCCCTCTACTTCTGATTAACTCGTTTAGCTCTTCCAGCCTGTTGTCGTATTCGTCACTCATTCAATCACACCCCCAATACATCTAATAACTCATCAAATTCAAGTTCTGTTGCGTCCTCTATCCTTATAAGCTTATCTGGTTCTCTGCCATTCATATAAGCGACTGCGTCCTCTATTTCGAGTATTTCGGCCATTGTGTCATGTTCTATTGATTCGTTAACAGACACATCTGAACCATCTATATATCGGCTGTAGAGGTATTCTCGAGCGTATGGAGTAAGTCCTCGAAGGTAGTCATTAAAGTATTTCTTCTTTTGTCGTTTCATCTTCATTCGTTTTTCAATCAAATGAATATCCTCCAAATAGTTACACACTTCACTTTCTATATTGAACGCCTTCACCCTAAGAGTTCCTTCTTCCGTCATTTCTGTACGTGTGTGATAAGACTGATTATGGTAACTGTGATGAAGTCCAACCATTCTTCTTTCATCAAGTTCAATCTTATGATCTAGTTTAAAATAACGAATGATGGAATCATGCTTTTCATCATCTATGGCCCACACCACCTTTTTTCAAGTCCAACTGCACACATCAATGCACAATTAGCATGAAGCTATGAACAAATCACTTATTAATGCCTATGGTTACAAGGTTCTTCACTTGATTGATACGATTGAAGGCAACTCCAAACCCTCGATATTTACATATCTTGAAGCTCTTCAAGCCGCTCAATGCGTTCCAGTATTTCATCATTCTCATAGCTGCGGTACAAGTATTCTAAGACAGTACGTGATGCACTCACTCGACTAGTTGCTGGTGCTTCTTCATCATCAATCACTTCAAGCAAGGTCAAAACTGCTTTCTCTCCAGCTGCTGAAAGCTTTTGAGTAACCATCATCACTAATTCTTTTCTAGCTTCCCTCAACGCTTCTTTGAACACTGGATCACGTAAATACTTATAGGCTGTTCCTCTATGAATATTTGCTGCTTCAATGGCCTCATCCGTTGTCGGTTTCTCCAGCATAGCAATTAAAAATTTATTCTGTTTCCCTTTCAAATCTGCCAATTTTTCACCTCCAGTGTACGCTTTTTATTCTAAGTCAATGCGTATCAGCTAAATATCATCAATGAATGTCAACGTATTGCACTCTTTCAAATCCTCTTCAGACAACACTTTTTTCTTTCCTTTAATAAACGTGTATATGTCTTTGTGTCCGCCTTCCAGTAAATCAATGAATACTGGAGAATCGAATCCTTTTAAATGTAGAGTCTCAAGATTCTTCAGTCGTTTATTCCATTCTCTTTTAGCCATCCCACTCACCTACGATCACTTCAATATCTTTCCGCTTCCCACTTTTTACGAATCGTTTCCCTCGTTCCGCATACTCTTCGTCAGACAGATAACGCTTCAGACCATTCTCTTCAACGTATATTTCCGTTTCGCCTTCAGCTCCTATTTCAATAGTCACTGGCAATTCTTCCGAATTCACGTTGCCTTTCTCCAGCTGTTTGAGTCGCTTGTGTATGTCTTTATTTCTCATCACACCCACACCGCTTCAATATAATAAGCCTCTGGCAATGTATCTTTCTTCGCTTCCCATTCGGCTAATGTCATCTGGCTTTCTTCCCCGTTCTCCGAAACCGTCACATCGTCACCATCGATCCAAGCCACAAAGATATTTGTATCGTTATTCCCTTTAATCTGTTCCAACCGCTTCACTCGATTAGTCAGTTTCATTAAATACCTCCTGATCTATCATCGGTAATGCTCTTTTCCCCAAATCGTTTTGCCACTGTATGAATTCATCACCTGTCATAGTATCCAGTCTCTCTACCTCTTTGAGTGATTTTGTCAACACTCGATAAGGTGTCCATCTGTCGCCTGTCTGCACGTGCACAAACCACATTGAGTCGCCTTTAATCGTATGATTCTCTATCTTCTTCAATCTCTCGAATAAGCTTCTCTTCAAGCTGCACTACCTTCTTTCTGAATTCCACCAAGTACATACTATACGACCATAGGAACAACCTCACTATTTCTACTGAAACGAATGAATCTTTGAAATACTGAAGCATCACTTCAAATTTATCTGTTTGAGGGAATGAAGGATCTCTTCCAATGTCGAGTGCTAAGTCAGCCACTGGAGATTCCCTATCTTGTTTCTTCAACCATTCAATATATGTCATAACTGCCTCCTTTTTTTCGTGACGACTCGTGACGGTATGACCTCAATTAGTGACGGTATAAGTTCGAGTGCTGTCACTCAACCAACACTGTACCTAAGCTATTCTTTGCCATTCGTGACGACTGTGACGGTTTTTTCCCCTATAACTTTATATATTACTTAATTAATTAATCTTTTTTTATAGAGATTATACCGTCACTACCGTCACTAACTGTGCTAAATGGCTTCATATAGCCTTCAATCGAGTGACGACTCCTTAAAATAGTGCCGTCACGTGCTGTCACCGTTGTCACGTTCAATTCTGATGAATATTAATCGTTTCGAATTCAATCTTTCTTCTTCCCACGTAATTCCTCGATTATCCAATAATGGAGCAATTCGTCGCAATCTACTCTTCACTTGATTATATTTCGGCCATGCCCTGTTGTACGTTGTTTCCTCTGATGGTAGGTTATCGGAGAGCTTCTCCAACAATTCGCTTGCTGTGCCTTCCCACTCAAACAACTTGTCACTCTTCAACTCTTCCATCATCTCGACCAGTGCAGCTGCGAACGGATCGCTGTCAATAGATTGCTTGATGCCGGCATCTTGGTTTTTTGGATATATCTCTTGCCAATAGGATTTCTCCCACCCTAGAGCCTCTGAACAGTCAGCAATGAATCGGCCATAGTCTTGCATTCGAGCATAGGCTGTCTTGTCGCTGCCTTTATTCTTTAGGCCTGTACTCACTGCGTTGACTAACGAACCCAAGATATAAGGAGCATCTTCTTTGAAATTCTGCCATATATCCGACTCTGTTTTTTTCTTATCGACCGGCAATTTCGGTGTTTCAATAAATACTGTACGACTCACTAAGTCTTGTCGCTTGGAAATGTCGTCAATACCGTTGAGAATCACCGTCTTTTTCATATCCACTATGATTTCATCAGTATCTGTGTATAGCTTCTTCTTCGTCATTGCTCCACCTGTACTCACTACACACAACAAGTCTGATCCTTCTTTGGATATGCCACTCAAGTTATCGAAGGCCAATAAGTATTGACTGTTCGCTGCGACTGGAAGTTCCTTCGCATCGATTTCTTTTTTCAATAAGTCTTTCTGCTTGGCTGGATCAATAAGCTGTCGAATCAGTCGAGTATTCATTGACTTTCCTGTTCCAGCTTCTCCGGTGAGGTTTAGAATTGGCTTTGGCATATTCGGTCTGAATGAAGCCAATAGATAAGATACAATCATATTCAAATCATCTAAATCTTTTACGTTCAGATAGTCTCCAAGTTTCAAGTAGTCAAGTTTCTTATCTAGCTTTGGAATCGGTAGTTCCGCCATGTCGTCTGAACGTCTGAACAGTACCGGAGATTCGTCTAAGACTCTGAATCCTTCGCCATCTATCTCTAAGACTTGCCGCTGCTCATTGCATAAATCCACATAAACAGTGTTATCCACTTCAGCAATTCTCAAGAATACATCGACCTTTTTCCCTCTGAAATACCCTAGAGAGTTGATTGAATCGATAACGGTATTTATATCAGACTTTCCAAGCATCTGGCCTTGAAACGTGTGTTCAAATAGATAAATCAGCCAATACTTGAATGTTTCGGAGTCTGTTGCTATGAGTTCGTTATGGCCGGCCATTGCCACTTCAACATATATCCGGTTATCGCTGGCATTATAGATATTCTTCACGTTATTAATGACTGTCAGCTTGGCTTTATTCGCTTTGGCCATTCGTCCGCTGGCCTCCGGATCTGCGGTATAGTCAGCCGAATTGATTCTCTCCTCGTCCAAGTTCTTCAATAGTTCCACAACTTTCTCCCTGTCTTGTCCTATGTCAATCACCCTCTCTATCTTTATTGAATTTCATCTTGTCTTTTTCTGAAATACTCATGACGATACGATTCAATTCTCTATCTGCTAAAGGCGGCCGAACAAATTCCCTGTTGATCAGTTCCAGCCATTCATACGCTGCAACATAGTTGAACCCAAGACTCAACATTCTTCCGAATTGTTTAGTCAACCAGTTGTCTCTGTTCCCTTCGTCGACACCGTCCATCAGTTCTTCCATAAATGATGCAGTGAATTTCTTTTTCCGTTGATACTCCACTGTAAAAACTGGCTTCTTCGTCTTTACCTTCTCGAAGCGTTCTTCGGCTCGTTTCAAGGCTGTATCGACCTTCAGGACACCTCTTCCCTCATTGTAGATACATTTACCTTGATAAGCCTCTTCACTCTCAAACGTGACTTTCAGCCCCATTGCTTGACTCCATGTTTCGCTTGATTCGTCATAAGGTAAGCCAATCTCATCAGTAATGAACCGGAGCATCTGCACATTCTCTTCTTTATCAAATGGCCGGTCAGTCTTTATGATAAGCCGGTATCTTGTACCAGCAATACCATGCCTGATGCTTGGATATGCATAGTAGGTAAGCACTCCAATTTTATTTCTTAATTGAGATTCGAATTCTTCCTCCGTCACTTCCAAGCTGTCATAATCGACCACAAGGAGCGTTCTCTTCAATAGCGACTCATTGTTCCTTATCGGCTCTGAAAGCTCTCCAGCGATGAAATAGAAGGCCTGAGTGCGTTTGATTACGTCCAATGATGAAACATCTTCAAAAGTGGTTACCTTGCTGTTGACTATCGTTTCAAAGTCATCTAACTCCGATTTTATTGGCGTTAACTTCTTTGTTTCATAACCCTTTGATATATAGATCAATCATCGTTCACTTCTTTCAGTTTGAAGAGTTCACGTTTTGCCGTTTCAACATTGTCATGAATATCAGAAAGTAACGTTTTAGATAGATTAAACATACTTTCTTGACGGTTACGGAGACGTTCAAATTCATAAAGGAAAAAATTTAAATCATTCTCATTCTTCGTTTTTCTATATTCCACATATAACTCATCAATGTCGTTTACATTGTCTTGTAGCTGGCTCAATATACTGTCTAAATATTCCACTTGATCCATTTCCAATTCTCTGATTATCTCTATTTTTTTCATTTTTAATTCGCTCCCTTTAGTTGTTTGTGAAGCGGCAAAATGGTATAATAGACATGAAAAGATTGCCTATATACATTGGTTAGCCGCCAAGTTATCTATTCGCCTTTGACTCTGCAAAGTCATTGGCTTTTTTTATGCGTTCAGTTTCTATTTTCCATTCTTTGACGGCTGTATTTAAAATCTCTCTTGCGAATATGCCAATAATAAAATACATTATGGCTATTACTACAATGCTCATCATCATTCGCTTACACCTCCTTTAATTCTCGATTGAGATTCTGAATAAGTTGAATCATGTAATCTAACTGGAGTTCTGTTTCATCTGCTGGGAATGCAGTCCAGTCTGAAGTGAAGCTTTTCCCTGTCGCTTTCAAAAATGATACTGATACCATTAACTTCTGTAATGTTTCTTCAATGACTTCAATTTCTTCTTGTGTCTTTATCGCCATGCAATTCTCCTTTCTCCTTTTCGTCAATTTTTCTCAAGCCATTCATAATTCCTTTGATATAAAATTCTTCGAATGCGTAATCGACTTGGAGATATTTTTCCATATGTTCCAATATGATTTTTGCTTTCTCATCATTTTTCATTTTCTTCTCCTCACTGTGATTTCCTTGTTCCAATCGCTCCATATAATAGGTATTGGAGTTAAGGAGTTTCGTCTCTTCCCTTGCTGCTAAGCCATTAAGATTGATTTCCCCTTGAATTGTGCACTAATTCGTGCACTTTGCCACTGCCACGTGGTGTGAATTGATTTTTTTTATTGCTCGTATTTTTTTAAAAAACGATTGATTTCTTCCTTGCTGATCAGTTGAAACGTGCCAACTCGAATAACTTTCAAGCCAAACTCATTAATAAACTTCCTCACTGTTCCATAACTGCACCCAATATATTCGGCTGTCTCGTTTAGATTGAGATATGGTTTATTGTGCAGCTCTTGCCTAGCGAGTTCAGCAAAGACTTCTCTGGCTGATTTCTTGAAGAGTTCTTCGAGTTCCTTCTCCAATTCGTCAGAAACTGCTAATTTCAGCTCTGCCATTTAGTTCACCTCCTTATAATGAATTGTTTTTCCGTCATCAGTAAGCAAAATAAAAATATCGAACTCATCATTCATCTTGATCAGTATTCTCCCACTTGGATAATACCTACCGCTCTCCAAGTCAGCAAAGTAGGATCTTGATATTCCTACTCTTTTTGCTGCCTCTTGCTGCGTAATTCCCATATCGCTTCGAATTTTCTTTAAAGCATCTGCAATATTCATAAAATCACCACCTTAAAATGTATTGTATTACCGTCATAGTAAGTGTACTGTATTTCCGTCATTTAGTCAAGCGTTAAATTATTTTTTTTCGATATTTCTTTTTTATGCGTTTATTATACTTGTATTTCCGTCAGTAACGATGTAAGATTATACTATACTACGATGGAGGGAGTGAAATTATTGTCTTATGGAAATGTGATTAAGGAAGAGAGAAAAAAATCAAAGCTAACTCAAATCCAGTTGGCCAAGAAGAGTGATGTGTCTAGAACTTATCTAAGCGATGTAGAGAATGAGAGATACAAGCCAAGTGTAGAGTTTATTAAGAAAATATCTGAAACACTGTCTAAAGCTCAAGATGTGCCTATTGAAGAGCCATTTAATAAGATTATGATTGCTACTGGTTATTCTACTGGAGACCAACGGTTCGAGTTATTCTGTAAAGATAAGTATATGGAAGCCAAAAATCTTTTTACTGATGCCTTCGTGGAAGAAAACGGAGCCGAAAATATTAATATGATACCAATAGGGTTTTTTAAGCATCAATTTGAAGAAGGTTATAATACAGTAAAAAAACTCAACTACTCATATGATAACGAAGATGAGATCAGAGAAATTTTCCTCAATGTTATTTTCGAAGATATGAAAAAAGGCAATCTCAAAGTTGATGCAATATACAGGAATATTATTCATCGTCTAGAGTTTGTTCAATCAATGAATTTCAAGTATTTCTATCGCCCTGAATCTATGGATAATTTAGGGAAAATGATATTAAAAGATGGCTTGAGTGAAAAAGATTACTACTATATTCAAGGAAAGATCAACGAAGTTATCAGTTCACTTCGAAGCCAACTCAATAATTTAGACTAACCCTTGTTACATACCTCAGCCACGTGGTGTGATTAAGGGAGAGAATATCAATGTTACAAATAAAGACTTACAAGAAGCAAGACGGCAATACCTACTATAAATTTCAGACGTATCTCGGAATAGATAGCTCCGGCAAACCGGTACGAGTCCGGAAAAGTGGATTCAAGACTAAGACCGAAGCTAAGCAAGCTGCATTGGAATTAAAGATTCAGTTCGAGAAGAATGAATACGTCAAGCCTACCTTCGACACCTTCCAAGATGTCTATGAAGCATGGCTGCAATATGATTATCTGAAAGATGAGATCAAAGAGAGTACACTGGTTAAAACTGAACGATTATTTAAACTTCATATACTGAAGGATTTAGGAAATCTCCGCATCGCAAAAATAACGAAACGAGATTGCGATCGAGCTGTCGAGAATTGGAGCAAGAAACATTCTAAAGCTAAAACGATGGCCAACTATGCCAAACGTGTTTTTGATTATGCAATTGATGAACAGTTGATCACTAGCAATCCAATGGAACGTGTAAAAGTGCCAAAGAATCGCAATGTTAAACGTGAAGTCGCTTATTATGAGAAGGAAGAGTTGCTGGAGTTTCTGGATTCGGCCAAGAAGGAACAGAATCCTATCTGGTATCCACTATTCTATCTCCTAGCGTTCACTGGTATGCGTAAAGGGGAAGCATTGGCTCTTCAGTGGAAGGATATTGATTTTATGAATCAGCACCTCACTGTCAGTAAAACACTCACACGTGGGAAAAATAGCCGCTTATATATCGAGGATTCACCTAAGACTCAAGCCGGCAATCGAGATATTCCTTTAGATCCTTCAGTCTTATCTATATTGAAGCAATGGCGGAAAGACCAAAGAGAAATGTATATCAAGCTCGGTCATAATACACTCAACGACTCACAACTGCTGTTCACTAATCTGAACAACGATTTCATGCAGCCACCAGCTCTTACTAAAGCAATGGATCGCATCGTCAAGAAGAATAACCTGAAGAGAATAACCGTCCATCAGTTGAGACACACTCATGCAAGCTTATTGTTCAATGCTGGTGTAAGTATTAAGGAAGTGCAGCAAAGACTCGGCCATTCTTCATATGAAGTCACCATGAATGTCTATACTCACGTGACTCAAGACAAACAGGAAGAAACCGTTGATAAATTCGCTCACTACATGAATCTCTAGCGATAACTACCCACTGCATCACCTGAAATGGCCATAGAATCGCCGTCACAACACAAGGAGAATCAGATACATTGAATGAGAGCATAAAAAAAAGAGAGTGCCTAAATTAATAGACACCCTCTGCTCTTCATTCGTTGTTCAAGTCACTAATACCTTACAATATTTCAGTAATAAATGCACGTTTTATATGCAAACATTCGTTCGTATGCACACTACTACTGCACACATCAAAAAAAGAAGCCCTATAACGTTGTGAGATTGCTGTCACACCAACGATTATAAGACTTCAATTCTTTTAGAGTATGGAGTTGGCGGGAGTCGAACCCGCGTCCAGACACATTGCTACTCAAGCGTCTACGTTCATAGTTTTACCATTTAGGTTTCGCTTCACGTTAGCCGTAAAACAGGCGTCATGTGTTGCTAGTCTGATAAGCTCTTCTTGTTCTTACAGACGGAAAGAACAAGTGTATCCCACTTCATATAGGACCCAAACGTGATACGTGGGCGATACCAGTTCGGATCACGTTTAGCTGGTTTTACGCAGCTAAAGCGTAAGTTTCGTTATTGTTTGCAGTTAGTTTAACTGTAACGTTGATATGCAGCCGTAACCTGCAGAACGCAACCCAAGCTCAATCTATGCCTGTCGAATCCGTAACAACCCCGGATTAAAAATACTAGAGTCTTCTTTGACTCTATAGATATTATAGCATAGAAAGGCTTAAAAGACAAGGTTTCTACTCACTTTTGGTAAGCTGTTGCGCTTTATTCCGTTTACTCTTTGCCTTTTATTCTTCGTCTCTAAAGTGTGAGACGTCATTGTAGCTGTCTAAATGGAACAAGCCATCTTCATACCTTGCGATGGACACACTGGCGTTGAGTAATGGATTTGGATTGGTTAAGTCAGGAATCAAGTTCTCCAGAATATAACGAATCGTTCCACCGTGAGCCACAAGTAAAATCGTGTCTCCTGTATCTCTGTGCTTTTCAATGAGTTTCATTAAGCCTTTTTCCACACGTGACCAAAACATCATAAAGTCTTCCGCATGTCCTTCTGGATCGGCTTCTCGGAATGCGTTCATTCGTTCAGGTGTATCGGTGTTTTTGAACATCTCTTTCGTGCTCTCGTACCCTAACACTTTTCTAATGTTATCATAAGCTACTGATCCATATTCGCCTTCCATGGAGCCAAAAAAGACCTCTCTGAACTCACGCATTTGAATCATGTCCATGGAATCAATCTGTCCATTTTCTTCTAAGATCAAACTGGCTGTGTCTTGCGTCCGTGTCAAGTCACTGGTGTAAACCGCATCAAAGGTCACCTCTCTTAACCCTCTGCCGCATCGTCTGACGTTTTCTATTCCATGGTCAGTCAAGGGAGCGTTACTCCATCCCTGCATTCTTCCATAATAGTTCAGATAGGTTTCACCATGTCTGACAAAATAAATCTTAACGCCTTTACTCGTCATGATTGTTTCCTCTCTTTCTCCATTTTCTCTATCCATTCTAACAAACTTCTCTCATTTAAGCGATGGTGATTACTTGATTGCAAATTCCCTCGCAAGGTTTGAGGTCCGAGTTGTGTAGATAAGCCCTCTCTAAGCAACTCAGCCTCTCATTTCTTCTCGACTTGCTTAGAGAATCGTTCTCTACAAAGTTCAGGCTTCTAACTCCACTTGAACTGCTTAGAGGAGGCGTCTCTAAGCAACTCACCAACAGAAAAAAACCATCACCGACCGTCTTCTAACACGAGAGACGATGGATGATGGTTCAGACTTATTTAATTGTAGTGATCTTTAAGCGCACGCTGTACTTGACGTTTTTGGTCCTGCTGCTTAATGGATTCACGTTTATCGTATTGTTTCTTCCCTTTAGCCAGTCCGATCAATACTTTGGCAAAGCCATTTTTAATATAGACTTTAAGTGGAACAAGGGTGACACCGTTTTGCTTCACTTCACCGAACAACCGATCAATCTGCTTTTTCTTCATAAGCAATTTTCTCGTTCTGACGGGATCGTGGTTAAATTGGTTCCCTTGTTCAAACGGTGCAATGTGCACGTTGTATAAAAAAATTTCACCATTTCGTATGCTGGCATAGCCGTCTTTTAAGTTAATACGGCCTGCACGAATGGATTTGATTTCTGTACCTTTTAATACGATGCCTGCTTCGACGGTATCCAAGATGGTATATTCGTAACGGGCTTTTCTATTTTGGGCAATTAACTTGCCTTCTCCTTTGGGCATAACATACCCCCTCTTCATGATCTAATTGATTCATTCACTAGATTTATTTCTTTTTGCGTGGTTTCTTAGTGGTTCGTCTAGATGAGCCACCTTTTTTCTTGCCTTTTGGTTCTCCTCTGCGGTCGTCTGCTCGACCGGCGGGTTTTCTGTTGCCCTGGCTTTTCTTATGGGCTCTGTTTCTTCCGCCTTTTTTAGACTTGTCTGTTTTTTCAACGTACTCAAACTCAGTGTCTTCATCTTCAACCAATTCAAAGTCGATTTGATAGGTTTCTGTGTTGACGGCTGACACGTTCACTTTGACAGCTTGACCAATTCGGTAAATTTTACCAGTACGTGTGCCGATCATCATTAAGCTGCGGTCATTAAATTCATAGTAATCATCATTCATTTTAGAAATGTGAACTAAGCCTTCCACCGAGTTTGGAAGCTGGATAAACATGCCAAAGCCGGTTACCGAGACTATAACACCTTCGAATTGTTCGCCAATTTTCGCTTCCATATACTGGGCTTTTTTCAGCTCATCCGTTTCTCTTTCAGCATCAACGGCTCGTCTTTCCGTAATGGAACTTTGTTCTGCAATTTCTGGCAGTCTAGCAACCCATTTATTTTTAGCTTGTTGAGAAGAATCCACTTCATTGTAGTAGTGAATCAATCGGTGCAACACTAAATCCGGGTAACGACGAATCGGTGACGTAAAGTGAGAATAAAACTCAGCTGCTAAGCCGTAGTGTCCAATCGGTTCGACGTCATATTTAGCCTGCTGCATCGAACGGAGCAAGAGCATACTGATAACCGCTTCTTCTGGTTTGCCGTGCACTTCATCCAATACAGCCTGCAAGGTTTTAGGTCGAATGGCATCTTTAGAGCCTTTAACCGTTATACCAAAGTTCGTCACGAATTCCAGGAATCGTTGCATTTTGCCTTCATCCGGTTGGTCGTGAATACGGTATAGAATCGGTAAATGCTGCTTAGTGTAGTGCTCAGAAACCGTTTCGTTGGCTGCTAGCATGAAGGATTCGATTAAACGTTCACCGACTCCACGCTCTCTAACGAGAATGTCTACCGGCATACCTTGAGGATCCACTTCAATTTTAGCTTCTCTTGTATCAAAGTCAATAGACCCTCGGCCTTGACGTTTCACTTCAAGTAGATTGTGCAACTCTTCCATCTGTTTTAGCATGTCGACAATTTCGGCATACTTTTCTTTTAACTCTTCATCGTCTTCTTCTAAGATGGCGTTAACGTCAACGTAGGTCATGCGGTATTTAGACTTGATCACACTTGGGCCAATTGAATAATTGACGACCTGACCTTGCGCGTCAAACTCCATTTCACAACTCAATGTCAAACGTTCGACATTGGGATGTAAGGAACAAATACCGTTCGATAACCGCTGCGGTAACATAGGTATCACACGGTCCGTCAAATACACGCTTGTGCCTCGTTCGTAAGCTTCTTGGTCCATATGGCTATCTTCTGTTACATACGTGCTCACGTCTGCGATATGGACGCCTAGATAGTAGTTGCCATTGTCCAGTCTCTTCACTTGAATGGCATCATCCAAGTCTTTTGCATCGGCACCGTCAATCGTGATGATCACTTCATCGCGTAAATCTTTACGGCCTTCCATGTCTGACTCTGATAAGGAATCCGGTGCTTCCTCAGCTTCTTTAATGACTTCTTCAGGGAATTCACTTGGGATATTATGCTTATGCACAATGGTTAGAATTTCAATACCCGGTTCATCTTTATGCCCAATCGTTCTGTGGATAATGCCGGTTAAGTCGTCACCGGTTTCCAAGCCACTGTAGTCCGTGATTTCTGTTTGGACGATTGAACCTGCCGCTGGTCTAAGACCTTTGCTTTCAATTAAGATATTTACATCTGGGAATTTTAAGTCTTTTGGCTTAACGTATCCGTATAGACCCGTTTCTTTAACTTGATCATCGTCATAAGGATAGAACTCGCCGAAGACGTATGGTGTGCGTCTTTCAACAACTTCCAGCACTCTTCCTTCTGGCCCTCTACCATTCCAAGGCGTTCCTTCTTTAGTCACTTCGATTCGCACCGTATCTCCGTTTAAAGCCGCCTGGGTTTCATTGGGTGGAATAAAGACATCTTGTTCAAAGTCTTCAATACCGACGAAACCAAAACCTCGATCATTTCCGAAAAACTTCCCAATAAGGGCATCTGGAGCCTGTTTCAGTTTAAATTTACCACTATCCATCAAGACAACGCGTTGTTCTCTTTCCAAGTCCGCTATGGCTTTGACGGTTTCTTGAAAGGCTTTTGCCCCTTTACGATCTAAAGCTACAGTGATATCACTCACTTCTACCGGTCGATTTTCTTTTTCCATATAGGCATAAATCTGCTCTTTTAATTCTCTTCTTTTCTGTTCTTTTTCTTTATCTTTTTGATTGTGATGATCTTTTTTACTCATATCTACTCCCCATTCCAATCAAGCGTTGATAGAAAGGTTAAGACGTCAACTTGCAAGTCTTTTCCTATTCTGCCTGTTGTTAACACGTGTGGTGCGCCTTTATACCAATGAAAATCGACATCGGCTTGAACTAGTTTTTCTTTAAAGGCAACGGATGCCTGTTGGTCAATCATCTTGTCTTCATCCCCTTGACCGATAAAGATCTTTTTATCTAAGCTAGTGTAAGTGGGTTCCAGTGATGAGACATGGTCACTCAACCCATTTAAAATCGTTTCTAATTGCACTTCGGCAGACGTTTTTTGTCCAGCAATTTCTTCTCTAGAATAGCCTGCTTGTTTTTTCATCGCTTCGTACCATTCCATGAAATTCTCTGGTACTCGTGTGTCAAAACCAGATACGACAGGAGAAGCGAATACCCCACCGCCTTTTAACGAGTCATCTTCTATCAACAGTGTCGTTGCGACGATACCTCCTAAAGATAAGCCAAACACGGCAATCTCTTCATACCCTTTTTCTCTCAAGAAAGCTAAAGCGTCTTTTCCGTCTTGTACCCAATCTTTCATGCCGTAATCGAATAAATCGTCAGGATTACCCGTTCCGTGTCCAGAGAACACAGGGGCATACACCGTGTAATCCGCTCGCTCCAATGCTCTTCCTAAACTTAACATGTCTTTTGAGTTACTTGTAAAGGCATGGAACAATAATACCGCCCGTTTACCACTTTCATAAAATAATGCGTTTGAATTCATATTGCTGTCAGTCCCCTTTCATTCTCTTCCTATTTTACCGTACTTTCACAGATATTTGTACCAAAACACAACAACTAGCCTTTGAGCATAAGAAAAAGCACCCGAGCTATCCTTAACTCGCCATAAATGGCTACAATAGAGTTCAGGAATAAGCAGGAGTGCTTTATCAGTCATCGTTTTAAATTAGAATAAGCGTGTCATCACTAAAGCCAAAATAAAGAATAGGATCAGGCAGACAACTGTCGTTTTGATTAAGACAGCTTCAAATCCTCTAGCTTTTTGTTTGCCGAATAATTGACTTGCTCCACCTAAGAAAGCATTGGATGCACTTTGTGTTTTAGTTGGTTGCATTGCGATCACAATAATAATGAATACAGATAAAATAAGCATCAACGTTAATAAAATATCATACATGTAAACCGGTAACCTCCTTCTTACAATCTCCTACCGTTAAATATAGCATAAGTAACCGTGTATTTCCAGTACATATATGTGACAATCTCGAGCTTATGACTGGTGGATATAGTCAGCAGATTCTCCTGTTAGGATAACCACTTCGGTCTCAGTCGATTTAACTCTATTAACGTTATGTCGCTAGCAAGTCAATAGCTAATAGTTGAAAAAAAGAACGGTATCTTTTACCGTTAGACTAGATACTTTACAAGGAGGAATTTGCATGACTCAAGCTTTTGACGTTTTTAAAGAGAGATTGGTAAATGCTAATGCAGATCAGATTAAAGATTTAATTCAACAGATTGAACGGTCAAGAGAAAATGGCGACATTACCGAAACCGAACGAGATAATTTAAAAGATATCGCCAATCGCAACTTAGATGCTATAGGTGACAGTGCATTTGGCCGCTTGGATCAAGAATAAGCGTATAAAAAGAACCTCCTTCAGCACGATGTGCACTGAAGGAGGTCTTTTTTATCGACTAAATTATTTGTCAGCTAAGTTGTAGAAAGCTTGTAGGCCTTCGTAAACTGCTAGATCGCCTAATTGGTCTTCGATTCTTAGTAATTGGTTGTATTTAGCGATACGGTCTGTACGGCTTAATGAACCAGTCTTGATTTGTCCAGCGTTTGTTGCAACAGCGATGTCAGAAATAGTAGAATCTTCTGTTTCACCAGAACGGTGAGACACAACAGCTGTGTAACCAGCTTTTTTAGCCATTTCGATAGCATTGAATGTTTCAGTCAATGTACCAATTTGGTTAACTTTGATTAAGATTGAGTTAGCTGTATTGTTTTCAATACCACGTTTTAGGATTTCAGTGTTTGTAACGAATAAGTCGTCACCAACTAATTGAACTTTGTCGCCTAAGCGCTCAGTTAATAGTTTCCATCCGTCCCAGTCGTTTTCGTCCATACCATCTTCGATAGAGATGATTGGGTATTTGTTAACTAATTCTTCAAGGTAATCAACTTGTTCTTCAGCAGAACGTTTTGCCCCGTTTTCACCTTCGAATTTAGCGTAGTTATAAACGCCATCTTCGTAGAATTCAGCAGCTGCACAGTCAAATCCAAGATAAACATCTTTACCTGGCTCGTATCCAGCTTTTTTGATTGCTTCAAGAATTGTTTCAACACCGTCTTCAGTTCCTTCGAACTTAGGTGCGAATCCACCTTCATCACCAACAGATGTTTCTAATCCACGTTCAGAAAGGATTGATTTCAACGCGTGGAAGATTTCAGTTCCCCAACGTAGAGCTTCTTTAAATGTAGGTGCTCCAGTAGGTAAGATCATGAACTCTTGGAATGCAATAGGCGCGTCTGAGTGAGATCCACCGTTAACGATGTTCATCATTGGCGTTGGTAATACTTTCGTGTTTGTTCCGCCCAAGTATCTGTATAAAGGCAGATCCAAGTAATCAGCAGCAGCACGAGCAGCAGCAATAGATACACCTAAAATAGCGTTAGCTCCTAGGTTACCTTTGTTAGCTGTACCGTCTAATTCGATTAGAACTTGGTCGATACCCATTTGGTCACGAACATCCATACCAATAAGAGCGTCAGCAATTGTTTCATTTACGTTGTCAACTGCTTTTGTTACGCCTTTACCAAGGTAACGATCTTTGTCTCCATCGCGTAATTCTACTGCTTCGTGTTCACCAGTAGATGCTCCAGAAGGAACCATTCCTCTTCCGAAAGCGCCTGATTCTGTAATAACTTCTACTTCAATAGTAGGGTTTCCACGTGAGTCAAGAACTTCACGTGCTAGTACGTCTGTAATAAATGGCATGTATTTTCTCTCCTTTAAGTTTTGATTAAAAGCAATGCTTTCAATCATTGGATTACTTCTATTTTACCCGTTCTTATCATAAAGAACAATTTAAAATATATGGTTAGTCTTGGATAAGTGTTTCACCAGTCATATCCTCTGGTTTGTCTACTCCAAGTAAGTCAAGCATGGTAGGTGCAACGTCAGCTAATTTACCGTCAGTTCTCAAGGTTATGCCTTTTTTAGTGACAATAACTGGAACGGGAACAGTTGTATGAGCTGTGTGCGGGTTGCCTTCAGGTGTTAACTCTGTATCGGCGTTACCATGGTCAGCAAAGATAACTGCTGTTCCACCTTTTTCGATAATCAAGTCAACGACACGTCCTAAGTTCTCATCGACCGCTTCTATGGCCTTAATCGTTGGCTCTAGCATTCCAGAGTGACCGACCATATCAGGGTTAGCAAAGTTTAAGATAATCGCATCGTGTTTGTCGTTTTTGATGTCTTCAACCAACGCATCAGCGACTTCATACGCACTCATCTCTGGTTTCAAATCATAGGTTTCCACTTGAGGAGACGGAATTAAAATTCTGCTCTCTCCAGGGAACTCATCATTTGTCCCACCGTTCATAAAGAACGTGACGTGAGGGTATTTTTCTGTCTCAGCAATACGCAGTTGTTTTAGTCCGTTATCAGCCAACACTTGCCCTAAAACGTTTTTCAAGAAAACAGGTGGGAACATAACGTCCGCCTTCATATCTGAAGTGTACTGAGTAAAGGTAACAAACTTAATATTTTGAGGGGTTTGTCCTCTATCAAATTCATCAAAATCAGGTTCAGTTAAGGCACGTGACAGTTGAATGGCACGGTCCGGTCGGAAGTTGAAGAAGACAACAGCATCATTATCTTTCACTGTTCCAACAGCTTGGCCGTCTTTTTCAACAACGATTGGCTCGATAAATTCATCCATAATGTCGTTGGCATAACTATCTTTAACCGCTTGAACGGGATCAGTTACTTTATTCCCTTCACCGTGGAAGATAGCGTCATAAGCACGTTTCACACGAGGCCAGCGGGTATCACGGTCCATTGCATAGAAACGACCAGTAACGGTTGCTATGTGACCCGTTCCTAGTTCGGCTAATACGCCTTGAAGATCTTCAATGAAACCAGCTGCTGAATTCGGCGCAACGTCGCGTCCGTCAGTAAAGGCATGAACGAAAATCTTGTCTACACCTTTCTTTTTAGCCGTTTCAATCAATGCTTTCAAATGGCGTTGGTGACTGTGAACGCCACCGTCAGAAATTAAGCCGAAAAAGTGAAGAGCAGAATCATTGTCTTTTACGTGGCTAATGGCTCCATCAAGTACTTCATTGGTATCAAAATCGCCATCTTCAATGGCTTTATCAATACGGGTGATGCTTTGATAGACCACTCGGCCAGCACCAATGTTGGTGTGCCCTACTTCTGAGTTCCCCATTTGACCTTCAGGAAGACCAACAGCTAAACCAGAAGCTTTCATTGTGCTATGAGCGTACTCATTCCAATAACGGTCAAAGTTAGGCTTGTTCGCTTGTGCGACTGCGTTTCCGTATTCTTCTTCTCTCCATCCAAATCCATCTAAAATAATGATGGCTACAGGTGCTTTGCTCATTTATTCAGCCGCCTCCAATAATTTAAGGAAGGAACTTGCTTCTAAACTTGCGCCACCTACTAATGCGCCATCAATGTCTGGTTGGCTCATTAATTCTTTAATATTTTCAGGTTTAACTGATCCACCGTATTGGATACGAACAGCATCAGCAACATCTTGAGAATACAGGCTTGCTACTGTTTGACGAACAACAGAGCTGGTGTCATTAGCGTCTTCTGCTGTAGCCGTTTTACCTGTTCCAATTGCCCAGATAGGCTCATAAGCAATGACTGCTCTTTTCACTTGGTCATCTGTCAAGCCGTTTAGAGCAGCTTTTACTTGGCTAGCTACTAAATCATTTGTTTGACCTGCTTCTTTTTGTTCCAATGTTTCTCCTACACAAATGATAGGAACCATGCCATTGTTAAAGACAGCATGTGCTTTTTTATTAACGTCTTCATCTGTTTCATGGAACAGTTCACGTCGTTCAGAGTGTCCGATAATCACGTAAGAAACGCCTAAGTCAGCTAGTGCTTTAGGACTTGTTTCTCCTGTAAATGCCCCTTCGTCTTCAAAATGGCAGTTTTGTGCTGCAATTTTCAGATCAGTATCCACTGCTAAATCAATCAGGCTTTGCATGAAGATACTTGGTGTTCCGATAACGGCATCGACTTTGTCTGGTGAAGGTAAATTACCCTTTACTTCATTGACAAAAGAAGCTGCTTCTGTAGCGGTCTTATTCATTTTCCAGTTACCTGCAATAATAGGTTTACGCATGGTCTTCATTCCTTCTTTCCTTGAGTTGTTCCCTTACACTATATCGACTGTCATTAACTAAATCGGACGGCAACGTGGTACACTGCAGCCGTCGATTCAGTTTTCATACTACTTATTTATCTGAAATAGCTGCAATACCAGGAAGCTCTTTACCTTCCAAGTACTCTAGTGATGCTCCGCCACCTGTAGAAATGTGGCTGAAGTCATCTTCAAAGCCTAATTCTTGAGCAGCTGTTGCTGAGTCACCGCCACCAATAATAGTAACAGCGTCTTCTAATTTAGCTAGAACTTCACAGATATCGCTAGTTCCTTTAGCAAAGTTAGACATTTCAAATACACCCATCGGGCCGTTCCAAACAACTGTTTTAGCACCAGCTAATTCTTTTTCGAATAACTCAACTGTTTTCGGTCCAATATCCAGACCCATTTGTCCTTCAGGGATATCTCCTTCAACAACTTCAGTCGGTGCGTCATTAGAAAATTCAGGAGCCACAACAGAATCCACTGGTAAGACTAATTTGTCTCCAGCTTTTTCAATCAACTCTTTAGCTAAATCGACTTTGTCTGCTTCAAGTAGTGATTTACCAATGCCTTTACCAAGCGCTTCGTAGAACGTATACGTCATGCCACCACCAACAAGTACTTTGTCAGCTTTAGCGATTAAGTTCTCAATCACGCCGATTTTATCAGATACTTTTGCTCCACCAAGGATCGCCACAAATGGACGTTTTGGTTCGTCAACTGCTCCACCGATAAAGTTAATTTCTTTTTCAACTAAGAAACCAGCTGCTGATTCTAAGTTAGAGGCAATCCCAACGTTTGAAGCATGTGCACGGTGAGCTGTACCAAATGCATCATTAACGTACAAGTCACCAAGACTTGCCCAGTATTTACCTAATTCAGAATCATTCTTGCTTTCTTTCTTGCCGTCTACGTCTTCAAAGCGAGTGTTTTCGAACATCAAAATCTCGCCGTCTTTTAGTTCAGAGATAGCTGTTTCTAGTTCTTCTCCACGTGTTTGAGCGACGAATGTAACGTCTTTACCAAGCAGTTCGCTTAAACGCTCTGCTACTGGTTTAAGTGATAAACCTTCTTTATCTTCTTCTGCTTTTACACGACCTAAGTGAGAGAACACAATCACTTTTCCGCCTTCTTCCAAAATATATTGAATCGTTGGAAGAGCAGCTTGAATACGGTTATCGTTAGTGATTTTGCCGTCTTTCATTGGAACGTTAAAATCAGCACGAACTAAAACCTTTTTACCTTTTACGTCTAAATCTTTCACTGTCTTTTTTGCCATCAGTGCATCCTACCTCTCTAAATAAACTAGCCTTTCTATCTTTCTCATTCACCCCACAAAAAAGCGGGGAAGCGCGATTCTCTTTATTTAATAAAACGATCTAATCACTATGCTCGCACAATGTATTATCTGTTTAGTTAAATAAAAGAGTAAATGCTCCCCCGCTTATTCAATGCAGTGTGTTTAATTTATAATACGTTTAGATTTTCGCTACGAATTATAGGTTAGCGAAGTATTCTAGTGTACGAACAAGTTGTGCTGTATATGACATTTCGTTGTCATACCATGCAACAGTTTTAACTAACTGTTTGCCACCAGCTGAAACAACTTTAGTTTGAGTTGCATCGAATAGTGAACCATAAGTCATGCCAACGATGTCTGAAGATACGATTGGGTCTTCGTTGTAACCATAAGACTCATCAGCAACTTCTTTCATTGCAGCGTTCACTTCTTCTTCTGTTACTTCTTTAGAAAGAATCACTTGTAATTCAGTTAATGATCCAACAGCTACTGGTACACGTTGAGCAGCGCCATCCAATTTACCTTGTAATTCAGGTAATACTAAACCAATTGCTTTAGCAGCTCCTGTTGTGTTAGGAACGATGTTTTCTGCAGCAGCACGTGCACGACGGAAGTCACCTTTAGGGTGTGGTCCATCAAGAGTCATTTGGTCTCCAGTGTACGCGTGAATAGTTGTCATTAATCCAGTTTCAATACCGAATTTGTCGTTTAATGCTTTAGCCATAGGAGCCAAGCAGTTTGTAGTACATGAAGCTCCAGAAATAACTGTTTCTGTACCATCTAAAGTTTCGTGGTTAACGTTGTAAACAATTGTTTTAACGTCGCCAGTAGCAGGTGCTGAAACAACAACACGTTTAGCTCCAGCTTCTAAGTGAAGACCCGCTTTTTCTTGAGAAGTGAAGAATCCAGTACACTCAAGAACGATATCTACTCCTAGGTCTCCCCAAGGTAAATCTTGTGGGTTACGTTCGCTGAATACTTTAATGTCTTTTCCGTTAACAGTGAATTTGTCTTCACCAATTGTAACGTCTGCGTCAAAACGTCCTTGAGCAGTATCATATTTTAATAGGTGTACTAACATTGCTGGATCTGTTAAGTCGTTTACTGCTACAACTTCCAATCCTTCAACATCTTGAATACGACGGAATGCTAAACGTCCAATACGTCCAAAACCGTTAATTGCTACTTTTACTGACATAAATATATTTCCCCCTTGAGAAATTAGAATATTTTTTTAGATTAATTGGCTTCCACCAATTCTTTAACCCCATAATCTTACGGCTTATAAATTAGCCATGTACTCCAATGTAGCGACCATGTTTCCAGTGAAGCCGTACTCATTGTCATACCATGCAACTGTTTTAACTAATTGACCATCATCACTATCGATGATTTTAGTTTGCGTTGCATCAAAAATAGATCCCGCTGGTACACCGATGACGTCTGAAGAAACAATTTCATCTTCTTCGTACAAGTAAGCGTCAGATGATGCAGCTTTCATCGCTGAGTTCACTTCCTCAACGGTTACTTCTTTTTTCAGTACAGAGTATAATTCAACCATTGAACCGGTAATTGTTGGAATACGAACAGCAGTACCGTCTACTAAACCATTGACTTCAGGAATAACTTTCCCTACTGCTTTAGCAGCTCCTGTAGAAGCTGGAATAGCGTTTGCTGCTCCTGCGCGGTTTTTACGGCCACCTGGTGAATCTTGTAAGGCTTGAGTAGCTGTATACGCATGGATTGTACTCATCAATGCACGACTGATACCATATTCTTTATTTAACACATTAACCATTGGTGCTAAACAGTTTGTTGTACATGATGCAGCCGATACAATTTTATCATCTGCTTCTAGAGTGTCATGGTTTACGCCATAAACGATTGTTTTTAAGTCGCCTGAAGCTGGTGCCGAGATTAAGACACGTTTTGCACCTGCATCAATGTGAGCTTGTGATTTTTCAGGTGACGTATAAAATCCTGTACATTCTAATACGATGTCTATGCCTAAATCGCCCCATGGCAACTGGCTTGCATCCTTTTCTTCAAAAGCTTTAATTTCTTTTCCACCAACATAGATTGATTCGCCTTCAACTGTTACTTCATGCGGGAAACGTCCTTGAGCTGTATCATATTTCAATAGATAAGCCAAGTCATCATTACTAGTCAAATCATTGATAGCAACAACTTCCATTTCGGTATCCATTTCTAGAATGCGACGGAGTGCTAGACGTCCGATACGACCGAAACCATTAATTGCAACTTTAATTGACATATTAATATTTCCTCCTTAAGGAATTCAGTTTTTATTTTAAAGAGTCTACCTCTTTTAAAATCTCATTTGCGGCTGCCTCATCCGTCACTAACCACGTGTGAGGAGGGACAGTTTTCATATGTGCTTCGATAGCTCTCGCTTTTCGAGTACCCCCTGCTACAGCAACAACATTCGGTATCATAGGGAGTTTAGATGATCTTAATCCTATTCGGGAGAGCTTATAAACGACTTCTCCTTCGACATTTATAAATTCTCCAAACGCTTCAGCAACAGCTTGATCGTTACTTAACTGATCCAGCGTTTGCTTATCCAAGCCTCTTCGCTCAGCCATTTCAATGGCGTCACCTATACTGTATAAAACAAGTGAGGCATTTTCAACTATTTCGAGTGTTTCTTTTATCTCTGGTTCTTCTAGCAACAATGAATAAGTTTCCATTCTGACGTGCTCAGGTGCATAAAGGGCTCGGCTCTTCCCGCCTGTTCGGCGCGCCATGTTTTCTGCAATAACATTAGCTTGAATATCTATCGATTCTCCCAAGCCACCTCTTGCAGGTACAAATAACAAGGTTCGATTTTGTCCAATATGCTTATCCATTGCTTCTGCTACTTCAAACATGGTTGTTCCACCCATGACAGCAACCGTATTGTTGCCTTCTGGGAGAAGAAAGTCCATGACTTCAGCTGCCACTTTAGCCATTTCTACTAAACTTTCGTGATTCTTATCTGAATTACCCATCGTAATGGTACAGTGTTGAATACCTAGATAACTCGCCAGTCTTGCTTCTTTTTCTTGAGACTGAATATGCTGACTCATCAGTTGTTCCAATTTATATATAACCGTAATACCTTCTGGCGTGCATTGCATGCCTTGGGTAGACGTTTTGATTAAGCCCTGGGTACGGAGGACATCCACTTCGCTTCTTAGGGAACGTTCTGTAAAACCTAAGAGATCAGCTAACGCTCTTCTTCCAATTGGACCGGACTTTTGAAGGTGATTAAGAATTAAATATCTGCGTTTTAAGATTTGAAGAGTTCCTGGTGCAACTTTTTCTATAACAGACAACATATTGCACAAGCACCTTCCCCTTAACTCTATTTCACTTTTTTTAGCTTTCTCGTTTTCTAGCTTACTTTAACAGTGTAACAGAAGGCGGGGCAAAAAACAAGCCAACAAAGCAGATAATCGGGACTTTTTACGCCCATTAAAATTCGTTCGGTTTTCTATTCTCTCTGTCACGGTCCATTTTCGCTTCAATGATACTCGCTATTTCTTCTTTAAGTGTGTTTGCATCCACAATATAGTCTTCAATAACGACTGTAGGAACGAATAAAACATTCGTCCGTTGGGTTTCTTCTATAATCTTATTCGCTTCGAGTGTGTTGTCTTGTTTGCTTGCTCCGCGTTTGTCTTTAGCGTACTCACCCAACTCATCTTCAGAGAGGCTACCCCATTCTTCTTGGTGTTCGATATAAAAATGAATATCTTCCATGGCACGGTCAGTATCCTCATATTCGATATAGTCGTGGAGTATATTGCCACTTCTTAAGCTCTCTTTATCTTTATTATATAATTTGATTATTCGTTCAACTTGTCCATTATTGACATGGTCTTCTAAAATAGGTGAAGCATTATCCCACCATGTTTTGCAGTGTGGGCAGCGTAAATTCAAAAATTCTACCACTTTAATTGGGGCATCTTGCTTGCCGTAATGGATGCCTCCTTCTGTTGTTACTTTCTCATTTTTTATTTCTGATGTGTCCATTTATCCGACTCCTCCTATTTTTACCTCTATTAATCATTATACTCTTGTAAAAATTGATAAACCAGTAATAAGCATTGCTTTCCCACTCATTTACTTGCCTTATCTTTGTACAAAAAAATGACCCAGTCGTTAGACCGGGCCACTTCTATTTTAATTATTTAATTTTGCAGTGCTGTCCATAATCTCATCGATTAAACCGTAATCTTTTGCTTCTTCAGCCGTCATAAAGAAGTCACGGTCCGTATCGCGTTCGATTACTTCCATATCTTGGCCAGTGCGCTCAACTAAGATTCTGTTTAAGCGTTCGCGTGTTTTCAAGATGTGACGTGCAGCAATTTCAATTTCAGTTGCTTGACCTTGTGCTCCGCCAAGTGGTTGGTGAATCATGACTTCAGCATTAGGTAGAGCAAATCGTTTGCCTTTTTCACCAGCCGCCAGTAGGAAACTTCCCATAGACGCTGCTAAACCAATAGCGATGGTTTGGACATCTGATTTGATGAAGTTCATTGTATCAAAAATAGCGAGTCCAGCTGTTACACTTCCTCCTGGTGAGTTAATGTAAAGGTAAATGTCTTTCTCAGGGTCTTGAGCATCCAAGAATAATAGCTGAGCAATAACAGAGTTTGCTACTTGATCATCAATGGGACCTCCCAACATAATAATACGGTCTTTTAATAAGCGGGAATAAATATCGTACGCTCTTTCCCCTCTTGGTGACTGTTCAATTACTGTAGGTACTAAGTTCATTTAAACGTCCTCCTTAAATTTATCATTATTCAGTGTAGCATACTTCCCAATTCAATGGAATCTATTAGCAATTATACACCATTGGTCAAATTAGGTCAAACCAAAATATGACCAATATGATCTTTATTTAACAGAAGACTCGTCTATTATAACTGGTTTAAAAAATGTTCCAATCTATCCATGCTCTCTTCAATCGTTTGCTGGCTCACGCAAAAACTGATACGGACGAAGTCATCGGCTTCAAAGCAACTTCCAGGGATTAACGCGACTTTTTCTTCTTGAACGAGGCGCTCGCAAAATTCCCATGAAGAGAGGCCATACTTCTTAATGGAAGGAAACATATAAAAAGCGCCTTTAGGCAGTTCAACGTCTACTCCCATATCCACTAGTCGACCATACATATAATCGCGTCGTTTGCGGTAACTGTCTACCATATGATCAATCGGGTAATGTAAGGCAGCGATGGCGGCTTCTTGGATAAATGTAGTGACACACGTTAAGGTGTATTGGTGAATTTTTAATGCTTGTTCTATAAAGGCTGTGCTCGCCATCAAGTAACCGATTCGCCAACCTGTCATCGCATACGGTTTAGAAAAGCTTTGGCAAACAATAATGTAGTCTCTTATGTCTTCAAACTGAGCAAATAGAGGAATACGTTCCTCGAATATCAACTGGTTATATACCTCATCACATAGGACGAAAAAGTTATTTTCTAAGACGATGTCATGGATGACCTCTAAGGATGAGTCATCGAGTACCGTTCCTGTTGGGTTATTGGGAGACGTTAAAATAATAGCTTTCGTTCGATCCGTCACGGCAGCTTCTACCATCTCTTTAGATACTTGAAACTGGTTGGCGGATGTATCAATTGTCACGCACGTGGCGCCTCTTAGTTCAATCAATTGACGGTAAAGAGAAAAAGCAGGGTTTAAGACAATGACTTCATCTCCAGGATTCAAGATGGTTGCCAGTGCTGTCGATATGGCTTCAGTTGACCCCGCTGTAATGATGATGTCTTCAGGATCATACATTAATTGATTAGTTTGTTCTTCAAATTGGCTAATGGCTTGACGTAAGCTAAGCAACCCTTTAGAAGGGGCATAGCTTGTCATATTATCATTTAATGCTTTAACGGTTGCTTCTTTAACCGTTTGAGGTGTCTCGAAATCGGGTTCACCTAATGTTAAAAAATGAGTCGCCCCATTTTCTACAGCGTAGTCATTAAAGTAGCGAATGGCACTAGATTCTGATTGGAGTACGTCGCGATTGAACAATTCCTTCATAGTAAAGGTCCCCTTGTTTTTAAGAATGAAATTAGTTTACCAATACTGAAAAAAAATAACAATATGAGTAGATTATTATTTTTGTTAATGGTATTCTAATATTCGTTAAAATAATAGGCACTTTAAAGTGGAGGAAACCATTATGGAAGCAGAAGAAATTATTCATTACATCAGTTCATCAATCAAACAGACCCCTGTAAAAGCCTACGTCAATTTGACAGAACCTCTTGATTTTCCTCGTTGCACTGTCTTTGGAGAAGGGTTGTCAAAAGTGGTTTTCGGTGAGTATACTGATGTTTTTGCTGTACTCAATATGCACAAAGATAAAGTCAAAGATAAAGTCATTGAAATTGACAGACGAAACAGTGCCCTACCTTTACTTGATATTAGTCAATTGAATGCCCGAATCGAACCAGGGGCTTTGATTCGCGAAAAAGTAGAGATTGGAAATAACGTGGTCGTTATGATGGGTGCCGTTATCAATATCGGTTCGGTCATCGGCAACGGGACGATGATTGATATGAATGCCGTTTTGGGCGGGCGAGCTGTAGTAGGAGAGCATTGCCATATAGGGGCCGGTGCAGTGTTAGCCGGGGTTGTAGAACCCGCTTCGGCTGAGCCTGTTGTTATCGAAGATCATGTCTATATCGGTGCCAACGCAGTAGTCATAGAAGGGGTTCGCATTGGGGAAGGTAGTGTGGTTGCAGCTGGTTCTGTGGTGACTAAAGATGTCCCTCCGCATACAGTTGTCGGCGGAACCCCTGCCCGAGTGTTAAAAGAAAAGGATCAGCAAACGTCAGATAAAACAAGCAATGTGGCTAGCCTTAGAGACCTTTAAAACAAAATAGCGACTTCCATTTAATTGGTAGTCGCTTCTTTGATTGATTTAGCTTTCTTTTCTTAAGGTTTCTCTTACCACCAATTCAGGCTTCAATTTGACTTTCTTGTTATGAATCGGTTTCTTTTCAATTAAATTCAATAGTAAGGTCGCCCCTTTGTATCCCGTGTCATAAGCGGGTTGTCCAATCGTTGTTAAACCTGGTGAACTCAATTGACTAAAGGGTATATTATCATAACCGATTAGTTGTAAATCTTCTGGTACAGTTAATCCTCTTTTATGTGCTTCTTTTATGATAGCTAAAGCCGTTACATCATTACTGGCAATGACACTATCAAAATCTGTATAGCGCTCAAACAAATCGTATGCTATTTTTTCTGCATCACTTATTTGGAAGGTACCTGATTCGAATACTTCATAGTCTATGTATTTTTCTTTCAAAACCTCTATATTCCCAATCAGTCGATCAACGGATCCCTGCACCTCTTTTGGTCCGGCAATGACGATGACCTTCCCTTTTGCATGCTTTGCAATGGCTTCTGCTGCTAATCGGCCACCTAGAACATCATCTGTTGACACAGAATAATCTTCCTTATCACTGGCTCGCTCCAAAAGAACGTAAGGGCCATTTGTGTGTCTGCTATTTTTTACGACAGCGACAGATAAGACACCACTAATGTTATATTGAGAGAAAAACTTCATATAGGTTGTTTCTTTTTCGGGGTTATCCTCAACATTTCCTAGTATGACCATATATCCTTTTTCCTGAGCTCGATCCTCTACACCTTTTGCGACAATGGGAAAATAGGGGTTTGATATGTCTGGAAGTAACAAGCCGATAATTTTAGATGACTTTTGAAATAGCGAGCGTGCCACTTCATTGGGGGTAAACTCTAACTCTTTGATGGCTTGTTCTACTTTTTTTCGAGACTCTTCACTGACGTAACCACTATCGTTTAGCGCTCTTGATACGGTCGCTACGGATACACCTGCCAGTTTTGCCACATCCTTAATCGTTGCCATGTCTTCACTCTCCTCCTGTAACCGGTTTCGTGATAAGTTTATCAATTCTAGAAAAAAAGTCAATAGAAAGCGGTAAACTTATTTAGTATTATTTAAAAGCGTGCTCATAGTCAAAAAAAAAGACACACCCTTTTGTAGGATTGTGTCTCTTCACACGCTTTAATCGTTACTTAAGTCTTCTCCATTTGTTTCAATCACTTTTTTATACCAATAAAATGATTTTTTCTTTGAACGTTTCAGTGTGCCATTGCCTTCATTATCCCGGTCGACATAGATAAAGCCGTAGCGTTTCTTCATTTCTCCCGTTCCGGCACTGACCAAATCGATGCAACCCCACGTGGTGTAGCCAAGTAAATCGACTCCATCCAATTCCACTGCATCTCTCATCTGTTCAATATGAGCAGCCAGATAATCAATCCGGTAATCATCTTCAACGTAGCCATTTTCATCAGGCTCATCAGTAGCACCTAAACCATTTTCTACAATGAATAATGGTTTTTGATAGCGGTCATATAACTCGTTCATGGTGATACGAAGGCCTAGCGGGTCAATTTGCCAGCCCCACTCTGTTGTTTCCAGGTATGGGTTTTTAACAGATGAAAAGATATTGCCTTCTGCTTGTTCCGTTACTTCTGGATCGCCTGTTGCAACGTGTGACGCATAATAAGAAAAGGAAATAAAATCTACGGTATGGTCTTTTAGAAGTTCCTTGTCTCCTTCTTCAAAGGGAATCGTGATGCCTTCGCGTTCGAACTGTTTTAAGGCATAGGCTGGGTATTCACCTCTTGACTGAACATCAATGAAAAAGTAGTTTCGTCGGTCTGCTTGTTGTGCAGCGAAGACATCTCTAGGATGAGGCGTGTTTGGATAATAATTTCCTGCTGCCAACATGCACCCTACTTTGTTTTCTGGGTCAATCTCATGAGCTATTTTTGTTGCTAAGGCACTCGCCACTAATTCATGGTGAGCGGCTTGGTATTTTATCTCTGTTTGGTTTTCGCATTCTTCAAAGTAGATGCCTGCTCCCATAAATGAGCCTCTAAGTAGCACATTGATTTCATTAAATGTCAGCCAGTATTTGACCAGTCCTTTATAACGAGTAAACACGGTTCTCGTTAACTTTTCGTAAAAACCAATCATTTGACGATTACGCCAGCCACCATACTCTTTAATCAAATGCATTGGGCAATCAAAATGCGTGATGGTCACCAACGGTTCAATTCCATATTTGTGGCATTCTTTAAACAGGTCTTCGTAAAACTTCAGCCCTTCCTCATTCGGTTCCTCTTCGTCTCCTTTAGGAAATAGACGTGTCCACGCAATCGATAATCGGTACGTTTTAAAGCCCATTTCTCCAAAAAGTGCAATATCTTCTTTGAACCGGTTATAGTGATCAATCCCTTTTTTCGCGGGATAAAAGTAGTTTTCCTCATCAAAATCTAGATGCTTGACTTGACCCGAAATAATTGGCCGTCTGTCTTTACCGATTGGCAAAACGTCCACATTTGCCAGTCCACGTCCGCCTTCAATGTAACCGCCTTCTAATTGATTGGCAGCTGTTGCTCCACCCCATAAAAAATCGTTCCTGAATCCCATGCCTGTGTGCCTCCTGAAATGATTTTTGTCTTCTAAGGTAAGCATACTCCTTTTGCATTGGTCGAGACAAGCATTGTCTATCTAATTTTAATTAAAAAAAATCGCTTACTCTATGGTTTCATTTCCATATATATGGTAAAGTATCTGTTGTTATTCGGCGATAAGCCGTTTTGAAATGAAAGAGAAAAGAGGTCAACTGATGACTCATTATGACGTACTCGTAGTCGGTGCTGGAACGAGTGGAATGATGGCTGCCATATCTGCAGCAGAACATGGCGCAACGGTCGCTCTGGTTGAAAAGAATAAGTTTGTCGGTCGTAAATTATTAGTTACCGGCAATGGCAGATGCAATGTAACGAACAATAGAGATAAAGAAGAAATTATTCATCATATCCCTGGAAATGGCCGCTTTTTATATGGTGCCTTCCATCAATATGATAACTATGATATTATGGCCTTTTTCCGTTCACACGGGGTTGCTTTAAAAGAAGAAGATCATGGACGCATGTTTCCAACGACAGATAAGTCCCGCACGATTGTGGATACATTGAAACAAATTATGGAAGACATGAAAATTGATTTGTTTTTAGATGCGCCTGTAGAAACAGTGTTATACGAAGACAATCAAGCTATTGGTGTCTTGTTACAAGATGGGCGAACACTATCTAGTTCACGAGTGATTCTATCAACGGGTGGACGCGCTATGCCAAAGACCGGTTCGACGGGTGATGGTTATGCCTGGGCAAAAAAAGCTGGTCATACGATTAAGCCTTTATATGCGACAGAAGTTCCCGTGACTTCCGATGAACCCTTTATTACTGAACGTGTTCTTCAAGGTTTGTCTTTAAGAGATGTTAATGTAAGTGTCTTAAACAAGAAAAACAAAGCCGTGATTTCACATCGAATGGACATGATTTTCACTCACTTCGGCGTGTCCGGTCCAGCAGTCTTGCGTTGTTCCATGTTTGTTCATCAAACGATGACACGTGATAAAACGGAAGAAGCAACGATGGCTATCGATTCCTTGCCTGATGTATCGCTTGGTGAACTGACCCAAACCTTGGAACGTCTGGCAAAAAACGAAGGGGATAAAAGCACTAAAAATACCCTCAAGCAATTCGGACCCGAACGTTACATTCTATTTGGTTTAGATAAATTAGGTGTGGATAGCGATAAGGCATTTAAAACAGTAACCAATCAAGAGCGAGCCGCTATCGCAAGCTATTTAAAAGATTTCCGCTTCACTGTAAATGGTTCCTTGCCTATTGAAAAAGCTTTTGTGACTGGTGGCGGTGTTCATACAAAAGAAGTAAACCCCAAAACCTTGGAAAGCAAAAAGATGAATCACTTGTATTTCACTGGC
This sequence comes from Alkalibacterium sp. MB6, assembly GCF_009935905.1. Taxonomy (GTDB): domain Bacteria; phylum Bacillota; class Bacilli; order Lactobacillales; family Carnobacteriaceae_A; genus Alkalibacterium. Next base: position 35,579 of record NZ_PREX01000009.1, on the reverse strand, counting down.
GAACTACTCGACTATAATGGTTACACGGGCGGGTATAATATTACCGGTGCCTTTATTACCGGAAGAGTGGCTGGCATGAATGCTGCTTTATCTGCCTTGGAAGAAAAAGCATAATCCTATATAACCAAAAAATCCCTGCACTCAATTAATGTGCAGGGATTTTTTCTTGTATTTAATTTGTTAATTCGCCAGTTAATTCAATAATGCGGTCGACCGTTTGATCTAAATAATGAATGGTGTCAGATAACGGTTTATCTGTTGTAATATCGACTCCGGCTACTTTCGTTGCTTCAGCCGGAACTTTTTGTCCGCCTAATGCCAAGAACTCCAACCAGCCATCAACAGACTCTTCTCCGCTCTTAATTTTCAAGAATGCTTGAGTGGCAATAGTCAAGCCAGCTGAGTAGGTATACGGGTATAAGCCCATATAGTAGTGAATCTGACGCATCCACGTCAATTCTGCTCCTGCTTCTAATTCAACAGAATCTCCCCAGAATTGTTCTAGAACACTACGCTTGATTTCACTTAATTTTTTCGCATCGAAACTCTTACCAGCATCAATGAGTTTGTACACTTCTCTTTGGTAGGCTGCTTCAAGCAAGTGAGTAACGAAATTGTGGAAATAGGTTTTTGAAATCATTTTAGACAGAACATTTCGCTCTGTTCTCGCATCATCTGCTTTGTTTTGAAGGTAATCAGTCAATAACAACTCGTTAAAGGTAGACGGTCCTTCAATAATGTATAAAGATGGACGTGAACTCGTTAATGGGTTGTTTTCGTTTGACAAAACACCTTGTCCTGCGTGCCCTAACTCATGGAATAAAGTGTAAGCATCAGATAACTGTCCAGTCCAAGTTACCATGACAAATGGGTGTTTGCCATAAGTCGTTGAACAAAAAGCTCCAGAACGCTTGCCTTTGTTTTGTGCAAAATCAACCCAACGTTCAGGGTAAGATTTCAAAATCATATTAACATAATCGTCACCAAGTGGTGCCAAAGCATCTTTAACCATGTCTTTCGACTCTTCAATACTGACTGGAGCCGTAAATTCAGGATCTAAATCGACTTTCAAATCGGCATAGGTCATTTTTTCAAGACCGTGTACTTCTTTCAAGTGTGTGATGTATTTACGCATAACAGGCGCAAAGTCAGTCATAATCATATCAATTTGACGGTGGTATAAGTTTTGAGTGACTTCTTGGCTTTCCAATAAATAATCAAATACAGAATCATAGCCACGCATGGTTGCTAACGTTTTTTCTTTTTGTACATGCGTGTAATAAGCGGTGGCTACGACGTTTTGGTATTGCCCCAGTACTTTATTGAATTGATCATAAGCCGCACGACGAACAGCCGGGTTGTCATGGTACATATACACTTCTTCATATAAAACAAAACTTAATGGGTAGACTGTTCCGTCCACTTCAAAGGTTCCGTAGTCTGCATCAGCTGAACGGGCTTGTTCAAAGATTTCAGAAAACGCTCCAGTCACTGGACTTAACCTTGCTAATGCTTCTTCCACTTTAGGATCCAATTTCGCTTTTTTAGACTGCTTTAATTTACGAATGTAAGTGTCATATTCAGGTGCTTTTGATACAACTTCGTCTAGCACGTTGTCGCTCAAGTCTTCAGCTTGTGACTGGAAGAAGCTTAATTGAGCACTCACTCCAGCAAGAACATTTGATGTGCGTCTGGCAACTTGCTGAGCTTCCCCGTCTAATATATCCACTGATACAGGTAAGCTACCGTACTGCCCTAAATGAGACGCTTTAGCGATAATGGTTTCATATTCTTTCACTGCAGCGATTAATGAATCCGCATCATGAATCTTCCCGTTATATGTATCGGAAAATGCCTGCACATCTTTTGGTAACTGTTCGGCTGCCTCTTCAAATGCTTCCTGTGATTCAAATATAGCTGATAAATCCCATTTCAATTCCTCTGCTATATCTGAACGGTTTTTTAATTCTTCTGCCATGTCTTTCTCCCCTTTGAATCTAATATCTGCCATGTGACGCAGTGTCATCTTTATGCCAAAAAAGGTCATGACCGTATTATAGCACGTTCTTGTTCGCATCGTTAGGTTTTTTTAATAATTTTATTACCTTTTTGCCATTTCATTTATATGACTTCTTTCACATCAAACTAGCAAAAAAAGCTCCCCTTCTAAATCATTTCCATTTAGAAAGAGAGCTTATACATTAATTAGTAACCACTTTTTAGATCCACGACATTGACTGTTAAGTCTTCGCCTTTAGAAAAAGCTTCTAAGTTTTCTTCAAAAATAGGAAATAAACTAGCTGCGTAATCATCTAAATTACCAGCAATATGTGGCGTGAGGAGCATGTCTTCCCTTTGATAAAACGGATGATCGCTTGGTAATGGTTCTTCTTCAAAGACATCCAGTGCAGCGAATTCAATCAAACCATCTTCTAGGGCTGTTAACAGATCCTTTTCGACAACAGTCGTTCCACGTCCCACATTAATAAAGATTGCCGACTCTTTCATTTTCTTAAACAAATCAAGGTTGAACAGGTTCTGAGTTTCATCAGTGGACGGCAGGATATTGACGACAACGTCTGCTTTAGGTAGGGCTTTTTCAAAATCTTCTTGAGTAAATTGTTCATCCATAAAATCGACTGAACGCCCACTACGGTTAATTCCAATAGTCTTCATATCAAAGGCTTTGGCTCGTTTTGCTGTCTGCGTACCAATGTGTCCCGCTCCGACAATGACTATGGTTTTATTCGTCAATTCTCTGATATGTGGCACATCTTTATCCCAAATACCTTCCAATTGCTTTTTAAAAGAGTAGCCGATGCCTCGCGTATAGTTTAACAGTAAACCAAAGATACTTTCTGAGATAGCATTGGCATGAATGCCGACAGCACTCGTCAACTGAATCCCTTTTTTCTCTAGTAACTCCAGATCGACATAGTCAACGCCAGCGGAATTGAGTTGAATCCATTGAACTTGAGAATCGTCATCTTCTAGTAATTGAGGGCACTCTTCTTTATCCCAACCATAAATGATGTTGATGTCAGATAGGTTAGCCGCTTCGCCTAATGAAGAAATAATCTCGATATCTGAATCCAACTTTTTTACCGTATCCTGCTGTTCTTCTGTTAATTCATAGTAACTTAGTAACACCTTAGACAAAGCTATCTCCCCTTTTTTATTCTAGTTTTCCGTTATCTTATTCGACGCTGTTATACTCCCCAGTCGCTGAATCTAATTGAAGCAATTCATCCGTTTGAATATTGTAACGGTACATGCCAATTAAATTAGACCATGCAACGCCATCTTGGTCAACTGATTCGCGTGCTTCCAATTGAACCCATTCAGCGTCTTCTTGATTTACAAAAAAGAAGTAAGCGTCGTTTTCAAGATCCACTCGCTCTAACAGTTGTTCAAAAGCATAGTCTTCTGCTTCTTCTTTTGTCATGTCTGATTCTTCTATTTGACTATCTTCTTCGTCTTGTTCAATCCAAATGTGCAGTTGCTCATCTGTGGCGTCTTCAATTGCCTGACCTGTTTCGTCTTGATAAAGTTGAGCAATGATTTCGGACTGGCGCTCCTCTTTGAAAATAGATGCTTCTATATCCGTTCCACCAGAGATTAACTGTATGCCTGTCTGGTTTTCCGTTATTTCAGCATTCAAAGCTTCTGCTTGTTCCTTTATATCAGGGTAGTTATTCAAGTCGGACTCAAGCAACAGGGTCAAGGTCCCAGCGGCTTCTTCGTACTGATTTGATTCAACTAATAATTGAGCTTGGGCAAGCATCTCACTATACATCAGTTCTGGGTCATCATCGTCAGTTAACGTATCTTCTACTTCAGTGTCCTCTGTTTCAGTATCCTCTGCTTTACTATCTTCTGACGTTTCAGTCCCTGTTTCTTCTACCGGATCCATCGGCTCTTCCTCTGTCATCTGGCATGCGGCCAGAACTAATGTTGAAGATAGTAAGACACCTAATAATGCTTTCTTCATAACGCCCACTTTTGTATTATCCATCGCTGGTATTCCTCCTCTGTCTTGAGTTTGTTAGTGTTCATCTAGTTGATGATAAGCTGAGTATATCTCTCTTTTTGGCAAATCACGACTAATAGCTACTTCTTTTATTGCTTCTTTACTAGAAACGTTCTTTTCTTCCATTAGGTGTTCCACATGTTCCTTAACTGACCATTTTTCCCATTCTGGGTTACCTTCTTCCACTACATGAGCATTCCCCTCTACGATGATAACGAACTCACCCCGTACCTGCTCGCTAAGAGTCCATTCACTGATTTCTTCTAAGTTCCCTCTTATAAACTCTTCAAAGCGTTTCGTTACTTCTCTTGCTAAAACGACTTGTCTGTCATATCCAAATATCGCTCGCATTTCTCCGATGACTTGCTTAAGCCGATGAGGGGATTCATAAAAAATAAGTGTTTCTTCGCGTTTGTTTAAGTCATTCAATGCCTGTTTAAGGTCATTCTTTTTTCTAGGCAAAAAGCCGTAAAAGTAAAAGGGCTGTGGTGCTAGCCCTGAAGCGATTAATGCAGTCAAAGCAGCGTTGGCTCCTGGCAGTGGAATAACCGATATCCCAGCCTCAATGGCAGCTTTCACTAACTCTACTCCTGGATCACTGATGGAAGGCATCCCCGCATCACTAACTTGAGCAATCGTTTGGCCGTCCACTAATTTTTGAATCAATTGCTCGGTTCGTTCTTTAACATTATGGTCATGGTAACTAATTTGCGGTGTGGTTATGTCAAAATGATTTAATAATTTCTGCGTGTTTCTCGTATCTTCTGCCGCTATGAGGTCTACTTCTTTCAATAACCGTATTGCTCGAAAGGTCATATCTTCCAAATTCCCGATAGGTGTTGGCACTAAATAAAGGCTGCCTTTGTCTTTTGGTTCAAAGCTCTTTTGTGTTTCCATCATTATCCTCGTTTCTCCCTGCTGACTCATTCACTATGCACTCTTTTTGCTTAATTAGGGGAAACTTGACCCCGTTCGTTTTTAAAAAGTTTTCTTTTTGACGTCGTGTTAATTTTTTAAATGCTGCCTCTGCTTTCGTTGCCTCGCTTCTCGTATCGTAACTTTCTGCATAAAGCATATGAGCAGGACGTCTATAGGCTGGACGAGTATATTTAGCCCCTGTTCCAGAGTTATGTTCGTTCAGTCGTCTATTAATATCCGTTGTGTACCCTCCGTAAAGCGTGCCGTCCTTACAGTAAAGAACGTAAAAATAACTAAGCATCATGTGACTCATCCCCATGAATCATTCGTTTCACTTCTGGAAAATACGTCCCATCCTCTTGGTACACATACAAAGGGGGTAACACTTTAAAGCCTGTCTCTTTCCCGTGTTTAATGCCTTCAATGAGTAGCATGTTCGCCTCTTTATTTTCCTTTGGGTAGACGAACCGGACTCGTTTGGGCGTTAAGTTTACTTTTCTCATCTCGTCCATTATTTCTAAAAAGCGATCCGGACGGTGGACAAAATACGCTTTGCCTTTCATTTTGAGTAAACCCGAACTCGCTTGCATCAATTCTTGTAAATTTAAATGCAACTCATGCCTGGCAATGGCTAAATGCTCATTCGGATTTTTATGACTCTTATCTGAGATTTTGAAGTAAGGAGGGTTACAGGTCAATACGTCTACCGAATCTTTTGGGATATGTTGGTTAATGTCTTTTACATCTGCTTTAATCACAGATACTTGATTCTCTAATTTATTCAACTCGATACTTCTCTGAGCCATATCGACTAATCGACTTTGAATTTCGATTCCTGTTACCGGACTATCCGTTTGCTGGCTTAACATTAATGCAACCGCACCGTTCCCTGAACACAAATCCACAATGTTCGCTCGGTTATGTTTCGGAACTTTAGCGAAATCTCCCAACAGGACCGCATCCAGCGAGAATGAGAATACAGACGGACTTTGGATGATTTCCAATCCATACTGCATCAGTTGATCTACCCGTTCATCTTCTTTTAATTGAATCGTCACTACTTTAGCTTCCTTTATCATTGTTTTATCCATTATACCAAATTTATCGATGCCATGAGATGGTTCATACTGTTTTTATTTTAAAGTAAGAGTAGCTACTACTATGTGTTCTTTGGTTTCAACTCACAATGGCTTTCCTTCTTGAGTTGTAATCATTTAGGCTTTTGATTACAACTCAGATGGACGACTCACCTTGAATGGTCATCATTTTCTTTAACCTTAATCAAAAAAGCCTTAACCTCAAGCATCTAGGTTAAAGCTTTTTTAGTCAATGATAGACATACATCGTAATAGGAATCCTGCAGGAAAAAGTTAATGGTATTTTCCATTTTTCCACAAGACGACTGTATTTGAGGCAAAGGATCGTTTGACATCAATGATACGTTGATTAGAACTTCCACGAAATGCAAGATTCAAATTTTTCAGCTGTTTTTCAAATCGACCGTCTACCAAAACATCGATATATTGAAGCAACTCTAGTTTATCTTGAGTGCCCTGCAATAGTTCTTCCCAAGTGTAGCCGCTCCAGGACCAAATATCTTTTTCATCTCCAAACTGCTTTCGCACTTTACGACATAAGGACAAGGTCACATCTGTATTTAAAAAGGGTTCCCCACCAAGTAAAGTTAGTCCTTGGCAATACTCGGCTTCTAGATCCTTTAAAATGCGCTCTTCCAATTCAACTGAATAAGGGGTGCCGTATGAAAAGTTTTGAGCTACTTTATTGTAGCAACCCTTGCAGGCAAAGGGACAGCCGCTCACATAAAGACTACACCTGACTCCCTCTCCGTCCACAAAATTATAAGCTTTATAGTCAGCAATATAACTCTTACTAAAGGTTTTTGATGTCCATTCGATTGGATTTGCTGGCATACTAAGCCCTGCCCTTCATGTGTTTCACGCGAGAGGCTATCTCTTTATGACGTCCCTCTACCATTGGTCTTTTTTGTGGATTACCTAAATACCCACAGGTTCGTTTCACGACATCACAGGTTTCAGGATCCGTATTCCCGCAACTCGGGCAAGTGAAGCCTTGTTCTGTTGGCTTGAAATCTCCTTCAAAATCACACTGGTAACAGCGATCAATCGGTGTGTTGGTCCCTAGGTAACCCACACGGTCATAAGCGTAATCCCAAACAGCTTCCAATGCTTTCGGATTACTTTGTAGTTTAGGGTATTCACAGTAGTGAATAAACCCGCCCCCTGTATACGGTGCATACTCTTTTTCAAACTCTAACTTTTCAAATGGTGTTGGGTTTTTCCGTACATCGTAGTGGAAACTATTTGTGTAATAGCCTTTATCCGTGACATCTTTTATTATGCCGAATTTGTCTTTATCGAGTTTACAAAAGCGGTCCGTCAAACTTTCACTAGGTGTTGAATAGACACTGACATGAATGCCACTCTCCTGACCCCACTGATCTGCCTGTGCCTTTAGTTTTTTTAATATAGTTAACGTAAACTGCTTTGCTTCTTCATTATCTTCCCATTCTGCCCCATAAAATAGCGTGGCTGTCTCATAAAGACCAATGTAACCTAAGGATATCGTCGCACGCTTATTCAAAAAGAGCTGAGAGACGTCATCATCTTTAGTGAGTCGTTTACCAAAAGCGCCGTGCATATACAGAATGGGTGCATTGGATGGTTCGGCCTCCATCACTCGGTTAGCTTTGAAGAAAAGTGCATCCTTAACTAATGCTAGACGTTCCTCCAACAGGTGGTTAAAGCAGTCCATGTCTCCTTTTGCCTCAATAGCTAGCCGAGGAACGTTTAATGTGACCACACCCAGGTTCATTCGACCGGCAGCTACTTCGTTGCCTTGTTCGTCTTTCCACCCTTGAAGGAATGACCGACATCCCATAGGGGTTTTAAAACTCCCTGTCAATTCAACCAGTTTATCGTAGCTTAATATGTCAGGATACATACGCTTAGTCGAACACTCTAAAGCCAGTTGTTTGATATCATAATTTGGGTCCGTTTCATCTAGATTGAGTCCTCTTTTTAACGTGAAAATCAGCTTAGGAAAAATAGCCGTCCGCTTTTCTTTACCAAGACCTTTCAAGCGGACCAATAGTATCGCTTGTTGTATGTCTCTTTCTATCCAGTTTTTCCCCAATCCAAAACCTAAACTTGTAAAAGGTGTCTGACCTTGAGAGGTATATAGCGTATTGATTTCATATTCTAGGCTCTGCATGGCATCATAAATGTCTTTTTTTGTTTTCTCTCTGGCGAAAGCTTCTTGCTTTTCATGCCCTTCGATCCATTCTTGAGCGGTGGCAAGGTGTTTGTCATAATTGAGCTGGGCATAAGGAGCCAACACTTCATCAATACGGTCGAAACTGCATCCGCCGTATTGACTCGATGCCACATTCGCTATGATCTGGGCTGTCTGTGCAGCTGCTGTTTGAATGGATTTAGGTGATTCGACTTCTGCATTCCCAATTTGAAACCCCTCTTCAAACATATGCTTAAAGTCAATTAAACAGCAATTGCTCATTGGGGCATAAGGCGTGTAGTCTAAATCATGGTAGTGAATATCTCCTTTTTCATGGGCATTGGCTACATGAGGCGGCAGTAGTTTTAATCCTATTGCTTTTCCAACAATCCCTGCTGTTAAGTCTCTTTGTGTATTAAACACTTTACTATCTTTGTTAGCGTTCTCATTAACAATCGATTTTTCCTTTTCCAGTAAACTCTGAATCATTATGTTCACATCGCGCCTGTTCTCACGTTCTTTAGCTTTTTCTTTTCGTCTTGTCACATAAGCTGTTGTAAGATCAGTCATCCCTAAGTTGCTGAGTACGAAAAGAACGACTTTATCAATCGTTTTCGTGTCCACATCCATTGCGTCATCACTTATCATCTCCTCAACTGACAATGAGATGTCCTTTAATTCATCTATACTATAAGACAAATCCATCTGCTGGCTTGCTTGAAACAAGGCTTCCGTTATTTTTTTCCGATTATATGTCTGTACACGCCCATCTCGTTTTAACACTCGTTTAGTCAATACCGGTTGATTCTCCACTACACTTCCTAAGTTTAATTCCAATTGTTGTACGGCTATTTCTTCCAAGTTAGTATTCATCTTAATCACTACTTTCTTAATTGTTCAATAATTCACATTTAAGTGCAAAAAAATAGGTAAGCCAACCTATCGACCCACCCTTTTTACAAGGTGGGCAAATGAAGGCTGTCATTAGTAATTAGGTGGTCCACGTCAGATAATCGCTATCTTCCATCGATTCTACCATTCCAACCAAATAACCATTCCCTACTTGCGAGAAGAAGTCGTGGTTGCTGGTTCCTGTAGAAATGCCATTCATAATAATCGGATCAACGTCGTCAGCTGAATCCGGAAACAGAGGGTCAAAGCCAAGGTTTTGCAAGGCTTTATTTGCATTGTACCTTAAGAATGTCCCCACGCGATCTGTCCAGCCAATGGCATCGTAAAGATCCGCTGTATATTCCATTTCATTTTCGAATAACTTGAATAATAAATCATATGTCCAGTTTTTTAATTCTTCTTGTTCCGATTCTTCTAATTGATTGTAACCAATTTGGAATTTGTAGCCAATGTAAGTCCCATGAACCGATTCGTCACGCAAAATCAACTTAATAATTTCAGCAACGTTGGCTAATTTCCCATTCCCTAAATAGTGAAGGGGTGCAAAGAATCCCGAATAGAATAGGAAAGACTCCAAAAAGACACTAGCTGCTTTCTTCTGCAACTCTGTTCCTTCTTGGTAAATAGCATTGATGATTTGTGCTTTTTTCTGAAGTCTTGGATCCGTATGCGTCCATTCGAAAATTTGGTCGATTTCTGCTTTGGTATTTAATGTACTGAAAATAGCACTGTAACTTTTAGCGTGCATCGATTCCATAAATTCCATATTATTGTAAACCGCTTCTTCATGTTGGGTACGGCTGTATTTTTTTAAAGACGATACGCCGTCTTGCGACTGTAGGGTATCTAAGAGCGTCAAGCCTCCAAATACCTTAGCCAGCATATCTCTTTCGTCCAAGCTTAAACGGCTCCAGTCCCTTAGGTCATTGGATAAAGGGATACGAGTATCCGTCCAAAACTGTTCAACTAATTTTTCCCATGTTAACTTGTCAATCATATCTTCAATACGATTCCAGTTAATTGCTTTGTATGATTCTACCATTTTTCTGTCTCCTTATTTAAGGAGGAAAGTCTTCCTTGCCGACTCTCCTCCCTCATGTCAAGGTTCGCATGCATGTGTAATGTGTTAAATCGTGCAGCTCTCGCAAGCATTTGCTCCGATTTCTTCTTCGTCATCTGTAAAAGTACGAATGTAGTAAATCGATTTAATCCCTTTATTGTGAGCATAATGTCTTAAAATGGAGAGGTCACGTGTTGTTTGTTTATTCGTTCTTCCCTCTTTCCATTCGTAAAGACCTTCTGGCAAGACGGAACGCATGAAGAGAGTTAAGCTCATACCTTGGTCCACATGTTTTTGAGCAGCAGCATAGACATCAATGACTTTTCTCATATCAGTGTCGTATGCACTCGTGTAATAAGGCATCGTTTCATTAGATAAATAAGGTGCTGGGTAATACGTTTTACCTGTTAACTTCTCTTGTCGCTCTTCCACCAAACGAGTAATGGGGTGGATACTTGCAGACGTCTCATTCACGTAACTGATTGAACCAGTCGGAGCAACAGCTAATCTATTTTGATGGTATAAACCATGCTCTTTAATGTCTTCTTTCAAAGCTTTCCAATCGTCAACACTTGGAATAGCAATGCCACGCTCTTCAAACAGTTTTTGGTTTTTATCAAACTCAAAGGTGAATGCTTCATTAACATACTTGTCAAAATACGTACCATCAGCGTATTTGGATTTTTCAAAGTTATGGAAAACGGTTTGACGTTCTTTAGCCATCTTATTGCTCGCTTTTAATGTGTAGTAATTTAACAGCAAGAAATAAGCATCTGTAAATTCGATCGATTCAGGCGATCCGTAATGCATCTTATTTAAAGCAAAGAAGGTATGCAAGCCCATGGCTCCTAAACCGATTGTATGGTACTTATCGTTCCCGTGTTTAACTGTTGGAACAGCATCAATGCTTGAATGATCTGTTACATAAGTCAATGCACGAACCATGGTATCAACTGACTGTCCAAAATCTGGCGTATTCATCAAGTTAACCACGTTTGTTGAACCTAAGTTACAACTGATGTCCGTTCCCATGACTTCATATTCTTGGTTATCTTTAATGAGTGATGGTTCTTGAATTTGAAGAATCTCACTACATAAGTTACTCATTGTGATCGTTCCATAAACGGGGTTTTCCCTATTCGCTGTGTCAATGTTAATCACATAAGGGTAACCTGATTCTTGTTGCAGTTTAGAGATTTCATTCTCCAACTCACGGGCATTGATAGCTGTTTTTTTAATTTCTGGGTTAGCGACTAAATTGTCGTATTCTTTTGTGATATCCACATAAGCAAATGGCTCACCATAAATGCGTTCAACGTCATACGGACTAAATAAATACATCTCCTGGTTGTGAGCGGCCAACTCATAGAATTTATCTGGAACGACAATTCCAAGAGACAGTGTCTTCACACGCACTTTTTCATCTGCGTTTTCTTTTTTAGTTGATAAGAAGCTTAAAATATCAGGGTGGAATACATTCAAGTAGACAGCCCCTGCACCGTTTCGTTGACCCAACTGATTGGAATAACTAAAACTGTCTTCCAATAATTTCATGACTGGTAGTACACCACTAGATGCATTTTCGATTTTCTTAATCGGATCACCTGCAGCACGAAGATTCGTTAAGTTAACGCCCACTCCTCCACCAATACGAGACAGCTGCAAAGCAGAGTTGATGGTTCTTCCGATACTGTTCATGTCATCCGTTGCTTGAATGAGGAAGCAAGAGACAAACTCCCCTCTTCGTTTACGTCCAGCATTTAAAAAGGTTGGAGTGGCTGGCTGGTAGCGCTGATTAATAATTTCATCAGCAATCTTTAACGCAAGTTCCTCGTCGCCGTTTGCCAAAAACAAGGCATTAAATGCAATACGGTCTTCAAAGCGTTCTAAATACTGTTCGCCATTATTTGTTTTCAGCGCATATTGAGTATAAAACTTGTACGCTCCCATAAATGAACGGAAACGGAATTGTCTAGTGTAAAGATCTTCAAACATTTGGTTTAAAAATGCTTCTGAATACTGTCTGATAAATCCTTCTTCGATAAAATCATTATCAATCAAGTAGTTTAATTTTTCAGATACGCTATCAAACTGAACCGTCATAGGGTTGACGTGCTCTTTAAAATAAGCCTTAACTGCTTCCTGGTCTTTATGCAAAGGGATCTGATTATTTACCGGGCGATTGATTTCATTGTTTAATTTAAAATAGGTTACGTCGTTAGAATTGGTTTTTACTGCACTAGTTGAAGCCAAGATCATCCACCGCTTTCTTCAATTTTAATACGTCATTGTCATTTCCTTGAAATTCAAACTCGTGAAGCAAAGGAACGTGATAATCGTTTGCTAAATCTTTAGCCGTAAAGACAAATAGCTTTCCGAAATTCAAATTACCCCCACCAGCAACTCCTTTGAAAAAGTCCTGGTTGTTTCCTGTTTCTAAAAAGTCATCCCATAAGTCTGTCATTTCTTTATCATAAGTTGGCGTCACTATAATAAAGGGCTCACTTACAGAAACAAATGGATCTGCTGGATTTAACTCCAGCACATCCATATTTAACTTGTCTACAAATTTACGAGTTTGTCCAGTCAATGTGAAATAAATGATTTTCATTTTTACGCTAGTTTGCTTAAAATATCCGGTCTAAAGCCATGGAACGCCTCAATGCCTTCAGCCAATACGACAGGTAGCGAACTAAAGCCCATGCTTTTTACTTCCTTAACTGCTGACTCGTTTTGCTCAATGTCTTTAATCTCATATGGAATACCTTTGTCTTCTAAGAACTTTTTAGTAAAATTGCATTGCATGCAATTTGGCTTTGAATACACGATTACTGGTGCTTTTTTCATTTTATTTCCCTCCGTTATGGTCTCTATGCAGGATTTGACATTAGTTTCTACATACAACATGTAGTAGCTAACGATTTAGAAACGATTGGTCGTTTCTTTTCCTTTGATAGTTATTATTCTACATGACTCTATATAAATTGCAAGCATTAAACACTACATATACGGTAATTAATTTTACCAACCACAACATATAGTATGTGAAACAAAAAACACACTCCCGTCAATCCGCTTATAACGCACGGAAATCGGGAGTGTATCCTATTTTTAAAGGTTTAAAAAAAAATTTCAATACACTACATATAGTGGTTCTATTTTCTTTCACCATAAATAACTTCCAAACAAAAGGCACATGGCTCGTCTCCATCTCTTCGTGAACCATAAAACAAGTTACACACATGGAAGCCGTCTTCATAAATCTTTTCTAAGTTCAGACGAGATTTAGTCATACCGGTATCGGTGAGCTGTTTCTCAATTGATTGTTGTTTGGTGATTTCAGCCAAACGGTCTCTCAAGTGTTGATTTTCCATTCTCAAGACATTGTTTTCTTCTGTCAAATGGGACATTTCTTCTTTTACATGTTTAATGATGTTTAATGTGGCTTCTGCTTGGGATTCTAGATCAGAAAAGGTATCATATAATTCTTTTTTATCCATTTTTCACCACTTCTTTACTCTTCTTTACTGATTGCTACTTTCTTTAAGATAGTCATCTTACCTACCTCATATCTTTAACTAGCATACCATGATTGAAGTCAAATAGCCAAAGGAACTCAAACTATTGGATCGGTCTTTTTACTTTTTATTTAGTGCTCATCTGTCATTATAGTCATCAGTTGCAAGGTACAATCTTCAAAAACACCTTGTGCCGCAACATTACTTTCCAGCTGTTTCTTGGCAGTTAGCACGTGTTCCATCATGTGAGCTAATGACACTATCGATACGGAATCAGCCATTTTTTGTATGGCCGACTTGTGTTTTAAGTAAGCAACTGCATAATCCTCGGATACTTGACTGTTTAGTATGTCTTGTAAAAGAATCAATAGTAAGTCGAGTGTCCGCATATGGTCTTTTTTGTCCTTCACTAATGGCATGATATCTGTATGAACAAAGACAAAGGATTGACCGTCTTTTTTGAAGATAAACGAAAACCATTTCCAGACAACAGGAATCAACTCCTTTAATGTGTCATTTTCAGCTAGCTCTAAAGCCTCGGTTGTATCAGCAGTTAGTTGGCTCAATAAGGCAGCACGGTCTTCAGATAAACCAGCGGCTTCAAGGTTTTCTCTTTGCATCTTTTTGGACAGCTGAGGAAAGTGAATCAGTTGGCATCTCGATAGAATAGTCGGAAGCAGTCTATGTCTAGCCGTTGTTAGTAAGATAACCAATATGTCTCCATCCGGTTCTTCAAGGAACTTCAATAAACTGTTTGCTGCCTGATTAGTCATCTTCTCAACGTCTTCCACGATTACTATCTTCTTCCGGCTCTCCAACCCACTCTTGGTGAATGCCTCTTTCAATTCTCGAATTTGACCTATTTTAATGGATTGACCGTCTGGTTCCACCTCGACAACGTCAGGGTGTTGCTTCGTTTCTATTCGATTGCAGGCATGACAGTTTTGGCATGGCTCTCCCGTTTGCTCAATACAAAACAAGCCTTTAGCGACATATTTTGCCATGTCTTTTTTTCCCGTTCCCATCTTACCTTCAAAGAGATAAGCATGCTGGAGACGATTCGTTTGCAGTAATTGAATAAACAGCCGCTGAATACTCGGCTGTTTAATTGTATTGGTCGACATCTCTAGTCTCCCTGTCTCTTAAAATTGTAAGAATTGATCAATCGGTAGGACAAATAGTGTCGCGCCTCCGACTTCTACGTCAACTGGATAGGTCAAATCTGTCTCCAGTGTGAAATCATATGATGGCGGACTCATCATTGTTTGGCTACGGGTCGAGCAATTTTCTTTAATTAATTCAAGGACGCTGTCCACTTTTCTATCTTGCACACCAATTAAAAAGGTCGTATTTCCTGCTCTTAAGAAACCACCTGTAGAGGATAATTTTGTTGCACGGATACCATTTTCTACAAATTCATCTGACAAACGTCTACTGTCTTGATTTTGAACAATCGCAATGATTAGTTTCATAATTAACTTCCTCCTCGTTTCATTTTCATTTATTTAATTAGTCGATCCTTAACCCGTCTCCATGTCTCTTGGAATACGTCTTCTTCACTTTGGCTGGCATCAATCACGACAAAGCGCTCGGGTTCTTCTTCAATTAATGTGTGATACCCTTTTCTGACCTCGTCATGGAAAGCAACTTTTTCCAGTTCCAATCTGTCTTGACTTCGATTTGAATCTTTATGCTTGATTCTGTTGAGTCCAACTTCCGCATCGACATCTAGATAAATGGTCAAATCCGGCTTGAGCCCTTCAACGGCAAACGAGTTAATCTCTTTCACAACGTCAATACCGATTCCTCTAGCCTGCCCTTGGTAAACAATTGAACTGTCGACAAAACGGTCGGATAAGACATTATCTCCACGTTCTAAAGCTGGCCTGATCTTCTCTACCACGTGTTGCCTCCTACCAGCTGCTAAAAGTAAGGCTTCTGTTCGAGGATCCATATTCATATGCCGTGGTGTAAGTAAAATCTCTCTTATTTCTTCTGCTATCTGGCTTCCACCTGGTTCCCTCGTCACCACTAATGGGCGGGTGTCTTCGGCTTCTATTGCCTTAACCAGACGCTTAATTAAATTTGTTTTTCCAGCTCCATCCGGGCCTTCAACGGTTATAAACATACCTTTCACTGATTTTCCTCCATTTAACGCACCGTATTCTTATCTTCATTATACGTGAGTGCGAACCGCTTTGTCCATATGTTTCCACACCCCTCTTTGAATCCTCTTATTCACCATTAGAGTATCAATATGCATTCGTAGTCGAAGAGGAGAAGAAGACATAAAAAAACTATCAAAAGAAGCAGCCTCATTTAATGGCCCTTCATTTGATAGTTTTTTTACGACTGAGTCAACTCAGCAGCTAATCTAAATAATTGCCTTCAATCCGTCTGATGCGAGCTTCTTTAAACAAGTAAAAGCACTTGGCCTTCTGCATTTTTTTCTGAACCAAGCTTCTTGGATGCTCTTCGATTGTAATGGCTTCAAATCGTCTGCTGTTTTCCCATTGTTTTTTCTGTTTAATCATCAAAGTCATGAGTTTATCATCGTACTCACGCTTTAACTTCCCTTTTTTTCTAAACAAACCCATGACTAGTTACATTTCCCTTCGACCTTCGACAGCTTTGAGTAGAGTGACTTCATCGGCATACTCAATGTCACTGCCAACCGACAAGCCATGTGCTAAACGAGTCACTTTAATCCCAGAAGGTTTAATTAACCGTGACAAGTACATTGCTGTTGCTTCACCTTCAGCAGTCGCATTAGTCGCGATAATAACTTCTACTACTTCGTCACTTTGAAGACGTTTAATTAAGACAGGTATATTAATATCTTCTGGTCCTGTTCCTTCAATTGGTGACAACACACCGTGTAAGACATGATACAAGCCTTTAAAATCCTGCATCTTCTCCATAGAAATAACATCTTTTGCATGTTCCACTACTAAAATAATAGACTGATCACGGTTTTTATCCCGGCAAATATCGCACGGATCGTGTTGCGTCATGTTTCCACAAATGGAGCAATACTGTAAATCACGCTTCACACTAATTAATGATTTGGCAAATCGCGTGACGTCGTCTTCTTTCATATTAACTGTATAGAAGGCCAAGCGAGCTGCTGTTTTTTCCCCAATACCTGGCAGCTTCATATAACTTTCCATTAATTGTGCAATCGGCTCTGGATAGTGCATAACCGTTTCCTTTCTATTGTAAACCTTTCATTATACAGATTTACATTCATCTCGTTTATAAAATTACATGCCTGGAATACCCAAGCCTTTAGAGTATTTACCCATCGTTCTTTCCGTTGTTTCGTCAATTTTTTCCAAAGCATCATTTACCGCAATCAAAACAAGGTCTTCAATAATCTCTACATCCTCAGGGTCAACGACTTCTTCTTTAATAGAGACGCTCTTTAACTTTTTGTCTCCTGTAAAAACCACAGTCACTAAGTCATCGTTAGCGGTTCCGGTAAAGTCTGTTTCATTTAGCTCTGTTTGAGCCTTTTCCATTTCTTTTTGCATCTTTTGCATTTTTTTCATCATACCTTGCATATTTCCCATTCCACGCATGTTTAACATCCTTTCTTATTATCACATCTAGTTTAGTCTCTCACTTCGACAATGTCTTTACCGAAGAGCTCAAACGCTTCAGTGACTACTGGCTCGTCAACGGGCTGTTTTTCTTCTTCTTTATTCTCATTTAATTCATCATCATCTTGAGATCCTTTTTTCATTTGTTGAATAAAGGCCTTACGTATAACCGGCCATTCTCTACCTGGTACGGACACCAACTCCGCACGATGGCCAATCACTTTTTCTAAATAGTCACCGATTGCTTCAATTAGTAGAGTGTCATTTGACGCCCTTTCACATAGAATATCATATTCAAAGGTGACCACCAAACCATTGGGACTGGCAGCAACCGGTTGAGATGATTTCATAATTGCTTTTTGACTGGTCTCTAAAGCATCCATTAAATCTGGCCAGACATCTTTTAATTTTGCTAAATCTTCTTTTGTTGCCCGTTCGAGAACCTTGTACACTTTAGTTGTATTCACTTTAAAGCTAGACTGTTTCTTAGCTTTGCGTTTAGCTGGAGCGACTGCTTCGGTTGTTCTATTGCCCTCGCCTTGTTTCAGTTGATCAATCAGTTTTTGCATCTGCTTTAATTTATGTTTGATATCATTTAGTTCTTGGTTATCGGACGGAATTGGAGTTGTACTTGCTTTTGCTTCAGTGTTTACTGCTATAGGCTGAGTCAAGCGAACAGTAGCCACTTCTAAATAGACTTCGGCATGCGTGCTTAATCGCATTTCCTGTTGGGTCTGATTCATCGTTCGAATCATCTCGTAAATTTTTTCAGGTTGAGCCTGATTTGAAAGGTGAATAAACGAATCATCTACCTTACTCATTTTAAGTACAGTCTCATCTTGTGTCTTTTGGTATATCAAAATGTCTCGACAGAAGGTAATGGTATCATCAACCAAACGGTTTGGATCCTTTCCTTCTTGCAGAATGTGATGGAGTAAGGTTAGGCCTTTTTCTGTGTCATTATCCATCGCCGCTCCAATAAAGGCAATCAGCAAATCCTGTGTGATACTCCCAGTGATTCTTAGTGTATCATCCAGTGTCACTTTGCCATCTGAGAATGATAAGGCCTGATCTAAAATGCTGAGTGCATCTCTCATGCCCCCCTCCGCTGCTTTGGCAATAGCCAAAAGAGCATCTTCTTCGTAATCGACTTGTTTTTCATTCAAAATATAAGTCATTCGTCGAATAATATCTTGAGGTGAAATACGTCTAAAATCGAATCTTTGGGTTCTGGAAATAATGGTTAGCGGTATTTTATGAGGTTCCGTAGTAGCCAAAATGAATACGACGTTCATTGGTGGCTCTTCTAACGTTTTCAACAAGGCATTAAAAGCGCCCATCGAAAGCATATGGACTTCATCTATGATATACACTTTGTAAACTGCTTCAGTTGGGGCATAATTCGCTTTTTCACGAATATCTCTAATTTCATCTACGCCATTGTTACTCGCCGCATCTATTTCGATAACGTCTCCCAGTTTTCCTTGAGTGATCGATTTGCATAATGCACAGTCGTTACACGGTTCGCCTTCTGACACATGTGGACAGTTCATTGCTTTAGCAAATATTTTTGCGGCACTTGTTTTACCTGTCCCTCTTGGACCAGAGAATAAATAGGCGTGACTAGTGTTGCCTTGGCTGATAGCATTTTTTAATGTTTTAGTAATCGCTTCTTGACCAGCGACGTCTTCAAACCGTTGCGGTCTCCATACTCGGTACAATGCTTGGTAGCTCATTTTCCCCCTCTTTTCTATAAGGTACTCTTTATCATTATAGGCTAAAATACAAGTAAAAGAAAAAGAAATTTGGTCTTTCCAATCGATTCAGTGAACTTATTTCGAAAAAAAAAAAATGCCCCTCATTGAGGAACATCTTTTCTATGAATAAGTGCTGAAAAAATAAAGACTATGTAATCACATGACACATGGAGGAACGGTACTTAGTGCTGCTTCCTTCCGGACCTGACACGGTTCATACGTCCACCATTGCCCTGTGGCCTCTCGGCAATTATTATATTACCATACCCATTATTTGAATACTAGTCTATTCACAGATTTCATCAAATAGATTTGACAACTTTTTGAACACGTTTGCTATAATAGGATTCCCAATAAATCATTTGATGCTATTTATTTATGACTATTACCTACTTAGCTGATCATTAACTTTTGTGAGGATAGTTTTTGTTCAATAAAAAAAGACCCCTTAGTCTTCTCACTAGCGTTTATCGACGAGTGACTAAGGGCTCTTTCCTATCAGTTGATTAACTAGTTCAGCATATCCAGATTGTCCAATTCATCTAATGATTCGTCAGAAAAATAGACCAATCCAGCCGCTATAATTAAGAGTAACAATGTCAGCCATCTTAACTTTTTCATCTTCTTTCCCCCTCCTTTACTCCTCTTCTTTTTTTCGGGTTAACGGACCACCCATACCGCCTATTAAACCGATACCGATAAGCACTAACCATTTCATCACTTTTTTCAAGTATCTTCCTCCCTACCTTAGCCGATATAATCAATGTCTGTTAATACCATGCCACTTTTAGGTATGGTCGGCACTTTCACGTAACTGTAAGCTAAATCCTGCTCAGGTACAGTGTAGGTTAATTTATTGACCAAGTAATCGGTCACTATTTCCATCGCTCTTACCGTATTCCATTCTCCAGGGCAGCGGTGTCCGGTATTGTAATCTCCTCCACCTTGCGCAAGCAATTTCATTTGAACTTGATCCGTTGGGCTAGTATGCCAATCACTGAATCGACTAGGATTGAATACGGACGGGTTGTCCCAAATACGGTTATCATGGTTCGTTCCATAAAAGTCCATAACCACCATGGTATCCGCTTCAAATGAATAGCCTTCCCAGACAAAGTCTTTTCTGGTAATCGCTCCGTTAAAAGGGAAGAATGGGTAATACCGTCTAATTTCTTGAATAAACATATGAAGGTGATAAGGGTTGCTCCCGTTCAATTTTTCTCTTTCTTCCGGGAATTGATGCAAGGTTAACGCTGTAAAAGCGAAATAAACAGATAAGGCCACATGAGGTCTAATAAAGTTCAGCATTTCGACTGCTGCCGTTTTCAGATCGAGTAGCTCTCCGTCGAGTTCTCTGTACCATGCCGTCTGATAGAGAGCCGTGTCTTCTTTAACATCTAACTCCCCATCGCGAACTTGTTGAATCAACGTTTTCATCCACGATTCCAGCTTATGTCTTCCTATTCTACCTTCCACGTGTCTGTGGCTAACTGTCATAGGCGTTTCAAATGTGCTGACCAATTGTTTAGTTCGTTTGTCACTATCTTTTTCAGATAGCGGGACCCCTGCCCATTCACATGTTGCTTTAGTCAAAATCTTTTGGCTTTCTTCATATAAATTAATTGAGTCTTTTGAAAGCCAGTCTTGAATAGCTAGTAGTAACTGTTTTTCAAAATGCTTCGCCCAGATATCTACTCGGTCTTTAGATAATAAGCGCATGAATAACTGTTTTCGATTGCGGTGTTTCTCGTCATCGAGTTGTTGCACACCGCCTCTTCCTAGTAAAGTCGCTTTGGCCGGTTCAGGTACTGCTCCTTCTCGTTTCATTTTATCTTCATCATAAAATAATTTAGCCGCTTCTTCTCCTCCGATGACAATCGCTTTCTTGCCTAATAGTCTCGTTTCAAACGCATCTGCTTTATACACTCTATGTCGGTTAGGTGCATACATGTAGCCTTCTCTTAAAACGTTTAAACCACTCTCTAACACTTTTTCTTTCGGAAACGGTCTTGTTGATTGCATTTTGCTCCTCCTTCATAGTCGTCATACTTACTACTAAGTATAAGAATAACGAATAGAAGAGTGCAATTGAAAGCCCTTCGTTAGTTAAGCTTCATAGCATCGTACTCTTCTTTTAATATGGAGTAATACACATCGTTAAAGTACTCCCCTTTCTTCCATTTTTCGACATGTCTGAGTGTCCCTTCTTTTTGCATGCCCAGTCTCTCCATTACTTTCCCAGAGGCAACGTTGCGTTCATCATGAAGAGCTGCAATGCAGTCTCTTTCTAACACATCAAAACCAAGTTTCAAGATAGCTTTCCCGGCCTCCGTCATATACCCTTTCCCATGAAAAGCTTTGTTCAATGTATAACCCATGATGGCCCGTCGATCTTCTCGACGAATTCTTAAATCAATCGTTCCAATCATTTTCCCTGTTTCTTTTAACTCAATCCCATATTTTCCTAAGGGGTCTTCAATAAAATATTGAACGATTGAGCGTTCTGTATCGTCGAGTGATTGATGACGATCAAATACATAGTAAGTCGTTTCTTCATCTGAGGCATACTCATACATGTCTTCTGTATCCTTTAACGTAACCGGACGAAGGATTAGACGATCTGTTTCAAGGTGATTATGTTTTGCTAAAAGAACTTTGTAGTGACTCATGTGCATTCTCCTTAAAATCTGTTGCTTTATTCTATCTAACATTCTTATAAAAGCCTATAGTAACAAGCTTTTTGCAGCGCCATATTTTCGTCAACTATTTTCAGAAACTTTCATGAAACTTACTTGACTATCTCATGAGGTAGGACTATAATCAATTTTGCTGAGTAGTCAGTAACTTATCAGAAAGAAGGAAACAACAGTGTCAGTTGCAAATATTATGGTTGCTCTAGGTTTTACGTTTATTCATTTGGGTTCAAAATATTTCAAATTACATTTATTCTCTGTTAATCAATTCACCTCTTTTGTAGGAGGCATCTCTTTAGCTTATGTCTTTTTCCATTTAATTCCAACTATCCAATCCTATCAGCACGACGTGATGGAAAGCTTCAGCCTAAGTGCGACGAATGCTTCTCACCTTATCTTTGGATCTATCCTTGCTGGTATTGTTGTGTTTTACTTTTTAGAATTGTTATTAAAATCAACTCGTATAAACATTGCGAATAAATCTTTCGGTTCATCTGGTCTATTCTGGGCTCATATTGGTGCGTATTTCCTATATAACTTTATAATCGGAATTTTATTATCAGATATTGGGTTTACCTCAACAGTGACTGCCTTCTTTTACCTATTTGCCATCGGCCTTCACTTTTTAACCAATGATTGGGTATTAAGACATCATTTCGAAGATTTATATGACCGTTATGGTATCAAATTGTTAGTTGCTGCTGTATTAATTGGTTGGCTTATTGGCGTCCTTATTCATATTCCACATGTTGTGATGGGCTTGCTTGAAGCCTTTGTCGCAGGTGGGTTAATCCTCAATGCGATTAAAGATGAATTACCTGCTTGTCGTGGAAACGGTATGACTTCTTTTATGGTTGGCCTGGTTAGTTACACTATTATCCTATTAGCTATTTAAAAATTATAAATACAGATGCCGACAATGTTTGACTACTGTCGGCATCTTTTTAATTTATATATTTTTTCTTAGATCTCTCTATAGATTTAATCATGTCTTGCCCGGATTCATCCCATTTTATCATTCGGTAATATGCATCGTGATAAAAGATAAATCCATACTGATTTTCATACGCTTCTGTCATCAGCTGCTCTTTTTTAACAATTGAATCCATTGGGTAATCATCATAAGCCATAACCCATAATGGATTTTGGTGAGCATGGGTCGGCATAATATCTGCCATATGAATGAGTGTGTCACCCTGCTGTTTTAATTTAATGATGGCATGCCCCGCACTATGTCCACCTGTATGACTCATTTCAATACCCTCAATGGGTTCGATACTTTGGCTATAAGGAATGACTTGCTCTTGAATGGCTTCCCAATTCTCTTTCCAATACGTACTTTTTGAGCGACTATTTGGTTGTCTCATTTCATTCCATTCTATTTCGTTAACATAAATGGCTGCATTCGGAAAGACTGAAACCAGTTGGTCATTCTCATAGCGAGTTAGACCACTCGCATGGTCAAAATGCATGTGCGTCATTAAGATCATATCAATGTCTTCTGGTTTAAGGTCCAATGTCTTTAGCTGGTCTGCCACTTTAGATTCTTCACGAACTCCAAAATTCCGTTTTTGTTTTTCAGTAAATTTCCCTTGCCCTATCCCCGAATCAATGAGAATGCGTTTATCCTTATAAAGGATTAGAATGGGATCCGTTGCGTTTTCAATTTGATTTTTATCATTTACCGGATACTTTCTCGTCCACAGCCCTTTCGGCACCACACCAAAAATAGCTCCCCCATCAAAGGAGACAACACCGCCCTCAAGCCAATTAAGCGTCATATCATGAAATGTCATTGTGTCCATTCTCTATTCGTTCCTTTCATCACGCATTGTTTACACCTATTCATCTTTTCATTTATTAGCCATTCACTTTCGTTTCAGTCGAACTAAACACCCCTGTTATTTTCCATTTCCAATTATCATCTGATTTGACGCCCACTTGTGTATAGGCATACCAACACAAAAACAATACAATGGGAGGCACAGATGCCGAAAGTATTAAATGATAGAGACTATCAGAATCTAACGAACTGAACATCTCCAGTATATAAGGCCCAATCACCCAGCTAGAAAATAGGTGGAAGAGCAAAAGACATAAGGCGTCTAAAACAAACTCACTTTTTGTATAAGGGAATCGATCATCCATAATTCCAAAAAGATAGAGTTCTTGCAGGATAGATAAGTAAAGTACCGTATGAATCCAAAAGAAATTCACTTCTAGCATCTTTAAAACGGCTACAACTATTCCCAACGGGTAAACAATCAAATATTTGTATCTTTTTTGTCGTTCAGCTGGTCTTAATTCACTAAACTTCAACACCATTCATCACCCTTTTTTAAAAGATAGTAATGCAATAGCCCTTAAGACTAGTTTAAATTAAGTTAGTCTTAAGGGCAATAAGTAAGGATTTTAATTAATTGCACGTCTTCTTTTCGCTTGTTTATTACTCTTCATAATGCTCCATGATCGTTTAATCGTTCCAATGATATTCGTATCAGAGTAAATTAAGACGTTTGAACGGTAGAAGGCTAAGGAGACAACCGATATTAAAAGGGCAAACGCAATGGTGCCAACGACAGACAACCAAATGCCGAGTGTGCTAACAGTTCCGGCTGCTATCCTAAAAGGCATAACAAATGGTGTAAACAACGGAATATAAGAGAACACCACATTTAGCATATGATCCGGTACATTGAAAGCGAACAACCCAACGTAAAATCCAGCTAAGGCTAAGAAGACGATAGGTGTAACGGCTTTGTTGACATCTTCCATCTTAGTCGCAAGAGAGCCAAAGAAGGCAGCTAATACCACATACATCAACACGCCTGCTATAAAGAAGATAATAGTGAAGCCCATCAACTCTTGAAGCAAGGCACCAATATCTATGGTTTGAGTAATTTGCTGAACGAAATCGCTGTTTCTGAAATAGAAGTAAGCTCCTAAGCCCACAGCAGCATACAAACTTAATTGTGTTAGTAAAATGAGCATGACACCTGTTAATTTTCCAAAAAAGTGACTGGTTACTGAGGCACTAGACAAGATGATCTCCATAATACGCGTGCCTTTTTCACTGGCCACTTCTTCAGCAATAATCCCTGCGTAGGTCATAATAAATATCATTATCGCAATACTGACAAAATATGCACCGAATTGCTGAACCATAGTGTCTGTCGTGTCTTCAGTCGTTAACGTCTCTTCCACAATGGATACTTGTCGCTCATTTAATTCGACAGGTTCGGAAAGAGACATGACCTGATCAGGCGTTAGATCCAAGGTGCCTGCCCGTAACATCGTCTGATAATTCGAAAATAGTTCTGAAAACATAGGTATATACTCAGACAATTCCCCGGCATGGACAATATCTATAGACAAGGTATCTTCTTCACTTTCTATGACTAAATAGCCACCAATTGCTTCATTAACAAGGGCATCTTCTGCTTCTGACTCACTTGTTATCGATTCATCCACTTCCAAGTTCCAGTCGCCTCCTTGGAACACATCAGATAAGCCCGCTTCTTCTGATATCAGCGCAATCTGAACCGGCTCTTGATTGACGTCCTCCCTGGAGAAATAGTAAATAAGACCACCGATGAACAACATAACAATCAGTGGAGAGAGCACCATGGCAATAAAACCAAATGATTTCACGTTTTTCTTGTAGACTTCTTTTGTAATAACCCAATACTTACTCATTTTTTTCACCTGCCATTTGTTTGAAAATTTCTTCTAATGTCGGTGGCTGCTGGCTAAACATAGGAATATAACCATGTTTTGTCGCCCCATTAAAGATGGCCTTCCCATCCTCAGTTGATCTCAAATGTACAATAGAAATGCCTTCTCGGGTGGTTTCCACATGAGTCACACCATTAAATTCTAACAGTTCTTCTTTTGTTAAATCTGACTCTAAAAATAACCGTGTCCGGCCAAACTGTTCACGAATCTCTTTGACCGATCCGTGTAAAATTTGTTTCCCATTTCGAAGCATAATTAAAGAGTCACATAAATCTTCTACGTTGTTCATGTTGTGACTGGAGAATATAATACAGGCTCCATTCGCTTGAGCTTCTTTAATCCCCTCTTCCAGTAAATCGGCGTTTACTGGATCTAATCCACTAAAGGGTTCATCCAAAATAATGAGTTTGGGTTGATGAATCAATGTGCATATCAACTGAACTTTTTGTTGGTTTCCTTTAGATAAGGTTTTTACTTTATCTGTTTTCTTTCCTTTCACTTGGAATTTCTCTAACCAATCATCAATCAGTGGCTTGATGTCTTTTGGCTTTTTCCCGCGCAACTGTGCAAAGTATAAAATTTGATTCTCAATAGTGACTTTTGGGTAGAGTCCACGTTCTTCTGGTAAGTACCCCACTGTATTGAATACTTTGTTTGTTATGATGTCCCCATTCCACAACACATCTCCTCGATCTGCCGTTAACAAATCAAGTATAATCCGAAACGTTGTTGTTTTTCCTGCTCCGTTCTGTCCGATTAAACCCATTATTTCTCCAGGTCGAATCGTAAAACTGACCTCATCTACTGCAGTAAGGTCTCCAAAGGTTTTATTCAACCCTTTCACTTCTAACATATGCTTCTTCCTCTCTTCCTATGTACAATGTGTAACTATCATGAATTTAGTTTACTCCTCTTTCAACATCTTTGCATCCGACTTCGGAACTATTTTTCACAAATAAGACACATTTCCATTAAACAGATGAAGACAGATATTAAGCAAAAAAGACAGCCACTATTCACGCGACTGCCTTTTTGACTATGATTATCCTTCAATTATTTTTATATATACCTGTCTATGTCTCGGTCCATCAAACTCTGCAAAATACACACTTTGCCATGTCCCTAATATGAGCTGCCCTTTTTCAATAATAAGTGTTTCGCTGGCTCCAATGACAGATGACTTCATATGGCCATCTGAGTTTCCTTCTCCATGGACAAAATAATCGTGATTGGGAAAGGTATCATTTAGCGCTTTGTCTAAATCAACCCTAACATCTGGATCGGCATTTTCGTTAATGGTTATCCCTGCAGTGGTATGGGGGCAATAAACTAGCATCATCCCTTCCTCGACACCACTTTCTCTTAACTCCTCATTGAGTTCTCGGTCGAGCATGACAAATTCTTGCTTTGAATGAGTCGTTACACTTATTTTCTTCAAAAAAGACATTCTGATTCCTCCTTCATTTTTATCCTCTCTCTTATCTGTACCAAAGATGATCACATCATTTCAACTATTAAGAGTCATCATCCAGCCTTCCGGTGCGTCAATATCGCCAAATTGAATACCCGTCAATTCATTATAAAGACGTTTTGTCACTGGTCCGACAACCTCTTCCGAGTAAAACACATGAAAATGATCCCCTACTTGTAACCCGCCGATTGGGGAAACAACCGCAGCTGTTCCACAAGCACCCGCTTCTTTAAACTGATCTATTTGGTCGATAAACACATCGCCTTCTCTAACAGATAGGTTTAACCGGTTTTCGGCTAGCCATAACAACGAGCGTCTCGTAATACTATTAAGAATAGAAGGGGATTTAGGAGTTAAGAACTCATTGTCATGAGTAATCCCAAAGAAATTAGCTGCACCCACTTCTTCAATTTTAGTGTGGGTCTCTGGATCCAAGTATACACAATCAGCAAAGTTTCTACTCTTTGCTTCTTTTCCCGGTAAGAGTCCTGATGCATAATTGCCTCCCACCTTTGATGCTCCTGTCCCTCTTGGAGCTGCCCGATCATACTCCGTTACATAAAAGTTTGAGGGATATAAGCCATTTTTAAAATAAGACCCGACCGGCATAACGATGATAGAAAAGATATACTCATCAGAAGCATGAATACCCAGATTATCTCCTACACCAATCATGAACGGACGGATATATAAGGTGCTTCTCGATTCATAAGGAGGAACCCATTTTTCATTGGCCAGGACTACTTTTTTCACAGCCTCGATAAACTTTTCTTCTGGATAAGGAGGCATCACAAGTCGTTCGCAACTTTTTTTCATACGTTTAGCATTTTCATAAGGACGAAATAAGTTGATTTGTCCATCTGCTCTTCGGTATGCCTTCATCCCTTCAAAGCATTGCTGCCCATAATGAAGGGCAGTTGACCCTTCTGATATATGAAGGACATTATCTGTGATAAGTTGGCCTTCATCCCATTCACCGTTTTTATAGTAGCTAATAAATCTATAATCTGTTCTTATATATGAGAATCCGAGCTGTTTCCAATCCGTCATCTCATAGTCCAAAGCATCTTTAGGTAATATGTTAGTCATAAGACTCCCTCTTTTTGGTGTGACCTCTTTTTCATGAAAGAATTATACCAGAATTTTCTATCAATTATTAGATTTTTTTAATCAATTGTTATTTTTTTCTTCCTAAAAGAATCCATTAGTATGATACACTGTTAAAAATGATTAAAAGGAATGACACGAAATGAAAATAGGTTTTATCGGATTTGGTAATATGGCAAAGGCCATTGCCCATGGATTAATAGAGAAAAACGTGGTATCTAAAAGTGACCTGTTCTTTTCAACCCGTTCAGAAGAGTCGAAAACTCAGGTAGAAAAGACTTGGCATATTAAAGGTTTAGTATCCAATCAAGCGGTTATTGATGAGTCAGACGTCATTATCTTGGCAGTCAAGCCGTATCAAGTAGAAGAGGTCCTGACACCTCTTACCTTTTCAAAAGACAAGCTTGTCCTTTCTGTAATGGCCGGTGTGACAAATCACCAACTGAGCCAGTATATCGATGCTAAACAAGTCATTCGAACCATGCCTAATTTAAATGCTCAAGTGCTGGAATCAATGACCGCGGTTATAGAAAACAGTGCCGTTTCAGAAAAGAAAATGACCTTGGCAACGGATCTTTTTTCAGCAATCGGTGATGTGGTTGTTATCCCTGAAGAACAGTTAAGTGTCTTTATTGCATTAGCAGGCAGTTCACCAGCTTTGGTCTTCTTATTTATTGATACATTAGCCAGGACAGCCGTTAAGTATGGTATGTCAAAAGAGCAAGCCACTAACATTGCCGCACAAGCAGTCTTAGGCAGTGGAAAAACAGTCTTGCAATCTAATGACTCCCCTTGGAATTTAATTGA
The DNA here is from genome assembly GCF_009935905.1 of Alkalibacterium sp. MB6. GTDB lineage: Bacteria > Bacillota > Bacilli > Lactobacillales > Carnobacteriaceae_A > Alkalibacterium. The sequence goes on along the minus strand of NZ_PREX01000009.1, from coordinate 6,696 downwards.
CCAAGTCAGCTCACCCGGTGGGATTACTGTTGAAGCTGTGTTAAGTCTAGTGAAATCAGATTTTTCTGGAGCACTGATTGAAGCGGTAGATAGTATGATAAAAAAAGATCAAGACATGTCTAGAGATAACTAAATAAAACAAGCGTGGATACTTAGTCATCCACGCTTGTTTTCATTCTTTCTGTTTTAATTTAGCTTTTTCTTCTTTCTTTTTCCGCCTTAACTCTTTAAAAAAATGTGTCAACAACGCTGCGCACTCTTCTTCTTTGAGGCCGGTGTGAACATCGCACTGATGGTTCAGTCGGTCATCTTCTAATGCTGTCATTAACGTTCTCACTGCTCCACCTTTTGGATCGGCTGGCCCATAGTGAACACTTTTCAAGCGAGACAAGACGATCGCTCCGCTACACATGAGGCACGGTTCAAGCGTGACAAACAAATGGCAATCCTCCAAGCGCCAGTTATTAAGTGTTTTATTCGCTTCTTCAATCGCCAACATTTCTGCATGGGTCGTGGCTAATTGCGTGCTTTCACGCTGATTGAATCCTCTTCCAATGATCTCATTATTTTTAACAATGACCGCACCGATGGGGACTTCTCCAATTGCCTCCGCTTTTTTAGCTTCTTTTATAGCCTCATCCATCCATTTATTTAATTCATGTTCAGTGAACTCCGTCATCTATACCGCTCCATTAGTCTTCTTTTCTTCATTATACCCTAGTTTCTTCTTCCCTTAAACAGTGTTAAAATAAGTATAAGCTACTAAGGAGGAAAAACAGTGGACTTTTTTAAAATAAAAGACTTATATCCCGATGCTGAATTAACTGATCAACCATTTTTAGAAAGAGACACCTTTCGCTTATCCTATAAAAACAAGTGGATTCATATTCCTAATGAAACCATTAACGAAAAAGAACAGGCTCTTCTCTCTCTATTAAAGGAAGAAAGCGAGCCAGACGCCTTTCCTATCTCCAATTCTGACTGGTCTCAGTTTATGTCAGGAAGGAAGGAACAACCTCCTCAAACAACTAAACCAGTGCGTTTGATACAACTGTACCTTGAAAAAATGGATCAACAATTTGATTATTCTATATGGATGGATTCGGTGCTTCATCTATTTGAACCTGTTTTAGATGTCTTTTTCATTACAAGAGATACGTGCTTTGTCTTACAAGACAATTCAGCTCACTCTTTATCTCAAGATGAAATCACGGGCATGCTTAAAACCCTTGAAGATGACTTCTCTATCCGAACCAATGCTTACATCGGTCACTTTTGGCAGCCTGACAACCAGCTCTTACGTGTATTTAAAGAAGAACAGACCATATTCCAACAAGAAGTTGCTCATATGCATGATCGCATCAGCTCTCTTCCGGACGTGGCTCTTCGTTATTTTACGCATGAAGCTGTGGCTAATAGTACGATTATCAAAGAATTAAAAAAGCAAATTGAAGGACAAAGTGATTGGAAAGAATTAATCTTTTCAATGTGGGAAAGCCAAGGAAACGTCAGTGTGGCCGCTAAGCAGTTATTCGTTCACCGCAATACACTTCAGTACCGTATGGACCGCTTTAACCAAACAACCGGCTTATCTTTAAAGAATATGAATGACCTCTTACTTTGCTACTTGTTAGTCCTTTAAGCTGTTGAAAGCATGCTTATCGTTAACTAAACAAAAAACTCCGACTAGGCATATGCTGCCGTCGGAGTTTTTGTCGTTAGCTTTTTACTTTTTTCATAAATTTCTTGCTGTCTTTCGCTTTATCACTCATATAGTCCATGAAATCTGAAGACATATCAGAGAACTTATCCTCCATATCATTTGCATGGAATTTGTCCATTACTTTTTGAGTGTGGCTTTTGTTTCCAGGCATTTTATCCATAAACTTTTGAGTATGACTCTTATGACCTGGCAATTTATCCATATATTTTTTTGCTTTATGAACCTTCATTGCCTTCTTAGCTTTCTTGCTGGTCGAATGATTATCCGAAGAGAAAAGGAAAGTGACAATGCCTACTAAAAAAGCGGCTCCCATGCCCAACAAAATACTCTTTTGTGTGTCATCAATATTCTTCATTAATTTATCAGCCCTTTCATTTCATAGTAAGTTTATGTTAACAAAAAAGGAGCTTTTATACCAAAAATACGACTTCCTATAAGACTGACGACAAACACATTCAAGTTACATATCTACAGGTTTAGAATTGTACACTTCTTTAGGTGCTGGTTTTAATTTTGGTTTTTCTCCAAATGCTTTTGGAACCTCTTCATAATTAAATGGTTTACCGTCAGGTGCATTCACTCCGTCAACGACTTTTTTACTGTCCTCTCCCTCAGAGAAGTTATATAGTGTATGGTTAACCTCTTCTACCTCATAAGCCTTAGGAACTGGAGGGACAACTAATCCTTCTTTTTCTTCAAGTTCTTTTATCGCCTGCATCCACTGAAGTTGGTGTTGCGTATCACGTGCTAATAAAAATCCAAGCATGTCGCGAACGCCTTTATCGTCTGTCATTTCATATAAACGAGCCACTTGCAGTCTTCCTTGTGATTCAGCTGTCACGTTCATACGCATATCCGCTAATAAGTTTCCACTGGCAACAATATAGTTGGAGGTCCATGCATTACCGTTCGCATCCCTAGGTGCTGCGCCTAAACCTGATACAATCGCATGTTGAGGGTTCATTCCACCCATAACAGCTGCAGCTGGATCATCCGCTACCGCTTTTTCCTGAACGGATAAAGGTGCAACGTCTAATAAATGAGCTATCATTGTCGCAATCATTTCAACGTGGCCAATTTCTTCAGTTGCCGTATCAAGGAGTAAGTCTTTGTACTTCTCATTTCCTCGAGTGTTCCAACCTTGGAACAAGTACATATTCATGACTGACATTTCTCCCCATTGTCCACCTAAAATCTCCTGCATTCGACGTGCCATTAACGCATCAGGCTTATTGGGTTTTGACGGGTATTGCAATTTCTTGCTGTGCATAAACATAAATAGTCTATCCTTTAGTTTTTATAGTGATATCATGTAACTGAGACTAATTTATCATTGGTCTAACATTTATACAAATGATAGGGCTTGTTATTGAAAGATGTTAATAAAAAAGTTAACAGCAAAAAAGCACGAGTATAAACCGGCATTAACCAGTCATACTCGTGCTTTTCACTCTATTGGTTTGTTGTTTGTGGTTCTTTTTGCGAATCGCCATTGGCTTCTTTTACTTTTACCGTTATGTCACCTTTGGATGCTCCAATTGTTACTTTGTCGCCTAAGCTTATTTCCCCAGCTAATAACGATTCACTCAAGCGATCTTCAATTTTATTTTGAATCGCCCGTCTGAGTGGTCGTGCACCGTACTCAGGATCGAACCCTTCTTCTGCAATAACATCCATCGCCGCTGAAGTGACTTTCAATTCGATTCCTAATTCTTCCATACGATTCACAACATTTTTCGTCAATAACTTAACGATTTCACGCAATTCTTCCTTTTTAAGTGAGTGGAAGACAATGGTGTCATCTACACGGTTTAAGAATTCTGGTCTAAAGGCATTTTTCAGCTCTTCACGAATACGTTTAGACATCGCTTCGTAATCCAATCGTTTATCCACTGCACCAAAGCCGACTGACTTCTCATCTCTTAAGGCTGTAGCTCCAAGGTTAGATGTCATAATCAGAATAGTGTTTTTGAAGTCAACCTTACGTCCTTTACCGTCTGTCAGTAAGCCGTCATCCAAGACTTGAAGGAGAATATTAAAGACATCGGGATGAGCTTTTTCAACTTCATCAAGTAAAATGACTGAATAGGGTTTTTGACGAATTTTTTCGGTTAATTGTCCACCTTCGTCATATCCTACATACCCTGGAGGCGAGCCGACCAATCGACTCGTGCTGTGTTTCTCCATGAATTCTGACATGTCTACACGGATTAATGCTTCTTCACTTCCAAACATTGCCTCTGCCAAAGATTTAGCAAGTTCTGTTTTACCGACACCGGTGGGTCCTAAGAACATAAAGGAGCCAATTGGTCGATTGGGATCTTTCAATCCACTACGCGCTCTTCTAATTGCTTTTGATACGGCAACGACTGCTTCTGATTGTCCAACAACACGTTCATGCAAGACTTTCTCTAAATTCAGCAATCGTTGACTTTCTTTTTGTTCCATTTGATTAACGGGAATTCCTGTCCACTGGGAAACAACTTCCGCAATATCATGGGCAGTCACTTGAAGTCTGTCTTGTGCGTCTCGATCTTTTTGGTTAACGATTTTTTCCAGTTTTTTACGCTGACGCATTTCTTTTTCCCGTATTAATGCAGCTCTTTCGAAATCTTGCGATTGAATTGCTTCTTCTTTTTTGCGAACTAGTTCATCCAGTGCTTGAGTTGCTTTTGATATAGGAGTAGGTGCATCACTTTGGTCCATTCTCACTTTAGATGCTGATTCGTCCATTAAATCAATGGCTTTATCTGGAAGTTGACGAGTAGTAATGTATCTAGATGACAAATGAACAGCCGAGCGTAACGCATCATCGGTAATTTGAACATCGTGGTGATCTTCATAACGATCTCTAAGGCCAAACAAAATTTCTTCGGCTTCCATTTCTGATGGTGGATCGACATGAATAGATGCAAATCGTCGTTCAAGTGCCGCATCCTTTTCGATGTGTTTTTGATACTCGTCTAGAGTAGTCGCACCAATCGTTTGTAACTCTCCACGTGCTAAAGCTGGTTTAAGAATATTGGATGCATCAATAGCACCCTCTGCTCCACCTGCACCTATTAATGTGTGCAATTCATCTATAAAGAGAATGACTTCTCCATCTTGATAGATTTCATCGATTATTTTTTTCATTCGCTCTTCAAATTCACCGCGGTATTTCGTCCCAGCTACCAAAGATCCCATATCTAAAGTCATCAATCGTTTACCAATTAATGCTGGTGGCACTTCGCTAGCTATTATTTTTTGAGCCAAGCCTTCTGCAATAGCTGTTTTACCGACACCAGGTTCTCCAACTAAGACAGGATTGTTTTTAGTTCTTCTACTTAAGATTTGTATAATTCGTCTAACTTCTTTATCTCTACCAACTATAGGATCCAATCGATCTTCACGTGCCTGTTGAGTCAAATCACGTGCTAGTGAGTCAAGTGTTGGTGTGCCACTGGAGTTCCCTTGATCCGACTTAGACGAGCGTCTACCGCCCATTTTATTTCGTGGGGAAACATCTTGCTGACCTAACTTTTTCAAAACCAACTGTCTGGCTTTAGCTAAATTAACATCTAAATTATTTAATATTTTTGCTGATAAGACGTCTTCATCGCGCAACAGACCTAATAACAAGTGTTCTGTCCCTACCAAAGGACGTTTCATCCGTCTTGCTTCGTCTGTAGCATATTTTATTGTTTGTCTTGCTCTAGGTGAGTAAGGTAATATCGAACTGACTGAGGTGGTGGTTGGTCCATAACTAGAGAAGTGTTCAATCTCTTCTTTAATATCTTCTTCTGTAATATCCAACTCACGAAGCGTTTTTCCTGCAATACCTTCGTCTTCAATGATTAAAGCCAATAGTAAATGTTCTGTTCCTACCGAACGATGGCGGAAAGTTTTAGCTTCTTCTTGGGCAATAAGCAGCGCTTTTTTCGCTTTTTCTGTAAATAGTTCATTCATATATTAGTCCGCCTTTCTTTGATTCGGCTCTTCATATCTTAAATTTGCTAACATGGTTCTCAATAAGTTCGCTCTAATTCGGTTGTCTGTGAACCGTTCTCCCGTGTATAGGGATTGATCCATCGCTACAAGCATTAATTTCGCTTCTCGTTTGGATATAATTTCTTCATCGTATAAATTTTGCACGACTGATTTAGCATCTGCTTCTGAGATGGTAAGTCCAATAACCTCAATCATTGTATCAAGCAAATCCAATTCGTCCAAGACTTGCACCTTCATAATACGAATATAGCCACCACCACCACGTTTGCTTTCAACTAAATAGCCACGCTGAATAGTAAAACGAGTGTTAATCACATAGTTAATTTGAGAAGGTACACAGTCGAATAGTTCAGCAATTTCATTTCGTCTAATCTCAACCTGTTCTTTTTGTTGCAAAACCTTTTTTAAATAGGCTTCGATTATGTCAGTCATATTCGGGTTATTCATAAGTTAAAACTGATTTAATGATACTTGAAGATGAGTCTACCTTTTTTTTATTTAAATATCAAGTATCTGATCAGTGTCCTCCTTTTCTCTTTCTTTTAGAAATCGGGAAATAGTTTGACTATCTTTGACTAATACTTATTATACCAATACTTGAAGCAAATGAAAAGTGACAGACGATATGGACTGGATGAGATGGTATAGACAAAAAAAAGTGATCTTAGAAGATGCTCTAAAACCACTTTTTATAGTCAATGCAAACGCGCCCTAAAGGACTTGAACCCTCAACCGCCTGATCCGAAGTCAGGTGCTCTATCCAATTGAGCTAAGGACGCATGTGATAAGGTAAAATTGTCGATAAAAAAATGGAGATTAACGGGCTCGAACCGCTGACCCTCTGCTTGTAAGGCAGATGCTCTCCCAACTGAGCTAAATCTCCAAAAAAGGGCTGTAAATAAAAAAAGAGCTGCACGGCAACGTCCTGCTTTCACAAGGGGAAACCCCTCACTATCCTCGGCGCTGGGAAGCTTAACGGCTGT
>NZ_PREX01000089.1 GCF_009935905.1 Alkalibacterium sp. MB6 | reverse complement strand
GGACTTGTCTGTGATCGGGTGTAAGGTGAATGGTCCGGGTGAAGCCAAAGAAGCGGATATCGGGATTGTCGGGGCATCTCCGCGTTCACTGGTGTACCGTAATGGCGAAAAGAGCCATTTAATTGACACAAATCAGTTGGTTGATGAAATTGAAACAATGGTTCGTCAACGTGTTCAAGAGCTTGAAGAAGCAAAATCTAAAGAAATTATTCGTAGTTCATCATGAGTTCAATCGTCGCTATCAAAGGTTTTAATGACATCCTTCCAACGCAAACTGCGGCTTGGAGAAGTCTGGAACAACAACTTGCA
>NZ_PREX01000008.1 GCF_009935905.1 Alkalibacterium sp. MB6 | reverse complement strand
GGGGCTGGGAAATAACTAGCTGAATTGGAAAACACCGTCAAATCTAGGAAGAATGATCCTTGATTTGACGGTGTTTTTAATTACTCAGATTTATAAATTATTACTAAAAAGTGACTTTTTTCTCAGCCCCTTCTATTATCATTTACTCTTCCTCATGGCTAAGCATTTGTTCCGCTAGTTGGTCGTATTCTTCTAATCCAGAAGTTAACGCAAATTCTGCAATAGTAATGCCTTGTGTAGACAGTAGTTCAATAATATGTTGTTTCATCTTTGGCCAAGTATAACCGCCTGCTTTACTGTACGCATCAATGAGTTCATCTAATTGGCTTTCTCCAAACAGCATATAAAATGCTGTGAAATCATTTGAGACATCCGCTACTTTCGCTTCTGTCCAATCAATAATCCCTGTAATTGTAAACTGCTCATCTACGAGTGTATGCCCCGGGAACAAATCGCCATGAACAAACCCTGTTTCTTTTGGCCACATGTCTTCATCTTCCATCCACTTCTGCCATCTTTCCCAGAGTGACTTATTTACTTTGTACCGCTCATTTACTTTATCCATTCGTTCCTTCATAGATTGTCGAAGATCTTTTGCGGATTGAACAGGAAGCTCTGCAGCTTTGGCTCTTTCTTTAGAAGCTCCGTGCAAAGTCGCCAGTGCCTGTCCTAAGCTTTGCGTGTAGTTCTTTGGAACATCAGCGATATCAAACACCCATTTTTGTTCGTTTGTTTCTATATCAGTCGTTACAGCTGGTATACCCTCTAGTGTCTTGTAAGCAATCAATTCTTCTGTAAAAACTTCCCACCTTGGCGCTTGAAAATCACTATCTAATTCATTAACTATATCAAGAATTCTTTTTTCGATTTGTACTTTCTCAAAGACATCGGTTCTTCGAGGTATACGAAGGACCCATTCTGTTCCCGATTTATCTAATCCAAAAACGACCTGGAAGTCTAATCCCATATTCACATACTCTAGGGAGGTGTCATCGATGTCTAACTGATGATGCTTTGCTAATTCGATTATGTTCTTTTCCATAGTCATTTACTCCTTTTATTCGTCCAATATTCACACAGTGTCTAGGACCAATTTCTCCTTTTATTGTACTATCATTCAAACTCGGATGCACGATTCTTCTTTTTAGTATGATGCCAAGGGCCAGTCTCTTAATCGTTTAAAGTTGCTTTTACAGCCTGTAGTGTTAAACTAACTATAGACTAAGGAAGAGGAGAGATTAACCTATGGCAGATAAAGCGTTATATACAACAACAGCCATCAATACTGGTGCTCGAGAAGGCGAAAGTCATTCACCCGATCGTTCATTTGAAGTCAACGTGGATACTCCTAAAGAAATGGGTGGCAAAGGAAACGGAACCGATCCTGAGCAACTCTTTGCACTGGGCTACAGTGCGTGCTTCCACTCTGCATTAGAGCATTTCAAGAAACAAGAAAAAGTCGATAACCGTTCTCAAGTGACTTTGACGGTTAATTTATTAAAAGATCCGACAGACGGTGGCTTCAAGTTGGCTGTCGATATCGAAGTCGGCTTTGAAAATATGGAAGAGCAGCAAGCCCAAGAGCTCGCAGAAAAAGCTCATGCCTTCTGTCCGTATTCAAAAGCAACAAAAGGTAATATCGACGCTAACGTCACAGTCGTTCCTTATGAAGAAGGAAAATAACCAGTCGATTTAATTAAATACAAGTAAATGGATTGGGGCTGGGAAATAACTAGCTGAATTGGAAAACACCGTCAAATCTAGGAAGAATGATCCTTGATTTGACGGTGTTTTTAATTACTCAGATTTATAAATTATTACTAAAAAGTGACTTTTTTCTCAGCCCCTCTTTTTATCTCTTAGTGACTAGTTACTGAGCATTTTTTATTTTAACTTGTCATAAAAGCAGTATTGTGACTAGTTCCTTGGCAAATCTCAATTTAACTGGTCATTAAACCGGTGGGGTGACTAGTTACTTAACACTTTTTATTTTAACTTGTCATAAGGAACTCCCCCTTCCTCATTTATTCACCAATGTCTTTTCCATTTCCGAAAAAGTTTTTTCACTTTGTTTCTTCTTGATGCTAGCGTATTTTAAAGAAAATAGCTCTTTTTTGACTGTATTTCCAGTTTGTTCGTCTTGACTAATAGAACGAGTGTTCCTATAATTAAACCAAACACATATTCCCATAAGGAGAGCACGTATCATGTTGCAAATGATGGATTACTCACAAGAGCCAGTGAGAGATATTTTATGTATTGATGTGAAATCTTTTTTCGCCTCAGTTGAGGCTGTTGAAAGAAAGCAGCATCCACTGGAAGCCAAAATCGCGGTCGTGAGTAAGCCTGATAATAACGGTGGGCTAGTTTTGGCCTCATCCCCCTTGGTTAAAAAACTGTACGGTGTTAGAACTGGCACCCGTGTGTTTGACATTCCCAAAAACGCTGCTATAGAGATTGTTGAGCCACGGATGGCTCTTTACTTAGAAAAAAACTTGGATATTGTCACTATTTTCAAACAATTTGTAGCTGAAGAAGACTTACACGTGTATAGTATTGACGAGTCTTTTTTAGACGTGACCCATTCCCATAGTCTATTTGGAACGACCCAAGATATTGCTCGGCATATTCAGTACTTAATTTGGAAAAAACTAAAGCTTGTCGTGACGGTCGGTATTGGCGACAACCCGCTTTTAGCCAAGCTAGCTTTGGATCACCAAGCTAAACACAACAAAGAAGCTAACTTTATCGCTGAATGGCATTACAAAGATGTGCAAGAAACCGTTTGGAGAATTGCACCTATGTCAGATTTTTGGGGAATTGGTTCAAAAACCGAGCACCATCTGCAGCGTATCGGCATTCATTCCATACGAGATTTGTCCCAAGCAGATCTCAGTAAACTGAAAAAGAAGTTCGGCATTATAGGCGAACAACTATTTTTCCACTCACACGGAATTGATCGAACACTCTTGTCTGAAACCTTTGTTCCTAAGGCGATGTCATTTAGTAAGAATCAAATTTTAAATAGAGATTACACGGAAAAGCATGAAGTGGAAATTGTTATTCGGGAAATGGCTGAAGAAAATGCGATGCGGTTGAGGAAACATCATTTGACTACTGCTTTGGTCAAATTAGGGATTGGCTACTCCCGACACATTGACGAAGGTGGATTCAGTCATCAATTGATGATTGAAAAGACAGATTCCTCACACAAGATTATTGAAGGTCTCATGATACTCTTTAACCGGCACTACCAAGCCATTCCTGTCAGGGTCGTTAATGTCACCTTTGGAAAAATTGAGCCGAAGTCAGCCTTACAGTTGTCACTCTTTGAATCACATGATGTCTTGATTCACCGAGAAGATTTGGATCAGACGATTGATTTGATTCGACGAAAACACGGCTATACTTCTCTGCTTCATGCCAGCAGCCTAGCCAGTGGTGGTATGGCGCTTCAACGAGCTAAGCTTCTAGGTGGCCACCGCGCTGGGAAAGATGACGCTTAACATGTATAAGCTCTCTTCTACTTATGGGGAGATTCATTTCGATTAAACACAAAGAAATGAAAGGAGAGGATATAAATGACACAAGAGATTATTCGTTTATCTCCTGACGCTTTAGGCTATAAGGACAGAGGCAAAATGAAATGGATGGGCATGATGTTATCAGATCATGCAGAAGCATTGAAAAAGCAAACGCAGGCGAATCAGCAAAAAGAGGTTCTCCCAAAGAAAAAAATGCCCTTGGAAGACATGGGGGCCTTCTTGCATCGAAGCTATACTCACAAAAAACCAGTAGCCATTCAACTGGATGTGATTAAAGACGGGCGCTATATGCCTGACATAGAAGGTTTCGTTATAGGCTACAAGGAAAAAAACATTTTTATAAAGCTAAAGGATCATACGATAAAAGCCTTACAAGTCGAAGAGCTTCGTCACATCGAATGGATTGATGCCGCTCAGTGGTTTGAAAAATACGAACGCCAAAAACCAGAAATGGGATAGAATGAGCCATTCAAAAAAAGCCCTAAACAGCGACTTCCACTGTTTAGGGCTTTCACTCACTTTACGTTCTTGCTGTTGAATACTTGGCAAACAAGCGTTGGAGTTGTTTGTTTGTTGAAATAAACCAGATACTTACAAATCGAACCACAATCGTTACAGCATTTTGCACTAATCTTGGTGGCAAAATAACAGCGAGAGGGTTTCGAGTTAGGATGTAAATCCATAAGGTATTCAAGGTTAAGTTAATGAAGATGGCAATAATGAGTTCCGCCATAAGCACACGGGTTTTAGTGACTTGCCTTTTATGAAGAAAGAAACCATAAATCATACCGGTAAGCAACGCTGATAAGGTAAAGCCAGGGAAAAAGCTACCTGCTCCTCCAACAAGTAAAAAGGTTAATACATCAACAAGGGTAGCGGCTGCTCCCCCAACAAGTGGACCAAACAGCATGCCGATTAAAGCAGTAGGCAAAAAAGCAAAAGTGATTCGCACAACCGGCGTCGTAATCCCTACTCGTCCCAATGCGATAGACATCGCCATTAATAAACCGACTATTGCAATACTTCGTGTATTCAAGTTCCACTTATATAAACTAATTAGTCTGTATAACAAGATCCACGTATAAAACAAAAAGGCAATACCGTAAAGATTACCATTTTCTTCGTAAAGGACAGAAAATTGCAAAATTTCTCTTTGTAAAAATAAGAAGTAGGCGGCTCCAGTAATTAACAAGCCCAGCAACAAACCAATTAAGACACTTTCTTCAAACAGGCGCCTAACAATAAAGACCCCCAACAAGAAGAGCACACCCGTAAAGAAAAATAAATAGAGTTTATCGATTAAGACAGACTGCCAGTTATCCATTTGAGCAACGACTTGATTCGAGCCATTTACCTTATTGACTGTTCGCAAATAAGGGATGAAAAAGGACAGTAAGAACGGACCAATGACACCGATCAAGGCATAGTGGAACCATCTTGTTTTACTTAGGTTATTATCAGGTGAAGCATTCATACTCGAAGATCTCCTTTAATTTGAATTTCCCTTCGCCAAATTGGCTGAAAGAGGCTTTTGTCCAGGAGGGAAGTCCCGGCAAATTAAAGAGTTCCTCGCTAAAAAACGAATAAGTTTTTAAGCGGATGCAGGGAAAAATCGCAAAACCGACGTTTTTTCGTCCGAAGGCAACATCCCATCCATCCGGCACTTAACGTTTTCCCCTTACTCTTTTTTCCTTCTTTATTATAAGTGAGCGGCGTCATACACTCAAGAAAACATTTTCACACTATTCTCTCATCTCTTTATTAAGTCCGGTTTCAAGCCACTCATTTTCTGTCACGATGTAATCCACTGGTACGTCATGCGCTTCAATAGGGAAGGATTCAACCAGTTGATTGGTATGGACCAAAGAAAGTGTTGTATTAGGAAAGTCTACCAAAAACCGATCAAAAAAACCACCACCAAAACCAATACGGTAACCAGACAGTGTAAAGAGTAAGCCTGGTACAATGAGCAAGTCTATTTCCTCTGCATTGACTCTCTCAGTCTGGTCAGTTAATGGTTCTTGTAAATTAAAATAACCTGTCTCCAACTGATCAAATGAGGTCAGGTGATAAAAATGGAGTTCTCTTGAAGAGTGAATCGATTTAGGTACAAAAACCTGTTTATCTTCTTTCCAAGCTCGTTTAATGATTGAGTGAGTGTCCCATTCTTTCTCGCCTGAAACAGTGACTCCAATGCGCTTAGCTTCTTTCCACATTGGGGAATCAAACAACTGCGTATGCATGGCTTTTTCAATTCGTCTGCGTTCCATTCCGTCTACTTCTTCCAGTGAGATGAGCATCCCTTTTCGCAACTCTTTTTTTCCCATTCTTCCCGCTCCTTTTTAGTCTAACCGAATTCGTCTCCACACTGAATACTAGTGACCAGAATCTTCATCTGAGCGCATCATCCAAGCAGCTTGAGTGACTTGCTCTGCTAAAATGGCTGTCGTTATCGACCCGACTCCTCCAGGAACAGGCGTAATGGCCGATGCTTTTTTAGAGACTTCATCGTATTTTACATCCCCGACAGGCTTCCCGTCTTTATAACCGAAGCCGACATCAATAACGACAGCCCCTTCTTTGATATAATCAGCCGTGACTAATTCTGTTGCCCCTGTGGCAGAGATGATAATGTCTGCTTCTTTGGTATATTTTTTTACGTCCTTGGATTTAATATGCAAGTTAGTTACAGTTGCTTCAGCATTTAAAAGCATCACCGTCAGTGGTTTACCAACAACTGGGCTACTTCCAATCACACAAATATCTTTACCTTCTATACCAATGTTGTAATAAGCTAACAAAGCCATGACCGCACGTGGCGTACTGGGTTCTAAAGTAGTTGGATCATTTTCGACAACTCGTCCCAAGTTCATTGGTGTCAAGCCATCAATGTCTTTAGTGGGCTGAATATGTCGAGCTATATCATTTCGATCTATGCTGGCCGGCAAGGGTTGCATCACCAATATACCATGCACGGCATAGTCTCTGTTCAGTTCTTCAATCGCTTGAATCACTGTTTCTACCTCGACATTGCTATCAAACACGACGCTTTCGACCTCGATGCCTACTTGATTCATTGTTTTTATGGCTGCTGTTTCATAAGAAATAGAAGACGGGTCGTCACCCACTCTAACAATGGTTAACTTTGGAAATACGTTTATTTTATTCAAGTCTTCAACTGTTTGTTGTGTTCCTTTTATAATGTCTTGGGCAACTGGTTTTCCTTTTAATACCTTAGCCATCTCATTCCTCCTCCATTAATGCCTGTGGCCATTGGTCGTGTGTGAGAAAATGAGTCATAACTTCAGACAAGTGAGTGAGGCTGCTTTTCCCTTGTGCCAACCATTCATCCGCCTGACGATTCATCTCTTCTCTGTTCCAGTCGTTTTTCATTAGTTTCGTGTTGATAGTAACGTTTAGATGGGCTGTTTCCAAAACAGCCCGCATAAAGACAGCGGCTACCATTAAATCATTCACTATCGTCCCTCGCATACGCATCTTTACTAATTGGTCAAGAATACCTATCAACTCAATTGATGAGTGAAGCATATCAAGAGGAGGTTGGGCTGCTTTTAGTAAAGCTCCCTCAATCGTTTTTTGTCGTTTCTCTTTTTCATCTGCCGTCTCTTTTGGCATTTGATACGCTTTGAGAACGGGTTCAAATGCGTTTGAATCGTCATTTGCCAGTCTCTCAAAGGTGTCTCTTAAATCGTGGGCTTGCTTGAGTAAGCTGTAGAGTTCGTCAGAATAATCAGCATAACTTTTCTTATCCTTTTGAACATCAACAACCAAACGTACAAGCGAAGCACTCATGGCTCCAATGTAAGCCCCGGCACTTCCACCACCAGGCAACCCCTCTTTATTGCCCAATTCTGTCAGATAATGGTCTATTGTTAATTCGTTCATCTTAACCGCTCCTTAAAACAATCCGGATATGGTTCCGTCCTCGGATACATCCACTTGCACGGCTGATGGCACTTTTGGCAAGCCAGGCATTCTCATAATATTTCCCGTTAGCACGACGATAAAGCCGGCTCCCGCTGATACAGATAGATTTCTAACGTTTACAATGAAATCCTCTGGGCGTCCAAGAGCTGCAGCATTATCAGACAATGAGTATTGCGTTTTTGCCATACAAATAGGTAAGTTCCCGTAGCCTAAATCAGTTAACTTTTTAGCTGCATTTCTTGCTGACTTAGACCACTCTGTTCCGTTTCCGCCGTAGACTTTTTGAACAATTTTATCTACCTTTGATTCAATTGAGTCACTTAATTCATATGCAAAGGTTAATGTAGACTCTTCTTCACACATGTCAACCACAGCTTCTGCCAATTCCACACCACCGGCTCCACCTTCAGCCCAAACATTCGACTGAACAATACGGCTACCCGTTGCTTCGATGGCATGTTTCAATACTGTCAATTCTTCCTCAGTATCTTGAGGGAAGGCATTAATCGCAACAACTGCTGGCAAGGAGAAGACCTGTTGAATGTTTTCAATGTGTTTGATTAAATTTGGCAGCCCTTTTTTCAATGCCTCTATATTTTCAGTGTTTAAATCGGTTTTCTTTACACCACCATGCATTTTTAACGCGCGAATCGTCGCCACAATCACTACAGCATCTGGCTTCAAGCCACCCATACGGCATTTGATATCAATAAATTTCTCAGCCCCTAAATCCGCACCAAATCCGGCTTCCGTTACCACATAATCCGCATGTGCCAAGGCCATTTTTGTTGCCAACAGACTGTTGCACCCGTGAGCAATATTGGCAAACGGACCCCCGTGAACAAAAACAGGCGTGTGTTCGAGTGTTTGTACCAGATTGGGTTTTAATGCATCTTTAAGTAGTGCCGATACAGCTCCTTCTGCATTGAGTTGACCTAACGTAATCGGCTTATTATCGAATGTATACGCCACTAGACAGTTTCTTAATTTCTCTTTCATTTCACTCAAGGAATTTGATAAACAAAGGACCGCCATAATCTCGGAAGCAACAGTAATATCAAAGCCGTCTTCTCTTGGCATCCCGTTCGTTTTTGCCCCAATACCGCTGACAATAGAGCGCAACTGGCGATCGTTCATGTCAATGGCTCGTCTCCACGTCACTCGTCTTGGATCAATACTTAGTTCATTCCCCTGGTATATATGGTTGTCAATCATAGCCGCTACTAGGTTATTCGCTGCACCAATGGCGTGGATATCTCCTGTAAAATGCAGGTTAATATCTTCCATGGGGATAACTTGTGCATAACCGCCACCTGCTGCGCCGCCTTTAATACCAAATACGGGGCCTAAAGACGGTTCACGCATAGCAACGGCTGCTTTCTTTCCTATCTTTTGCAAAGCATCTCCCAAACCAACCGATGTAGTGGTTTTACCTTCACCAGCTGGAGTCGGGTTAATGGCAGTGACTAAAATCAATTTGCCGTTTTTCACCTCTGAATTATGTAGCACATTGTAATCAACTTTTGCTTTATATTTTCCATAATGCTCCAAATGCTTGTCTTCAATCGCTAGTTTGCTTGCAATCTCCTCGATTGGGCGCATCTCTGTAGATTGAGCTATTTCGATATCGCTTTTCATCATGGGTATCCCCTCCTGGACAATATGTGAGAAAAAGTGCATCCACTGCTTTCTCCTCTTACATTTTTAGTATAACACAGGACATTCGATTCGATACTTAAATCTATTCTCTTAAGCATTATAAAAAACACGACTCATCACCTTGTACGCCTCCTAAAAGTGCGAAAGATGATGAGTCGTGTTTATTCATTCGTTTCCATTTAGATAGCTGACACACTATAAGCGGTATAATTTTTTGATTGGTTTCATGTAATGCTATTATTTTATCATTTTTTCCTTTACTCTTTACCAAATAAGCCTCTCATGCATTTTTATTCCATTTTCGAATAACAATCAATCGACTTTTCTCTTTAAATTTCGTATCATTGTAGTATCAGAACAATAGAGGAGGACTACTTTTGAAAATACTTGACCGGGCAGCTTTGACTCTGCTTATTATTGGTGGGATTCACCTGTTACTAATTGGTCTATTTGGATTTAATATAGTTGAAATGGTTTTTGGAGATGTTGAACAGTGGGGTACGCGTATCGTTTATATTCTTGTTGGATTGAGTGCCTTATGGTGCTTTAAGTACTATTCCTTTACTCCAAGAGGCGGAAGCCGATTAAAGGACCGCTAAACTAAACAGATAAAAAACGAACGAGCATCTTATACTAGTGGTTAGATGGCCACGTATGAGATGTTCGTTCGTTTTTAGTTTTTTATAGAGTAATTAAATCAGGCTATCGAGTGGTACATAGTCATAACCTAAATCAGTAGCAACTGCTTCATTCGTTACTTTTCCTTTATAGGTATTCATACCTGATGCAAGGCTCTCGTTATCTTTAACCGCTTCTTCTACGCCCTTATTTGCCAGTTGTAAGGCATATAAAATGGTGTCATTCGTTAAGGCTAATGTAGCTGTCTTTGGTACTGATCCAGGTATATTCGCTACTCCATAATGCAGCACACCATGCTTTTCAACAATCGGATCTTCGTGAGAGGTAGGAGAATTCAGTGTTTCAAAGTTTCCTCCTTGGTCAATCGCAATATCGACAATAACCGATCCTTTTTCCATGGATTTAACCATTTCTTCTGTTACTAATTTAGGTGCTTTTCTTCCCGGAATTAAGACAGACCCAATGACTAAATCAGACTCTTTAACCGCTTTTGCAATATTAGACGGATTAGATGCTAATGTCTGAATATCGCCTCCAAACATATGAATGAGGTCTCTCATTCTATTGGGGTTTAATTCTAATATATTAACGTTTGCTCTAAGTCCAATAGCAATACGGGCCGCATTTTCACCAACAACTCCGCCACCTAAAATAGTGACCGTTCCTTTTTCAACACCAGGTACACCGCCTAAAAGAACCCCTTTTCCACCTTCGTGTTTTTCTAGGTAATGGGCACCAATTTGGACAGCCATTCTACCCGCTACTTCACTCATTGGCGTCAGAAGTGGTAATTTGCCATCTTTTTCTACTGTTTCGTATCCAAAAGCAGTGACTTCGTTATCAACTAACGCTTGTGTCAATTCAGCTTCAGCAGACAAGTGTAGATACGTGAATAAAATCAACCCTTTTCTGAAGTAAACATATTCTTCTGGTGCAGGTTCTTTTACTTTTGTAATCATCTCAGCTGTTTCCCAAACCTCTTTTGCCGAATCGCTAATCTCTGCTCCGTTTTCTTTGTAATGCTGATCCTCAAAGCCGCTTCCGATTCCGGCGTTCGTTTCAACAATCACTCGATGCCCCGCCTCGACTAATCTATTGACATTGTGCGGTGTCAAAGCCACTCTATATTCATTGTTTTTAACTTCTTTTGGTAATCCAATAATCATAATTTATATTCCTCTCTCTATTTTTATTGCAGTATACTAATAACGATAAGCAAGCCGCCTATTATCATAAATAACAAGCCCCCTATTTTATGAATCACGGGTACCCAATCGGGCATAAGCGATCGACTCACGGCCTGTCTTCGTCCTTTTTTCTTTTCCAACGGATGGGTATAAGACAAGTAGCCATACACCAGCAAACCTATTCCAATGAGTGTTAGCATCTATACTCCACCTTCTTTTAATACTATGTTAGAAATCAAGTCCCTTTAAAAATGAAGGGTGTCTCTATCGTGACCTCTCGATATATCTCGCCAACCATAAAAGCCTGCATCCAGTCCCCTTAGCAACACTTCTGCCGACCCTATATTCGTAGCCAATGGTATTTCGTAAACATCGCATAGACGAAGTAATGCCGATATATCCGGTTCATGAGCCTGCGCCGTTAGTGGATCACGAATAAATATCACCAAATCCATTTTATTATCCGATATGTAGGCACCAATTTGTTGGTCTCCTCCAAGTGGTCCGGATTTAAACCGATGAATGTCCAGTCCCGTTTCATCCGCAATTCGTTTCCCCGTTGTTCCCGTAGCAAATAATGTATGCTTACCTAGTATGACCTTATAGGCTTCTGCAATTTTGACAATATCGTCTTTCTTTTTATCATGTGCAATTAATGCAATATTCATGATAGTCTCCCCTTTATTATCATCTCACATGCTTCTTCTTTATTTATCATACCATAAATGAGAAGATTCCTTATATAAAACTCTTTTTAGAAAAGATCTCTAATCATATTATTTACCTGTGTTTTTTCAAAACGATACACTTAAAGTAGACTAATCGAAGGAGGACATGATGAATGAGTAAACGCATAGCAGTTGTATTGACCGACTTATTCGAAGACGTTGAATATACTTCACCTGTAGAAGAATTAGAAAAGGCAGGACACACATTAGTAACGATTGGATTTGAAGCGGGTGAAACCGTAGAGGGTAAAAAAGGGAAGGCATCTGTAACGATTGATAAGAGTATCGATGATGTTAGTCCAAGTGATTTTGATGCGCTATTGATTCCTGGAGGATTCTCACCAGATAAACTGCGTAAAGACGATCGCTTCTTAGCATTTACTAAAGCATTTGACGAGAACAAGAAACCCATCTTCACTATTTGTCACGGCCCACAATTAATGATTAACGCAGAAATTGTCAAAGGGAAGAAAATGACTGCCGTTAAGCAGGTTTTAGTTGATTTAAGAAATGCTGGAGCTGTTGTTAGTGATGAAGAAGTGGTCCACGATGAAAGTGGCATTAT
This sequence comes from Alkalibacterium sp. MB6, assembly GCF_009935905.1. GTDB lineage: Bacteria > Bacillota > Bacilli > Lactobacillales > Carnobacteriaceae_A > Alkalibacterium. The sequence goes on along the minus strand of NZ_PREX01000008.1, from coordinate 76,295 downwards.
TTCCAGCCGCACCCCTGATGATTTACCTGCCTTTAACAAAGCAATCGTCGAAGCCCTTAGTGAGTAAATTATCATTTTAAAATGCTAAAACCTTAACTGATTTTAAGGATTAACTTGCTTTTTTTTGATATTATTATAGACGTGGAATATAAGTACACGACTCTTTTCTCCCCAAGATTATAAAGCAAAGGAATCCCCCGAAACGTTTGCTTTATAATATGAAAAGATAAATCCATTTAGAGACCGTTATTCTTTCTCCCCGGATTGAATGGGCTATTCTCTAAATGGACGAATAAAGACATATCGTCTTATCCCCAACCACCTTTCTAACTGAGAAAGGTGGTTTTTTGTTTTGATGAATAAAAGAGAGAAGGATTTAGTCACATTCTGTTTTTCTTTAACTAAAATAACTTTACTTGTTCATTACTTCATCATACTTTATTCAAATTTACAGACTATACTTTAATCATACCCACAACAACCAACTTATTTTTTGGTTACCACACTCCTCCAAGTGTTGGTATACCACTCCTTTTTTGCCACCTGCTGGACGCCAGCGGGTGGTTTTTTCTTTTTATAAAATTTAAATGGTCTAATGACTTCTTTAGGGATTAAATTAAACTGTATTCTCCATACTCAGACCATATTTTTGTTTGAGTATAGAGAATACTCACCCTAATCTCCATACTCAAATGATTATGTCGTTTGAGTATGGAGTATTCTCATACATTCCAGTTATCCTTTACTCATATCAAATAAAAACAATATTGTTCTTCATTTAAATCGATTCACTTACTATTAATAAATATAACACCCCCTAGAAAGGCTGTCACGAAGCCTTTTTAAATACCTTCACAGATTTCAACCTGTTTCTCTGGCTAACCTTCCTTTTTAGTCGCTTTATTTTGAAATCGTTTTCCTTTTGCTATCTTCTTAAAGCGTTTCTATAATTAGCCTGTGCGACTCGGCAGTCACTCATTTATTCATGGATCTTATAGGAAAGGAGTTTAGTGATGATTCAAATTCAGGAAGTTAATAAGACTTTCCGAGATGAGGATACACACGTTTATGCTTTAAGAGATATTCACTTAACGATTGATAAGGGCGAAGCGTTTGGGGTCATTGGCGAAAGCGGCGCTGGTAAATCAACTTTGCTTCGTTTGCTCAATGCCTTAGAACGTCCAGACAGTGGGCGAGTCCTTGTGGGTGACCATCAAGTCAATCAGTTATCTCGAAAAGACCTACGCGCTTATCAAAAAGATGTCAGTATGGTTTTCCAGCAGTTCAATTTGTTGAATAATAAAACAGTTGAAGAAAATGTTCGCCTGCCTTTAACCTTGCATCAGTATGATCACCCTTTAACGGTGGATGCTGTGCTGAATTTTGTTGGACTAGAGGACAAAAAACACAGTTACCCTTCTCAGTTGAGTGGTGGACAAAAGCAACGAGTGGGGATTGCTCGGGCACTTATTTCTAGGCCAACCCTTTTATTGTGTGACGAACCCACTTCTGCTTTGGACCAGAACACAACTGAAGAGATCGTTAATGTCTTGAAAAAAGCTCATGAAGTCTTTGGGATGACTATTATAGTCGTGACTCATGAATTGGCCGTCATTAAAGCATTATGTGATCGTAGCGCTGTGATGGAAGATGGTCGCATTGTCGACATTGTTTCTGTTCAGAAATCGGCAGAACTAACTGATTTTAAGTCCTACCATGAGCGAGCTATAGAGGTGTTGACCCATGCCTGAGACGTTATCCATTTATATTGAACGGGTGATTGATTTTGCTCCTCGCATGGTGGATAGCTTGTGGGAAACCAGTATAATGCTGTTTTTCGCTATGCTTGCCGCTATTTTAGTCGGTTTACCGGTGGGGACACTTTTGTTTTTGAGTGCAGACGGTAGACCGAACGAAAATCGCCTGATTAATCGGTCATTAAATGCGGTCGTCAATATTATCCGGTCTTTTCCTTTCTTGTTGCTAGTCGTGGCTATGCAACCTCTGATTCGGGAAGTGTATGGCCGAGCAACAGGAGACCCGATAGCTGCTTCCTTTCCAATGATTGTTATTGCTATTGCCCTCTATGCGCGTTTCGTGGAACAATCTCTGATGGATGTGCCTAACGGTATCATAGAAACCGCGCAATCAATGGGAGCTACAACTTGGCAAATGGTTTGGAAATTCCTTTACGTGGAAGCCAGAAGCAGTCTGGTCATCGGCTTTACAACGGCGGTTATCAGCTTCATTTCTTATTCCACTATTATGGGAGTTGTCGGTGGTGGTGGAATTGGTGACTTTGCTATACGTTACGGTTATCAGCGGTACGAAACAGATATTATGTATACCGCTATTATCGTCATAATTATTTTAGTAGAAGTGTTTCAGTGGTTCGGCTTGCGTTTGGCCAAATCCATTGATAAGCGTTAAAAAATAGATAAAATTAAGGAGAGTATTAAATGATTAAGAAGAGTTTATTATTAGGTAGTACGGTATTTATGCTTGCAGCGTGTGGCACAACGGAAGATGAGCCAGCTGAGGATACAACTGAAGATACAACTGAAGAAACGGTTGATGAGACCGAAGATACTGCAGAAGAAACAACAGATGATTCAGAAGACGTCGTGATTAGAGTGGCGTCTCACTTGCCCCCGATGACTGATATTGTAGAAATTGCTGATGAGGTCATTGCAGAGGGCTACTCTGTTGAGTTGGTGGAAGTATCAGACAATATCCAATACAACGAGGCTTTACTGAACGAAGAAGTGGATGCCAACTTTGCCCAACATGAACCATTCATGCAAATGTTTAACAATGAACGTGATGGCAATTTAGTGACTGTTCAGCCGATTTACAATGCACTCGTCGGATTCTACTCACCTGTTTACGATTCTATTGAAGATATTGAAAATGGTGCAGAAGTAGCGATTCCAAGTGACCCTTCAAACGAAGCGCGTGCATTAGCTACTTTGCAATCTGTTGATTTAATTACCTTGGACCCAGAAGTAAGTGTCTTTGAAGTAACCATTGACGATGTTGTCGACAATCCATACGACTTCACATTCACTTCTATTGATTTATTGAACTTGAATTCAGCTTACGAAGATGGCGTTGAATTGGTTTTCCACTACCCAACTTATATCGCTAACGTTGGTTTAACTACGGAAGATGCTGTTTTCTTAGAACAAGATGAAGACAACATCTTTGCTCAAACCTTAATTGCTCGTGAAGACAATCAAGACTCTGACGAAATTCAAGCATTAGCTGACGCTATGACTAGCCAAGAAGTTTATGATTTCTTGCAGGAGTTCGTTGACCAAGGCCACTTGAAGCGGACATTCGAAGTTAATGAATAAGATTCTATCGCTTTAAAATAAAACGGAGCTGGGAATAAACTATTAGGAGTACCTAAATAATCATAAAAACACGAACAGTCATCCTTAAAGAGCGGTGGGACCGTTCTGAGCCAAGGTCTCAGAACTAGCTTTACTACTCTCTTAGTACGCATCATAGATGCTACAAAGAGATGTACGTAAAGTCGTCCTTTTACACCGCTAATGATGATTGTTCGTGTTTTTTTAGCCTACTTGATTTAATGAGACTTATTTCCCAGTCCCGTTTTTTAATTCCTTGCCTCCTAAGGGGCTGGTGTCTCGTCTCGTTCAAACAAATGAAACAGGTCATCCATAGATAGAGCAGATTTTTCCTTTTCATTCAAATCAGATTTAATACTGCCTTTTTCCAATACGATTAGTCGGTTTCCGTATTTAAGGGCATCTTCCATTCGGTGAGTAATCATGAGGCAGGTCAATTGCTTCTCGTGAATGATTTGATCGGTCAGCTCCATCAATCGAACGGCTATTTTCGGATCCAGTGCTGCTGTGTGCTCATCAAGAAGCAACACATCTGGTTCAGTCAATGTCGCCATCAGTAAGCTTAATGACTGCCTTTGCCCTCCTGATAATTGCTCGGTCGGAACATCTAGCTTTTCCTCCAAACCGTTTCCTATCGTTTCACAAAGACTTTTGAAATAATCATAATGACGATTGAGTCCTCTGGAAAAAAGAGTCGGTTTCTGTCCACGCTTAAGGGCGAGTAGTAAATTCTCAGCGACCGTCATTCGAGGGGCTGTTCCCATTTTAGGATCCTGGAAAACACGAGCGATAAAGGCTGCTCGTTTCTCTTCTTTAATGGTGTTCAGATGCTTCCCCTTCAACGAAACCTGTCCTCCGCTAACAGATGTGGAGCCGGTGATGGCGTTAAAGAGTGTTGACTTCCCTGCACCATTTCCACCCAAAACGGTAATGAAGTCCCCTTTGTTAACTGTCAAATTAATTTGATTTAAAATAGTTGTGTGTCTATCTGATTCATTAAACACTTGTTTGGAAATTTGCTCCAATTGAAGAACCGTAGTCAAAACTCTTCCCCCTTTCCAATCAATGTCCCCAGTCTCATTTTTTGCCGTACTTGAGGTAACATCAAGCACATCGCCAGGATGGCTGAGCTAAACAAGCGAATGTACGTCGTATCGAGTCCCAAGCGAATAACGCCCAACAATAACAACTGATATAAGATACTTCCAATGACGATAGTCAGTAATCGCTCGCCCAGCTTCATATTGCTAAAGGCAACTTCCGCAATAATTATAGATGCCAACCCGATAACAATAATTCCTGAGCCACCGTTCACATCGGCATAGCCATTATTTTGAGCAACCAAGGCACCACCTAAAGCAATTAAGCCGTTTGACAAGACAATGCCCATCAGTTTCATTTTATCTGTCTCTATGCCAAACGAGCGTGCCATTTTTTCGTTGTCGCCCGTTGCAATGTACGCTTGCCCCAAGTCTGTATAAAAGAACCCTAAAAGTAAGCTGATAACGATCATTAACACTATTAAACCAACCACCACGACATCAAAATAGTTCGGCAAGCCGCTAAAGGTATCAAATAATCGGGGTTGATTCAGCAAGCTTAAGTTAGGGCGTCGCATAATAAAAAGGATGACTGAGTGGAGACCACTCATAACTAAAATCCCTGATAAGATAATCGGAATCTTTCCTTTTATATAAAGTAGACTGGTCACAAGGCCGGCAAGCATACCTGCAATCACTGCAAGGAGTGAGGCAAAAATGGGATGGATGCCAAACAAAATAGCTGTCACAGCAACAGCTGCACCCAAGGGAAAGGATCCTTCCGCTGTTAGGTCTGGGAAATTTAAAATACGGTAGGTGGTAAAAATACCGATTCCTAAAACAGACCACAATAGTCCTTGGGCAATGGCTGATATAATCATTTAACTCATTCTCCTACTCGTTTATTATAGTGGCATCATTTAAAATTTCTTCAGGAATGGTAATGCCCAGCGTCTCCGCTTGATTTAAATTAATAATGTTGTCCCCTTCATCAAATACGTAAACGGGGAACGAGCTAATATCTGTTCCATCCAACACTTCTGCTCCCATACGTCCCGATTCAAAACCTAATTGCCTTTGATTAATGCCTACCGTAACCAACCCGCCTTGATCAACCATCGAATCGACAGTTGGTACTAAGGGGATGTCGTAGCGAGTCGCTTCACTAACCACGGTATCAAAGGCACTGGCAATTGTATTATCTGTTGGCAGATAAATGGCATCCACTTCTTGAGAGAGCGTGGCTACTAGTTGTTGCAGTTCATTTGTACCCGAAGCTGTGTAAGTAACTGTAGTCAACCCGAGTTCCTCTGCTGCCTGCTCCGCTCGCTTAGCTTCAGCAAGGGCGTTATCCTCTCCTGAACTGTACAATAAACCAATCTGTTCAATGTCTGGCAAAACAGTTAACATCAATTCCAATTGAGCTTTCACTGGCGACTGATCTTTCACCCCTGTGATGTTTCCACCTGGTGCCTCTTCTGATTTAACCAATCCGGCACCAACAGGGTCGGATACAGCTCCAAGAATAATCGGAATATCACTTGTCGCATTTGCCAAAGCTTGGCTTGCAGGTGTCCCAATACCCACTAATAAATCTGCTCCATCTTCTACCAATGATTGAGCCATCGTATTCATTAAGTTTTGGTCTCCTTGACCATTTTGCATCATGATTTCCGCATTCTCACCCTCAATGTACCCATGTTCTGCTAATCCTTCAATCGCTCCAGCGGTAATCTCATCCAGTGCAGGGTGGCTGGTCGTCTGGAGAATACCAATTTTTATAGTGTCTCCGTTATCTGACTGTTCACCAGTCGTTTGTGGTTCGGTGGCATCTGTGTTGGAGTCGTTCAAACTAAAGATAAATGTTCCAATTAATATTGCAGCAATCAATCCTAATACAAGCATCATTCGTTTATTTTTCATTATCGTTTTTCCTCTCACTATTCATTTGTCTTATCTCTTTTCTCTATAGTTATGAATCTATTTAGGAACAAAGCACTTATCATTTTATTTAGCAGTTTGACTTTAGTAGGTACTTTTCATATCAGCATGTCTTTGTTCCCCCTCTCTGATTTTCCAACTAAACAAAAAAAGACAGCATCCACAACTAATCAATACGTGTGGTCGCTGCCTTTGGGTATGCAAAAAGACCACATAGATAGTGTTATCACATCTATGCGGTCTACTCTTTTTGTTCACAGGAAAATGAGCCGGCATAGATACAAATTTAGATTGCTCTAAACGTTGTATCTATGAAAGAATCAATCGATCATCTATACAACGGGTCTGTGCCAGCTTTGCCAAGTGCTATTCAATTGGTTTAAACTAATTGATCCGTTTATCACGACGATTCTCTCCTTTATCTCTAATGTGCTTCTCATATTACTGATTCATCTTCTCTTTGTCAATAGAAACCATAAAAAAGTTTTTCTCTATTAATTAACATGTTAAACTGAAGGGAGGAGAAGAAAGGTGTTTATTATGACTAGAAAAAGAGTTGCTGTGATTGGCGCTGGCGTTGTTGGTGTCTCCGCAGCTTATTATTTAAGCAAAGATGAGTCGATTGATTTAACTATTTTTGATGACGGGATAGGCCAAGGAACGTCGGCTGCTGCTGGGATTATTAGCCCATGGTTATCTAGACGTCGAAATAAAAAGTGGTATCACATGGTCAAAGAAGGAGCTGCCTTTTATCCTGATTTTTTGTCAGACGTTATGAACGGCGACACCATTCCCCCTTCTGTTTATAAGCAAGTCGGCACCTTGGTATTTAAAACAAACGATCAGTATTTGGATGACTTGTTAGATATTGGGGAAAAGAGACGGGAAAACGCTCCTGAAATAGGTGAATTAAAGATTTTACCTCCAGAAAAAGTCAGAGAAAAAGTACCCATTTACACAAAAGAGTCACCGGCACTTTGGGCTTCTGGCGGTGCGCGAGTCGATGGAAAAAAATTAGTTGAATTGGTTTTGGAAGAAGCCTCTAAAAATGGTGCTTCACTTGTTAAAGAACGCGTGACTTTGAGTCAATCTGAAGAAGGTTATGTCGTTCATACTTCAACTGGACCCCTACTATTTGATTCCGTTGTATTAGCTGCGGCTGCTTGGCTACCCGAACTCCTTGGCCCATTGGATTATGAAGTGGACAGTCGTCCTCAAAAAGGACAATTAGTTGAAGTCAAGCTTGCTGGCTATAACACGAATGACTGGCCGGTTATTATGCCTGAGGGAGAAGAAGATATTATTCCTTTTGAAAATGGCCACGTCATTATCGGTGCCACTCACGAAAACGAAGAAGGGTTTAATTTAGACATTGACGAAAATCGATTGAAAGACATGATTGTGATTGCTGCCGACAAATTTTCTGACACACTAAAAACAGCATCAATTGAATCTTACCGTTCAGGTACACGAGCGTATACGTCTGACTTCTCTCCATTCTTTGGACCAGTGCCTGGACATCAACAGTTATTCGCCGCCAGTGGTTTAGGTTCAACCGGTTTAACTGCTGGACCACTCGTTGGAAAATGCCTAGCACAACTGGTTATGGAAGAAACGCCTGACTTACCTTTGGCTGACTACCCTATTGAACAGTATGTAAAACAAACAAATGAGCCACCTTCATTTTAAATCCTGATTGGCTAATGTTTTAAAGCCCACTCTCAATTGTGAATGAACTGAAAGTAAGGTATACTTTGTTAATAAAATAGTCATTGTAGAGAAGGAGTAAGAGAATGAATTCAGATAATTTAGGGAAGATTTTAGGCTGGTTGGCTATGGCTTTGGCAGTCGTTGGCTTTTTCGTATGGAATATTTGGTTGGGTCTGGCAGCTATGGTTATTGGTTTAATCGGCTTAGTTTCGACTTCTGAAAAAGGTTTAAACTGGACTGCTATTGCATTCGGCGCCATCGCTATGATTATTGGCATTATATAATCCTTTTTTAACATAACTGTCAGTTCGCTTCTAAGATACGTTGCGAACTGACAGTTATTTGCGTTTAACCTTGAGTTCAGGATTCAATAGCGACTTAAACCCTGGGTTCAGCCAAGAATAGATTTTGAAGACCTGGTTAAATCAACACCGGGGCGAATTGGTCGCAAAAAAAAGATCAGGTGCTAGACCTGATCTCCTTTTCTCACTTCTCTTCGCTTTAATGACAAACTATATAATCCTAAACTGATGGATAATGTTGCTAAGCCGAGTGAGTACCCCCCGATGACATCTGATGGGTAATGCACCCCAACATAAATTCGACTGATACCAATCAATCCTATCAACGGAATCAATACAACCGCAGATATCAATGGTAATTTCCAGTTAGAACTTAGACGGATAATTAAAAATAACAAAGCCCCATAAGTAATAACAGATCCCATGGCATGCCCACTTGGGAATGAGAAGCCATGCTGAACAACTAAATGTTCAAATGCTGATGGTCTAGGACGCTGAAAGAAAAATTTGAGCAATTGATTTAAAACTCCAGCCCCCATCGCAACTGTTAAAGCATACCAAATAGCTAACCGTCTATTTTTAAAATAAAAGAAAACCAGTAAAAAGATAATCGTCGTTAACAGCGCAACGAACCACACATCGCCCATTCTCGTACTGACGATAAAGAATACATTCAACCATGGTCGACGCTCTTCGTAAAATTCCCGGCCAATCATATCATCCAATGTACCAATAAATCCCCAATCATTGAAACTCATCCATACTAAGAACAAGAAAGGTATGGTAAAAATAAGACCTAGAATAAATAAACGTTTTGGTGTGCCGAAGGTGTCAATTAAGAATTGTTTTGCTTTTTCCATATAATTAATCTCCTCACTCATATCAGATAATGTTAATTATCCCTTGCTTACATCATAATATCAACTGTTTTAAAAACAATTGAACCAATATGACTTTGACTTTGGTCAACCAATTGAGTAAAGTAGTGAAGGGAAACACTTTTACAAAGCAACACGCTCTCCCCAAAATATGTCTGTGGACACAAAATGAGGAGTATGGTTTATGAAAGTATTTGATTATGAGGATATTCAACTGATTCCTGCGAAATCGATTGTCAGAAGTCGGTCAGAATGCGACACAAGTGTAGAATTGGGTGGCCGCCGTTTTGAGCTACCTGTTGTTCCTGCTAACATGCAAACCGTTATCGACGAGGATCTAGCCGTGTGGCTTGCAGAAAACAATTATTTCTACGTCATGCACCGCTTTGAAGAACACACACGAAAAGACTTCATTAAAATGATGAACGACAAAAACCTATACGCGTCTATTAGTTTAGGTATTAAAGAGAATGAATATGATTTTGTAAAAGAACTAGCAGACGAGAATCTACTGCCTGAATACATCACAATTGACGTTGCTCACGGTCACTCAGATGCAGTGATTGACATGATTCATCATGTTAAAAAACACTTACCAGAAACCTTTTTAATTGCAGGAAATGTCGGCACACCAGAAGCTGTTCGTGAACTGGAAAACGCCGGAGCTGATGCGACAAAAGTCGGTATTGGACCTGGTAAAGTTTGTACGACTAAATTGAAGACTGGTTTTGGTACAGGTGGTTGGCAATTAGCAGCTTTGTCTCACTGTTCAAAAGCAGCACGTAAACCATTAATTGCTGACGGTGGCATTCGTACTCATGGAGATATTCCAAAATCCATCCGTTTCGGCGCAACGATGGTTATGATTGGTTCATTATTTGCCGGACACGATCAGTCTCCAGGTAAAATGGTCGAAATCAATGGTCGTCCATTCAAAGAATACTTTGGTAGTGCTTCTGCTCATCAAAAAGGCGAGCGTCGAAACGTTGAAGGCAAAAAAATGCTGTTGGAATACAAAGGCGATATTGCCCACACGCTATCTGATATGAAACAAGACTTGCAGTCTTCTATCTCTTACGCTGGTGGAAATGATGTTGAAGCCTTACGAAAAGTGGATTACGTGATTGTTAAGAACTCCATTATGAATGGTGAGAATTACAATGCTAGCGGAATTGATGTACCCGACAGCTTTGCTTCAAGCAATTTTACTTCTTAATATAGTCAGAGTTTGTTATAACAATGAGGACCATCTGTTTAAGATGTGTTCTCATTGTTTTTTCTTAGCCTTAAATAATAGTGTAGTCGTTTTAACTAGGAGAGTTTGTTTTACGATTTTTATGGTATGATATGATTACAAGAACTATCTTATTACAAGCGTTTACTGACTAGAGGAGGATGTCCATGGCTAACATACTATTTACGACTGAGAGCGGTGCTGATGTACCTAAATACTTAGTTGATAAGTACCCTATTTATGTAGCACCGATGCATGTCATTATGGATGAGAAAGATTATCCAGACGGAACCATTCCCGTTACAGATATTTATGACTATTATGAAAGAACCAATCAGATTCCATCTACAACATCTACAAATCCTCAAGAATACACTGAACTATTCGAGCAGATAAAGAAAGAGGATCCTGATAGTATTATTGTGCACATCGGTTATACCTCTCGAGCGTCTTCTTCTTTTCAGCATGCGACGATTGCTGCAAAAGACTTTGACAACATTCACTTGATTGATGCCTTAAATGTTTCAGGTGGTTTAGGTTCCATTGTACTGTTTGCTGCACAGTTACTCGAACGTCAACCCGATATAGCCTTGGAAGACTTAATTGAACAGATTAAGCGGAAAGTACCCAAATCTCGTTTTTCTTTTATACCAGGTAGCCTTGATTTTTTAAGAGCAGGAGGCCGCGTCTCTAATGCTGCTTATATCAGTGCTTCTTTATTAAAAATCAAACCACTCATTGAGTTGATTGACGGTAAATTAACATCCACAAAAAAATACCGTGGACCTATGAAACAAGTGGTTGAAAAAATGTTTCGAGATTATGTGTCTCATTACGATCTAGATAAAGAGGTTCTTTATCTCCTTTATTCAGTAGGATTAGATGAGTCCGTTAAGGAAATAATGGAGACTTTAGCTACAGAAGCGGGCTTTACTAACTTGGTGTGGATTCAGGCGGGGAACGTCATTTCTACCCATGCTGGTCCTGGTGGTGCAGGTTTCGCTGGTCTTGAAATATAACCACTCCATATAAAAACGCATTGAACAGTCATTTTACTAATGATTGCCAATGCGTTTTATTTGTGTAGTTCAATAATGACAATGATAATAATATATAAAAAGGCTAGTCCGATCGCTATAAAAATAGTCCAAAAAGGCAATGAAAAAACTTGAGCTAATATTAAGTAGAGCACCAGGGTAAATAATGGGTAGTAGACAATCGTTTTCGGATCGATGTCCATGACTACACCTCTTCAGTTGGTTCAGTCTGCCATTTCTTTACTTCTTCTAAAATCTCTTCCACTGAGGATTCAATCGACTTATTCTCGATGATGATGTCTGCCTCTTCAATCGGTCTCAATTCGTCCGTCTCCTTACTGAAGAGTAAGCGTTCGTAAATTTTACTACCCACATCTCCTCGTGCTTCCATTCGCTTTTCCATTTCTTCAATCGACACAAAAATGAACACAATCAAGGTTTCTTGAGGATAGGCTTCTTTCATGGCTCTTGCCCCATGTTTATCAAGGGACACGTGAACCGTGTCGTGTATGGCTAAAGATTGCTCGACTTCCGCTTTAGTCAACCCATAAATGCGATGATTGTAAGTGGTCTGTTCAATGAAATCATCGCGTTTTAAATCTTCTGGCCTTCTGAAATAGTAGTCAACGCCTTCTTTTTCTCCCGGACGAGGTTTTCTAGTCGTTGTCGTCACTAATTTAGGTATCCCCCTTTTAGATAATTCAGTGCCAATAGTTGTTTTCCCACTGCCACTTGGTCCAACTAACACGATAATTCGTTTGTTGTTCATCTTATCTTAGCCCTCCAATTTATACTCGTATACCTTGCTTATTCTCTATTATAACATGACATCTATTAAACCAGTTACCCACCAAGTGTGACATCTGTTTCTTGATACCAAGAAAGGGCCTCATATAATTTTAAGCCAGGGCCTATACCATACTTATAGCCATCTTGTTTGCCTAATCCTTGTCCAACAGCCCATCTCAGATTGCCATCAGGGATGACACCAACGTGTTGTGGTATACGTTTATACTTCTTCATTAATCTCTTACTCTCCCCTAGCTGTATGTCCTACAATCAGTTTCTTCCTTCTATCATACCGTTTTTTTCTCTTTCACTTCAACTAAAAGGTTGGGATTCAGGCTTTATTTTATTTACGTGTAAAAAAAAAAGTCCGAGACATAGTTGCCTCAGACTCTTCTATTTATAACGGATAGCGTGCAGCATCTTCTAAAAATGCTTCTCGATCTTTTACAGGTACCATTGATCCGCCGGTAGCCCATGCAATGTGAGTAGCATTAGCTAATTTAGAAGTCAGTTTGTTTTCTTCAAGGTATGCTTGACCATCTTCAGAACTAAGCATTCGATACGGTCCAATCAGTCCTGCTACAGCAGCCGGCTCAAGGAAAACTCCTTCTTCTTCATACAAGCGGTGAAGCAAACCTTTAAAGACCTCATCCTTCACAGAATAGCCGCCACTGAATAAGTTCTTCATTAACTTCGCTACTAAACCGGATGTACGAGGCACGGCTAAACCATCAGCAATAGTCAAACCACCTAGTTCCAAATCAAAAACAGAGACATTGTCGTACTGTTCAGTAGACAAGCCCATCAGCATGCTTGGCATTTTAGTCGGCTCGGCAAAGAAACAGTGGACGTGTTCACCAAAAGCCTGTTTCAGACCGAATGTGATTCCGCCAGGAGAGCCTCCAATACCGCATGGTAGATACATGAATAACGGATGATCCGCATCTACTGTAATGCCTTGTTCAGTCAATTGTTTTTTCATTCTCATTCCACCAACTGTGTAGCCAAGGAACAATTCAACGGAATGTTCATCATCAACGAAGTAGCTTTTTGGATCAGCATCAGATTCTGCTCGGCCATTTTCAACTGCTTTTGAAAAGTCCGTGTCATGCTCAATAACGTTCACACCTTTTTCACGCAGATAATCTTTCTTCCATTGTTTTGCTTCAACAGACATGTGAACCGTTACGTTAAAGCCTAATTGCCGACCCATAGTTCCGACACTAATGCCTAAATTCCCAGTCGTTCCAACCGCTATAGTGTAATCAGAGAAAAAGCGCTGGAATGCCTCGCTGGCAAACAAAGCGTAATCATCATGGATATCCTTTAATAGACCCTCTTTTAGAGCTAGTGTTTCAGCATGTTTTAATACCTCGTAAATCGCTCCACGTGCTTTAATCGTTCCAGAAATCGGCAGCAAGTCATCCCGTTTAAGTAGGAATTGACCTTCCACTGTCGACTCATTTACACTGTTAAGGTATTGTTTCATATCGGTAATGTCAGATAGAGGTGATTCAATAATGCCTTTCGTGTCTTCTGTTTCTGGATAAGCGACACGTATAAAATGAGCAAATCGTTGCAAACGCGCTTCAGCATCTTCAATGTCTTTAACCGAATACGCCGTTTGGTTTGTAGCTTCTTCCGTTTTCAATAACATAGGGTTCTTCCAAAAAACTTCTTGCCCTTGTTTAATCGTATTTAATAGTGGATACTTCGTAAAATCTAATTTATGTTTGTTAGTCACATTCGTGTCTCCCTTTCTCTCACGATTGATATGGATACGCCTTTTTGATTGTAGCATATATAGGCTGGTCAAAAAAGAACTATCCTTAAGATGTTGCTTTACCTTCTTGGTAAGTCGAAATCAGCTCTAAAAATGCATCACCATAGCGGTCTAACTTAGCTTCACCGACTCCATGAACCGATAAAAATTCTTGCGTATTTGATGGAGGTGTAGCCGCCATATCAATGAGACTCTTATCTGAGAACACGACAAAGGGTGGTTTCCCAATCTCTTGGGCGATTGATTTTCTTAAGGCCCTTAACTCTTCAAACAACTCCTCATCATAGTCTTGATTGTTTTGCATCACCTTAACCGGTTCTTTTTTAACAGGCTTCATCATATAAAGCTGGACAGTGCCTTTGAGTAATTCTGACGTTTTTCCAGTAAAAGTCAGGATAGGATACTGATTTCCCCCTACTTGCAAATACTGTTCACTCACCATCAAAGCAATGATGTCTTTTATTTCATTATCCGAATAGTCAGACATAATACCAAAGGTCGAAAGCTGATCAAAACTTAGTTGTTTGATTCGAGCGATCTCCTTTCCTCTTAATACATCTGAAACCAAGCCCATTCCGTATAATTGCTTCATACGGTAGATATTTGACAGGATTTTTTGACAGGCTTCGGTGACATTGATTGTTTCCGTTTCACCATTACAGTTCGAGCAATTGTCGCATGTCTGCCACTCTGTCTCTTCATCAAAATAATTCAAAATACGTCGACGTAAACATTGACCTGTTTTACAATAGGTAATCATGGTGTTCAAGTTCTTTTTTGCATGAGGGTGATTGCCTTGTTCAATCAGCAAGTTATTCGTAATGATATCCTGACTGGAATAAAAGAGTATCGCTTCTGCGGGTACCCCGTCACGTCCAGCACGGCCTGCTTCTTGATAATAACTTTCCATATCCAGTGGCAGATTATAATGAATCACCCGACGAACATTTGACTTGTCAATTCCCATACCAAAGGCATTTGTCGCCACAATAATCGTCGTTTTATCATATAAAAAGTCCTCTTGCTGGCGATTACGCTCGTCATGTTCAATTCCCGCATGATAGTAACCCGCCGCAAAGCCTTTTTTATTAAGAAACTGATGCACGCGCTCGACATTTTTCCGTGTATTGCAGTAAATAATACTTGTTTCATTATCTTTTAAAATAGATAACAGTTCCTGTTGCTTCTTTTTCGGATGGACAATTGAAAAAGTCAGATTTGGCCGATCAAAACTGGCAGTGAATTGATAGGGCTCTTGAAGGTGCAACTGGTTAACCATGTCTTCCCTTACTTTTTTTGTAGCCGTTGCTGTAAAGGCCGCAAATGGCGGATTATTTGAACACATACGTCTCACGTTTGGAATGGACTGATAACTTGGTCTAAAGTCATGACCCCACTGGGATATACAGTGCGCCTCATCGACTGCAATCAAATTGACAGTCATTCGACTGACGTATGACAAGAAATAGTCATTTTCCAGTCGCTCAGGGGAGACATATAATAAATCTAATTGGCCGGCAACTGCTTTTCTCAATGTATTATTTTGTTCTTCCATGTTCATTTGACTGGTTAAAAAGTCCGCCCTCACTCCCATCGTCAATAAACCATCTACTTGGTCTTTCATCAGTGAAATGAGAGGGGAAATAACCAAAGTGATGCCTTCCATACATAGAGCTGGTATTTGGTAGCATAAAGACTTCCCGCCTCCGGTTGGCATGACGCCGACTACATCCTTTCCGTTCATAATCGCATCGATTAGTTCTTCTTGTCCAGGTCGAAAACTAGTATAGCCATAATAGTGTTTCAATGTCGTTAATTTATCTTTCACAGTAACCCTCCTGCTTGTCGTCCCAGATTAAAACGAGTGGTAATCTTTCACCGCGCAATCAACCTTTCTATTTTAACATACTTATTAGCTAGAATTCTTAAAAGAAAAGGCTTTCCATCAATCTGTCAATTATAAGCTGATACTAAAGCGTTTTAAATGATTCTTAATGTCAAATGTGATTCGCTTTAATTTATATAAATCGTTATACTAGAGCTATTGGAATACTTTATTTAAGGACAAGGAGGGATCGGTATGCAGCAATATCCCGTTGCAAGAATTTTAGACGTCTGCGTAGAAGCCGGACGAGTGATGCTTGAAAATGGTGCAGAGACTTATCGAGTCGAAGACACCTTATACCGTATAGCTAAAAGTTATCAGTTAAAATATGTGAATGTTTTCGTCATTCCGACCGCTCTTATTTTGACGGTGCAAGGAGATGACGGGCAAGACCATACGGAACTCCTTCGTATGAACGAAACGATAACAAATTTGGAAAAAGTATCAATGGTCAATGATTTATCTAGACAGTTGGCAGCAAGGCCATTAGCCCCCGAAATAGTCATCAAAAAACTGCTTCGAATTGATGCTACACCACTGAACTTTAACCGTCTCCAACGTAACTTGGCGATTGGTTTATCTTGTGCTGGCTTCGCCTTGTTATTCGGTGGGCAATTCATTGATTTTCTTCCAGCTTTTGTAGCCGGAACCTTGGGCCATTATCTTTTTGAATCAGTTAACAAAGTAACAAATGTCAGTTTTTTCGCAGAAATGGTGGCTTCCTTTTTCATCGGATTACTTGTTGTCTTTTTTACTTCAGTCGGTTTTGGACAGAATGTCGATACCATCATCGTCGGTAGCGTCATGTCAATGGTACCAGGAATGGCTATCACTAATAGTTTTAGAGATTTAATGGCTGGCCACTTAGTAGCTGGAGTCGCTGTTGTGGGTAAAGCCCTCATTACTGCCGGAGCTATTGGAATTGGGATAGCTATGGTTATTGCATTTTTATAGCTCGTGAAAGGAGATCCTTATGTTTTTAGAATACTTATCATTGTTCGGAGCGGCTTTTTTGGCTGCCTTTGGATTTGGTGTGCTGTACAATGTGCCTAGCCGGACGATATTAGCATCGAGCTTATCAGGAGCTGCCGGCTGGATTGTCTATTACTTTTTATCGGTTCAAGTTGAAACACATTTGTTTGTAGGTGCTGGAGCAGCCTCCTTTATTGTCGCCTTTTTAAGTCAATGGTGCGCTCGCCGTTTTAAAATGCCAGTCATCGTCTTCGCTATACCAGGTATTATTCCAATGGTACCCGGTGGATCCGCTTATACCATGATGCGCATGTTTATTGAGGGCAATACGTCCAGCGCTTTAACTGCTGGGACAGAAACCTTTTTAATTTCAGGAGCGATTGCTTTAGGACTCTCTGTGAACAGTGGTATTGTTCAAGCCTTTTCAAAACGAGCCTTTGACATTAAAGATAAGCGTTATCTGCCATAAACCAAAAAACTCTGCTCGCTATTATCAGCGAACAGAGTTTTTTATTTTATTATAATCCTAAAAATGGCGCAGGATTTGTTAGACGACCATTTTGACGTACTTCAAAG
The DNA here is from genome assembly GCF_009935905.1 of Alkalibacterium sp. MB6. Classification (GTDB taxonomy): domain Bacteria; phylum Bacillota; class Bacilli; order Lactobacillales; family Carnobacteriaceae_A; genus Alkalibacterium. The sequence continues at coordinate 58,774 of NZ_PREX01000008.1, read as the reverse complement.
TGTAAGTGAACACCAGTAGATGTCCCAGTGGTTCCCATTGTGCCAATCGTTTGTCCTCTTGACACATTTTGACCTACCGATACGACAATATTAGGTTGTAAGTGGGCATACAATGTTTCTAACCCATTTCCATGATCAATTCGGATGTAATAACCCCATCCTCTATCATAAGAAACAGTTCTTACTCGACCACTGTCAGCTGCATAGATAGAACCGCCACCCCGGAAATCAATTCCAGCATGTAGACGGTAACCACCGTGAACTGGGTGCCAACGATTACCATAACGGGACGTTACTGCTCCATTAGCCGGTCTAAAGAAAGTCGTTGAAGATGCAGCGGGCGCGGGTGCTGGGGTCGGAGCTGGTGTACTCGCCGCGCGTTCTGCTTCTTCTTTTTCCTTACTTGCTTGAGCTTCTGCTTGTTGTCTTGCTGCTTCTCTTCTGGCAGCTTCTGCTCGCTGTTGTTCAGCCGCTTGAGCTTGTCTTCTTGCTTCTTCTGCTCGTTGTTGTTCGGTTGCTTGAGCTTGACGATTCGCTTCCTCTTCAGCTTTTGACTGAGCCTGAGCGCGTTCTTCATTTTCTTTTCGTCGACGTGTCGTCACTGCCAATTGGCGCTCTTCTGCTGCTTTTCTGTCAGCTTCTTCTGCCTGAGCTTTTCTTTCGGCTTCAGCTCTTCTCTCAGCCTCTTCTGCTGCACGGGCTTCTTCCTCAGCAATACGAGCCAACTCTTCTTGTCTGGCTATTTCAGCAAGTCTTGCTTCCTCTGCCAAGCGGGCTTCTTCTGCTAATCGTGCTTCTTCTGCAAGACGCTCTTCTTCAACTTCTATATCATTTGACAACTTCATTGCTTGTTGCGCCAAAGCGTATTGCTCGCTGACAAATTGATCTTTTTCTTTTGCGTTCATTTGATAGCGTTCAGCTACATACATAATTTCATTGTCTAACTGAATTTGTTGAACAGTTAATTCGTCACGTGTTGCTTCCATTTCAGTTAAAAGTGTCTCGACCTGTACGCGTTCTTCTTGGACTTGAGCTTCAGCTTCCATCACCGCTTGTTGATCTCTCATTTGTGCTTCTACGATTGAACGGTTGGCTGAAACCAATTGACCAATGATGCCGACTCTGCTAATTAAATCAGATACCGATTCAGCTGACAAAATCATATGTATGATATTTTCAGGGTTCCATTGAGTCTGAGTTGCACGCGCTTGCTGCATTAGTTTATCATTACGCTGTTCAATGAGTACATTTAGTACATCAATTTCTTCATTTAATCGTTCAATTTCTTGAGTTGTTTTTTCAAGTAAGTCACTTTGTGCAGTTAAATCTTCCATTAATTCAGAGATGCGAATTTGCAAAGACTGAATATGTTGCTCTAGTTCTTGTCTTTCCGCTTCCAATGCTGACATTTCACTTTCAGTACTTTCAATAACTGAGTTCAATTCAGACGAACGGTTCTCGACATTCTCTTTTTCTTCTATTAGTTCATCCAAGTTCGTTTCAGCTGATACAACAGCTTGATACGACGGTGACACTATTCCAATTAACATAGTCGAAACAATACCAGCAATAATCTTTTTCTTCACGTTAATCCTCCAACTTTTAGCGATAGTCTTATAATAGTCAATAATCAATAAATAAATTTCGTTTTGCTCTTGTCACCTATATTACCATCTCATTAGCGATTACCTGTTATATTTCAGGTTACAGTTAGATTACAAGTGAATTCCATTCATTTTTTGGACAAATTTAGAGTGAAATTCTACTTACTTTTTGTGTAGGAAGAGCATCAACACTAATCATCGAGTTAGTTTAATACTAGTAAAGCTAAATGTGTTATTACTAAATTAACTAGATAATCCGATTTAAACATTTAAATGTATACCCTTTCAAATTGATCATGATTCACTTCTGCTCTATACTAACCATATCCCTATGATTAAATACTGGAGGTAAATAATGAAATTTATTCGTATAGTTTTATTAGTCAGTATTGTTTTTAGTTTGGTTTCTTGCGCTTCAATCACAGAAAATACATCAATAATAGATGCTGAAGAGGTGTTACGTTTAGATCCTGAAGCAGATATTTTTCAGCATGAGAACATCATTTACAAAGCACACGCTGATTGGGTAGAAGAGCTGCATTTAACTGCTGATGATCAAGTCACTGAAATAACCCATCAAACAGGTAATTCTGACGCCTTTGAGAACGGAACAGCTAATCAGTTACCCATCGGTACACTCATTTATTCTGCCTCCGGTCGAAGCGATATCTTGCTCGCAGATGTTGATGGTGAATTGATCCCTTATTTAGCAAATGTAGAAGGCTAATGTGTGAACTATAAAACCAGCTTCAATTCCTCACAAGGGATTGGAGCTGATTTTGCCATTATTCTTCATTTAATAAACCTTCATATTCTTCAACGTCATCGAACTCTGTACCAAAGTACACAGGTACATCTCCTAAATTGTTCATTATAATGGGGTCATTCCCATTTAGTTGATTAATATAAAGGGCAAATGAATTGTCTGTGGATAGGTGGATGTCAATCGCTTGATTGTCACCATTCAATTCATATACCCATGGTTCTTTCAAAGCATAGGTTCCTTTATCCACTTCTCGGTTATCAATGTAGTAAACAAAGGTGTCATCTTCAGGTTGAAAAGAGAGTTGAACCATGTGACCACTGTAATGCTTATCACTCTGATAACCACCTTTTAACTCAGGTTGCGGTGGATTACAGCCCACGATGAGTAGTGAAAAACTTAACATTAATCCAACGAGTATCTTCTTCATCCCTATCCTCCTAATGTATAGCTGCACGTACGGTCTATTTATTGATAGTATAAAAATGAAGCGCTTAGATTACTATATTATATTCAGTGATTAACTGGACTAACGCTGTATTAGACGATGTCTGAGTTAAATGCTAGTTGGGTTCGTTCAATTAATCTTCCATTCTACGATTAAGCAACGGGTTTGTTATTGAGTTCGTAGAATAACCTGCTCATTCTATGAACTTATTGCTTCCTTTGTAAATGAAACATACCCCTATTAGCCGCCTTCGGTAACGAATGACTAATAAGGGGTATCATTATTTTGTAAAGTAGCGTTTGGCGTTATAATAGCAGACGTTTTCTACTAATTGTTTTAACATCGGTTCGCTATTTGGGAACTTGCCTTGCTCGACTTCTTCGCCGACGTAGTTACAGAAAATACGTCTAAAGTAATCATGACGGGGATAAGAGACAAAACTGCGCGAGTCTGTTAACATACCCACAAAATGGTTGAGTAAGCCGTGATCAGCTAAGGTTTCCATTTGTCTTAACATGCCTTTTTCTGTGTCATTAAACCACCAACCGGCTCCGAATTGTACTTTACCTTTAACGCCCTCGTTATTCGCTTGAAAGTTGGCTGTAGCACTAGCCACAATGTGATTATATTCTGGATTTAAATTATATACAATCGTTTTTGGTAAGTGGCCTTCTTTATCCATCGCGTCCAACAACTGGTTTAATTTTTCAGCCAAATAAGACTGGTCCGCAATGGAATCCACGCCGATATTAGGACCTAACTGACTAGATAGACGGGTGTTCGTGCTTCTAATGGCTCCAAAGTGAATTTGCATGATCCAGTTTCTGTCCGCATACATTTTTGATAAATCCACGAGCAGTCGAGTAATCCATTTGTCACTTTCGTCTAAGGATAAGGTTTCTTCTCCTTTTAATTTTTGGAAAATACGTTCAATTTCTTCGTCAGTTGCTTCAGCATACACCACGTATTGAATGCCATGATCAGAAATTAATGCGCCTCGTTGGTCAAAGTAATCAACTCGGTCTTCTATAATCGTACGAAGTGCTTCATAAGTATCAGCCGTTTTTCCGGTCAACTCTTCCAATCGTTTCAAATCAATCGGTGTAAGCTTATAGAGTTCATCCGGTCTGAAGGATGGTGCAACCGTTACATCAAAGGTTTCATCTTCAGCAATTTGCTTATGTTCGTCTAAGCTGTCAAAAGGCGTATCCGTCGTCCCAATGAATTCGACGTTGGAACGCTTAATCAGTTCACGAGCTGTCAACTTGTTTTCTTTTAATTGACGGTTCATTTCTTCATAAAGAGTTTCCCAGTTGTTTTTGGTTAGGAGTTCTTCTATGCCAAAATATTCTTTCATTTCAAGATGAGTCCAGTGAAATAAAGGATTCCCAACAGACACTTCAGCGGTCTCTGCCCACGCTTTGAATTTCTCTTTCGATGATGCATCACCAGTGATGTGACTTTCCGGCACACCATTTGCTCGCATAGCACGCCATTTGTAGTGGTCGCCTGCTAGCCATAATTCAGTAATGTCTTCAAATACATGATCTTCAACAATTTCCTGTGGGCTTAAGTGGCAATGGTAATCTATAATTGGTAAATCTTTCGCAACAGTATGATACAGTTTTACAGCGGTTTCATTTTGAAGCATAAAGTTCTCTTTAATAAAACTCATGGTAACCCTCCGTTTGTAAGTTTGTTTATGGTTTGAACTAACTCTATTTTAGAACGAACGCTTCTCGTATACAAGAGTATAATTATAAATTAGTCTTGAGTTAATTCTTAAGTTTTATGTAAATCAATTATTATTTATTGTTTCTCGATAAATTTTGGTTTATAATTCAGTTAAATTCATCGAAGAGGTGTGTTAAATGAAAATAAAACGTACAAGCTATTTAAGGGTAACGATTTTTGGTATTGGCTTTATTGTTCTAGGCCTATGTGTGTTCTGGTTGCCGCAAATGGCTAAATACTTCGCTAAAAGCGCTCCTGAATTCGCACATTTGAGGTATCCCCTTTTGATTGGTATTTACTTGACGACTCTTCCTTTTTTTATGGCTCTATACCAGGCCTTTTTATTATTAAGGCATATAGACCAGGATAAGCCTTTTTCTAATCCATCCGTTCATGCGTTAAAGATCATCAAAATCTGCGCCTTGAGTATTGGAATCTTATACATTATCGGTTTGGTCTTTATACACACAGAAAATGCCGGTCAACCAGGCATATCTTTACTGGCATTAATGATTACCTTTGCTTCTTTCATTATTTCAGTAGTCGCGGCCATTCTCCAATCGCTTATCAAAAAGGCTGTCGCATTAAAAGAAGAAACCGATTTGACTATATAATGTAAAAGAGGGATTTATAATGAAACAATCGACGATGCTTCTAAAAGGAGCCATATTATTACTCGCGTTCCCTGTTTTGATACTTGCTGCCGTGGGCATTCCTTGGCTATTAACTAACCCTGCTAATCCAGACCTTGATCACATCCTTTATCCTATTGTTATTGGTTTATATTTATCAGTTCTTCCCTTTTTGTATGGTTTGATGCAGTCTTACTTTGTTTTAAATTATATAGAGAAGGATAATGCTTTTTCAAAAGAAGCGGTGACTTTGTTAAAAAGGATTAAATATAGCGCACTTGCTTTCAGTGGCATTTTCACTGTCATTCTGCCTTTTATTTTTATGTTAGCGGAAATCGATGACGCACCAGGACTCGTTATCGTCGGCGCCCTACCTGTTTTTGCCTCCTTTGTGCTGGCTACTTTAGTGGCTGTCCTTCAAGAGTTGTTCGAAAAAGCAATTGAACTTAAAGAAGAAAATAAGTGGACGATATGAGGTGTGACAAATGACTATTGTGATTAATATTGATGTGATGTTAGCTAAGCGTAAAATGAGTGTGACGGAATTGTCTGAACGAGTAGGCATTACGATGTCTAATATTTCGATTTTAAAAAATGGCAAAGCAAAAGCGATTCGCTTAAATACACTAGATGAGATTTGCAAAGCTTTAGATTGCCAACCCGGGGATATTTTAGAATACCGACCGGACGATGTTTATTAAGTCAGTAAAAGACCAAGTCACTTTCCTACTCAGGAAGACTACTTGGTCTTTTATGATAGTTGAGAATAGTGATAAATAGATAAGTTGCTTAGAGACGCCCTCTCTAAGCAGTTCACCTAATACGTACTATGTTGAGTTGCTTAGAGAATCGTTATCTAAGCAACTCATGTTTGTACTTAACTCCGAGTTGCTCAGAGAGCCGCTCTCTAGGCAACTCGGAGTTACTGGTTAACTGTTGGCCAAATTAAAAACACGAAACAACTTCCACAGGTCATTTCGTGTCCCATCAGATTAAATTAAAGTACTTTTGCCAGGAAGTCCTGGGTTCTTTCGTGTTGTGGATGAGTGAAGATGTCTTCCGGCACGCCTTGTTCGACAACATAACCACCATCCATGAAGATGACGCGGTCAGCTACTTCTTTGGCGAAGCCCATTTCATGCGTGACCACTACCATGGTCATACCCGAATTGGCCAAGTCTTTCATTACTTTAAGAACTTCTCCGACCATCTCTGGATCCAGCGCAGAGGTTGGCTCATCGAACAACATCACGTCCGGATTCATTGCTAATGCACGGGCAATAGCGACACGCTGTTGTTGCCCACCGGATAAACTGGATGGGTAAGCATCTACTTTATCTGCCAAGCCGACTTGCTCCAGAATTCGCGTACCATCTTGCTGAGCTTCCCACTCTGGTACTCCTTTGACTTTGATTGGTGCAATCGTGACGTTTTCTAAAGCTGTTTTATGAGGAAAGAGATTGAATTGCTGGAATACCATTCCCATTTTTTGACGTAATTGATTTAACTCTTGCTCTTTTAGCCCAGTCAAACTTGTACCTTCAAAAACGATTTCGCCATCCGACGGTTTTTCTAACATATTCAAGCAACGTAGAAAAGTGGATTTCCCTGATCCTGAAGGACCAATAACTACAACCACTTCCCCTTTTTGAATCTCTTCATTTATGTCAGACAACACTTCATTTTTTCCAAATGATTTCTTTAAATGGTTTACTTTAATCATGGCTCATTTTCCCTTCATAGTAGTTCAATAGTTTAGTTAAGCTGAATGTCAACACAAAGTAAATTAACATACTTACAAATAGTGGTAATATCCCTTGGAATGAGATCGAACGAACGACTCGTGTTTGGAAAATCAATTCGCCTACACCAATAACAGACACAATAGACGACTCTTTAATGATTGTGATAAACTCATTTCCTAAAGCAGGCCATATATTCTTCAGTGCTTGTGGGAAAATAATATGACGCATGGATTGCTTCTTGCTCATCCCTAAACTTCTGGCGGCTTCTTCTTGACCTTTATTTACTGAACCTAATCCACTACGGACAATTTCGCAAATATATGCTCCTGAGTTCAATGACACGGCTATAATTCCGGCTGCTAATGCTGGCAAATCAAAGAATATACCAGAGGCAAAATAGATAAACATGACTTGAATCATCATAGGGGTACCACGGACAAATTCAACGTAAGCGGTAGCCACCACTCTCACGAAAGTATTCTTAGATAAACGCTTGAAAGCGAGCAAAGCGCCAAGTATCATACCGATAAATACAGAGACTGCTGAAATAAATAGAGTCAGCATGGTCCCATCCCAAAAGTATTCCCAATAACTTGATACAAATCCATCTTCCACTTCTTCGCCGTCTTCGTTCACTTCAGATACTGCCATATACTCTCCGGCTTGGGCGAGGTAGTCTTCAATTAGGCCTTGTTCTTCAATTTCATTCAAGCTTTCGTTGACAGCTTCAACCAAAGAATCTTCATTTTTTCTAAAAGCAATGGCAGATCCTTGGTCATCATCGTCCATTTCAAACCCACCTACAAACGTATGTAAGTCTTCATCGTTAGCCGCATGAGCTTCAGCATTTGGCCCTTGCATTATAACGGCATCCAAACGATTCGTTTTCAATGCTAATAGTAAGTCGTTTAAGTCAGTTAACGTCATCAGTTCAGGATTATCAATTTGGCTTGCTAATTGTTCTTGTAAAGAACTAGCTTGTACACCAATTCTCATTCCATTTAATGATTCTATAGAACTGTATACGTCTTGGTCTTCTGCTTTAACCATAATATTTTGGAATGTTTTAAAATAAATTTCTGAGAAATCTACACTCTTACGTCTCTCTGGCGTCGGTGTCATCCCGGCTATAACCATGTCGACGTTTCGAGCTTCCAAAGCCGGCAACAAACTGTCAAAGCCAATGTCTTGAATTTCTAGTTCCACACCTAAATCATCCGCAATTTTTTCTGCGATAAAGATATCCATCCCTACAGCGCGACGTTCCCCGTCCACCACAGCGTAAAATTCAAACGGTGGGAAGTCTGCGCTGGTTCCAATCGTCAGAACCCCTTCGTCTTGAATGCGCTGCAATGCCGATCCGTCTTCAGCCGATACTGTCATAGTAGGCAGGAAGCAGCTGACTAATGCAATGAGTATTAAAAAGAAATGCTTAACTGATTTTGTCATATGATGTCGTCCCCTTAATTGTTCTCTTCAATGTAAAGCATCTTACCACCTTGTAGTTATTTATGCAATATAAAAGCGCAAAAAAGAATATTATTTATCGTTTATACACAAATAAAGGATAAACAGTGTATATTACACATGTAGAAATCGCTTGTATTCACTTTTTAATACCTTCATTCAATTTACTAGCTACTTGAGGTCAATGCAAAACACACCCATTTAGACATCATCCAAATGGGTGTGTTCATAATTATTTGTATGTTTGTTGAAAGTCAGTAATCGCCTCGTACTCTTTTTCGAATAGGCGGCTTAAGCGTATATATAAAGGCATCAACTCTTGGTAAATAGTGACTAATTCTTTATCAGGTGTGCTGACTTCTTTGATGCTTACCATATCTTTGACATCGCTCAAGTCACTCAATTCCCCAATAGCGTATCGTCCTAAAACGACGGCACCCAGGCAAGAACTTTCAACCGTCTGAGATACATGAACCTCTTGATTGAAAATATCTGCCAGCATCTGACGCCAGACATCTGACTGGGCAAAGCCACCTGTTGCGTGTATTTTATCAGGTATGCCTATCAGTTCTTCCAAGGCTAAAAAGACCATATACATATTCATATTGATCCCTTCTAAAACAGCCCGCATCATATGCTCTCTTTTGTGTTGAAGCGCCAGTCCGAAAAAAGAGCCTCTGGCATTAGCATTCCAAGAAGGCGCCCGTTCACCTGCGAGATACGGGTGAAACAGAAGGCCTTCCGATCCAGCTTTCACTTCAGCTATTTTTTTCGTGATTAAATGATAAGGGTCTTCCCCTGTTAACTCGGCTTCTTGAACTTCTTCTTGGCAGAGTTCATCACGGAGCCACCTTAATATCATTCCGCCACTATTTACCGGTCCTCCGATGACCCAATGATTTTCAGTCAAAGCATATGAAAAAATACGACCTTTCGAATCGGATACGGGTTTATCAGAAACCGTTCGAATGGCACCACTTGTTCCGATTGTCACAGCAACGACTCCCGGTTGGATAGCATTCACACCTAAATTCGCTAAGCAACCATCATTGGCTCCAATGACAACAGGGATTGAAGGAGGCAAACCCAATTCTTGAGCACGTTCCTTTTTCATTTTAGTAAAAATCTCTGTTGTTGGCACTAACCTGGATAGCTGACTAGACTGGATTCCTGCCAGTTCTAGCGCTTCTTCGTCCCAGTCCATTGTGTACATATTAAACAATCCCGTAGCTGACGCAATCGAGTGATCAACAACCCATTCTCCAAACAGATGGAAAAAGACATACTCTTTGATGCCTACAAACCGGTGAGCCTTTTCGAAGATAGACGCCTTCTCTTCTTTCAACCACAAGAGTTTGACCAAAGGAGACATCGGGTGAATAGGCGTACCCGTTTTTTCATAAATAGCCTGCCCATTTCCTTCTCGTAACTGTTTAGCATACGCTTCTGCCCGTTGATCAGCCCACGTAATCGAAGCAGTCAATGGCTTTCCTTTTGCATCAACCGCCAACACACTATGCATCGCTGCACTGAAAGAAACAACGGTCAAATGGCTTATATCTGCGGATAAGTAATCGACTATTGCTTTAATAGCCAGCTTCACAGCTTCTACTATTTCATCCGGATCTTGTTCTGCAGCTTTTGGTTCAGACGTCAACAAAGGGTATTCAACTGTTGCTTGATGGATATGCTCCCCCGTTTCATTAAATAAAACGGCTTTCGTACTGGTTGTTCCTATGTCGACTCCCAAAGAATAATGACTCATCAATCTAATCCTCTCTACTGCTGTCTTTTATATTCTTCACATTTAACTCTTTTCTCTATTGTACAACAGACGCCTTGCTTCAATAAAGAACCATTCTGCTTCTTTTTATTATTTACTAAAAGGATTGTCCATTCCTGACGGTTAGTCTTATAATGAAGGAGATTATTGTCATAACCTATTAGAGCAATGCCTCCTAAATAAATACTATCCGCTTAAAGAAAGAAGGGCTACTCGTGATTGATTTAAACAAATTAACTGCTGGAAAGCACTTAACCACACTTGAAGAAGATATATTGGCTTATATCGTCAAAAACATCTCTGACATTCAAGACATGGGCGTTAGGGCTGTCGCAAAAGAAACCTTTACCTCACCTGCTTCTGTGATTCGTTTATCAAAAAAAATGGGGTATTCCGGCTTCACAGATATGTATTATTCTTTGCTTCCTCTTATCAAAAGGGCAGAGAACGATCCATTTTCTACAGAGGGGACTCTATTAAATTATGACTTTTCGACTATGCTATCGGATTTATCAGAAGAGAAACTTGATTTATTTATAGAACATATCCTACTCAAAAAAGAGACGTACACCTTTATTTATGCAACAGGGTTCTCTAAAATTATCGCTGAATACATTTACAAGAAATTATTGGTTCTTGGTAGAAAAGCCATCTTATCTAGCGGTTCTGATTCTCTAGGTATATTTGAAAATAACCTGGAAGATATAGGAGCTATGTTGGTTATTTCTAAATCTGGTGAAACCGAGCAAGTCTATAGTAAATTGAAAAAGGCGTCTGAGGCAGACATATTCACTGTCTCCTTTACCCAAAACTCTGATAACCGAATCGCCAACCTGTCGGATTTGACTATCCCTATTTACGATACAAATAAGTTGGATGATCGAAACATGTTACCGAATGTGTTCTTCCCATGTGTCCTATTGTCATTTGAATACATCGTCGAGCATTACCTCAACCACTTAATTCAAGAGTAATTATGTCATTAAATGATATGAAACGTGTTTCGCTTTGGCGGAACACGTTTCTTACTCGTCAGAACACCTGACAGTTCAACCGCTTTCACGTTATACTCTACTTAATTCATAAATAAAAACACTTGGAGGAAAGATAGATGAAAGATAAAGTCATGAACGGTATGCAGCGTTTCTCAAAAGCGATGTTTATACCTGTTTTAATTTTACCTATTGCCGGTATTTTAATCGCTATAGGAAATTTGTTTACAAATGCGCAACTACTCGAAACCGTTCCCTTTTTAGATAATCCGGTATTGACCGGTTTTGGAACGATTCTCTCAGGTTCTTTAGTTTCTATCCTAACTAACTTAGGATTAATTTTCTGTGTGGGTATAGCCGTTGGTTTGGCTGACAAGAAAAAAGCAGAAGCGGGCTTCACCTCTGTTCTTGCTTACTTAGTCTTTATCAATGCAATGAATAACTTTTTACAATTAAGTGGCCAATTAGTTGATCCGACCGCTTTAAGAGGGTCTGGACAAACGATGGTTATGGGTATCCAAATTCTTGATATGGGTGTTTTCTTAGGTATTATTTTAGGGGTCATTATTTCTCTTATTCATAATAAATACGCCGATATTGAATTCGACAATGCCTTCCAAATTTATGGCGGTTCTCGATTTGTCTTTATTGTATTGATTCCTATTGTGGTTCTTCTCGCTATCGGGTTCAGCTTCGTCTGGCCTATTGTCCAGTCCGGTATTGATTCCTTAGGTGGATTCATTAACCGCTCAGGTAACTTTGGTTTGTTCTTATACGGAACACTTGAACGACTCCTTATTCCAACAGGTTTGCACCACTTAGTTTATACGCCTTTCTTATACTCTTCCTTAGGAGGCGTTGCAGAAGTGGGTGGAGAAGTCTTTGAAGGGGCACGTAATATTTACTTTGCTGAAATTGCTCAACCGAATATTGGCTTACTGTCACAAAGCGTAGTGTGGGATGCTCGTGGTATTTCTAAAATGTTTGGTTTAATCGGCGCGTGTTTGGCTATGTATCATACAGCTAAGCCTGAAAACAAAGCGAAAGCTCGCGCGATACTCATTCCTGCAGCGTTCACTTCATTTATTGCCGGTGTAACAGAACCTATTGAATTCTCATTTATGTTCGTTGCTCCTGTACTATTTGTTCTTCATTCCGTATTGAGTGGATTAAGTATGGTGACACTTAACCTCTTTAACGTCAGAGCTATTGGTCCAAATGGCTTCATTGACTTCTTGCTCTACAACGTGCCTTTGGGAGTCGGGACAACTAGATGGCCGGGTTATATTTTAGTCGGCTTGCTCTACTTTGCCATTTATTACCTACTCTTCCGCTTCTTAATTAAGAAGTTTAATTACAGAACCATTGGACGGGAAGATACGTCTGAACAAACGAAATTGTATTCTAAAAAAGATTATCAAAGTGCTAAAGCGACTACAGCTGGTCAGTTGATCGATGATGTCGTTGATCCTAATCCTTCTCCAGATGCAGGTATTGCTGCTACCATTGTTGCGGCACTTGGTGGAGACAATAATATTAAAACAGTGACCAACTGCTACACTCGCTTACGTTTAACAGTCGACGACCCTAATAAAGTGGACGAAAACGTGCTTCGTCAAGAAACTGGCGCAAGTGGGGTTATTGTAAAAGATAAGAACGTCCAAGTCGTTTATGGTCTACAAGTAACGAAAGTTAGACGATCCGTCGATGAATTTTTAGGTAGACCGTCCGAAGATTAGACACGATGACTATATACTAAATTTAAAGGAACACAATAGAAGGGAATTTTTAAAAAATGAAAGACAAACAGTTTTCAGTACTCATTGCAGGTGGCGGAAGCACCTTTACTCCAGGAATCGTTATGATGATGTTGGAGAATAGCGACCGCTTTCCCATGAGAGAATTAAAGCTTTATGACAACGATGGTGACAGACAAGCGGTTCTTGGAGAAGCACTTGAGATTTTACTGAAAGAACAAGCACCTAACGTTAAGTTCTCCTATACGACAGACCCTGAAGAGGCCTTTACAGACGTGGACTTTGTCATGGCTCACATTCGAGTCGGGAAATACGAGATGCGTGAAAAAGACGAGAAAATCCCATTGAAGTATGGTGTGGTTGGACAAGAAACTTGTGGCCCAGGTGGTATTGCTTACGGGATGAGAAGTATCACTGGCATGCTTGAGATCATCGACTACATGGAACAATACTCACCTGATGCTTGGATGTTAAACTATTCAAATCCAGCCGCTATCGTGGCAGAAGCAACACGCGTACTCAGACCCGACTCTAAAGTCTTAAATATTTGCGATATGCCGGTCGGCACCCTTCGTAGAATGTCTCAAATCGTTGGTACCACTCCAGATAAATTGGAAGTCAGCTATTTTGGATTGAACCACTTTGGTTGGTGGACCAACGTTAAAGACAAAGAAACGGGTTACGACTATACCGATGAAATTAAAGAGTATGTAGCAGAAAATGGCTACTTAACTCAAGTTGAAGTTGATACTCAGCATATGGACGAGAGCTGGCAAGCAACTCATAAGAAAGCGAAAGACTTACTGGCTATTGAGCCGCGTTTCTTGCCTAACACCTATTTGAAGTATTACTTCTATCCAGATTACGAAGTAGCCAGCTCAAACCCAGATTTCACTCGAGCTAACGAAGTCATGGATGGACGTGAGAAACAAGTCTTTACAGCAGCCAGAAATATTATTAAAAATGGAACGGCTAAAGATGGCGGCTTCCATATCGACAGTCATGCCTCATTTATCGTTGACCTGGCTCGTGCGATTGCTTTCAATACGAAAGAACGTATGCTGTTGATTGTTGAGAATAATGGAGCTATCGCTAATTTCGACGATGATGCGATGGTAGAAGTGCCATGTATTGTAGGAAGTGACGGTCCAGAACCTTTGGCTCAAGGAAAGATTCCTAACTTCAATAGAGCCTTAATGTTACAGCAAGTTACCGCAGAAAAATTAGTTGTCGAAGCCTACGTTGAAGGCAGCTACCAGAAATTATGGCAAGCACTAAGCTTGTCGAAAATTGTCCCAAGTGCAGAAGTCGCTAAACAATTGTTGGATGATTTAATTGAAGCGAACAAAGGTTATTGGCCTGAATTAACTTAATAGTCAAAAAATAAAGACACGACCCCTTTAGATCAGTTGAAACTTACTCACTGCTCTAGATGGGGTCGTGTCTTTTACATTGGGCTCCGTTTAGTTCACATTTCTTCATTGAATTAGCGATTAATAATAGCCTTTATCTCCATACTCATATGAATTTCCTAGCTGAGTTCGTAGAATGCCGGCCTTTATCTCCATACTCACACAAATTTCCTAACTGAGTTCGTAGAATACCGTCCTTTTTCTCCATACTCACGTGAATTTACTAACTGAGTTCGTAGAATACTATCCTTATTGTTATTATATCAAAGCGAAAGAGCACGGGATGTCAGTAGACATCTCGTGCTCTTTTTAAAGTTTAAGTTTTACAGCAACACCAAAATGGTCACTGACAATGGGTCCGTTTTTACCGTCAAACATGACTCGGTATTCAACCACTTCATCATCAAAAGTACTCCAAATATAGTCGATGCGTTTTTCTCCGCCTTGATTTTCCCAACCATCGATAGCGCTTAGAACGGTCGATGAACCAACTCTTTCATCAGCCACCTCAAAGGTATCTTTTAAATATGGAGCGGTCTGTTGAATCAACTCATAACCTTCAGCCTTTACATTAGCTTCATTGTTCAGATCTCCCATAAACAGTATAGCCTTACCTTTGTTTCTCTCTATGTGAGGTAAGGTTTTTTCCCATTCATAAGAGAAAAGAGCCTCTCCCTCATCATCCTTCCACCAAGAATAGTGGGCGGAAAAAACAGTCCAGTCTCTGTCAGCAAACGTTGCATTTGCTTTTAAAATCCGTCTCGTGTAATGGCAATTGTAGTCAGTACTTTTTGACACTAAGATACTCTCTGATGTAAAAGGGCGCCTCATTAGTATGGCAATGCCCTCATCATACTCATCATAACCAATATGAGTCGCTGTCCAACTCCAATAGTAAGACTCGCCCTTCTCTCTCAGTAATTTAACTAACAACCAAGCAAAATTATCTTTTTTAATAGGGACAGGAGTGGTTTCCCCTGAAGCTGGAATGAATGTGTCATCTTCCACTTCTTCTGCATCCATACTCTGATTGATTTCCTGTAAGGCAATCATTTCGAAGTTTCCTTGAGCAATGACACTTGCGATGTCTTCTAACTTGCCCATGGGATTCTCTTCCATCCATGCATGTGTATTTAATGTCAGACTATTCATGAAAACCACTCCTGCTTTTTATTTTTACCCTTTAATTTTACCAATCACCGTTGATGCCGTCGACTCTCCTGTTTCAGTTAAGTCAAACGCTTGGTCTTCGGTCAAGTTTGTAAAGACAACTAAGATGTCAGTCGCTTTTCCAGCCTCTTTAACAGCCGCTCTATTCATCGTTGCTAAAGCATCGCCAGCTTTCACTGTTTGCCCTTCTTCAATGAAGACATCAAACGCACTGCCTTGAAGTTCAACTGTGTCGATTCCCATATGCACAAGGACATCGTGACCTGAATCTGTCAGTAAGCCTATCGCATGCTTAGTAGGGAAAACACTTTGAACTGTCCCGTTTATCGGCGAAACCACCTCATCTTCTGATGGAACAACCGCGAAGCCGTCACCCATCATTTTTTGTGAGAAGACTTGATCATCCACTTCAGTAATCGCCATCACTTCTCCCGTTGCAACGGATTGAATAGGCGTTTCTAAAGACGCGTTTACCGTGTGATCAACGGTTTCAGTTGATTTAAGTTCTTTAGCTTGATCAATGGTTGAAGCAGGAATAGGTGCATTGGATTCCAAAACATCTAAAATATCTGATTTTAAGACATCAGCTTTCGGACCATACACAGCTTGAACACCCGTATCTCTACGTACAAGACCCATAGCGCCTGCTTTCTTCCAGCTCGTTTCATTACCGACTTTATCTTGATCTTTTACAGTCACACGCAAACGAGTCATACACGCATCTACGTCAGAAATGTTTTCTTTTCCGCCTAGCAGATGAATAATGTCATAGACTTGTTGAGAGGCATCAACCGCTTCGCCAGATTCCCCTTCAGCCAATTCTCCTTCATAATTGCCATTACGACCAGGTGTCGCATAGTTGAACTTCTTAATTAAGAAGTTGGCAATAAAGTACGTTCCAACAGCAAATAATATCGTTACCCATACAAAGTTAATTAAGTCCATGCCGAGCCCTGCACGAAGAGCTAGCGGTGTACGTGTCAGCAACTCGATATTACCGAAGGCATGAATACGTAAGTTAACCACATCTGCCATCGCGAAGGCCAACCCTTGAATCACGGCATAAATACCATATAAAGGCAAAGCAGCAAACATAAACATAAATTCTAATGGTTCTGTTACCCCTGTCAAGAATACAGCTAAACTTGCAGAAACATACATTGATTTGTACCCTTTAAGCTTGTCTTTATCAACGTTTTTGTACATCGCATAAGCCATACCCATTAAAATACCGGATGAACCGATCATTTGCCCAACTTTAAAACGAGCAGGGATAAAGTTTTGAACAGCGTACTGATAGGTGCTTGTGTCTCCTGCAATATCTAAGTTAGCTAAGTCTCTTGCCCAAGCTAACCAAAGAGGGTCTTGCCCGAAAACTTGAGCGCCTTGTTGAGCGCCTGTTAAAATTTCATATGTTCCACCAAGTGGCGTGTAGTTAATTGGAATAGTCAACATATGATGCAAACCGAATGGAAGCAATAGACGTTCCAATGTTCCAAATAAGAACGGAGCTAAGATAGGTGCATTATCTTGCGATTCAGCAATCCATACACCAAAACTGTTAATTCCGCTTTGAACGACTGGCCATAAGAAAGCCAATACGACTGATGCAATCAATGACCATAAGATAACAACAAACGGTACGAAACGTTTACCATTAAAGAATGACAACGCATCTGGCAGTTTTCTAAAGTTGTAGTATTTATTGAATGCCATCGCACCCATAAATCCAGCAATAATTCCGACGAATACGCCCATATTAAGTGCAGGCGCTTCTAGAACACTGATGAAATACCCATCTACTGGAATTTCTGCTCCGAATAACGTGTTCGTTACAGCGTTCGGATCTGCCAACATATCACCGGTTACGCCAAAAATTGCTCCAGTGATTCGGTTAATTAATACAAAGGAAATACCCGCAGCAAATGCACCACCGGCACGGTCTTTCGCCCAGCTTCCCCCTATTGCGATTGCGAATAAGAGGTGTAAGTTCCCTATAATTGCCCAGCCAATGCTTTCAATGACACTACTGAAAGCCACTAAAGCTTGCAGTTCCGGGTTAATTAACGGAAGCGATCCGCCAATACTAATCATTAATCCGGCTGCTGGCATAACAGCGATAACACCCATTAATGCCTTACCGAATTTTTGCCAAAATTCAAAGTTCAGTACTTTTTTCATCATTTTCTCCTATTCTACTTCTCAGTCTTTATTTTAGAATCGTTTTCAGTTTAATATTGCTCATAGTAGTTCGGGTCGTGCCAAACTTTTTGCTTAGCGACTTTGTAAACCCGTGCTTCATACGGACGTAAAGTTATGACTGCATTTTGAGCATCGACTACGCTATAGTTAGACAGTTTCAAATCGCCTAATTCTAATTCTTCCGTTAAATCAATAAAAGTGGTTTCATTAAACATGTTCACAATGATGACATACTCAACGTGTTCATAAGAACGAAGGTACGCATAAACATAATCGTGCTCTTTTGCAATTAACTCATAGTGCCCATAAATCAAAGCCGGTGTCGTCTGTCTCATTTGAATCATTTTTTTGTAAAAATGATAAATGGAATCCGGATCATTGACTGCTTGATTCACGTTAATATCAGGATAGTTTGGATTCACTCCAAGCCATGGCTTTCCTGTAGTAAATCCTGCTTCAGGTTCATTTGTCCATTGCATCGGTGTACGCGAGTTGTCTCGACCATTTTTCCAAATGTATTCCATGATCTCCTCGTGCGGTTTACCGTTCTCAATTTCTTCCGCGTACATGTTTCTCATGCCGACGTCATCGTAATCTTCAATCGTATGGAACTGGACATTTGTCATACCAATTTCTTGTCCTTGGTAAATAAATGGTGTCCCTTGCATGAAGAAGTAAAACGTAGCCAACGCTTTGGCGGATGTCTTTCTTAAATCCGCATCATTGCCCCAAGTCGATACGGAACGAGCTAAGTCATGATTTTCAATAAACAATGCATTCCATCCACGACCATCTAAACCTTTTTGCCAGCGAGTCATGACATCTTTTAATTCATGAATATCAAGGCCTTCACCGTTTGCTCCCCATAAACCTAAATGTTCAAATTGGAAAATCATATTGAAATAACCGCTTTCTTCGCCTACCCAACGGTCTGCGTCTTGAATGGATACCCCATTCGCTTCTCCAACTGTCATCACATCATAATTCTTTATTGTTCGCTCAGCGAATTCAGATAAAAACAAGTCAATACCTGGCTGATTCATGTGTCCATCAAAAGATGGGACCACTTTCTTATTGAATGGATTAGGTAAACTTGGGTAACCTTCTTTTTTCTTAATGTGAGAGATAGCGTCTACGCGGAACCCATCAATCCCTTTGTCGAGCCACCAATTTACCATCTCGTACAAGCTCTCTCTTACTTCTTTATTCTCCCAGTTCAAGTCAGGTTGCTTTTTAGAGAAAACGTGCATGTAGTACTCTCCGGAAATCTCGTCGTATTCCCAAACGGAGCCTCCGAAAATGGACTCCCAGTTATTAATCGGCGTGCCATCTACATTTCCTGGGTGCCATAGGTAGTAATCTCTATATGGATTATCTTTTGATGAACGGGCTTCAACAAACCACTCATGCTCGTCAGAGGTATGGTTAATCACTAGATCCATGATGATTTTCATGCCACGCTTATGAACCTCTGCTAACAGCTCATCAAAGTCTTCCATAGAGCCGAATTCATCCATGATATCGTGGTAATCACTAATATCGTATCCGTTATCATCATTTGGCGACTGATAAATAGGACTCATCCAAATAACATCTGCACCAAGATCTTTGATATAGTCCAACTTCTTAATTACACCTTGAATATCACCGATTCCATCACCGTTCGAATCATAGAAACTTCTTGGATAAACTTGATAGGCAACTGCCCGTTTCCACCATTGTTTTTTCATTTTAAATCTGTCACTCCAACTCTTTATCATTATATTTATTATGCATATTTCTGTTACAGGATAATTTTCAGCACCATTCCTAATGTTATAGTCCGTCACTGGTTGAATCAAGACTTTTTGAATTGTTATCGGTATCAAAATGCTAACATGATAATAAGATTAAAGTAGATGGAGGCCAGGAATGGTTGAAAGCCTTTTATTATGAGTGGTTTAACAGACAATGCTTCTTTGTATCTGTACACAAAAAATAGAGTCGTTATCAATAAGCTCCGATACTCGCTTTAGATAACGACTCTATTTTGGTTAATTGATTAAGTTAATGAACTAGTCATTCATCAGTCTTTTTTCTTCTTGTTATAGTAAGTCAGTCCGACACCAAGTCCTAGTGCTGCAATACCCATTAACCCAATCGAGCCGATTAGTGTCGCTGTAGATGGTAATGTTTCACTAGACTCTTCTTCAGACTCTTTATCATCAATTGATGAATCACCTTCACCCGGCAAATCATTATCAGATACTGAACGATCTTCTGTTGGTGTATCTTCTCCGCTGGATTCGTCAGTGTTATTCGGTCTATCGTTATTGTCATTGGCGGTGTCACCGTCGTTATCTGAGTTATCCTCAGTCTCCTTAGGTGATTCACCATCTTGTGGTTCTTCCGAATCGGTTGGTACATCGACTTCACTACTGACTAATTCACCTTCTTCAACAGTTAATAAGGCTGTGCCTCCATCTTCTAGTGAAGGGATAGTGAATGTCAGACTTGTTTCACCGTCTTGTTCTAGTGCTGTATAGGTTGTATTAGAATAGTGATCCGTCAAAACTACCTGATCATTGCTCGTTTCAACCGCAATCGTCTGTTCTTCATCAGATAAGTTAAAGGCCATATACACTGACTCGTCAGCTAAAGCACGTTCGACCATAATCCAGTCTTGATCACTCGATGTTAAAAATGTACTTCTGTTTCCACGAGACAAGATATCACTGAAATCATTTCTAAACGCGATAACTGATTGATAGTGATCTAAGATGTCGTTGTCTTCAACTGCAGACCAATCTAAGTCATAACGGTTATCGTATTGCGGCCAATTTAGGGCTCCAGATTGCCCTAATTCTTCACCGTAGTAGATTACTGGCTGACCTTTAGCTGTCATTTGAAGAGAAGCAGCTAATTTCAACTCGCCGGTATTATCCATCCCACGGTTAAATAAAAATCCTGGTTCATCGTGACTACCTAGAAACTGTCCTAAAGTAGCATCGCTCGAAAGAACAGCATTTCTCTCTATCAGTTGATTGTTCGCTTCAACTATTCTGCCATTCAGGAAGAGGTTAGCAATATCTTTAAAGCCAAAGTCAAGCAGGCTATCCATCGTTCCATTATTTAAATAGCCATGATTATCTCTGTAGTTTGCTCCCCATGATTCTCCAATCAATTTGAAAGATGGGTCTCTTTCTACTAATTCGTTTTTAAAGTGTTGCCAAGTCGTTGTATCCACATGTTTAACTGTATCTACTCGGTAACTGGCAATCGCATTTCCATTTGGAGTTGTTGACTTTTCTACCCAATTCGCTTGCCACTCTACTAATTGTTCTCTTACTTCGTGACGTTCTGTTTCAAAATCAGGTAAACCAGCAAGTTCCATCGTTCGGTCGTTATTACCTGAGTTTTCTCTAATCATTCCATCAAAGTGTGCACGATCTGAGTCAGTAGGGAATCCTTCAGATGGGCTAGTACCATTATCCTTAGGGTGCATGCCATAACCAGCGTGATTTAACACGACGTCAACCATGATATTAATATCTTTTGCTGCTGCGGCATCAATAAGTTCATGGAATTCAGCAAGCGTTCCCAAATGTGGGTTTAGTTTTTCAAAGGATTTTGCCCAGTAGCCGTGGTAACCATAATATTCACCAGCTTCAGCTGTACCTACATCTTGACCAACGTTTTCGACAATAGGCGTAATCCAGATAGTCGTTATACCTAAGTCTTCCAAGTAGTCTAGATTTTGAGTAACACCTTTAAAATCTCCACCTTGGTAAACACCACGTTGATTTCCTGCTCCTTCATAATCCAGACCATATGGGTTATTATTTGAAGGATCACCATCAGCAAATCGGTCTGTTAACATGAAATAAATAATTTCTTCATCCCAATCACGTTCACCAGCAGTCTTGTTACGAGCAGTAATAGTCACTTCTGCTTGAGCCGTGTAGCTACCGTTTAGTTCATCGACAACAGTAATTGGAATCGAATAGGTGCCCGGTTGAACGGTGTGATCTACAGATAGAGTCACTCGATTTAATTCAGGTGAAATACCTAAATTCGGCGGTCCGCCAATAGCTGTTAGATCCGCACGAATACGGCTAATGGATAAGTCTGATTCATTAGCAATCTGAACATCAAGTAAAGCATGTTCATTATAGTTAAATGGACGATTCACACTAGCTGTAACGGTAATATCCGCTTCCCCTTCTGTTTCCGGTTCTTCTGGTTCTTCTTCACTTTCCACAGTAGGTTTTTGGTAGTCCGGATCTAAAAATGCCATGTCATGATTTTCTGAGGTCACATAGACATCTTGTTGTTCGTCAAAGGAAGC
This sequence comes from Alkalibacterium sp. MB6, assembly GCF_009935905.1. Classification (GTDB taxonomy): domain Bacteria; phylum Bacillota; class Bacilli; order Lactobacillales; family Carnobacteriaceae_A; genus Alkalibacterium. Next base: position 36,738 of record NZ_PREX01000008.1, on the reverse strand, counting down.
GAACATTAAATTACCTGTTTGAAATCGATTTTCTCCTTCAGCAACTTCTCCTGTATAAACGATTAAAAAGCCAAAGCTAGACGGATTCTCACCTACAGGTATCTCTACGAACGCTCCATTTTCTCCGACTTGTTCATTTGAAAAACTAATAGCGTCGCTAGGCCAGACCTGAGGTTGATTTGGCGCCCCCCAGAACCATACCCCATAATCTTCATAATTTGCTTCTTCATTTAAATAATGAACTCGGATGACTCTTTCTTCAGTTTCGACAGGTTCAGTGTTAGTTGGCCTTTCAAAACTGACTGATCCATCTCTTTGAATCCAAACTTCATTAGTATCCGAGTCTACTTGAAATTCAATATTTTCTTGAATATACCTGCTCTCGTCTTCGTAGACGGCTACGAAACCGACATCTACAGCATCCGCGTTTAATTCAACGTCAATATAATACCCAAAATCAGTTTGCTGTTCTTCAGTAAATGGGATGCCATCTGGCCACTCACCCACCGATTCCGAAGGGGCTAACACATCGCCAAAAGCCCATAAAGATAAGCCATTGTCGATAGAATCTGTCTCCAAGTGAACCCGAAGGACCCGTTCAGTTGCTGCAGTAACTGTTGCAAAAACTGGAAAAACTTGTGCTAAAGATTGAAATAGTAATAAAGCTGCTAAAAGTCCCATTAATAAGGGATGATTCCTTTTTATCATGCTCTCAAACTCCTCTTCATTTAGTTTAACGCTTACATTTTCCGTAAAAAAATCTCCCCACTTCAAATAAAAGCAAGGAGATTCAATTTTATAAATAGATTTAACCTTTAGTTGCTCCAGATGCCAATCCAGAGATAAGGTATTTTTGTAAGAACAAGTACACCGTTGCAATAGGAATAGCGACTAGAACGGCTCCAGCAGCAAATCGGCTGAAGTTATTCGAGAACTGAGCGTTCACGAAGTTGTATAGTCCCAAGGCTAACGTAAAGTTTTCTGGGCTTCTTAATACGATACGCGGCAGGATGAAATCCATAAACGGCGCCATAAAGTTAAAGAGCGCAACCACGGAGATGATCGGTTTAGCCAATGGTAAGAGTATCTGGAAGAAAATTCTGAAGTGTCCAGCTCCATCCATTTTTGCTGATTCATCTAAGGACCTTGGTAAGGTGTCTAAGTACCCTTTAACCAAGAAGGCGTTCATCGGTATATTTCCACCGACGTAAATAATAATCAAGCCCCATAAGTTATCCAATAATCCAATTGTGTTTAATAGGATAAAAAGGGCAACCATCGCCATCAATACCGGGAACATTTGAAGAAGTAAGAAGGCATAAAGCCCATACGTTCTTCCTTTGAAACGGTATCTTGAAAAGGCATAAGCCGTAAATAGAACAAGTAGGGTGGTCAAAATCGTTACAATTGTCGACACGAATAATGTGTTTCTATACCAAAGCAAATAGTCACTTCGAGGGTTGTTAAACAACCATTCATAGTTAACGAGAGACCAGTTCTCTGGAGATAGAGAGGCACTAAACAAGTTGGTTGTACTGTTCATTGACATAGACAATGCCCATAGTAATGGATAGGCGATGATAACAAACATCACTGCAATGACCAAATAAATTAAAGCTACTTCTAGACGACTTTTCTGTTTTCTGCTAAATCCTTTTTTCTTTTTTGAATTCGGTTGTTTACTCATTAGAATTCACCATCCCCTTTAAATGATCGAGATCGTCGGAATTGGAAGAACGCAAAGGTTGCGACAACAATTCCTAGAATCAGTGAAATAGCCGCTGCCATCCCGTACTGAGAGTTAGTGAATGTTAAGTTATAGACCCATGAAATCAATATATCTGTTCCGCCGGCATTTTGGCCGCGAAGAGCTGGCCCACCTTCGTTAAATAGATAGATGATATTAAAGTTGTTAAAGTTAAATGTATACTGTGTTAAGAGTAAGGGTCCTGTTGCAAACATTAAATGAGGGAAGGTAATATTTCTGAATTTTTGCCAGCGAGTGGCACCATCCATATCTGCCGCTTCATACCAATCGGACGATATCCCTTGCAGCACACCTGAAAAGAGGGCGTAGACGTAAGGGAACCCGAGCCATAATTGGATAGCGATAATAGCAATACGTGTCCACATCACATTGGTCAGCCAGGGAATCGTTATACCAAATAAAGGCTGAAGGATGTCTGAGTTAATCGCTCCAAAGTTATCATTAAACAAAGCTCTAAAGATAATAATGGTAACGAATCCCGGTACTGCCCAAGGTAAAATCAAGAAGGTACGGATAATTCGTTTTCCTTTAATTCGTCTGTCATTGGTTAATATAGCTAGGAACATAGCCAAGCCAATGGATAACGTCGTCGCGACAAATGTCCACGTTAATGTCCATGACAGCACACTTACAAACGTCGTACGCCATTCTGAGAGAGTAACCAATTGAATAAAGTTTTGGAAACCGACCCACTGCAATAAGTTGCGTGGTGGTGAATTGTATAAATTGTAGTTTGTAAATGCTAGAAAGCCCATAAATAAAAGGGGTAAAATAACAACAAAAATCAGTAAGAAGAATCCCGGTCCAATCAACACATAAGGGAAACTTGTGTCCCATGCATTTCTGAAATTTTCTCTTACACTACCAGGTTGCCAACCATCTCTTATCTTTCGAGCTTCTGTTTTTGCATCCTGAATGTTTAAGTAATAAAACACACCGTAAAAGACGGCAAAGATAAGTGCAAGTATCCCTTCAATTATGAACACTCGTGAGTCGTGCTCACGTTCAATTGTTCCTAATGTAATTAAGCCTTGAAAGCCTGAAAAGATGAAATCAAACATCATAATTCCAAATGCAGCAAACAAGATAAATAATATAATTCCTTTTAGCTTTCTTTTATTATATAGTTGACCCAATCCCGGAATGATAGATAAAAGCATAGCTTTTTTCGGGCTATGGTTCAAATCTGCATTCACCGGTACAGGCTTTCTTTTTTGTTTCTCCTTAGGCATGGTCTCTCTCCTTCTGTTTGCCCTCGCACTTTAATCCATACACTTCTGTTTTTGATTACAGCAGCGCCTTCTTAAAGTCCTACATCAAAAATGACAATAAGAAGGAGATTGAGTATACGTACTTGCTCAATCTCCCACTACATTAGATTAGTTTGATTTTGCAAATGATAGTAGACTTATTGTCCCATCATTGAAATATTTGATTCAATTTGTTCGACTGCTTCATCCAACACTTCTTGAACATTCTCTCCTTGTTGAACGAACTGAAGAGCGTTTCCTACTGGCTCCCAAACTTGAGACATTTCAGGTATATTTGGCATTGGGTGTGCGTGTTGTGTTTGGTTAAAGATTGGTCCCATGAATTCGTCATCAATTTCCACTCCAGTGTGTGCTGGTAATTCACCGGCCATTTCGAAGTATGTTTGTGAGCTTTCTTCATTCGTTAAGAATAGAGCCAATTCAGTTGCCCAGTATTCATTTTCAGTGTAGTAGTTTACTAACCAACCCTTGTTTCCTGAGAATGAGTTCAACGGGTTACCATTTTGCGTTGGTAATTCAACAACTTGTAAACTATCACCAATGGCATCACGGTAATCAGGGATAGCCCATGGTCCATTAACAACCATTCCTAGTTGTCCGTCCATGAATAAGCTGTCTGCTACTTCTAAGTCAGTTCCTGGAGGCATTAAACCTTCGTCAAACCACGATTGAATCATTTCTACTGATTGAACAGCTTCAGGTGTATTTAATCCAATATCTGTTGGATCATACGCACCACTGTCGTCTTGAGCGAAGATATAACCGCCATCAGCAGTGATGAATGGGTAAGTGAAGTATAGATCTCCAGCATTCATCATGAAGCCGTATTGATTGCCATCTGTCAAATCACGAGCAATATCCATTAATTCTTCCATTGTTTCGGGTGCTTCGGGTACTAAATCATTGTTTACAAATAAAGCGTATGTTTCAACAACAGCTGGGATACCATATTGAATCCCTTCAAAGCTGAATGAGTTGACTGCTTCTTCGTTATACTCAGACAAACGATTCTGTTGATCTTCAGTTAACTCCAGCTCAGCTGCTAAACCTTGCAAGTGGATATCTCCCATACGGTCATGAGGTTGGAAGAATAAATCTGGCCCTTGTCCGGCTGGAGCGTCTAAACTCATCCCCTCTAACTGTTCTAACATGTTATAAGGTGTGATTTGAACATCAATACCATACTCTTCAGTAAAGCGCGCTGTAATGTTTTCGTAAGCTTCTAACTGAGGGTCTTCATTGTTAACCCACATGTGAAGAGATTCAGGTTTTTCAGGCGCATCTGCGTCTGCTGCTGTTTCTTCTGAAGATTCGTCAGTCGCTGTTTCATCTGTTTCGGTCTCTTCAGTTGAGTCACCAGTATCCCCTGTATCTGTTGCATCTGCGTCGTCACCATTTCCACAAGCTGCTAGCACTCCAACTGTTGAAAGCAGTAACAATCCTTTGTAAAGCAAGTTTTTCTTACTCATTATTTTTTCCTCCTATTTGTTTGCTTTGTTTTTTTGCTTATCTTGTTTTCCACTTTCACCCATCACTTGTTTTGTAGAGTCACCGGATTACTCGTCCAGTTTGTTTGGAAGCGATTGTCTGAAAGTGGTTACAAGACAACTATATAAGCTTTAAGCCAATGTTACAATGGTTATTTTCATGTTACCGGTATCAAAATAATAAGACATAGTCACACTTAGTTTGTTTAAATTCAGTAACAAACTCCTTTTCCAATACAAAAATATCCCAGAATAAATTCCCGGAGGCGCTATGGCTGTCTATTTTATTAGTCGTTTTTGGCCAAATTGTTCAATTTCTATAGGGTCTCCTTTGAGCAAGCTATAGGTCACATCACCTGACTTCAGAGTGACTTTGAGTGCTCTGCCTCTAAATTGTAGGGTAAAGGATACTGTCTCCCATTGCTTTGGTAATTTCGGAAAAAAGCACAGCGTGTCCTTAACTACCCGTAAGCCCGCAAAACCGTACACAATGCTCATCCACGTCCCACCCATGTTAGCAGTGTGCACACCATCTTTCGTGTTGCCTTGTAAATCCGTAATGTCCATTAAAGCTGTATCCATAAAGTAGCCATACGCTTTATCTATTTGCCCTATGTCACTGGCCATTATCCCAAAAATCGACCGAGACAAAGAGGAATCATGCGTTGTGATTGATTCATAATAAGCATAATCTCTATCTTTTTGTTCTTGACTAAACTCAGTAGAAAATAAGAATTGCGCTAATACAGTATCTGCTTGCTTGTTAACCTGATGACGGTAAATCGTCAACGGATGGTAATGCAATAATAATGGATAGTTTTCTTTTGGCGTCTGATTAAAGTCCCACACTTTTTTATGAAACGCACTGTCATCTTGCATGGTTAACTGTTGATCTTCATCATAAGGCAAGAACATACTGTCCGCTGCTTTTTTCCACGCCTTCAGTTCTTGCTTGTTGAAATGAAGTCTGTTTAAGGTTTGTTGAGTGACTTCATCATTCTCCTCTAACGCTTTATTCACCCATTTAATGGCATAGTTGAAGGTGTGTTTGGCTAGTAGATTCGTATAGAAGTTATTGTTGACGATTGCTGTATACTCGTCTGGTCCAGTGACGTCGTTCATAACGAAAGCCCCGTCACGTAAATCGTCATAATGACCATAAGCTTCATAAAATCGGGCTGTTTCAATCAGTATATCCAAGCCCTCTTTCCTTGCAAACTCTTTATCTTCTGTCGCTTCCAAATAGGTGTTTACAGCGTGAGCAATATCTCCATTTATATGAATTTGTGCAGTGCCAGCAGGATAGTAAGGACTTGCTTCTTCTCCGTTAATCGTTCGCCAAGCAAACAGTACGCCATTATCTACAGCCATTTCACGTGCCCTGTCTCTTGCTTTTGGGAGAATAGAATGGCGGTATTTCAGCAATTGTTTTGCTATAGTCGGTTGAGTGTAGATGAAAAATGGCAGCATATACATTTCCGTATCCCAGAAATAATGCCCTTCGTAACCTTCACCCGTTAGCCCTTTAGCTGACATGTTGGTTAAACCATCTCGGCCCGCAGCTTGATGCAAATGGAAGATATTGAAGCGTAAGCCGATTTGAAGGGTGTCATCACCTTCAATTTCAATATCTGATTGGGTCCAAAAATCGTTCATATAAGTCAGGTGTTTTTCTCGTAAAGCCGCATAGCCTTCTTTTTTCACAGTAGACAGGAGTTTGTCAATGTGACGCGCTTGGTTTTCCACTTCATTTGGATCAGTAAAGATAAAACCGTAAGCCATATAGCGTTCTAAAGAGATGGTTTGATTTTTCTTAGTTTCAACTGTCCAACTCACTTGATGACCGTTCTCTTTGATAGTAGCTGATTGATCAGAAAAGGTATCCGTAGCTCCTATAATCAGATTTAAATCGGTGTGATGAGGAGAGATGTGCATCAATTTGTTTGTAGACCCCTTAATGTTTCGAGAGTCAAATCTTCTTTCTTTCACCGTTTTTTTACGTGGATCATGACTGTCTTCTTCTTTAGCTGAATGGCTCATCTTTGTTAAATCATCTGTTTCTGCAGTCACTTCTAATTGGTTGCCGTCTTGATGAGGAATAATCCATATTTTTTGAACGAGTAATTCTGGGTAATCATAAGAAACAAAGCGTTCTATTTTAACATCAATAGATTGATTTTCCGGGCTTGTCCACACAAATTGTCGGGTGAGTAGGCCTTTTTTTAAATCAAGTGTCCGTTTATGATCCGTTGTGGTGCCTATTTTCAAATGAAATGGTTCGCCGTTTAAAGAGATTGTTAGCTTCTTGCCATTGGGAACGGGGATGATGGTCTGATGATTCTTGGCATAACCATAAGCCCACTCTCCGTATTGAATGGGCTCACTGTCGTAAAACCCATTAACAAGTGTCGATTCTCCGTAACTGTATTCAGGTATGAGGTATGCTTCTTCTAAGCTTCCTCTTGTCCCGAAGTGGCCGTTAGATAAAGCGAATAAGGTTTCATTTTGAACGATTGTCTCTTTCGAGATACCTTCTTCTTGTAAAACCCATTTCGATTGATGAGATAGTAAAGAACTCATGACTAGCTCCTTTCAACTGTCTTAACAAGACTTCCACCGATTATCTTCTCTTATTATCCTACCATCACTCGTACGCATTATAAAAAATCTTACTTTTAATTACGACGTGTTAGCCTTTAAGCTTCACCGCAACTGTCTCATAGGGTTTCAAAAATAAGTTGTTCAAGTCAATATCGTCTCGGTTGTAATTGCTAATCATAATATTTTCTACCTCTTTAGCACTATCTAAAGAGATTCCGTTCAGTTCTTTCTCACTCATATTAGCAACGACGACCCACTCTTCTCCTTTATATAATCGCTTATAGGCAAAAAGGGTTGGGTGATCTGGCAAGAGTTGCTTGTACTCTCCCCACACCACTATCGGGTTATCTTTTCTCATGCGAACCAAAGCTTTGTACGTATAGAAAATTGACTCTTTATTTTCTAGAGCTTCTTTTACATTGATGTCATTTTTATTTGGTTGAACAGGAAGCCACGGTGTCCCACTTGTAAAACCAGCTTGTTCTGAATCATCCCACTGAACCGGTGTACGGGCATTGTCTCTTCCTTTGACATTAATCGAGTGAAGAATATCTTCTTTACTGTATCCCTCGGCTAAACGTTCAGCATACATATTGCGACTTTCAATGTCATCGACTTCATCAATGGACGTGATGTGCCGATTCGTCATTCCGATTTCTTCTCCTTGATAAATATAGGGTGTTCCTTTCATTAAATGCAGAAGAATCGCAAATGATTTAGCGCTTTCTACTCGGTATTTCAAGTCATTCCCCCATCTGGAAACGATGCGTGGGGTATCGTGATTATTCCAAAATAGACTGTTCCATCCATCACCTTTTAATTCTTCTTGCCACTTTGACAGCACCTCTTTTAAATCTTTTATCTCAAGCGTCTTTAAATCCCATTTGGACTGGTTCGGCTGCTCATCAAGCGTGATGTGTTCGAACTGGAAAACCATTGATAATTCGTTTCGGTCAGGATGTGAATACAGTTTAGCCGTTTCTGGCGTGGCACCCCACGTTTCACCGACTGTCATCACGTCTCTACCTTTAAACGTCTGTTCATGCATTTCTTTAAGGTACTCATGAAGCTTCGGTCCGTTCGCTGTTATGCCTTCGTCTGGCACTTTACCAATTAAATCGATCACATCCATCCGGAAACCGCCGATGCCTTTATCCAGCCAAAAATTCATCATGTCATAAACTTCATGACGTACCTTTTCATTCTCCCAATTCAAATCAGGTTGTTTTTTGCTAAACAGATGCAAGTAATATTGCCCTGTTTGTTCATCGAATGCCCAGGCTGACCCACTGAAGGTTGATCTTAAGTCATTGGGAGGTCCGCCATTGACCGGATCTCTCCAAATATAATAATCTCTGTAAGGATTATCTTTGTTTTGTTTAGCATCTTTGAACCACTCGTGTTCATCACTTGTATGATTCACTACTAAATCCATAATAAGTTTAATGTTTCGCTTGTTTGCTTCGTCTATTAGCTTTTCCATGTCTGCCATTGTTCCAAAATCAGGATGAATGGCACGGTAATCACTAATGTCATACCCATTGTCGTCATTTGGTGATTGATACACAGGACCAAGCCAAATGGCTGTAATGCCTAACTGTTCCAAATAATCTAATCGACTAATAATACCCGGAATATCACCGATACCGTCTCCATTGCTATCTTGAAAGCTTCTTGGGTAAATGTGATAGACGACTGCACTTTGCCACCACTTCATAAAATCCTCCTTCGCTCCCCTATGTTTACACGCCTAGTTTGACTTTTTGCCTTCAAGCGCTTTTTTAATTATTGTATCTAAAGATAAGTCAGCCGTACTTTCAACCGCATAGTCCGCTTCAGCCATCGCTTCTTTTGACCCCACACCAACAGAAAACATTCCTGCTTTATTGATGGATTCAATGCCTGCTTCCGCATCTTCCAGTCCAATACACTCGTCGACGCTTAATCCTAACAGTTCAGCTCCTCTGATGAAAATCTCAGGATCCGGTTTTCCTGCCTTTAATGTAGCCGGATCAACGACACCGTCAAATAGGTCTTCAATCTCTAGTCGTTTCATAATTTCCGGGCCATTTTTACTTGCTGAAGCCAAAGCCATGCCAATGCCGCGTTCTTTCGCTTGGTGAAGTAACTCATGTACCCCCGGCAACAAATCGTTTGGTGTGATTTCTTTGATGTATTCTTTGTATTCGTCGTTTTTCAACGTGGCTAGTTCTTCTTTTTCCTCGTCTGTATACGCATCGGCTTTATTGCCGTGCTCTAAAATGAGTTCTAGGGATTCCATTCGGCTGATGCCTTTTAATTGTTCGTTAAATTCACGGTCAATATTGATGTCTAGCTTTTTAGCCAAGCTTTTCCAAGCTAAATAGTGGTATTCAGCTGTATCGGTAATCACACCGTCCAAGTCAAAAATAAGTCCTTTAATCATTCGTTCTCCTCCTGTGGTTGCTTTCTCTAGTCGTTTGTTGTGATGGTTACGATTCACCAGGTTTAAATCTCTTGAGTTCGACTCATTTGTTGAAATGATTACAACTCGTAAAGAGTATTAGGTTTGAGTTTGTATCATTTAGCAAAATGATGACAACTCGTAAATGTAATCTTGTTTGATTTGTAACCATTCAGCGAAATGATTACAACTCAAGGCACACATTTTCTTTGAATGTGTATCATGTTACCGACGCTGATGTATTAATATAAAAAAGAGAGGGCAAGCCTCTCTCTTTTTATTTTTCGACTGGGTGAGTCACTGTGTCTTCCAGGGTAATGTCTTTGCCGTATAACTTAAACGGTAATGCGTCTCCCTCTTCCAGAGTAAAGGTCATGTCTTTTTTCTTCACATCCACACTGATCAATCGACCTCTGTATTTCAATTTGAATTGATAACCGTCCCACTCAGTTGGGCAGTAAGGATCAAATGACAGGTCTCCTTCAAATGTACGCATGCCTGCAAATCCGTGTACAATCGACAACCACCCACCACTCATTGACGTGATGTGTAAACCGTCTTCTGTATCGTTATTGTAATTGTCCAAATCTAAACGAGCTGTACGGCTATACATTTCAAATGCTTTTTCTTTTTTACCCAATTGTGAGGCTAAAATAGAATGCACTAATGGAGATAAGGATGATTCGTGAACAGTTAGTGGTTCATAAAAATCAAAGTTACGTTCAATCTCTTCATTTGTAAATTCATGATTTAAGAAATACAAGCCTTGTAAAACGTCTGCTTGCTTAATGAATGGCGAACGTAAAATTTTATCCCATGACCAATGTTGGTTAATCGGTCTTTCTGCTTTATCTAAAGAATCAACTGGGCGTAACTCTTTGTCCAAGAATGTATCGTGCTGGACATAGACCCCTAATTCTTCATCTTCAGGATAGTACATGTTATCAACAACATCTTGCCATTTAGCTAGTTCTTCAGTATCAATGTCTAGAGCTGCTTTTTTATCGTCAGCTACTTTTTCAAGTGATTCAAGCGTGTAGCGGAGAGTCCATGTAGCCATTTGGTTTGTATACCAGTTGTTATTGACGTTGTTTTCGTATTCGTTTGGTCCAGTGACGCCATGCATCATATACTGTTTGTTGCGCTCAGAATAGTGAACCCTGTCTGCCCAAAAACGTGAAATGCCAACCAGTACATCGATGCCTTTATCTAGTAGATAACTTTCATCGCCATAGTACGTCGAATAGTTGAATATAGCGTGAGCAATAGCACCATTACGGTGAATTTCTTCAAAGGTAATTTCCCACTCATTATGGCATTCAATCCCTGTGAAGGTAACCATTGGATACAATGCCCCTTTTAGTCCTTGTTTTTGAGCATTTGTATAGGCTTGTTCTAACTGGTTATGACGGTAAACAAGTAATTGACGAGCGACTTCTTCATCGGTAATCGATAGATACATCGGTAAAATGCAGGCTTCCGTATCCCAATAAGTCGCTCCGCCGTATTTCTCGCCTGTAAAGCCTTTTGGACCAACGTTTAAACGAGGGTCTTCCCCATAATAAGTCGCAAAGAGTTGGAAGATGTTGAAGCGGACTCCTTGTTGGCTGGCTTCATCTCCATCAATAATCACGTCAGCATTATTCCAACGCTCTGCCCAAAGGTTTACGTGGTCAGCTTTTAATGAATCAAAACCAGCTGATTCCGCATCGGACAGTATAGACGCTGCTTCATCCACTTGCTTCTCTTCTTCTACGTCCCGACTTGTGACGACGGCGACTAGTTTGGTTAACGAAACGGCTTCGCCTTGAGTTAAGCTAGCTGAATAGCTTTCTTCTACTTTCATAAAGGAATCAGACGATTCGTTTTTATTTAAGCCTTCTGCCACATTTTTCATCATCGTTGTAACGGTAAAGCGATCTATTCCAAAGTTGTTTTCTTTTGTTTTCGTTGTTAAATAAGGATTGGGTTCGAGACCTCTGTTCATTTCTAGCCAGAACTTCTCATCATAGTTACTGTCTTCATTCACAACATCCCCATCTAAATAAGGAGTCATTTGAATATCAGCATCACCTTTTAGTAAGTCTGCATTGATTTTAATCACGGCTAATTCTTTTTTAGCGACGCTGACGAAACGAGCGAAACTTAATTTCACTTCTGTGTTGTCCTTCATCCAAATGTATGACCGGTTGACTATGCCTTCTTTCATATCTAGTTCAAGGTGGTAATCTTTCACGTCATCTTTTGCCAAGTCAACTTGATGGCCGTTTATGGTGATGGTAACAGGAATAAAGTTCGTTGCATTAATTACTTTTCCAAAATAGTCAGGGTAACCGTTTTTCCACCAGCCGACACGGGTTTTATCTGGGTACCAGACTCCTGCGATGTACGTTCCTATATGCGTGTCGCCAGAGTACCCTTCTTCAAAGTTTCCACGAAGGCCCATATGACCATTTCCAATAGAGGTTAAACTTTCTTGAATTCGTTTATTATCATTCACTTCTGTTGTGATTACTTTCCATGGATCAATTTTTGCTATGCGTTGCATTTTGCCACGTCCTTTTCTAATCGTTCATTCAAGCGTCTCACCTTATCTATTTATTGCGTAAGACAATACTTTACGTTTTTTAGCTCGGTTACGTTTTTGCTTCAACCGTTCTTTAATTTCTTCTTCTTTATCTTCATAGTAATAAACTGCAAAGCCATTGTGATGCAAAATGACTTCATCTTCGACTTCTTCATCTTCAACACTCAATAATTTCTTTGCCCCTTTAGGCAAATGGGGTTGGAAAGCTTCTTCTTCGTCTTGGTTAAAGAAAAAGTGCAATTCTTCATTCCCTAATCTACGTTTGAAGCCTAAAAATAACTCATCGTCACGAATATCATGCCAAATCGTTTCACCAGATATTAAAATGTCTTGGTATTCTTTTCTAAATCGAATCAAATCTTTAAAGAAAGCTTTCATGTCATGATCTTGTTTGTCCTCGTCCCAAATCATGCATTTACGGCAATCCGGGTCCGGTCCACCGTCTAAACCAATTTCAGTCCCATAATAAATACAGGGCGCACCTGGTTGAGAGAACAAGAAGGTCATGGCTGCTTTTACCACCGTCTTATCGTCATGGGCTTTCGTCAAGACGCGGGCCGTATCATGAGAATCCAACAAATTAAACATCACTTCAGTGGTTTGCTGGCGGTAAAGCATGAGCTGGCTGTTTAAGCCTGAAACGAGTCTAGACGGGGATAAGATCTTAGTAAAAAAGTAGTTCTCAATGTTATCTGTGAAGGCATAGTTCATTACGGCATGGAATTCGTCACCGTTTAACCAGTTTTGAGACGAATGCCAGATTTCTCCTAAAATATATAAGTCTTCTTTTACAGCGGTTGTTTCTTTAAAGAATCGTTTCCAGAAGTAGTGATCGACCTCGTTGGCTACGTCCAGTCTCCAAGCATCGATGTCAAACTCTCTAATCCAGTACCTTGCGATATCTAGTAAATATTCCTGTACTTCAGGGTTAGCTGTGTTGAGTTTAGGCATGTGCCCAGTGAAGGCGAATGTATCATAATTCACTCGTCCCACATTCTCCAATTCGTCCGTCGTCAGTTTTGAGACATCATCAACAGGGAATGAGTGAATATAGAACCAGTCTTTATAAATAGATTTCTCTTGATTCTTAATAATATCTTGCCATTGAGGGGAGTGGATGCCTACGTGGTTAAATACGGCATCAATCATCACTCGCATACCACGTTTATGCGCTTCTTCAACGACTTTCTTGAATAATGCTTTATCTCCGAAATGAGAGTCGACTTCCATATAGTCAATGGTGTCGTATTTATGATTCGATGTTGCTTCAAAAATAGGACAGAAATAGAGGCCATTAATACCTAAGTTCTCTAAATAATCCATTTTATCGAGCACACCTTGTAAATCGCCACCGTAAAAGTCATCTCTGCCTGGATGCTCTTTGCTACCCCAAGGCAGGACGCCTTCTGGATCGTTTGATTGGTCCCCATTTGCGAATCGCTCTGGGAAAATCTGATACCAAATGGTTTCTTTTGCCCACTGCGGTGCACGAAAAGCATCAATTTCATGAATATAAGGGACACGGAAATAGAAGTTCATCTGTTTTAAGAAAATCTCTTCAAACGGATAGACACCTTGATCTGAGTAAAAAACCTCTACACCATCTTTACCGATGACTCGAAAGCCGTACGCCATGCGTCGAGTCGGCTCGTTGGTATCGATCTGCCAATAATCATGAATATTGGTCGATGCCACTTTTTTCATTTCTTTTCCACTCGTGTACCATTGCTGTTCATCTAATGCATAGGGATCCCCGCTTAATAACTCAACGGTTTCAACATCGTTTGCTTTTGTTCGTAGCCGAATGTGGTAATGACCATATTCATACAAATATGAGTACTCACTTTCGGCACGGTGATAAAGTGCTGCTGTATCCATTTACTTTCCTCCTGAATCTAAGGTTATGTAAGACCACCGAGATGGCATGCTATCTCCAGTTTGTTTAAAAAAGCGATTTCATCTTGATTCTAGCACCCTGATAAAAATAAACAAGGACATTCGATGTGTTACCGATAACAAAAAAGATAAGGGAGACTTCTCTTTACTCTTCTTAATTTTTCTAATAACTTGCTTTATAGAATACTATTCTTCTTAATTTTAAAGCTAATCCCTCTATTATTAAACTCAAAGACCTTCTTTATCTAGATTTTTAACCACAGTGGATGATGCTTTCACTCCCCTATAAAAAAGCAAAAAAACCATTCCCCGTCCTTTTTTAAAGGTGAGAATGGCTGAATTTCCTATTATTAATTATTACGGGTTGTGCCGCCTATTTTTATATCCGTTTCAAAGAGTTGGTTGCCTTGAGACTTGCCGCCTGCTTTGACTTTGTCTAGAACCATTCGGGCACAGGCTGCGCCCATTTCATCAATGGCTTGCTTGACGGTCGTTAATTGTGGGTAGGCAATTTGATCCAAGAATACACCGTCATGTCCGATGACGCCATATTCTTCAGGAATATTTCCGCCACGTTCTTTAATTTCACGAATCACACCCATGGCTAATCGGTCTGAGGCACATAAGAATAGTGTGTTTTTTGAAAAGGAATCCCAATGATCACGAATAAAAGCTGCAGAGTAACGAGATCGATTCTCCAAACGGTAAATATGCTTTTCTTTTCCGTATTTATCCATGGTTTCAGTGTAGCCTTTTTCTCTTGATTGAGCGAACGGTTCATTCACATCAATACCGAGATAAACAATGTGGTCATAATCTTTTTCCAAAGCATATTCGGTTGCTTTGGCCATGCTCTTAACGTTATCACTGTCCACAAAATCTAATCCAAAATCATTTTCTCCAAATAAGACGACAGGTTTCTTTAAACTTTTAACCAGCTCTTCATCTTTGCTACGCATCCCACATACAATGTACCCATCAGAATCTCCGATTTGGATATTTTTATGAGTCAACAACTGAAGACTATAGGAATACTTATCCAATTCATTAGCAATCCCTGTCAACAAAAACATGTAATACGGTTCAGTGACTGTCATTTCTTCTAAAATTAATAATTTAATGATTTGAGTTCGGTTATGGGCGAGAGCGATTGCCGCTGCGTTCGGCCGATAGTTCAGCTCACTCATTGCTTCGTAAACCAGTTCCTTTAACTCATCTGTAACCTGTTCGGGGTGATTGATGACTCGAGAAACCGTCATTTTAGAGACATTGGCTTTTTTTGCCACGTCATTTAATGTGACCACGAATCTTCTCCTTTCTCTCCCACTAAATAGTTGAATCCTTTTCTCTATTATACCAATACTATCGGTTATTACACTAGACAATGTGAAAAAAGTGACCGCTTCCCCACCATAATTGGCGAAAAACGGTCACAATTACTTACTAATTTGTATAAAAAGATGATGGTTAGGCTTCTTTTGACTTTTCGACAATTCTAACATCGTAAGGTTTCAGCTTCAAATCGCCCTCTATATACTCTCCACTTTGGCTATCTAACACTCTTTCGTGCAAGGTCAGCGTCTGAGTTTTTTCAGTAAAGTTCATAATGAAAATGGTTTGCATCCCATTTGCTTCTCTTGACTGAATGGAGACACCACGTTTATGGCTAGCAGCTAAGGCCGGTTTTAGATCCATCTTTTTAATCAGCTCTTCGTAAAACGCATCATGGAACCGTTGCTCTAAACGGGCACCAATATAGTAGGCTTTCCCTTCATAGTAGGCATGTTCGGTCAAGGCCGGTGTGCCTTCATAAAAGTCTGACTCATACTGGCCTAAAACGTTAGCTCCTTTAGCCTCCATAATGGTTGCATAGTCTTTGATTTCGTATTCGAACCCTTTGTATACCATTGTATTTTTATCCGATGGATAGAAGGTATCCGTTTCTAGCGGTTCGATTCCAAAAGTCTCTCGTAACGGCTTCAACCACCCACCCATATGAGTTAAATCAGACTCGTCCACCAAACCAGTCAGATAAGTTGAGACGAGTGTGCCACCATTTTTCACAAAGGTCTGCAATGTAATAGCAGTCTCTTCTGACATCATGTAAAGCATCGGAACGATTAACAGCTTATAAGCTGAGATATCTTGTTCTTTCGTCACAATGTCAACGGCAATATTTTTATCCCAAAAGGATTGGTAATGTTTCTGCAGGGTTTCACCATAATGCTTTGTTTTCAAGCCAAATCCTTGAGCATCTTTTAGTGCCCAATCACTTTCCACATCATAAAGAATAGCCACGTCGGCTACTCTTCTGTAACCTGTCACTTTCTCTGATACTTCTTCCATCGCTTGACCAAGTTGAGCCACTTCTTTAAAGACGCGGTTTTCAGATGAGCGGTCATGATCCACAACTGCACCGTGGAATTTCTCAGAAGATCCTCTTGATTTGCGCCACTGGAAGTACAGGATACTATCCGATCCATGTGCCAACATTTGCATCGAAGACAAATAGTGCATCCCTGGACGCTTCGCTTTATTCACATCATGCCAATTCACTGCACTTGGTGTCGACTCCATTAATAAAAATGGCTGGTTTTTCATCGTGTAAAAATGGTCATTTAAAAAGGCTGTGCGAGAAGCGGTCGTTGCCGTGTCTTCCCAATCATTATGCCAGGCAGGATACGCATCCCAACTGATGACATCCACTTCTTTGGCGAATTCACTGTAATCCAGTCCCGTGAACGGCACAAATTCAGGATTGTCCGACATAAAGTTAGTCGTAATTGGAATAGAAGGCGTCAACTCTCTTAATGGTTCGATTTCACTCTTATAAAAATCAATCGTTTGATGCGAAACAAATCGTCTCCAGTCCAGATTCATCCCGTGAACAGCACTCTCTCCAATCGGTGAAGGGGATTCAATTTGTTCCCAATCGGTAATGGTATGGCTCCAAAACGGACCCCACCATGAGTGATTGAGTTTATCTAAATCGTTATCATATTTGTTTTTTAAAAACGTTCTAAAGTTTTCCTGGCAAAGGTCACAGTGGCATTCGCCGCCGTACTCATTAGATATGTGCCACATTAATAGAGCGGGGTGATTGCCATAACGCTCGGCTAATTTCCGGTTCATTTCCTGCGTTTTTTCACGGTAATAAGGCGAGGAAAAACAATGGTTATGACGCGCCCCATGAAGGTGCTTCCGTCTGTAAGCATCCGTTCTCAAAACTTCTGGATGAGCTTTTGACATCCATGCCGGCCTTGCTCCACTTGGCGTAGCCAGTATAAAGCGGCCTCCTATCGAGTCAATGCCTTCGATGACTTTATCAAGCCAATCAAATGCATAGCGTCCTTCTTCAGGTTCTAATGCAGCCCAAGCGAAAATACCGACGGAAAAGGTATTGGTGTGAGCCAACTTCATTAACTTAACATCTTCTTCTAAAATATCCGGGTAAGTTAACCATTGATCTGGGTTATAATCCCCTCCGTGTAATAAGCGTTTTTCATCTGTCACTCTTCTTTTATCCACACTTGTCTTCCTTTCAACTGATAATCACTAACTCTATCCTTTCACTTTCCACTCTCATTCTTATCTATCTAAACGAGTCTGTCAATCCCTATAATAGTAAGCCAGCTCACTAATAAGTTCATCAACAATAGACATGAGATAAGCAGGGTGGCCTCTATCTTTCATTTCGTCTTTAAGACACGCCAAGTCATCCAGATGATGCTTATCGAGTAAGTTTTTCTCTTCTTTTGACAAGTGATTGGATTCATCTATTGCTTTTAAATACGTATCCACTGTCATCTGCCAGGTCTTTGCTTTTTTAGGGTAATGCATGAGT
Source organism: Alkalibacterium sp. MB6 (assembly GCF_009935905.1). Lineage (GTDB taxonomy): Bacteria > Bacillota > Bacilli > Lactobacillales > Carnobacteriaceae_A > Alkalibacterium. The sequence goes on along the minus strand of NZ_PREX01000008.1, from coordinate 18,841 downwards.
AATTCTTCAGCTCGGACGATAGACTCTGGTGTTAAATCTCCGACGAAGCGCATCTCAACCGCCTCTGCTTCCAAACGGTCAAACACTTCCCAAGCAGCACAAGACCATTTTTCCTGAAGACAAATCATAGGAATAGTAGGTACCTCGTCAAGAATTCGCGTAAATAATTCTGGATTATCGATTACCCAAACGATTGATCGTTGATGGGCAGGGTAAACCGCAGATAATTTGACCATTTCTCTCAAAGGAACCGTCATGATGCTGCGAGAATGGACTGCTGCTTCCCACATAAGATGATAGCCTCTGGGTGTTTCCGCAAACAAGTTGGCTACCGTCACCGCATCTGTAATATCTTCTCGATATAGATTAAAGGATTGGAGCAAATCATCTTCTGCTTGTTTGGTTTCAGGTAAGGCGATGGGTTCAATGGCATGTAAACGTCTCGTTTCTGCTAAAACATGCAACCATAATTGACCCAATGTGGTAGTAGATTGAAAGGCATCAGGATTAAGGGTAATAATTTGGCTGAATACGGACAACCGAACCGGTCTACTTGGAAGCAAGCGAATCCCTTCTGATAGATACAAAACCATTTGCTCAAAGTCATTGGGTGACTGTTTAATTAAGTCATGAATCCATTTCGTATCTGACGTATGCCGTCTCACATAAGCGAGCCAATCTTTTAATAATGAGAATGTCTCTTCTAAGCCCTTAAGGTAATCTCGACGTTCTTCCACCGCAGAATAAGTCAATAGAGGCTCATCGAAATACGTTTCAAGTAGTTTAAGTAAACCAATCCCATTATAAGGAGCCTTGTCGAGCACGCGATCAAAAGCCTCCAACCCCACTCGTCCTTTCTGCCTCAGTGATTCCACTGACAGATTAAAAAAGTGCGCAATCGGTTCAAGCTCGTCGTCTGTAAAGGCAGTTAAGCGGACGTATCCTTTTATGCCACCATGTTTATTGATTTCCTTTTTAAATGACTCATATAACTTATCAATTCCAGGATGAGATTGATTATTAAACAGTATATCCTCGCCGTCATTCATTTGTTCAATGCACTCCCTCTTCTTTTCTTGTGTGTCTATTCTACCATTTTATTGAGTTAATCTATATTTTTTTAACAAATTGTGACAACTGTCTGGTTTCTTTTCATTTTTATGAGTATATTGAGCCCTTTATGCAGTGGGTCTATGATACTATATTCACTATAAGTCATAAGACTTAATTATTATTGTTAAAATGACTGTTTAAATACCTTGCAACAAAGAAAAGGAGACACGATACGTGCGTAAGATGACTAAACTATTATCAGTATTAGGTGCCTTTCTATTATTGGCTGGTTCTTTATTACCGGCTACTCAAGTGTTTGCACACGATCGCCATCATAGCGATCAATACATTGACATTATTGTCAGGTATCACGAAGAAGTCCCTTCAGAAGAAGATTTAGATCCTGCTTTTCAAAATGTTCAAACAATGAGCCTCCTTCCGATTCAGACCATGACTGTGCCTGCTTCAGCTGTGAAAACAATCAGTCAGCAAGAAAATGTGAGACGGGTCACTTATGACCAAGAAATGTCTACCACAGAAGCGGATCGTCAAGCGTATTCTGGCGATGGATGGAACAATAAAATCATTCGTGCAGATGAAGCTTGGGAAGAAGGCTTCACGGGAGAGGCTGTTCGTGTCGCTGTGTTAGATACTGGTTTTTATAATCATCCAGATATCACATATGCCGGTGGTTACAGTATTTTTGACGAGGAACATGAATGGGGAGCCGATCCTTGGACAAACGACCATGATGGGCATGGCACTCATGTAGCTGGTATCATCGGTGCTCACCAAGGTAGTCGTACCCAAGGTGTGGCTCCTGGCGTTGACCTTTATGGTGTAAAGATTTACCATCAAACACGAGGCAACCGTACGCAAGCAAGCAGCTTAATTGAAGGCTTAGCATGGGCAATTGAAAACAACATGGACATCATTACCGTGAGTTCTGGTTACCCTGAATTTAACCCTGATATCTATGAGATGATAGAACTCGCTGCTCAACAAGGTATTCTAATCGTCGCAGCCAGCGGGAATAGAGTGGACGGAAACGAAACGGTTGATTACCCTGCTGCCCATGAAGAAGTCATTGCCGTTGCGAACGTCGATAATCAATTTGTTCGAGCACACGACTCGATGCTTGGCCTTGAAAATGAATTGGCCGCACCCGGTCAAGATATAATGGGCCTTGGCACACCAGTAGACGGCGCTAATCATGTTTTAATGTCTGGAACGTCTCAATCAACCCCTCACGTTGTGGGTATTGCTTCACTGTTAATGCAAAAGTACCCCGGTGAATCGAGTGAACGTATTCGGCAACGGATGAATTCAAAAGCATTGGATTTAGGCGCACCTGGTCGGGACGTCGAATTCGGTTTTGGTTTGGTTCAGTATACCGACGCTCCTTTAGAAGAAACCGTAGAACCAGAAGACCCAATAGAACCTGAAGAACCCGTTGAAGAGGACGAGGTAACTGATGTCCCTGAAGGTGAAGGTGAAGAACATACTGAGGAAGTAACCGACGTAGAAGGTGAAAGTCCTGAAGACAATCTAGATGAAGTTGATGAAATTGTCGAGGTTCCTAACGAAGAAGAGACAGATTCCGGTTCAGTTACGGACGAAACGACCGATAGCGAGACTCCGACTGAGGACAGTGCCATAGAAGAAGGAGACACAGAAACTTCATTAGAAGAAGAGATTGAGGACGAATCGGAAGACGAGACGGATGAATTAGATTTTACGTCTTCAAGTACCGTCTGGATTAGACCTTACGAAGCAAATGGCTTAGGCTTAATCACAACAGAAGACATTGAATCCGTTGCTGATAATGGCGTGCTGGCCATCTCGTTTGACTCGACTTTGAATAACGTTCAGCGTGTCAGTTTGACCAAAGAACAAGTCAGTCTGCTGAAAAGTAAAGGCATCACCTTACTGATTGCACGCATCGACTTAGAGTGGGTTATCCCATCAGCCAATTTAGTTGATGACAGTGCCACACTCATCTTTGAACCAAATACTACTTTGTCTGAGCATGAAGCGAGTGCTAAGAGTGACATTATACGGTTCAGCATCGAACAGAATGGACAACATTCTCAAGCATTAGCTGAACCAATGGCTTACCGTTTCTTCACGAATGATGCAGAAGGACAAGGGGACAAGTTATATGAGTGGAATGACGACTCACAGGAATGGATAATCTTTGGTGAAACGTATTCTAACGGTGCAGTCATCGGCTCTTCTCAATCGACTGGAACCTTTGCTGTTTTCAATCCAAATGAATTAGAAGGCAGTTTCATTCAAGCCAATAGTGAAGGTGAGTCTCTAGAAGAGACTACAAGTGACGAGGAAGAAGGGGCTAATGTAAGTGATACCCCCGATGAAACAGATGCAGCCGTTGCTCAAGAATCCGATGGTATCGACACATTGAATACACCCCTTGCGATAAGCGGGGCTGTCGTCATTCTTGCAGCGGTCAGTGGAGGATTTTACTTCTTTGGTGGTAGATCGAAAGAGTAACAAAATTGGATAGGAAAAAACATCCCAAGAGACGATACCATACGTCGCTTGGGATGTTTGATTTTATCTAAATGAATAAGAATTGCGTTTACTTCTCTTGTTTCTCACTTTGTATACTATCGGATTCACTATCGCTAAAACCACAATACCTAGGTATAAGTAAAAGGTAATGGCATCGCCATCTAAGTTATACGAGTCCAAAAAGAAATTTTCAGTGACTAATAGTGACGTAGCAATGAATAAATGTGTGATAGAAACCGTCAGTACTGAAAAGAAGGTCACCACCACGTTACGACCTTTTGGAATAAGTGATAAAATTAGAAAGATGCCCAATATTGCGAGAATAACAATGAATACCAATCGGAACTCTGTAAATACTTCCATGTTTATTATAAACCCCTTTGATTGCGTTATTTTCTTTATTTTACAAGGATAGAGGTCAAAATACAATCTCTTTCGACCTGTTGGCCGAATTTCGTTCTTTATGAAAAAACTTAATAGAATTGTCGACCAAAATTCCACCCGCCAATCATTTCCTCAATCGTCACTGCGGTATACGCATCATACTCTTCAAGTTCTTTTTGCTCTTCTTTAGGCAAACTTAGAGAATCGAAAATAATATCAAATTCATTATGAAAACCCAGTTCTTCAAAACGCCCGTCTGTCAGGTGGTAGCGCCAACCCACTAATTCTCGTTCATCCTCAGTCCAATGGATGTCTCCTTGGTAAGTAAACACGTATTGGTTGTCCTCTCCGTAGGTAAAGTAGTGCACATTCCCTTCTGATCCTAAATAAGGGTAATCAAAAGGACGTGTGGTCCTCTCCCCTTCATACATATCAAGGAAGGATAGTTGCTCGGCTAAATTAGACGACCGTCTATAGGAACGTACAATAGAGGCATCTTCATTATTACGGTAACCCAAGACGTAATTAAATTCTCTGATACCTGGTGTCACAAACTCATTTTGTTCCAACCAGTACTGGTTCTGATAATGTCCAACGAGACCGACTAGAGCACTTAACCCAAGGATACCGAAAAACACTCTATGTGCCCATCTTCTATTCGGTTTGCCTTTTTCTGTGTAAGAAATAAGCATAATATACGCGATCAAGAGAATCAAAAGAAAGACTGCAAGCACAGGCATGATGAGCGTATAAAACTGTTCTGCTCTAATCCAAAATGAATACATTTTAACTTCCTTTCATTGTTTAGTCTACTTTTTCAAATACAATTTGGTAAATCATCGGGATATAGAGCTTGTCTCCATTCGCTAATTCAATTGTAGACGCGCCGGATTGGGCATCAATCATTCGTCTGTTCAGTTCATGTTCCTCAGAGCCAATGTAACCTAATTGATAGAGCTCATCATTTTCTTCATGTGTCATCATAAATGACCAATTGGTGGTAGTCAGTTCTATCACGTCTGTCTCTCCATCCGATTTAAAATGATACAACTCACTCGTTCGAGGGGCACTCCCATTTTGCCATTCATAAGTTCCTGCTTCTATGTGCTTACCAACCTCAAAATGTCCGGCAATCAAAGCCGTTTGCCCTTCTTCAATAAATTCGCCCATTTGTGTAAGGTCCTCATAATAAACTGTCACAAGAGGATCATTCCCAGAGAGTTCTATGGTATCCCCTTCTCTTAAGTCTACTACCGCCGTCATCACGCCATTACCGTCTTGAAAGTGATTTTCAAATGTCACGACACCTTCTTCATCTCTTACCGTCATCTTTGCCGTGTGAATAATCCACATATCCGGACTAAAATCACTTTCTGCCCCTTGAAGGTAGACACGCCCCGGTTCGACCTCTTCCCCAACAACGTAATTGCCTCCTTCCAAAACAATGGACTCTTTGCCTGTAAAGTCTAACGACTCCTCAAAAAGCGAGTCACTTAGAGGGTAACGGTAATAGTCTTCCTGGAAATCGTCATGGATTACTTTAGACTCTTTGTATAGAGCAGTGGCTTCTTCGTGTTCGACAATGGGCTCCCCATCGTATAAAGGCGTTCTTAAGCCGGCAAAAGAAGCACAGCCTGAAAGAATAATGGTTACCAAAAAAAATAAGAAGCTAACAGTTAATTTAGACAAGCGTTTCATTGCTATGCCCCCTACTATACGAATGCAATTCAAGTCCGTACAAGTGCGAATAATATTGCGCTGTTCCAAGAGGACCGACTGATAATTCAATGTCCCCCGATTGTCTGATGAGTCGATACAAATCAACTTGTTGTTCATCGGTCATCTTCCCAATAGGAATACACAGCATGCTATTCCCTAAATGAATCGTTCTATTAGGCATAGGGAAGACTTGTTCCAATGCGATTGCTTGTTTTTGCGTACAGACCAATTTAAAGAAGTCTTCTCTTTTGTCTGCATGATCGATGATGTGGTGGAGTTTTTTATCTTTTAAGAAGAATACTTTGTCAGCATATTCATCCAAATTGTCCAATAAATGGGAAGCGATCATAATGATTTTCCCTTTTTCTCTTAACTCAATTAAAATGTCTGATACTAAAGAGACGTTCTCGGGGTCCAAACCATTCATTACTTCATCCATAAACATAATGGGTGTATCTGCTGCAACAACCATGGCAAAGCATAAACGTTGGCGCATCCCTAAAGAGTAGGTACTCACTTTGCGATCAACGTAATCATCCATTTCAAGACGCTTGATGATCGTTTGAACATCTTCGCGCCTGCCTGCCCACATATCTGCATACATTTTAATGTGTTCTGTTCCAGAAAAATTCTCATGCAGATCAGCTTGGTTCGGAAAGAAGTTAATTAATTGATGCAACTTCAAAATATCCTTATCCTTGGCCGTGTATTCTTTTCCGTCAACAAGAATCTGTCCTGATTTAACAGGAATGAAACGCATAATGGCATTGAACAAGGTTGTTTTACCTGTCCCGTTGGGCGCAACCAAACCAATCAATTGGCCATTTGATAGATGAAACGATATATCTTCTAAAATTACTCGATCGCCGTAAGATATGTTCATGTTTTTAATTTCTAAAGTCATTTAGATATTCTCCTTCTCAAGCCAAATGTTTGGGTTGGAATCAATTTAAAGATAAAATGGAAGATCAATTCGATGAGAACCCACATAACGACAGCAATGATAGGCAAGCGCCAAAACTCAATCGTCTGCAACTGATACACTCTAGCACTTTGTCCGCTCACGACAGATACAATGTCCGTGTAAAAGGATGGCTGCCAACCTGTCACTGGAGTAAAGAACGTCCAGACCATAGGTAACAGAACAAGTCCCCCAACCACAAATAATGTCAAATAAATATTTCGAATCATCCAACTCAAGCCATTAATAATAAGGATGAAGACATAACTGACAAGCATCCCTAACCCAATTAACAAAAGACCATACTGCCATAAAGGGATATACCTAACCGCTTGATTAAAGTAAACACCGATCGGGTACCACAAGCTTCCTGTCGTCTCAGAAAATAAAGATACTAGATAACTGATGGCTATGCCTAAAAGTGCCACTAGCCAAGAGATAGCCCAAATGAGTATGGTTCGTCCTCTCCATTGCGTTTTCATTGAAAGAGGCAAACCTTGCGTCACACTATAGTTTTTTACTTGATCTTTTGTGAAATGATCCCCTGCTAAAAGCGCAATAGCAATAAACATGACAACCGATACAAATAATTCAATCTGTTGCTGGAGAACTTGAGACGCGGAGAACGGGTTCCATTCAAAGTCTAAGTCATACCTTTCCAAGGCATCATAAAAACCAACTTGTTGTTCGACTTCTTCTCGCGTAGGCAAGTAAACATCCAATAATAAATCATACGATTCAAATTCCGTTGCATCGTGTAAAAATAAGTTGTTTACAGCCATTTCACGACCATTGTTTACATAATCTGATACAACGTCTTCAAGACCAGCTACCGTATTGCCTTCTTGCTGAGTTAAGATATACCGGTTTAAACCAATCAGCATTGAATTCCGTCCCAATCGTTGTTGGACCTCTTGACCCAATTCCCCTTCAAAATGAGATGCCGGAATCATTCGAAATATTTGATGGGAGTCGCTGTACTCTTCTCGAATCTGCATCTCAGGCAAAACCACATTTGACTGTCTATAGAGCAAAGAGAACGATCCCAAAAATATAAGAAAGCCTAATATAATCAGTCTCGTTTTCCAATCACGAAGCAATAATAAACCGTTCCACTTAAATACTTTTTTCATATTGCCCCTCCTAGCCTATAAACGCCTGACGCGTTATTTTTTTGGATACTATCCAGTTCAGTAATTCTAAAACGAGGATGGTCACTACCAGGACAATTAATCCCCTCACATAAGGCGTATACGTCATAAGATCCAAAGCCATCCGCCCACTCGCCACTTCTCCAAAATGGAAGTAAGTTTGCGGAAACCATGTGGCTGAAACCCCAAACAATTCAGATGTTCCTGGACTGTAATATAGTTGTGGAAACATGAGAACAAACACGGAGAGAATGAGCACAACAACATCGTGTTTGACTAATAAACTAAATAGTGACGATAAGCGTGTAAAACCATACATTAAAAGCAAACTATAGGGAAGCACGCGTACGAAATATGTTCCAATCGCCTCGACAATCATACTCACCATAAATTGCCCCTCTTCAGGCGGCGATAAATCAAATACACCCACTGGAAGGTTTAGCGTGCCAAAGCCATAAAGTAGGCCGTTAACCAGGATAAAAAATCCTGCTAAGGCAGCCGCAAAAACTAAAAAGAAGCCCATTGCTGTGAGTGACTGAACCAAGACGTAAGTAAACCAGTTAACTGGTACGCCTAACTTTTGCGTGCGCAACTTACGATCTTTTGTGACGACATCACTTACCATAAATAATAATAGGAAAATAAGCACATAAGGTCCTTGGCCAATTAAAAATAAATGAAGCTGCTGCAAGCTCGTCCGTTCGTGAACAATGTGAAAATTTAGCTGCTCTACTTCATCCATATAATAATTATTTTTAAAGGATTGAAATGCTTCTTCTTTAGCGTAACCAAGTAAAGTAAAGGGTTTTTCTTCCGGAACAAACTCACGTTCTTCTGAAGTGGGTCGATAAGAAATACCTAAGTAACGCCTCACGTCTCCCATTTTAAGAGCAGTCAACAATTCCCTTTGATTAACGTATTCATTTCGCGCTATTTCATAAGCACTCGTTCCAGTCATAAAGGTTGGAACAGTTAACCCCTCCTCAAGGCGGTCTTCAAACGTTTGACGGTTGGAATCCATGCTACGCTCCAATGCCACGACATCCACCTCATCATGAAAGCGAGTATTGGGTAAAATAAGTAAGCTATGTACTAATAACGCTCCAAAACATAAAACAATAACCAATCGGTTCTTCTTATTTCGCCACATATAGGCGAGTGTTTCTCGTACAACTTGCCTCTTCATTTAATCGTCCCTTTGCCATTTTAGTATGTATTTTCATTAGTTTACCATAAACTTCTCATAAAAAAACTTCTAAATTCATTTTATTCTCATAATTATTCATCATATAACTTTCCCTATTTAAGTATTTTGAATCTAAATGACACGTTATACAATTATTTTTACTTAATTATCATTAATACGTGTTTTAGTACAAGTTAATATCATTTTAACTCAGTAACTTGTATCAATTAGCATTTGGATACAAGTTAATATTATTTTCTCTCAGTAACTTGTATCAATAAGCATTTGGATACAAGTTAATATTATTTTCTCTCAGCAACTTGTATCAATACCGATTATCAGCTCTCATTTATTCAAAAAGACAAGAACCCTTGGCAGACGGTTCTTGTCTTTTCTACTTAAAACTCTTTTAATAACCACGTGTCACAGGCATTATGTTCGCTGCCTTCCAGTGGTTCTTTCAGTAGCGAGAAGCCGTAGCGCCTATATAACTGGTTCGCTTTGTCCAATGAAGCAAAGGTTTCGATATAACAAGCTGAATAATTCTGGGCAGCAAAATCGAGGGCTTTTTGAATTAACTGATGGGAGTAGCCTTTCCCTTGCTCACCTTCAGCAATGTATAATTTTTGAATTTCGCCAATCCCTTTTTCCTTATCATAAGGTCCGACCCCACAACCGCCGATGACTTTGCCCTCTTTTTCTAACACCCAATACTTTGCGCCTTCTTGTTTATAATAGTCGCTTAACTCAAATAAGTAAGGGTCAAAATAAGCGGTCCCTGGAATATTTAACTGATGACGTTCTAATGAGTCTTGAACTAATTGACCAATCGCCTGATTATCTTTTTCTTCGATTTCTCTCAGTCGCATCTGTGCACCTGCTCTCCTTTTTCTTGTGGGTAAGTATATCATAATGGAAAACCTTTGCCTTTTGTTATACTAAAAATACATGAAAAAAAGGAGGAACCTTAGTGATTCGATTTGAACACGTGTATAAACGCTATGGAGAAACGGCTGTCGTTGACGATTTCTCCCTGGAGATAAAAAAGGGAGAGTTTTTCGTCTTAATTGGACCCAGCGGAAGTGGGAAAACCACTACATTGAAAATGATTAACCAATTGATTGACCACTCAGAAGGTCGTCTCTTAATTGATGGAAAAGAATTATCTGACTACAATATTCAAGAATTAAGATGGAATATTGGATATGTCTTGCAACAGATTGCCCTTTTTCCAAATATGACTGTAGAAGAAAACATTTTAACAGTACCAGACATGTTGGAGTGGTCTAAAGAAAAGAAACAGAGTCGGGTAACCGAACTTCTAGAACGGGTCGATTTGGACCCAGACACTTACCGGCATCGACAAGTATCCGAATTGTCAGGTGGACAACAGCAACGCATCGGAGTTATAAGGGCTTTAGCAGCAGATCCTGACATTATTTTGATGGATGAACCTTTCAGCGCTTTAGACCCCATTACTCGAAACAGCTTGCAACAAGATGTGGTGGCTCTTCAGCGCGAGCTTAAAAAAACGATTGTCTTCGTGACACATGACATGCAAGAAGCCATTAACTTAGGCGACCGAATTTGTGTGATGAATCAAGGCCGGATTGAACAAGTGGGCACAGCAGAAGAGATTTTAAGTCATCCTGCCAACGATTTTGTCAAAGAGTTCTTACGAACGGGCTTGCCTTATTACGAAGAGAAGAAAACCGTTCAGCATCTCTTAGACAAAGGATACAGATCAGCTGAATTAATTGATTCCCAAGAAACAATCACTCGCACGTCTTCTATTGGTGAATTGACTGTCGCACTTTCCAAACACCCTCATGTTCAGGTATTGAGTGACCATTCTGATGAGTTGGTTGTTATCACAAGAGAGGACCTCATTCATTACTTGGCAGAAGAACTTTCAACTAGCAAGGGGGTGCAAGCACCATGATGAACGCCTTTATTCAAGCTTTTCAAGAAAGAAGCGGAGATGTCTGGACTGCTTTAATTGAACACATGCAATTATCTTTTCTTTCATTATTAATAGCTGTCGCTATAGCCGTTCCTTTAGGTATCTTCTTATTGGACCGGGAGAACATTGCCGAACCAATTATTCAAATCACAGCTATTTTCCAAACCATTCCGTCATTGGCCGTTTTAGGTTTGTTGATTCCAATTATTGGAATAGGAACGATTCCGGCAGTTTCAGCTTTAATCATTTATGCTCTGCTCCCCATTTTAAGAAACACGTATACCGGTTTAACAGGTGTGGATCCGTCTATAACTGAAGCCGCTGATGCCATGGGGATGAGTCGCTTTAGAAAACTAAGAAAAGTTCAATTCCCAATCGCTTTACCGGTTATTATGGCAGGTATTCGAACAGCCATGGTGTTAATTATTGGGACGGCTACAGTTGCAGCTTTAATTGGAGCGGGTGGACTCGGAAGTTTAATTTTGCTGGGTATCGACCGTGGTAACAACAACTTAATTATTTTAGGTGCCGTGCCTGCAGCCTTATTAGCCATTGCTTTTGACGTCTTGCTGCGTTATTTGCAAACCACCTCTTTCAAAAAAACACTGACTATTTTAGGAACAGGTATCGTCGTCATTGGTGCCCTATTAATTCTACCCGTCATTTTCTCAGACGAAGACGACTTAACGATCGCCGGGAAAATGGGGACAGAACCTGAAGTCCTAATGAACATGTACAAATTACTGATTGAAGATCAAACGGATTTAACAGTAGATCTTGAGCCCAACTTCGGTATGACGACCTTTGTCTTCAATGCGCTACGTTCTGGAGAAATAGATATTTACCCAGAGTTTACTGGTACCATTTTGGCAGACTTCTTTGATGACGTCCCTGAACCCGGTACACCGAGAGAAGAGGTTTATGAACGCGCACGTGATAACATTGAAGAAACTCATGACATGACGCTTCTTGAACCAATGGATTTCAATAACACCTATACTCTAGCTGTTACAGCTGACTTTGCGGAAGAACATGGTCTCGAAACCATCTCTGACCTCGCCCCCGTCTCTCACTTAGCTGATGTTGGGTTCACCATTGAATTTAATGACCGACAAGATGGTTATCTCGGTATTCAAGATTTATATGGTTTCTCCTTTGATAATATTAGCACCATGGAGCCTCAGCTTCGCTATACCGCTATTGAACGAGGGGATGTTAATTTAATTGATGCCTACAGTACGGATCCGGAAATCGATGAATATGACCTTGTCGTATTAGAAGATGACCAAGGGCTGTTTCCTCCTTATCAAGGTGCTCCTTTGATGATGACTGATTTACTTGAAGAGTACCCAGAAATCGAAGACGCTCTATCCGTATTAGCCGGTCAAATAACCGATGAGCAAATGCGCGGGATGAATTATGAGGTCGTCTTTGAAGACAGACATGCGGAAGACGTCGCCAGAGAATTCCTAATTGAAGAAGGTTATTTAGAAGACTAACTAAAAAAAGAGTAAACAAGCCAACTGGCTTGTTTACTCTTTTTTATCTTTCAATAGTTCTGTAGATAATAATGTTGTTAATCTAAAATTGGTTTATTAGTTATAGATAGTTATATTTTCATAGGCCTTGTTAATAGTGTATAGTTATTGACTCAAAGCCATAAAAGAAGAGTTGTATAAATCCGCTACATACGAAACCCTTCACTGGAAAATCATTGCATCGTTCCAATACGCTTTTGCAAAAGAGCTATTAGGCGAATCTTCTAACGAATCAACTTTAGATAGTATCAATCATTACTTAGCCTTTGGCGAACAGACGTATTACGATGACATTATCCTTTATAGGCAGAGATTACTTAAAAAGCACAAAGCTAATTAAGTCTAACGATAAATGTTATACATATCAGCAAATAGTATGTTTCATTCTTCCAATTAAATTGTTCGTGTTTAAAGCTTTTTTCAGTGTTTAAACACTCCTTTCGTTCGTTAATATTTAAATAAAATTAACATTTCTTCTTCTGAATTAGCAATCGTTCATTAAAATTCCCTAAAATTTAAAGCGTATAATTATGTATAATTCTGTATTTATACATAGTTCAAACGACATAAATCCTTTCACTCCCCTATTTATGGGGAGTTTTTTTATTATAAACGGCGCTTCACTTTCTGAAAATATTCTCATATTCTATATTTCCTCTCATTTGTCGCGTTGACGCCTTCCAAACCGTTTGGTACACTACTCGATAATTTAACACTGACGCTTCAGCCGTACACCTATACAAGAGAGGATATGATTACAATGACACAATGGGAAAGTAAATTTGCTAAAAAGGGCTTCACCTTTGATGACGTCCTGCTCGTTCCATCCGAAAGTCATGTTTTGCCAAATGACGTGGATTTATCGGTTCAACTCACTGATAAGATTCGACTGAACGTGCCTATTTTAAGCGCCAGCATGGATACCGTCACCGATTCCCGTATGGCTATCGCCATGGCCAGACAAGGGGGACTGGGGATCATTCATAAAAATATGTCTATTGAAGAACAAGCTGACGAGGTCCGAAAGGTTAAACGTTCAGAAAATGGTGTCATTATTGACCCTTTCTTTTTAACACCTAACCACTTGCTCTCTGCCGCTGAAGAATTGATGTCTCGCTACCGCATCAGTGGGATTCCTGTCGTTAATTCCTTAGAAGACCGTGTCCTTGTCGGTATTTTGACTAACCGTGACTTACGCTTTTTAAAAGATTACAGCCAAACAATTGATTCTGCCATGACTAAAGAGAACTTAGTAACCGCGCCTAAAGGCACATCTTTAGAGGAAGCCGAGAAAATCTTACAGACACATAAAATTGAGAAATTGCCATTAGTCGATGATGACGGTCGCTTAAGTGGTTTGATTACGATTAAAGATTTGGAAAAAGTGACCCAATTCCCGAACGCGGCCAAGGATGAACATGGTCGATTACTGACTGGGGCTGCCATTGGTGTGACAAGCGACAGTTTCTTAAGAGCTGAAGCCTTAATTGAGGTTGGCGTTGACGTGATCGTTATTGATACGGCTCATGGACACAGTGCCGGAGTGATTCGCAAAGTGAAAGAAATTCGTGATCACTTCCCTGACATTGCTTTGATTGCTGGAAATGTCGCTACGGCAGAAGGAACAGAAGCCTTGTTTGAAACAGGTGTAGACGTTGTCAAAGTCGGCATTGGACCAGGTTCCATTTGTACCACTCGTGTCGTTGCTGGTGTCGGCGTCCCACAAATTACCGCTATTTATGACGCGGCAACTGTTGCCCGAAAATACGGCAAAGCCATCATTGCAGACGGTGGCATCAAATATTCAGGCGATATCGTTAAAGCTTTGGCAGCAGGTGGGCATGCCGTCATGCTGGGCAGTATGCTAGCCGGCACAGACGAATCACCAGGTGAATTCGAATTGTATCAAGGACGCCGCTATAAAACGTACCGCGGGATGGGTAGTTTAGGCGCGATGCAAAAAGGTTCAAGCGATCGCTACTTCCAAAACTCTGTAAACGAAGCCAACAAACTCGTTCCAGAAGGTATTGAAGGACGCGTGGAATATAAAGGCAGTCTAGAAGATATTATTTTCCAAAATGGTTGGAGGCTTGCGTTCTGGCATGGGCTACGTTGGCGCAACTGACTTGAAGGAGCTTAGAGAAGAAGCTCAGTTCATTCATATGAGTGGAGCCGGCCTTAAAGAATCTCACCCTCACGATGTCCAAGTGACAAAAGAAGCACCAAACTATTCTATACGATAAAGAGAGGCGACAATGACTTTGAAAACGAATATAAATGAACTTGAAAAAATAGCTATATTGGATTTTGGTGGCCAATTCAACCAAGTTTTGGCCAGACGTATTCGTGAATTGGGTGTGTATTCAGAACTTCTTCCTCATACCATAAGCGCTGAAAAATTAAGAGAGCAGTCAGTTAAAGGTGTTATTTTATCCGGTGGACCCAAGAGCGTGAATGACCGTGACGCGTATTCTATTGACCCTAGGATTTTTGAAATGGGCGTCCCTATTTTGGGCATTGATTATGGTATGCACCTTATCACTAAACACTTCGGTGGTTCTGTAGAAAAACATACTTTCCAACATTTAGGCAACCGTTCTGTTTCCCTATCGGAAGAAGCCGGTTTATTGTTTAACGAACTGACTCAAAACCAATCTGTTTGGGTCAGTCATACAGATCAAGTCACTTCTTTACCTAAAAAGTTTAAAGTAACGGCTTCAAATGATGAGTACCCAGTCATGGCTTTTGAAAACAGTGAAGCAACAATTTTTGGCCTGCAGTTTCACCCAGAAGTCAGCCATACTGAACAAGGTACACAACTCCTTGAAAACTTTGTATTTAACAGCTGCCAAGCCAGTGGTAATTGGAGCATGACACACTTTATTGAAAAAGAAGTCGCAACTATTCGAGAAACAGTGGGGGATAAAAAAGTTTTGCTTGCCTTATCTGGTGGCGTGGATTCAAGCGTCGTTGGTGTTCTTTTAAACAAAGCCATCGGCAATCAGTTGACATGCATTTTTGTGGATCATGGTTTGCTTCGAAAAGACGAAGGCGATCAAGTGATGAACAGTCTCTTTGCAAATTCGGTTTAAACATTATTCGAATCGATGCCAAAGACCGCTTCTTAGGTAAATTAAAAGGTGTATCCGACCCAGAACAAAAACGTAAATTAATTGGAAATGAATTTATTGAAGTCTTTAATGACGAAGCTGGAAAATTGGAGAACGTGGACTTCTTAGCTCAAGGAACCATTTATTCAGATGTCATTGAAAGTGGAACAGCCACAGCTCAAACCATTAAATCGCATCATAACGTAGGTGGGTTACCTGAAGACATGACTTTCACATTAATTGAACCTTTGAACACACTATTTAAAGACGAAGTGAGAAAACTAGGCATTGAGTTAGACATGCCTGAGTCACTCGTCTGGCGCCAACCTTTCCCCGGCCCAGGTTTAGGCATTCGTGTCTTAGGGGAAATTACTGAAGAAAAATTGGAAATCGTTCGAGAAAGCGACGCTATTTTACGTGAAGAAATCAAATTAGCTGGTCTTGACCGTGATATTTGGCAGTACTTCACTGTTCTTCCTGGTATTCGTAGTGTGGGTGTCATGGGAGACACGCGCACTTATGACTATACTGTCGGTATTCGTGCTATCACGTCTATTGATGGAATGACTGCCGATTTTGCACGAATCCCATGGGATATTTTACAAAAGATTTCCGTCCGTATCGTTAACGAAGTCAAACACGTGAACCGTATTGTGTATGACATTACCAGCAAACCACCTGCAACTGTCGAGTGGGAATAAAAAGATAAAGGACCTGAAGCTAACAGTTTCTGGTCCTTTTCTGTGCTAGCCTATTTCGTGAGACAATACTAAAGTTTAGCGATAAATCTCGCAACACCTCATAATCAGCGTTAGTAAAACGATTATCCTAATGACTACCTTAACTCTTAAAGGACTAAATCCTTCGTTAAAAGAGGTATAATGAATGCAAAGAGACTGCCAGCTAAAATCTGGAGGGATAGGCATGTATGACAGCAAACTGTTTTTTATTCAATATGATAATGAAGATATTGACCGAATGGAACTGGAGAGCTTAGATCAACTAGACCTAACGGGTGGTCGTAAAGTGAAATGGCTAGAAGTTCTTTCACTAAATGACGAGACATTGATAAAAGGTGTCGGAGAACGATTCAACCTCCATCCTCTTGTTGTGGAAGATATTTTAACTACCAACCATATGCCTAAACTCGAAGAGCATGACGATTACTTGTTTTTAATACTCAATGGCATGAGTTTAAGCAAAAACAACCAGTTAGAAGTGAAGCAATTTAGTTTTATCTTGTACGAAGATACCGTACTCTCTTTTCAACCGGTTGAGACAAGCATATTTGATGAGGTCATAGCTAAATTAAAAGATGGCACTCGCATAAGAAAAAATCAGGCGGATGATTTACTCTATACTTTGACCGATACTGTCATTGAAAGCTACTTTCCATTAATAGAAGCGTTAGGTGAAAAGATAGATGAGTTGGAAGACGCTGTTTTAGAAGACCCGACTAAAGACATCCTTACTGCTATTCATCACTTGAAAAAAGAGCTCATCCATATAAGAAAAACACTTTGGCCGATGAGAAACGCGGTAAGTAGCCTCTCGAAAAATGATTACGCATGGATCGATGAAAAGACTCTCTATTATTTTAGAGACGTCTACGACGATATTGTTCAGCTCATTGACTTAACAGAAACCTACCGAGAAATTTGTTCAGGTATATTAGATACTTACCTGTCAAGTATCGGAAACAAGACCAATGATATCATGAAGGTCTTAACAATCTACTCAGCTATATTTATTCCTTTAAGTTTTCTGGCGGGTATATACGGTATGAATTTCACCCACTTTCCTGAATTGAACTGGACATACGGCTACACAGGTTTTTGGGTAGTGTCGATTATCATCACAGGGTTGATGCTTCTGTTTTTTAAGAAAAAGAAGTGGTTCTAATAGACATTAAATAGGCAGCAGTGAGACACCACTTGAATAGCGCTCGCTGCTGCTTTTCTTATCATCTACTCCACACTTAACAAAATAGCATAACTAACAGTATCACTCTCCCAACTTGCCAAGACTTCGTAAATGACTTCTCCTTGGTCAGGGAGTTCAATTTCTTGTGATTCACTAGTTACATTGCCATATTCGTCCCAAATCTTCACGGTATAACTCAATGGTTCTTCTTCAAACTCAAGTGACACGTTTGCGTCTCCATCTACTGGAGTAGGTTCAATCATCTTGACTATGTCGTGCGGTCCAGCAGCATCCACTACTGTGGTAACATAGTTGCCATCTCCCAAGTCTACAGTCCAACTATACGCACCCACTTCTGCCGTTACTGTCTCTTCTCCGATGTGGACAATTAAATGAGGTGGTGTAATCATCGCGTCTTCTGTATCAACCTTATCAATGTCTGGGCTCCCTTCCACTTCTTGATCGGAGCAACCTACACTAATCAACAGAGCTATTAGTATTGACGTTGCTGATAACCATTTAGATACCATACGCTTGTCTCCTCTTTAAAGATAAGTAATAGTTTTTAATTCAACACGTACGCATCCCACGATATACTTCTATCGTACTCAAACAGATTTAGCATTGCTGAAGCGAATGGATCAACATCATCGGCTTCAATTGAGACTGTTTCAACATTCTTCATTAGGTTATTTACCACACTTTTGTAAAAGGGGAGATAATTATGCAAAGCCACGTGCTCTTTGCCTCCTATATATCCTATATCAATATCCTTCATATTTTCAGCCTTATAAGATAGGACATACGCTTCAACTTCTCCCTCTTTCAAATAGATGTAAGAGTGATCTTCATTAAATTGATCCATGATAATGTCCTTCCAAGTCTCAGCACTAACCGTTTCATTCAATGCGTTAACTGGTTCATGACATTCTTTATAATTCGTTAGCTGAAGTTTTAGGAGCTCTCTTTTTTGTTCTTCTGTAAGATCTTTGAACGTGACTCCCTCATCAGTATAGTCTTTCTCACTATCAAATAAAGGATGGGTCAGTGCCGGGGTGTAGCACTTTCTTGCCAAGTTGAAACCCCTTCTGTTTAAAAATGAGCGAGCTCCATCATCACTTGATGAAATCGACATCTGAAATTTCTTGGTAGGGGATAGCTTGTATAACTCATCGAATATTTCTGTTCCTATTCCTTCATGTCGGTATTCAGGAGAAATATAAATTCCTATGTATTCTCTGGATAGGTTACACTTAGCTAGACAGAAAAGATAAGGTGTGTGATAATACGTAAGCAATCACACAGGAGGAATCATATC
>NZ_PREX01000088.1 GCF_009935905.1 Alkalibacterium sp. MB6 | reverse complement strand
CCTGCAAGACGCACACCTTTCGCCGCCCAGTCACGGCTTGAACCCTGACCGTAGTCAGCACCCGCGATAATGATCAACGGTTGCTTACGGTTCATGTAGGTTTCAATCGCTTCCCACATACGCATCACTTCGCCTTCTGGCTCGACACGCGCTTTTGAACCCTGCTTAATGGTGCCATCGGAACGGACTACCATTTCATTAAACAGTTTCGGGTTGGCAAAGGTTGCACGTTGTGCCGTTAAATGGTCACCACGATGGGTTGCGTACGAGTTGAAGTCTTCTTCAGGTACACCCATTTTGTGCAGGTATTCACCCGCAGCC
>NZ_PREX01000087.1 GCF_009935905.1 Alkalibacterium sp. MB6 | reverse complement strand
AAGGTTCTTCGCGTTGCATCGAATTAAACCACATGCTCCACCGCTTGTGCGGGCCCCCGTCAATTCATTTGAGTTTTAGTCTTGCGACCGTACTCCCCAGGCGGTCTACTTATCGCGTTAGCTGCGCCACTAAAGCCTCAAAGGCCCCAACGGCTAGTAGACATCGTTTACGGCATGGACTACCAGGGTATCTAATCCTGTTTGCTCCCCATGCTTTCGTACCTCAGCGTCAGTATTAGGCCAGATGGCTGCCTTCGCCATCGGTATTCCTCCAGATCTCTACGCATTTCACCGCTACACCTGGAATTCTACCATCCTCTCCCATAC
>NZ_PREX01000086.1 GCF_009935905.1 Alkalibacterium sp. MB6 | reverse complement strand
ATTGCAATGGGTGGTTCTGTGTTCCGCATTCACTGGCTCTAATCACCGCATATATGGCTCTCATCAACCGCAATATTCAACCCAAACTTAAAAAAAGTGATTGATATTGAGTCCATTAGCTATTCTCAATTATCCCGTGCCCTGCGAAAGATGGAACCCTCTGTATTGATGGATATTTTCACGCAATTACTTTCACTGGTTCATGAAAAAACAGTGGTGCAATCAAACGAAAGAGTGTTTCTAATTGATTCGTCCACTTTTTCACTGAATAAAACACGGTATCCCTGGGGCACGTTTCGCCCGACTAAGTCGGGAATCAAACTGCACTTAA
>NZ_PREX01000085.1 GCF_009935905.1 Alkalibacterium sp. MB6 | reverse complement strand
CGGTTGCGCCAAAGGATCAGTCACCTCTTTCTCCTCTTCCTCTGCTTTCTCTATGCCTTCCTGTATGGCCTTTTGGGCTTCCTGTTCATCTTCCGCAGTCTGTTGCAAAGATTGCTGTTGTTGCTCAAACAGACGGTCCGTTTGTAAAACTACATAAATCGGAAAATGATCTGAACCGATATGGGATAAACGTTTCATCTTGACCAAACCAAAATCGGTACTATGAAAGATGTGGTCTAGGGACCAGCGCAGTAAAGGATAGTCGGCATGGAAGGTATTCATAAAATAGCGCCCAACCCGTGGGTCAAGTAAACCGCTAATACGCTGGAATAAAC
>NZ_PREX01000084.1 GCF_009935905.1 Alkalibacterium sp. MB6 | reverse complement strand
GTAATTTTGCTGATCGTAAGGCCTTGATTGCAGCTTTGCTGGAACGGGCCATCACTCGTCTGGAGCAGAAAGCCAAAGAATTACGGGTCTTTAATGATGGCTTTATCCGTTTAATCGAAGGTCATATCGAACAGATTCCACAGCTGGTGGTACTGATTGATTACTGGCGCATCATTGATCGCCAAGACCCAATCATGCTAAACATTTATGAACGACGCGATAAAGCATTACAACCGCTGATTGATCAGGCGATCCAGCACCAGTTATGTCGTGCTGATCTTACCCCTCAGGATTTTGGTATGATCACCGCGATTTTGGGGTCCTCCTTTCAGGGACATCAGG
>NZ_PREX01000083.1 GCF_009935905.1 Alkalibacterium sp. MB6 | reverse complement strand
TATCAGAACGTTGATAACCTTGTGCTGCATTGGCAATCACTAAGGTCTGTACCCGTTCAGGATAAAGGTGAGCAAAAGCACTGGCCTGTAAGGCACCCAATGAATGTCCAATTACAACGGCTTTGGGAATGTTCAACGCATCCATCAAGCCCAATACTCGCTCCGCATAATCGGCTGCATTGGGTTGATCTGTGCTTAAGCCATCGGATAAGCCATAACCCGGTGCATCCCAGGCAATGACATGAAAATGCTGACTGAGTGTCTCCAACTGCTTGATCCAGGATGCTGAACCCGAGCTAATACCGTGTAGCAAAATCAGCGGCTGGCCTTGACCTGCTTCGCGATAAGCCTGCAC
>NZ_PREX01000082.1 GCF_009935905.1 Alkalibacterium sp. MB6 | reverse complement strand
CAATATCGCCACGACGTACAGGAATAGCTTTGTTAAAAATTGGTCCGTCAATCACGGTGGTGTGAAATTCTCCACCTTCACCGCATGGATCAATACCACGATCTTCCAATTCTTGGATGTATTCCAGTGTGAGAATTTTGCCTAAATCTTCGACTTGCATACCCAGTTTCAGATTAACCGTTACGAGAATACTGCGAAAACCAAGATTGATAAATTCTTCGACCACTTCACGGTGAGGTCGCAACCAAAGTGGCATGCCCAGTTTCAGTCCCACTTGCTGGGTCACCCGGTCATGCCAGCAGCCATGCTCCGGCATATCCAGGTCACCGGTAACCAGCACTTCTGCGCCATGTTGTTTGGCTTGATCGAGCAGGGCAATGA
>NZ_PREX01000081.1 GCF_009935905.1 Alkalibacterium sp. MB6 | reverse complement strand
AGGGCCGGAATCGAACCGGCACGGAGAAACCTCCGCAGGATTTTAAGTCCTGTGCGTCTACCTATTCCGCCACCCCGGCATGATTATACACATTATATGTATAGGGTAAACAAGCGGAAGACGGGATTCGAACCCGCGACCCCCACCTTGGCAAGGTGATGTTCTACCACTGAACTACTTCCGCAACACAACATATTAATGCCAAAAAAAATGCCGGCTAAAGGATTTGAACCCTCGACCCACTGATTACAAATCAGTTGCTCTACCAACTGAGCTAAGCCGGCTTTTAGCAATACTACTGTATTACTATGCGGATGGAGGGACTTGAACCCCCACGCCGTGAAGCGCTAGAGCCTAAATCTAGTGCGTCTGCCAATTCCGCCAC
>NZ_PREX01000080.1 GCF_009935905.1 Alkalibacterium sp. MB6 | reverse complement strand
GCTCCAGTCTGATCGCCAGACAATTAAGCTCAAATCCAAGGTTGCTATGTGCGTCACCCGCTTACCTGCAACACTATGGGATTCCAGAAAGCTTATCTGATCTCAAGGCTCATCGCTGTATTTTGCAACAGCATGCCAATGGCTTAACCGACCAGTGGCACTTTCTGAATAAAGCGGGGGAAACTGAACAGATCCGTGTCGAAGGTTACTTTAGTAGCAATTCGGGTGAAGCCATTCGACAGGCTGCCTTACAGGGCTTAGGCATTTCCAATCATTCACTCTGGCATGTTGCGGAAGATTTAAACACCGGCAAACTGCTACAGGTGCTCCCCGATTATCCCGTGCAAGCCACTGCAATCTATGCCGTGTTTCCACATCGGGACTTGGT
>NZ_PREX01000079.1 GCF_009935905.1 Alkalibacterium sp. MB6 | reverse complement strand
GTTTATTGTCTTTTATTACTTCGACCTTCGCCCGAATATCAGCGCCGCTTGCTTTAAAATATCATTTTCCATCTGAAGTTGAGCATTTTCTTTTCTCAACTGATCTAATTCTTTTTGTTCAGGGGTGAGATTATCTTTTTCTTTGAATGAGCCTGTTTGATTGAACCGTTGGACCCATTTATCGAATGATGAAGGGGTTAATTCATACTCTTCAATAATGTCTTTTCTTGGTTTACCTGCTTTGTGTAAATCGACTAACTGCTTTTTAAATTCATCTGTAAACGTCCGGCGTTTTCTACGAGTTGACATGATATGATTCCTCCTGTGTGATTGCTTACGTATTATCACACACCTTATCTTTTCTGTCTAGCTAAGTGTAACCTATCCA
>NZ_PREX01000007.1 GCF_009935905.1 Alkalibacterium sp. MB6 | reverse complement strand
GGCTGGCAAGCCTTTTTTGTTTGTTCAAGCTTCTAAGATTTTCGTTGCAATACTATCTACTTTTATATTGCCATAAACAAGTATGGACAAAAAATGTTGCGAACGCATGTAAATGGAGGAGAAAGTAAGAATAAACTTCAATCTTTCGTGAATGAATACAAAGGACAAATTATTATGGGTGTAACGATTCAATCTGTTTATTGGTATAAGAAGAATGAAGAAAAAATTAGCATTAAGGAAATGATTGAGTTGTACAAAGAGACATTAGATAAATTAAGGTCAAAATAAATTGCGAATCTGTAAGGTTCTACTAGTTTACGTTTAGAATACTTCCGTGGAATCCTTTGAATTGGGTAATCCGAGAAATAGTGTTATATAGTGGATCGATTTGACAGACTAAGATTAAATTTTAAAAAAGAAAGGTGTTAGTCAAGAGGGTCACTTGTCCAAAAAATGGAGGGAATCATAAAAATACCTTCAAACGTATAAAGCAGAAAAATTTGTACTGGATTGGTTAGAAGAAGACATACTCGTACCAGAACACATTAAGAAGATTGTAGGTGAGTAGTAGATATTCTATAGGAAGTAAGAATTACTTCGTGGTTTCTATTCCAGCAGAAGGAACATTTTTTAGACAGCAATTTAGTATTGCACATGAGATTGGACATTGGATTTTACATGAAGGTATGGATCCACAAGAACTTGAGAAAGATGAGTATAGGCTTATGGAGCAGGATGCTAACAATTTTGTTTCGTGCTTACTTATGCCAGCTGAAAGGTTTGCTAGAGATGTTCAGAATACAGGCACCCACTTCGAAAGTTTTTTAGTTCTTAAAAAAAGGTGGAATGTATCTATCTCGAGTATGATCATGAGAAGTTACCAACTAGGCTTAATTGATAATGAGAAAAAACAAAGTCTCTTTAAACACATGAGCTATAGAGGTTATAGAAAAGTAGAACCATTCGACAAGGAAACTAAAGTGAATAAACCAGTTGCAATTAGACAAGCAATGAAACTATTGGATGATAATAATGTAAGAACAGGTTCTGAAGTCAGAGATGAACTTGCTGAGCAATATAATCTATATCTCAATCTAGATTTTTTATCTCAGGTAACCGATTCACCAAAGCAATTTTTCATAGACAATAGTAAGAGTGGTGTCGTCTTGTCTATAAAAGATATTCATGATTTAAAATCTAATTCAAATTAAAGTAATCTTAAAAGTCAGCGACTGCAAGTTACTTTTGTTATAAGAAATAAAAACAGATTGTAGTGGTTTTTTACTAATTTAGAGAGAAATGAAGCTTACCACAGAAATCACAAGTGTTGTGAAGTCCGTAACATAACTACTGATATAAAAAACAGCAGTGATAACTGATACGGGGAGCCGTATCATAAATAAAGTTCTTTAACCAGCGCAAAGTACAAACACGTTAATTTTAAACTTTCTATAAATAATGTTTAGTTATGCAAGAGTTCAAGTGATAAAATAGAGGTAATTAGTATGACTGAAAAAAATAGTGACCGATGATTAGTACTTATACTTTATGGACACCTTAGTTTACTAATATTATTGAGAGAGAAGACGGAATATTTGATAACCTTGAAAGGGTGTATCCTGTATTCATTCTATATACTAAGAGAATAAGAAACTGGCTTAAAATATGTAAGAAATAGTATATTAAGGGAACTATAATATGAAAAAGTTCAATGTAAGGTCTATACTTTTGTTAAGGTATGACACCGGGCATAGTGGTTGCCCTTCATACCCTTGGATCAAGGCTGGAATTTAATCCACATATTCATATGCTCGTTACCATGGGTGGGGTGACGCCGGATGGGAAGTGGAAAACGTACGACTATTTTCCCTATTCCAGACTACGCAAGCAGTGGCAAACGGTTGTATTAAAACTCATCCGGCGCACATTGTCCACTCGGGCAAAAAAGATAGTCCAGCCCCTCCTTCAAGAGGCTTATGCCAATAATCCGGATGGCTTTTACGTTAATGCACCAAAAAGAAGTCACACAGACGTCAAAGGACTGCTTGCTTACATCGGGCGTTATATGAAACGTGGGCCGATCGCTCTTCACCGGATTATCATGTTCGACGAAGAAGTCGTTACTTTTTCCTATCAGGACAAGCGAGACGGCGAATGGAAGGCAGAGACTTTACCTGTCGATACATTTATCGGTCGACTCGTCCGGCATATTCCGGATAAACAGTTCAAGATGATTCGCCATTACGGTCTGTACTCGCGTCGGATCAAAACGATCATGAAAAAAGTCGTTAAAACCTTTCAAAGAGAAGCGAAGAAAGTGTTGATCAACGCTAGAGAAATGATCAAGCCAAAAGGGTGGAGAGAGCGAATCAAAAAGTCGTTTGATAAAGATCCGTTGAAATGTTCGGAATGTGGCAATGTGATGGTATTCAGAGGGATAGCTGTGCGCAAAAATAACCGCCTGCATGTACAGTTTGCGAACAATGAAGAAGCTAAAAACTATATTAATCGGGAGATCGATCGCATGGAGTCGAAAACGTATGAATATCAGAAAAAAGAAGCAACGAGAAAAGCTATTGAGAAACATCGGACCAACTGGGATAAAATCGAAAAAGATATCAGGGAAAGAGACCGTCAGCTTTATCTGTCAAGCGTGCAAGGAAACAGAAGCGATTCCTAGAGGAGTGGTGGAACAGTTTGACGCTCTTGATGGTGGGGATCCGATGGATCCTCCCCGGTTTTCGTGTAAACAGTGCTCTGGTGAAATGGTGCCGGTTTATTATGAGAGTCTTAACGGTGTCATCTACGATAACAGAGAGTCATAAAAATAACGGCTACGCACAATCTCCAAAAGGGGGAGGCGTAGCCGAGCTTTTTTACTTTTAAAGAGGTTAAGAGTCGGCTTGGGCCGACTCTGTCATAATTTATTGAGCTTTTAGAGCAGTTTTCGGTTTGTCGAAGAGTGACTGACGATGGGACAGGCCGTTTTGAGTGTGGTTCGGTTTATTCCAAGTTGTTTGCGGCTAGTCTGAGCCGAAGTTGGGTGTGGTTCAGCTTGATTATCGTATAAAACTAGCTGAATGCACCGAACAGCTGCTAGTTCGGTTCAACCAGAAGTGAGTAAAACTGAATAAGCCGAAGGTAGGAATTATTTAGCTCGTAGCAGGCTTAGGAACCTCGTGAATAAGCCGAACCTGAAAGTCTTTGGCTTATTCAACAAAGCGTTCAAGCTGAACAAACTGAAGCAAGTCGTTGTTCGGTTCTTTCAGTGTCATACAAACTGATGGATGAGCCAAAGATCGATAACTTCGGCTCATCCACTGTCCTTACTTTACTCATATGAACCGAACCAGACATAAAAGCTCGCCAGAGTCCCTATTTCGTCTCTGGCGAGCTTTTTAACTAGGCTAGCGTATTAGTCTACCCGTTCACCATAAACGAGAAGACGCTTGTAATTCATGGGGTACTTAAGACAGGTGACGAGGGTCACGAGATCCTTGTCTTCTTGAATACTTAATGTATCGACTTCGCTAGGCAAGACGACTTTTGATCCTGTCACTCGGTACGTCATGATTTTATTTAAGGTCTGGACTTCAAACGTATCGCCAGCATTCAAGTCATTGACATGCAGGAACATATTATGTCTTAAGGTCCCGCGATGACCGGCTATAACAGAATGGTTGCCTTTGCCTCCAACAGGAAGCGATGTACCTGTGATATGTGCGGCACCTTTCATCAAGTTGGCATCCGAGGCTCCTAGGTAAATAGGAAGTTCAATATTGATTTTAGGGATACGGATGATCGAATAAAATGAACGAGAGGATAGAGAAGAGGCACTGACATCTTCCATCTCAATGTGAGAATTATCGACGAGACTACCATCGTTTTCAGGGTCAGCTTGATCACTTGAGTAAAAGGCATTCGAAGCCATCACCTCATCTGTAAACGCATCTTCGATCGTCTGATCTGGATTATTTTGAAGCTCTTCATTGTATGTCAGCATTTCTTCCCACAAAGCGTCAGTGTCTTCTTCTGAATCGGGCTGGGCAGAAACGATTTCGAACTCTTCGATTTGCTGCTGCATGGCGTGATCATTGATGTAGTGAGCAATGTGAGGATAGGTAAAAAAGAGTAGACCGACAAGAAACAGCAGAAAGGGGATTAGTTTTTTCTTCATTGTCTATTCTCCTCTCGCGTTTTCTTCTTATAGATGATAAAAGCGATGACTAGGAGTCCGGTTAATGAAGCAAGGATGATCGGAAGGAGATATGAATTATCATTGGGCACTCCGTCTGGGGTGATCGTAGCAGCGACCGGTTCTTCGGGAGAGTAAGGGATCCGTTCGCCCATGACCAGTAGCCGGTGGGTGTTGATCATGTATGGCGTACAAGTGATCAGGGTAACGAGATCTCGTCCTTCTTGGATGGCTATAAGATCTGTTTCGTAAGGCAGAACGGTATTGATTTCAGTGACTTGGTAAGCTAAGGTTTCATCCAATACATTCAAGTAAAAGACACTGCCGATTTCTACGTCGGGAAGGTCCGTGAATAGTTTAGATGTGGGTAAACCGCGATGTCCAGTCAAGACAGCGTGGGTACTCTCCCCGCCCAAAGGAAAGGACGTATTTTCCATATATCCAATACCTTTTTGGAGTACAGCATCACTTGTACCTGAATAGATCGGGAAGTTACCATTGATATCAGGGATATCTATATGTCCAAGAACATCACCTAGGCGATCCGTAAATACATTGAAGGAAGAGCGATCACCTTCAGCAGAGACTTCGTTGGATGGTTCATCAGAAAAAGGGTCCTCATAGTCCTGCTCAATATCGCTGCCGGAAAGATTTTGGTTGTACTCAGCTATCTGATTCTTATAAGCATCGATTTCTTCTTGGGAAAGCTGATCCAGGGAATCCTGATACGTATCGATGACACGGGTCTGGGTCATGCTGGAATAAATCTGCATAACGATGGGGTATAGAAAGATGCTCAATCCAATAATAAAGGCAAGGACGAACAAAAGAGTGGATTTAGAAGGTTTTTTGAATGAACGCAATGGTTTTTTCATGGGGGGACTCCCTCCTTTCAATGATGAGAGTAGGATAGAGGAGTATGTAGAAAGGGATGAGACAGGTGATGTCCCATCCCGGAGGTGTCAGGTATCGGTCAGTTTTAGGTCAACGCTGATTATTTTTCTGATTTTTTATAGAGTTTGATTGAAGATCCCATCAAGCCAAGTCCGATGATGCTGAAGACTAAAGTACCCACACCACCTGTTTGAGGAAGAGTGATTTCAGGGCTGTTCTCGATTATTGCGGGAGCAGCTGTTGGATCTGCATCTGGTGACTCAATTACAGTAGGATTCGTATAGTAGCTGCTGGCATCAACAGTAAACATTTTGTCGTTGTCAAGCAGTCTGTACTGAACACCGTCTACTAGGGGAGCTTTTGTTTCTTCCAAGTAGTAGTCACCGTAAGCTAGACCTTTGATTTCGAAGTAGCCGTCTGGAGTATCTTCACCGTCACCTGAAATGAATACCCATGCAGATGATTTATCTCCCCAGCTATAGTCAGACTGCAAGTAGAGACCAGCTTTATTGTAGATGACAAATTCTGCACCATTTAGAGGATTATTGTTATTATCCTCTTTCATAAATGGTTTACCACCAGTGTGAGCATAAGGTTCATCTTCTTCAGTTGCGTCGTAATCATCATAGCCATTATTGAATTCAAGGTCTACACTGTTATAGTAGTCCATGCCCATGATGGCTGTGTCATTGAAGGCTGTCGTGAATTCTATTCTAAGCTCTTGTACACCGGCTAAATCTTCTAATGAAGTAAACTCAATTCTCAGTTCACCATTAGCGTATGAATCGTTATAAGATGTGATTTCTGTATTATCAGCATAAACTGCTAAGTTGTTAGTGTAGTCCATTTCAGGACCAAACGTATCGATGACAATGAAAGAGTCATACGTGGCAATGTCGCCAGGGACTTCAGGACGGATGATCCAGAGGATATCTTCACCAAAGTCAGCTGTCTCAACCTTATTATCGATCGTTGTAACGAATTTTTCGATATCAGGCAAGTCGTAGTTCATCAGTTCAACGTTCTCTCTGATGACTTTACTATCGATCAAGTTTCCTAAATTGTTACCCACACCATAGGCATGGTCATTTTTTGTGACTTCAAAAGTGATTGGTGTTTCGTTCAAACCATATCCTTCAGGCGCAGCCGTTTCAACGAAATAATAGCTGCCAACGACTAAGTCACCAACGAAAATGTTACCATCTGAATCAGTTACTAAGCCTGATTCAATCAGCTCGTCGGTTTCACCCATTTCTTTATAAAGGCTGAAAGTTGCACCATCTAATCCCTTTATACCATCTTCACCAAATTTCATCAATTCAACGGCACCTAAGATCAATTGGTTCTTAGGATAAACGTGAACGTCTGAATTCCAGCTGTCACCGTCAGGGTGCATCATTGGCACATCCACTAAGAATGGACCGCTGAATTCTTCGACCCCTTTAGGTGTAAATGTTTCTTTAACGTAGTAGCGACCTGCAGGTAGGTCATTGAAAGTAAGGATACCATCTGTACCAGTAAAACCGGATAAATATTCAGTTAATGACGATTCGTCAACGTCATCCGGATCTGTAACATCATCAGATACTGAATAAATAGTAAATTCTGCACCTTCCAAGAATGTCGAATCGGCTGGAAGATCTTTTGTCAAACCATCGTTATCGATCAGTTCATCATTAAAAGGATAGTAGTTTGTTTGAACTTTGTGAATAGACAAATTTCCTGTCGCAGGTCTTGCGGTTGCTGCGTTTGCCATGGATGGTGCCATAATGGAAAGAACCATGAACAGCCCCATTAAGAAACCGGCAATTGTTCTTATTCTTTTGGTCATTTGCTTTTACACTCCTTTTTAGTCATTCTTCATGACTGTTTTGATTTCTTTTTGTTAAGGCCGTATACAGCTCCTCCCATCAAGGCGATACCAAGAACAGTAAAGATGGTGGTTCCCATGCTTCCTGTGTCTGGCAGAGACTGTGATGGTCGGTTTTTGATCATTAATGGGTTCCCTTCAGTGATTTGAACTTCTTCTACACTGACGATCGTTTCACCATTTTCTCCTTTTGAGATGGTGATAATAAAGTCATCAGGATAAAGGTTGAAACCGAGCGGTGCTTTTGTTTCTTCTAAGCGATAGGTTCCGGCAAGCAAGTCTGTGAAGACCAGTTTACCTTCAGCATCTGTCGATAAAGTTTCTGTGAACGGATCTGCAACTTCAGGCTCTATGCGTGTCAACATGAATTCTGCAGGGTTATCTAGAATAGGGTTGCCATCCATATCTGTTTTAAGAATATAGAGATTACCCATAATTAGTGTATTTTTGACATCTAGATGCAGGACTCCTTCTTCATCAAAGATCATTTCAGCATATTCCTCGTTATAGTTCGGAGGAACAGTCTCTTCGATAGAGTAAGTGTAGACGTTGCCGTCATTATCCGTTTCATCCTGTTCACCGAAATCATAGAACCATTCGTCTAGAGCTGAAGTGGTTGTTTCAGTGACATATTCAGGCTCGCCGCCTTCTATCATGCGGTAGAGTGAAATAGTCAGGGTTTCTGGTCTGTGTTCTGGTGTATCGTTTGACCAGATTTTCTCACCGACGATAGTGATCAGCGGACTTTCATACGTGTTGGTCACGATCCAGACGCCGTCTATAAATTCGATATCTGACGTATAGTTATCAAGGTCTAGTTCTTCTGTTACTCTATAAAGGTATTCATTACCGTTGAAATCGTATTGAGGAAGATCGCTCCAAATATAATCAAAACGGCTGCTTGTTCCTGAACCTGGGGTGATCATTGGATCAAGGTCGACGATGTCATAAGATTCTCCGTCAATGGAACGACTGAGGATCAAATCGACAGCGACATGGTCAGCTAGAGGTCCGCCATCCCAGATTTTAGCAGCATAAATATCGATGAGCGGACTTTCAAACGTGTTGGTAACGATCCAGATACCCAGTTCTTCGTCATAGGTGACTTCTGAATTATAGTTATCCAGGACCAGTTCTTCTATGACTTCGTAAATATATTCATTGCCTTCCATATCGTATTGAGGCAAGTCACTCCAAGTGTAGTCGAATCGACTGCTTGTACCAGTATCCGGTGTAACTACAGGATCGACTTCGACAGTTTCAAACGTTTCACCATCGATGGAACGTCTGAGCGTCAAATCAACTTCGACATGATCGGCGTCAGGTCCGCCATCCCAAATTTTAGCAGCTTCAATATCAATGAGCGGACTTTCAAACGTGTTGGTGACGATCCAGATACCTAATTCTTCATCATATATGATTTCTGAATTGTAGTTAGGGATATCAAGTTCTTCTGTGACTATATAGGAGTATTCATTCCCCTGTGGATCGTACTGAGGGAGGTTAGTCCAGATATAGTCGAAGGAATCGCTTGTTCCAGATGCAGGTGAGATCATTGGATCGATATCAACGATCTCATAATTCACGTCATCAATGGAACGGCTGAGTATCAACTCAACTGCAACATGGTCTTCATCGCGTCCACCGACCCAGTCTTTTCTGGCTTCGACTGACATGCGTGGTAGAACGTTGGTTGGTTCATACCACATATTATTACCCGGAGTTGGATCATCAGTGATCATTGAAGCAATGACAACAAAGTTTATCAGATCTGCGGATGCTAAAGGTATTGCAGTAGCTGATCCGTTATTATCTGAAGTCGTTCCTAGGAAATTATCTGTCGGTGCGTCTTCGTTAACCGTTACGGTTACTGTAAATTCTCTTGTGTCTAATGGTTCTAACGCAAATGCCGGCCAGGTCACCGTTCCACCACTTGGATCTCCGGAATGTGTACCGCCATCACTGGCACTGACGAAGGTCACGTTAGGGTCCAAAGTATCTTCGACAACGATGCCGTTAGCAACTGTATCCATTGAGTTATTAGTCACTGTAATGGTGTAGGTAAGCGTCTCGTTTACATACAATGGATCTGGTTCATCCGATTTTATGATACTGACGTCTGCCTCAACAGAAGTAAAGGTGCTTGTCTGATTTAATGGAACAGTCTGGTTACCGGTATTGATTTTATCACCGGTAGCAGTTTTTGCACTGATCAGACGGGTCTGAACAGTATTTCCCACTTTTTCCGGAAGAGTATCTTTCAAAACGACCCACATTTCTACAATGATGGTATCACCTGTATCCATACCGGAAAGATAGAAAGTTCCTTGTATTTCTGTACCTACAAGTGAAGCATCTATATCATAAACGGTCGCGTCATTTCCGGGATCAGTTGAATCAACTGTGTCTACAAAACCGGCAAAGACCATATAATTAGGATCGAAACCGAAATTCGAACCATTTGTAGTTACTGTTTCCCATCCCGCAGTAAATTGCATCATGCCATCTTCAGGAGAAGTTGTTCCGGTCACTGAAATTTTAGCTTCAAATGGAACGATTTGCCCCAAGGCTAAATTTTCGGGTTGTAGTGATTCCACTGTATCAGAAGCAGGCGTACTCATTGGGTCTGCAGCACGTCCAGTAGGGGGAGTTGGATAGTCAAGAGGGAGACTAAAGTCATAAAAATCTGTATCATAAGCAGAAAAATCGATCGAGTAGCTGCCGCCGGATAAGATAGTGATGTCACCAGGTTCGGCTGCTGCATCAACGTCTTCTTCAACGATTTCTTCTTTAACTTTCATTGCTGAAAGTGTTTCTTCGTTGGTTTTTTCTTCGACAACTGCTTTTACTTCTGGCTCGATTTCACCGTCTGTATCATTTTCAGAAACAGCGTCTTCCTGAGCCTCTTCTTCCACTACTTCTTCAGTTTCTTCTGATTCGGCTTTTTTATCGGCCTCTTCTTGGGCCGCTTGATCTTCTTCAGCTTTTTTCTCAGCTTCTAATTCTGCGACTTCTTGTTTAGCTTCTTCTTCGGCGAGTCGCTGTTCTTCCGCGGCTTCTTCCGCTGCCAAACGTTCTTCTTCAGCTTTTTCGTCAGCTAAGCGCTGTTCTTCAGCCAGTTTTTCGGCTTCTTCCTGAGCGGCTTTTTCAGCAGCTAGTCTGTCTGCTTCTTCCTGAGCAGCTTTCTCTTCGGCTGCGATCCGTTCTGCCTCTGCTTTTTCTGCCGCGATCCTTTCAGCTTCTAGCTGAGCAAGCTTATTCGGGATCGAGACGGATTGAAGGGATGCTGCTGCTGGACTGTCTTTCTGCTGTATCGAAGCGCCGATCTTGAAGGCTAGGTTTGGTGAGGTAAGATCATTGACTGCGGTCGTGAATTTGAGATTGAGGGTTTGTGCGGTGGTTGAGTAAGGGGCTGTA
Organism: Alkalibacterium sp. MB6; assembly: GCF_009935905.1. Lineage (GTDB taxonomy): Bacteria > Bacillota > Bacilli > Lactobacillales > Carnobacteriaceae_A > Alkalibacterium. The sequence goes on along the minus strand of NZ_PREX01000007.1, from coordinate 78,993 downwards.
AAGGTATGGCTAGTACCTGATGGTGAGAATACGCCAGTTGGTGTTGCCGACACGACTTGTGGTGCACCGACGTTTGCTGGTACGACCACTTCCACGCTTGGTGCGGCTTCTGCTTCGGATTCATTTTGGGTAACAGTGATATCCCAGGTAATGAGTTTTCCGTCCTCGCTTAAAGACCATTTGGCATTTCCGGATCCTTTATCGTCCGAAAACAGTGTGACTGAATTACTGGTCTCAGCGGATGCTGTGAGGGATGAAACTAAACTCGAGGGAAGGAACTGAATGAACTGAAACAGAACGAACAGCAGCGTTATGACGTGTGTGTGCAACGGTTTGCGTTGAGTTGTCACATCTAACACACCTCCGATTACTGATGTTAAGTATGAAACTTGAGCGGCATATAGGTTTCTGTCAAAGGCGCCACCTCCTTAAAGGGTCCTGTGTGAGTTGTTTGATAGGGGAATCATGCAAGGATTGGAAAGAAAGATGTAGAAAAAGGTGTGGACGATAGTTTATATAAGGTGTTTGAAACGTAAGAGGGTTATTATTGTAAGATATGGGATCGTTTGTGCTGATGCTGAGGGTAGTAGAAGTCTAGTATGAAAGTGAAGTGAAGAACGCAGGGATTATGGCTGATATAAGAGGGGATCAGCCGATAACTTTGGGGTCATGTTGATTTAAGAGGTTGAATAATTTTTAGTAAGCTTATTCATTTGTTGAGATTAGTATAATAAAGATTCAAAGATTAGTCAAATAGAAGCAGTTGATTTTTATAAATCTTTTTATAAGTGGTCCAGGGTAGATTAAAAGCAGGGAAGACATGAAAAAGGCCTCTGCTCGGAAAAGAGAATTTTTCCAGTAATCAAAGGCGTAAGTCTTTTTCATTTAATTGGGAGGTAAGTATTGGGGGATTCAGAGAATCAAAATGCACTATGTGAATGATTAGTCTTTTTATCCGGACCACCTCTTAGTCGTTATGGCGTTCACAAATCTGAGAAAAGATTGTGAACATAAAGATGGATTAATCTACGAATTACGATTTCCTATCTCTACTGTAAGTTTATACCTTGCCCTCAGTAAACACAAATATTATCACCTTGAAATGCTGTATAATTAATCATAAATAAAAACTGAATAGTAATTGCTTGTGAATGACGACGAAAAAAGCCCTTAATTAGAGACTTTTGAGGTGACCCCCAAAAGTTAGAGTGAAAATTCTAACTTTATGGGGGTTATTTTTATGTCAAAAAAGTATTCGTATGAATTTAAATGTAAATTTCAAGTTTAAGTTAGCCACTTGATATTAATTAATTCCTTGTGAAATTGTTAGTCGTTTCGCCTAGATAGTGAGGGCTTGATAATGAGCTGAGACATGATAGTCTTTTGACAAGCTGGCCTAGGCCAGCTTCCCAGCTTTCAAGTCATGTCGAAGGAGGCTCGTTGTCAAGCCCTCACGGGTTAAGCCGCTTGCCGTTCTGACCTTAGCGCATGAACGAAACAGTCATGTGGTGTTCTGTAGCCTAGTATTTTTCTTGGATAATCGTTCATCCATTGTTGTATACGTAAGCACTGAACGTCCGCGATTTGGCTGATGGGCTTCCCTTTAGGAATGAACCGTCGAATAAATTTGTGTTGATTCTCACTCGTGCCTCGTTCAAATGAGGCATAGGGGTGACTGAAATAGACATCCAGCGAGTCCTTCAGAGCGTCATGAAGCCCCGCAAACTCTGAACCATTGTCAGATGTTATCGTCTTAAATAAAGTAGAAAAGGCATCACCTGAGCGTGCTTGAAGAGACTGTACCGCCTGATTAACAGACGCTTGATTTTTACCGTTCACCTTCAAAATGATTTCAAAACGTGTCTGTCGTTCAACCAATGTAAGCAACACGGTGTCCGATTTTTCTTTATTTCCTACGACAGTATCGATTTCCAATGCCCAAAGGTTTGCCGGCTGTCAACCTCAGCTGGACGCTTATCAATCGACTGGCCAAGAACGCGTTTATGTGATCGTTTAACTTGTGTGGAAACCTTCGATTTGCGAGACAGTTTTTCTAACAAGTCCATATTCTTTGTACGCATGATTCCTCTGTCTATCCAACCATAAAGGGTGGTTGTACAAGGAATAATAGAGGGATCGAACAAGTCATGTTTTTTAGCAAATCCGACAACCACATCCGGTGACCATTTATCGTTTAGCATTTTCTCATCAGCCCAGTCGACAAATGCACTCGTATCAGCCCATTTTGGCCGACGGCCAGAGTTCAATCGGTATCTATCATACGCTGCTTGTCCGGCATCGGCATCATATCGTTCGATATAGTAATCGTACGTCTTGCCCTTTTGTTTTTGACGCTTAAGTTGAGTGATGGTTCCGCGATGTATTTCATTATTGATTGTTTGAGGAACGCAACCAATCACTTTGGCAATTTGTCTATTGGAGTAGTTTTTTTCTTCAAAATAGCAATTTGAGCCCGTTCTGAATAAGATAAGTGTTTTCCCTTGCATCTTAATGTGTTATCGTTAGAGTGCGTCATGTGAATTCATCCTGTCTATTGAGAGTTAGTGGTAACTTCAATATAACATGAAATTCACATGGCGTTTTTTGTGTTAGCTTAAGTGGCTAACTTCATTATAAAATCCAGCTTTTTTTCGTGTAACTACAGCTTAGCATAGTACGGAATCTTTAATAATTTAAATTGAGTGCCTCCTTTGAAGTATATAATTAAAGAAGTGTAGTGAGTAAACAAAAGAGATATCGATATAAACGATAAGAGAAGGTATTGAAGTAATCGCCTTTGTATCCACGCCATCTAAGTTAACGTTAAAAGATGAGCAGCTACAGATTATTCAAGAGGATGCTTTCAACTCAGAAGATGTCGCAAATCAATTGCTAGGCATGACGTAGTCGTTTTATGCTTATGTTCCAATCCCGGACAAAGCGAAATCTATTCCTCGTGCTGAATTCGCGAATTTTATTGTAAAAGAATTTAGAAGAGATGAGCATTATGAAAACTCATCCAATTTAAGATGCTATGTGGCCAAATAAGGGCTAGTTCTTTATTTCGCTAGTTTCTATGATAATTTTAAATAATGGACTAACCTATATAGCTAAGGGAGAGTCTTCTGCGTTATAATGAAAACGATTACAAATTGAGGAGGTAGGAGGTAAAAACAATGAAGACAATCCTTTTATTATTTGGAATGCTTGTACTTATTACTGGATGTACTGAGGTTGAGGGGTACGAAACGAATATCTCTACACTAGAAAAAGAAGTTCAAGAATTAACCACCAATCTTACTTCTTCAAATGAAGAAAAAGATGGATTAGAAACAGAAATAGCGGAACTTCTAAGAGAAAAAGATGAGTTACAACAAACATATGATGACTACAAAGACCGTATGGAACCTTATGAAGATTTAGAAGAAGCAGAGGCACAAGCTAGAAAAATAGAAGCAGATAAAATAGCAGCTGAACAAAAAGCAGCCGAAGAAAAAAAGCGAGCTGAAGAAGAAGCGGCTAAGCAAGCAGCTAAAGAAGAAAAAGAAAAAGAGCAAGAAGAACAAGAGGCAAAAGAAAAAGCAGAGAAAGAAGCGGCAGAAAAAGCAGAACAAGAAAAAATTGCTAAAGGATACAAAACGGGAATAACATATGAGCAGTTAGCAAGGACGCCGGATGATTATATAGGAGAAAAAATTAAATTTAGTGGTAAGGTCGTTCAACTTATTGAAGGTACTGATGAAATTCAACTACGATTTGCTGTGAACGATGACTATGATCAAATCATATATGTAGGATATTCTCCTGATATAGTAGATCAAAGAGTTTTAGAAGATGATTACTTAACTATTTACGGGTATTCAATTGGTACAATATCTTACGAATCTACTTTAGGTGGAACGATAACTATCCCTTCATCTTTTGTAGAAAAGATTGAGTTTAATTGACAATTAAATTTATAGTTATAACAGGAAGATAACACACTCGATAGTTATTTTCGTATTATTATTTAGTGAGTTATACTTATACTCAAAGATACTTTTATCTTTCTTGTTGGAGTACTAGTGAAAGAGTTATTGAGCATATAAAATATCCAGCAAGAAATATTCTGTGGTTAATCTAAGAAGAAAATCTCATGAATTGAACCTTGAACTAATTTTACAAAAAAAGTAAGCATAGCTGCCTCAACCGTTATGCTTACTTTTAATATACTCTAATACTTATTTTGCACGTTTGACTTCGATGCGGTAACCATCTGGATCGGTTACAAAGAAATAGCTAGGTGTGCCGCCTGAGAGTCCTTTTAACTCTCCTGTTTCGTAAGCTGATGCTTTACAAATCTCGTGCATTTTTTCTAAGTCATTGACACTCACGCCTAAATGACTAAAGCCATTTCCGACTTCATATGGCTCTGCGTCGTAATTGTAAGTGAGTTCGATTTGTACAGAGGATCCGGGTGAATTCAAATAAATTAAATCAAATTTATTTTCTGGGAATTCTCTTCGGCTAGCCACTTCAAAATCGAATAGATTCGTATAGAAGTCTAATGTAGCGTCAATATCTCTGACACGTAGGCAAATCTCAACAAGTACTTGGTTCATACTATCATCCTCCAAAAAAGTTCTTATCTCTATTCTAGCATGAATAAATAAGAACGGCATTTTTTTCACTATATTCTTTATACTACTAGGTTGTTTGTACGAAAAAGATTATAATACAAGCAAGAAGAAAAATGAATTTATGGGGTACATTATGAGAAAAAAACGATTACCAGTGACAGAAACTTTATATGCTGTTTATTTAATTGCAACTGTTCTTTCGCTTGTTATAGCGTACATGGATTTAGAACACCCATTATTCTTTAAGTTTGTTTTAGGTTATATCTTTTTCACCTTTTTCTTACTGCTGTACACTCCAATAGTGACTATTATCAATTTAAAATTGTTCGAATGGCAAGAGATAAGAAGGAGTATTGTTAGATTCGTCATCTATTTTGTGGTGTTGAGTTTTATAAACTATGGTTTTAACTACCTATTCAAACGAGAATCCATTGATGTATTAAAAATCATTTCTGTAAATATTGGTTTATCTTTTGGCATCACGTTCTTTGATTATCTGTTTCTTAATTTAAAATCTAAGAACTAGCCATTGAAAGGAACAGGGGTATCATCTGTTAGCTGTTGCTTAGTCTAAAGCTCGGCTATTTCATGCTTATAATCAAAAAAATCAGTGATGAGGACTGAAGGAGAAACCTTTCAGATCATCACTGATTTTTTAATGGCTTCATTTAAAAATAGCCAGATATTGTAAAAGGGGTAACTAATTATTCAACCAAGCCCCTATAAAGAAGGTAATGATGAGAGGGACTGGAATGACGGCTGAGTTAATAATGGACGTCATAAAGGTTGTCTTTTTGTCTTGTTTGTTCATGAAGATCTGAATATTTTTTAAGACGTATGGAAACGTTAGTAATGACAACGTCACAAGCCTTGGGAAAGTCCCAAACACGATGGATAAGATAATGGCAATGTAACCAGCATAATAAAAGTATTTGAAGACGATTAGCGCTTTATCTACGCCGATATGATAAGGAAGTGTAAACCGGTTATCTTCAATATCTTCTTCTAAATCACAAATGTTATTGGCTAATGAGATAGCCATGACCGTAATGGATGTGGGGATGGATGCAACAATAATCTGAATACTAGTGATCCAATCAAATTGAATAACATCAAAGGCATTAACATAAACCATAGCTGTAAAGATGCCAAAGCCCATTGCCAGACCAACGAAAAATTCACCGGTTGGTGTACTTGAGATGGGACGTGGGCCCATAGTATAAAGGGCACCAATCAACATCCCTCCGAATCCGATAAACAACAAGAAGAGAGACGTTTGAAGAACTAAGAATAAACCAATGACTAAAGCGACAGCACCTGAAATAATATAGGCTAATTTAACATTTTTTAGAGGAATCTTTTCTTTGCCCACCACCATGTCTTGGGCGTAATCCGCCTGTTTATTATCTGCGATATAGTAATCCAAATAGTTATCTCGGATATTGACAGCCAAGTGAAAGAGGACGGCCGTAAGTAAGCCTAAGAGTGAAAAGCCCAATCGAAACGAGTCATAATTGTACCAAGCATATAAGATGCCAATAAAAGCAGGAAAGAAACTAGTCGTAGTGGATTCCATTTGAGCAAGTAAGAAGTATTGTTTGATAGTCATGATGATCTCCTTTTTAACATTCTCTCGTCAGTAGTGTTTTAGTCAATGCATGTAAGATCTCTTTTTCAGGGTGATGAGGAAGCGACTCAATGGTTGCTAAAGCTTGATCACTGTATGTTTTTGCAATAGCGCGTGCCCGATTTATACAGTCGTTATCGTGTAGTAACGAAACGAGTTCAGTCAAGTCACTATCTGACAAGTCTTCTCCCTTTTTTAAAAGAGGCAGGAAGGACTCGTCTGCCTCCATACCTAAAATAAGTGGAAGGGTATAAATCCCTTGTTTCACATCGTTAAGAACAGGCTTTGACAGGATTTCAGGTGTTTGTGTGTAATCCAAAATATCATCTAGCATTTGAAAAGCGATGCCTATATTTTGACCAATCGATCGACTTTTTTCCAGAATATCCGGGCTGCATTGGCCAAAGTAGGCGCCCTCGTAACAACTTAATTCAAACAATTGGGCGGTCTTTCCTTTAATGCTTTTCAAATAGTCTTCGTAGGTGATAGCCGTATTGTAGGCATTGGTCATTTGATTTATTTCACCCAGTAAGACACGTTTCATTGATTGCGTATTTAATTTGATGATATCGACGGAGTCCGTCGCATCTGCTAGTAAATCAAAATAGACCGAAATCAATAAATCGCCTGTATAAACAGCCACGTCTTTACCGTGCTTGGATTGGACAGTTTCACTACCGCGACGCATGCTCGCCTCGTCTATGATGTCGTCATGAATGAGGGTCGCCAGATGAAGAGCCTCGGTAGAGGCAGCGGCGGCTATAATCTGATTATGTGTTTCTTTAGTGGCATTGCCTAATCGTGAAAAAAGGAAAAAATAGGCAGGCCTAAGTAATTTTCCTTGGCTATCTATCATGTTAATGACCGTTTTTTCGATGTCATCATTATCAATGCTTGTTTTTTCTATAATCAATTCAAGGCATTCTAGTAAAAGGGCCTGAATGGTAGGGAAGGTGTTCCACATTGGATGAGTTTTAACCATGTTGCTCTCCTTTATTAACCGTTACTACACTGGTTATGTATACTTTTTGCAACTGTTTAATAATTATATACGAAAAGGTGCGAAGGCGTACATATAAACATTTGATAGTGACACAATTTAGGAAGATTAAGGAGAAAGCATCTGTTACACTAAAGACAGTGATAAATGGGAAATAAAGAAAGCAGGAAATTATGAATAAGCAATCATTTGAAACATTTGGAATCAGTCCCGAAATAGTTAAAGCATTGACGAGTTTGCGTTACTTCCATCCGACAGCGGTACAGGAGAGCGTTATTCCACTAGCTTTAGAGAAACAAGATATTATGGTGGAGTCTCAAACAGGGAGTGGCAAAACCGTAGCCTTTGGTATTCCTTTATGTGAACAAGCCGGGTGGGAAGAGAATAAACCGCAAGCTTTAATCTTGGTCCCGACTCGAGAATTAGCCTTACAAGTCAAAGACGATCTCATGAATATTGGTCGGTTGAAGCGAATAAAAGCGACTGCGGTATTTGGCAAGTCGTCTTTTAAAACGCAGAAATCTGAACTTAAACAAAAGAGCCACATTGTGGTGGGGACACCAGGTCGCGTGTTGGAACATTTGAAAGAAGGCACGTTGATCGTCGATAAAGTGAGTAGCCTTGTTTTGGATGAAGCAGATGAAATGCTGAATATGGGCTTCATCGAACAAGTTGAAGACATTATCGATTACTTGCCAAAAGAGCGCCAAACGATGCTGTTTTCTGCGACGATGCAGCCAGAGATTGAGCGTTTAGCCAGCTTTTACATGAGTCCGGACCGAAAATTTGTCAAAATGGAATCATCAGTTGAAAACAGGCCTAAAATTTTACATTCTTATATAAATGTAGAAGACATGGCTAAGGAAAAGCATCTGTTAGACTTATTGACCATTGAGAATCCAGATGCCTGTATTATCTTTTGCAACACGAAAGATGTAGTGGATGCTGTAGACACCTTTTTAAATAAAGCAGGTTTACCTGTCGATAAGTTACACGGCGGCATGGATCAAGACGATCGATTGGCTGTTATGGATGAGTTTCGCTCTGGGAAACTCCGCTATTTAGTAGCGACAGATGTGGCTGCTCGCGGCATTGATATTGATAATATCACTCACGTCATCAACTATGACGTGCCTTTTGAAAATGAGAGCTATACCCACCGAACAGGTCGAACCGGTCGAGCTGGTAAAACCGGACTCGCCTTAACGATGGTCAGCGTAAAGGACCACAGACGCTGGCAGGAAGTCCGAGAGTACGCTTTTGAAGACAGTCAGGAGTTAACGGAAGTCTTTGCGCCCAGCGAACGATTAGTTACCCGCTCTAAAGCAGCTTTTGAAAAGAAACTAAACGCACGAGTCGCACCAAAAATTGCCCGCAATAAAGAGTTAAACAAAGACATCACCAAAGTTTACTTCAACGGCGGTAAAAAGAAAAAGCTGCGTGCCGTTGATTTCGTCGGTACATTGACGAGCATCAAAGATGTCATAGCCGAAGACATTGGGATTATTACGATTCAAGAGAATGTGACCTACGTTGAAATCATGAACGGTAAAGGACCGTATGTTATTTCACAGATGCAAGACCGTACTGTAAAGGGGAAAACCTTGAAAGTTCGGAAAGCTCGTAAATAAAGGGTACTGAATCAAGAGGATGAGAGAGGTGACAGCTAATGAAACTAGTCGATAATTTAACGTTCACAGATGCTAAAGAAATAAAAAAAGGCTGGTCGATGGACAAGAAATATTACATCGAAGACAAGAGTGGACCGGCCCGCTTATTACGACTTTCACCTCTCGCTGACTCTAATCGAAAAGTCAATGAATTTAATTACATGAAAGAGCTGTTTTCAATGGGTTTATCTATTTCTGAACCTCTTGATATTAAAGAGGCAAAAGAAGGCGTGGTTACCTTGTTTACGTGGATTGAAGGGGAAGACGTAGAAGAGGTCTTGCCTCAACTGAGTATAGAAGAGCAGTACCGATTGGGAGTGGAGTCGGGAAAGATACTTAAACAAATTCACACGATAAAAGCGCCGGATGATATAGAGAAATGGGAAAGTCAGTATGCCCGTAAAATCAATCAAAAAATTCAAGGCTACCTAGACTGTTCATTAACGTATGAAAAGGGAGACTTGTTTGCAAAGTGTGTGAAAGAGAATAGGCACCTCATTAAAGGACGCCCGTCTACCTTTCAACATGGGGACTATCACATAGGGAATATGATTTTGTCTAAGGAGAATAAGCTTTCAATCATTGACTTCAATCGATGGGATTATGGGGATCCTTGGGAAGAGTTTAACCGGATTGATTTTACTGCGCAGCTAAGTCCACTCTTTGCTACAGGTCAACTGGATGGGTACTTTTCCGGTCAACCACCTCTAGAGTTTTTCAAGCTCTTACGTTTGTACCTATCGACTAATACCTTAAGTGCATTACCGTGGGCACTGAATTTTTCGGATAAAGAAGTCCTCACGATGAGAGAGAAGGCCGCTTTGGTGCTGGAATGGTACGACGATATGACTCGCATAATCCCCCATTGGTATGATAAGGACGCATCCGATAAATATGGGATGTAAGTAATACAAAACGAGATAAATTAGACTTAATAATCCGTTATAGTTAAAACCTACCACAAATACAAAAGCATATTGAAACCACTACAAATAAGGTGTTATACAAAATCTCTTAGAGCTAATCAAAGTCTAAGAGATTTTAATTTATGCCCAAAGAAAAGAACTTATGTTCTCTTAACATGTTATTGTTCTGCTTAAACTGGTATAATAAACTTAACTTTAGAGGAGCGGAGAGTGACAAAGATGCCAACTGAATCCGACATTTTGATTTATCAAACAGAAGACGGCAATACAAAAATAGATGTACGACTCGAAAACGAGACGGTATGGATGACTCAAAGAGCAATTTCAGAGTTGTATCAAAAAGGAGTTAGTACAATTAACGAACACATAAAAAATATTTACAGAGAGGAAGAACTTATAGAATCAGCAACTATTCGGAAAACCCGAATAGTTCAAACTGAAGGAAATAGAAAAGTTGAAAGGGAAATATCTTATTACAACCTTGAAGTTATTCTTGCTGTAGGATACCGTGTACGCTCGCATCGGGGTACCCAGTTTCGTCAGTGGGCCACTGCAAGATTGAATGACTATCTTGTTAAAGGCTTTACGATGGATGACGAACGATTGAAAGATATGCGTAACTTTGGACAAGATTATTTCGATGAGTTATTGGAACGCATTCGTGATATAAGGGCTTCGGAGAAACGGTTTTACCAAAAAATCACAGACATCTATGTAACATCTGTTGATTACGATTCAAAAGCGGAGATTACGCAGACGTTTTTTGCGACTGTTCAAAATAAACTGCACTTTGCTATTCACGGTCACACCGCTGCAGAACTAATTAGAGAGAGAGCAGACTCAAGTAAGGAGAATATGGGTCTAACTTCATGGAAGGGCCACAAAGTTCGTAAAAAAGATGTGACAGTTGCTAAGAATTATTTAGCTGAAAATGAAGTGAAAGCTCTTAATCGAATCGTTACTATGTATTTAGACTATGCTGAAGATCAAGCTGAAAGACAACAAACGATGTATATGAAGGATTGGATTGAAAAATTGAACGCATTTTTACAGTTCAATGAAAGAGAGATATTGAGAGATGCTGGAAAAGTATCCAAAGCAGTGGCCAGCGAAATAGCGATACAGCAGTATGAATCCTTTAATCAACACCGGATAAATCAGCAAACTAGCGATGACTTTGACCAATTCATAGAGAATAATGATTTGAAGAAATAAGACAAAATACATTAAAGGGTCGTTAAACAGACTATAAAGACATACATTTATTAATTAAAGAAATATAAACAGAAAAAAGGTTAGGGCCTCTGTATGCCGTAACCTTTTTGAGATACTTTAAAGTTTAATTAAAATCAGTATTCCAACGCTTTTAACTCGTCGATAGTGACGTCTTGTTCAACATAGTTATCAACCATGAAGCCGCTCAAGTTAGAAAATTCTTTGTAGAAAAGATCGTAAGCAGTGAAATCTGTATTGAAATTATCTGCGTTCACTTCTTCAATGAGTGCCTTCGTTTGCGCTTGTGTTTCGCTGTCCAGCTCCCAGCTGTCGGGTCTTAGTCGGCCTGCTTCGTCATACTCGGGCTTGTCCCCGTAAACCATCTCCCGGTAAATGCGGTCAATGTGCATAATCGGCGTTTCGTGGGTGCCTTTTTCGGACATCACTTTGTAAAGGCCGATGCAGTAAACGGGGAAGAAGGGAATCACCGAACTGGCTTTAGTGGTGACGGCTGTGGCAACGACAATTTGAGCCTTCCCGTTAATATCTTCCAGCATCTCATTGATGTTCTTCGCTTTAACATCACAATCAGCTTTCGCTTGCCCCAGTGTGCCGTGACCATAATAAGGGTAGTTCAATTCCGATCCTAAATAGGAATAGTTGGTCGTTAAGACGCCTTCGGTCAACACGTCGGCTTCTTTCAGAGCTTTCATCCAAAGCTCCCAGTCTTCTCCACCCATAACTTTAACAGTATCAGCAATTTCCTGTTCTGATGCAGGATCCAGCGTTTCAGTATAGTAGTCCTCATTTTGCATATTGATGTGAGGGCCGACAACTTTCTCCCCGATGGCTTTAATCGATGACTTGTACAGCTCTCCCGTGTCAGGGTCTTTACGTACCCCACTCGCTAGGCTATAAACAACCAAGTCAATTTTTCCTCCAAATTCCTGTTTAATGTAATCGATGACCTCTTGTTTGGTTTCATGACTGAACGCGTCCTGTACAAAGTTCTTGGCGATGAGACCTTCTTTTTCTGCTGCTTCTTTAAAGGCAATATTGTTGTACCAACCGGCTGTTCCCAGATTCCGTTCGCTTTTTGGTCCCTTTTCAAAAGAAATACCGATTGTATCTGCGCCTGCTCCAAATGCCAGACTGATTCGGGTAGCCAGTCCGTAGCTTGAAGAAGCACCGATGATCAGGACCTTTTTAGGTGCATCGTAGTGCCCTTTACTCTTCACATACTCGATCTGGTTCAATACTTCTTGCCAGCACCCTAGTGGATTGACCCCTAAGGCGACATTCCCCCGGATATTCTGCTTGAATTTCATTGTTCTTACCCCCAAAACTTATTATAGAAATATAATAGCAGAAAAAGGCGGCTGAGAGAAACGCACATTGATGAACCTGCAGATTATGATTGAAAGGTTATGCTTATATAGTGACAGGAAGGTAGGAGGTGGCTTAAAAATAAGTAGCTGGATATATATTTTTTTAACAGGCTTTGCCAGTACCCAGAATCATAGTGCTGATGTTTCTCGCATTAGTATACTTGTTTACAACCTAATCACCATTGTAAACAATTTACAGCTAACCGTTTTGATGATTGACAGATTCAAGCACAAAACTCCTGTATAAGTAAAATACCAAACTTTAATTTAGTTAATTCATTAATGAAACGACTGTGAAATAATTGGGAGTCCATATAGAAGTTTTCACCAAGCGACTGCAAAATAGAAAACTGACTTTAGTTGCCGGTTAAATTTTGTGGTAGTGAATTGATAGAGTATGAAATACCCTATGTGGGTATAAAAAATTAGTATACTCAATATAAATAGACTACAATGCTGATAGACTTTTACTTTTTATAAAAAAAGCACATAAAATTTCGATTATTTTGCTTATTATTAGAAGTTATGCTGGGAAAAGACATATATATGTATAGATAAATAATATCTTCTTGTTTTTATGGTAGAAGCTTGACTACGGTAAAAATTCACAAACTAGAGATTAATAGATTTTTTTAAAAGACACAAACGCCTTTATAAAGGGATTATAGTGAGATCGAGTTGAGTAAACAATGACAAATACGAATAAGCAACTTGACAATAATACCGTATAGGGTATATTATGAGTTTGTGACATTGACTAGTATAGATCAAACAACAGATTACAATCTGCTTGATCTATATAATAGATACCCAATTGGGAAAAATAAGTGAGGGATGCTTAATGAGCGAACAGAAAAAAACCAATATTATCTTATTTAGTGGAGACTATGATAAGGCTATGGCAGCTTATATTATTGCAAACGGAGCAGCTGCGTATGATCATGAAGTGACGATTTTCCATACGTTTTGGGGGTTGAATGCCTTACGTAAAGACGAACCAATTCAGGTTAAAAAGAACCTGCTTGAAAAAGCATTCGGAAAAATCATGCCGAGAGGTCCAGAAAAAATGGGACTATCTAACATGAATTTTATGGGAATTGGACCAAAACTGATAAAAAAAGTTATGAAAAAACACAATGCAATGCCACTGTCCGATTTAATTGAAATGGCTGAGGAACAGGAAATAAATTTGATTGCATGTACGATGACAATGGATTTGCTTGGTCTGGATAAAATCGAATTAAGAGAGTCAACTGAATATGCTGGTGTTGCAGCATACTTGGCTGAAGCTGAAGACGGCGCAGTCAATATGTTTATTTAAGCCAACGTAACTAAAAAAATAAATTTCAACCTAAAGGAGATGGAAAGAGTGAAAGAAATAGCACATGACTTATTAGTTGATGCGAAAGGTTTAGCTTGTCCGATGCCGATAGTCCGAACGAAAAAGGCATTGAAAGATATAAAATCTGGACTAATAGTACAAGTTCAAGCGACTGATAAGGGATCAACAGCAGACTTGAAAGCATGGGCAGAAAAGACCGGACATGACTACCTTGGAACGGTCGACAGTGAAGGTGTGCTGAAGCATTACCTCCGATCGTCAGGTGAAGGGAAAAACACGTCACCTTATCCGAATTTGACCTCCAATGATGAACTGAACAAGCTACTTCAAACTGAAAAACAGTTGACGGTCCTTGATGTCCGAGAACCGGAAGAATACGAAGAGTTTCATATTCCGGGAGCTACCTCTATTCCACTAGGGGATTTAAAAGACAGAATGAGTGAACTGTCTGACGATAAACCTATTTATGTTGTGTGCCGGACGGGTAATAGAAGTGACATGGCTGCAAGTCTTTTAGCCGAAAATGGGTACAGAGACGTTGTAAACGTCAAACCGGGCATGAGTGAATGGAATAATGAGAAAGTAAACGTGACTCTATCTGCTTTAACAGCAAAAGAACTGGCACAGAAAGTCATTTCGAAAGAAGATCTTTTTATACTGGATGTAAGAAACGAAAATGCTTTTGAAGACTGGAAAGTTGATGGAGTTAACTTTGAGTATTTAAATATCCCATATTTCGACTTACTGGATGGAGTTGAAGATGTTCTGACTCAGCTTCCTTCAGATAAGGAATTACTGGTGGTTTGTGCAAAAGAGGGTTCATCGGTGATGGTTGCTGAGATGCTCGTTGAAGAAGGTGTATCTGCCTCTTATCTTTCAGGTGGAATGAAAGCATGGAGTGAATACTTGGAGCCAGTAAAAATAGACGACTTGAAAGAGGGAGGCGAATTGTACCAATTTGTTCGACTTGGTAAAGGATGCTTGTCTTATATGGTCTTGTCTGGAACTGAAGCAGTAGTGATAGACTCAGCTCGAATGATAGATCCCTACTTGAAACTCGCAGAGGATAATGGGGCAACCATTACAAATGTGCTAGATACACATCTTCATGCTGACCATATTTCAGGCGGACGTGAAATTGCTCGCAAAACAGGTGCCGCATACTGGCTGCCTCCTAAGGATATAGAAGAAGCTGCCTTTGAGTTCAACCCGCTCGAAGAAGGTACTTCTATAAAAGTCGGCGAGTCCAGAATTAATGTGAATGCCTTGTATACACCAGGTCACACAATTGGTTCAACATCGTTTATAATTGACGAGGCTTATTTACTGTCAGGTGATATCTTGTTTGTAGATTCAATCGGACGTCCAGACTTGGCTGGTAAGGCTGAGGACTGGGTCGGCGACTTGAGATCCTCACTTTATAATACCTATAAAAAATTGCCTAAAGAATTAACTGTTCTTCCAGCACATTTCATAATCGTTGACGAATTGAATGATGACGGCAGTGTTGCTGAGAAACTTGGCGTTCTATTTGAAAATAATCATGGTTTGAATATTGAGAGTGAAGAAGAATTTCGTTCTACTGTAACAAAAAACCTTCCTCCACAGCCAAATGCTTATCAGAATATTAGGCAAACTAATATGGGGAAATTAGATCCAGATAAAGATGAGCAACGTGAAATGGAAATCGGACCAAACCGTTGTGCAGTTAGATAAGTTAAATATATATAATTTAAGTATAATTTTGAAGGAGACAATAATATGAACGTACACAAAGTTTTAGATGTAAAAGGATTAGCTTGCCCAATGCCAATTGTTAAAACAAGAAAAGAAATTAAATCGATGAACACAGGTGAAATTTTAGAAGTTCAGGCAACGGATAAAGGGGCTTTGAAAGATTTCCAAGCATGGGCAAAATCTTCCGGACATGAATTGTTAGATACCAATGAAACAAATGATGTCTTGACATTCCATATTAAAAAAGGGGAATAGCTGATTAAATTTGGAGAGACAAAAATAGTCTCTCCTTTCCTTAGTCAGTTGTATAGGAGGATTTTATGGATATCTCATATATAGTTACAATTTTTCTTATTGGATTTATTGGTTCGTTTGTATCCGGTATGGTAGGAGTGGGCGGATCGATTATCAAGTACCCGATGCTTCTGTTTATCCCCCCTATGTTAGGGTTTAGTGCGCTAACAGCTCATGAAGTATCTGGTATCAGTGCCGTACAGGTCTTTTTCGCAACAATCGCAGGTGTGTGGGCATACAAAGGCACAGGGTATTTACACAGGAAGCTAGTTATGTATATGGGAAGTAGTATCTTGCTGGGAAGTTTCATCGGAGCTTTTGCTTCGGGATTTTTTGAGGAAACTGCTGTCAATTTGGTCTATGCAATACTGGCAACAATTGCAGTCGTCATGATTTTGATGCCTAAAAAGCAAATTCCTGATCAGCCCGCGCATTTAATTTCTTTCAACAAACCACTTGCTTCGGGCCTTTCTTTTGTCGTTGGAATTGCTTCGGGGATTGTTGGTGCAGCTGGATCATTTCTGTTGATACCTATTATGCTCACCGTTTTGAAGCTACCGACACGAGTCACTATAGCAACCTCACTTGCCGTTACCTTTTTATCGTCTATTGGTTCTACAGTAGGAAAAGTAGCAACCAATCAAGTGCTCTTTATGCCGGCAGCGGTTATGATTATTGCGAGCTTGATTGCTTCACCTATCGGAGCTAAAATTGGTCAGCGGACAAATACCCAGGTGCTGCAATGGATTTTAGCTATGCTCATTTTAGGCACTTCTATCCAGATCTGGTACAACCTTATATGGTAAGAGCAGGAATAGTTTAATCAAATAAGACTCCTGTTGATTCCGTCTAAAAAGATGGAATCTAGGGCTGCAAAAAAGTCCGTAAAAAAAATGGGATCCCCTGAAAGTCTACTTGAGATTTTCAGCGGATCTTATTTGTTTATACAAAATAAACATAGCTTTGATATAATGAAAACACGCATTGAGTAGTTATATAAACCAGAACTATGAATAGTTCTGGTTTATATAATCCATCCAGTTAAAAAAATGAGTAACACCCTTTACAAAATATACCCAAGGGGGTATACTAACGTTAGTGAGAAGTAAAAAAAGAAGGAGAGTGTTTATGTTCTTCATAAGAATCCCTTCCATTTCAACTAAAGAACTAGAAGGAAAACTGAAAGACAAACCCCTAATTATAGATGTTCGATCGTCTGCTGAGTTTAAAGGCGGTCATATTCCAGGAGCGAAAAACGTTCCTTTACAAAAGATTGAGCAATTTGAACCCAAAGGCAGTTGTTATGTGATTTGTGCCAGTGGTATGCGCAGTAAACGTGCAGCGAAATTATTGAAAGCAAATGGATACGAAGCCACGAATGTAACAGGTGGCATGAGTCGTTGGCAAGGACCAGTTAAAGGAGGAAATTATTAATGAAAGTTGTTATTGTTGGAGGAGTAGCAGGCGGTATGTCTGCGGCAACTCGCTTAAGAAGACTAGATGAATCAGCTGAAATTATTATTTTAGAGAAAGGGCCGTATGTTTCTTTCGCAAACTGTGGACTTCCTTATTATATAGGGGAAGAAATCACAGATCGTGACAAACTCATGGTGCAGACTCCAGAGAAATTACTGGCTCGTTTCAAATTAGACGTTCGCGTGAACAGCGAAGCAATAGACATTGACTCAAACAGTAAAACCATCACTGTCCAAAACGCAGAAGGAACATACCCCCTAGAGTATGATAAATTAATTCTGTCTCCGGGAGCTAAACCATTTGTTCCGTCAACAGAGGGCTTAAGTGAAGCAACTAACGTCTACACTTTGCGTAATGTTCCTGATGTGGATGCTATTGATTCTTATATCCAGAAGCACCAGCCGAAAAAAGCAACGGTTATCGGTGCAGGTTTTATTGGACTTGAAATGGCAGAAAACCTACATCACCGTGGGCTAGACGTCACAGTAGTCGAAATGGCCCCTCATGTCTTACCAACTTTCGATGAGGAAATGGCAACCTATATCACGAAAGAGCTGAAAGACAAAGGCGTGACTTTATTTACTGGTATAGCTGCAAAAGCTTTTGAAGACGAAGGCCGTACGATTGTTTTAGATAACGGAGAGCGCTTAGATAGTGATATAACAATGATGTCTGTGGGCGTTCGTCCAGAGTCTGTACTAGCTGAAACAGCAGGGATAGAAACCGGTATGCGTGGTGGTATTTTGGTAGACGACCAATATGAAACGAGCCAAAAAGACATTTACGCTATTGGTGATGCGATTATCGTTAAACAGCAGATTACAGGCGAAGATACCATGATTGCTTTGGCTTCACCAGCAAACCGCCAAGGTCGACAAGTGGCTGATATCATTGCAGGACGAGGGAGAAAGAACAAAGGCAGTATTGGAACAGCCATTGTTAGAGTCTTTGACCTAGCTGCAGCTTCAACCGGTCTGAATGAACGTCAACTAAAACAAGCAGAGATGGATTACCAAGCTATTCATATTCAAGGAAAACACCATGCCGGCTATTACCCAGGAGCGGAAACGGTCGTACTCAAACTTTTGTTCAATCCTCAAACGGG
Organism: Alkalibacterium sp. MB6; assembly: GCF_009935905.1. GTDB lineage: Bacteria > Bacillota > Bacilli > Lactobacillales > Carnobacteriaceae_A > Alkalibacterium. The sequence goes on along the minus strand of NZ_PREX01000007.1, from coordinate 60,594 downwards.
TGTCATTTATGGGGCACAAGCTATCGGAAAAGCGGGCGTTGATAAACGTATTGATGTGATTGCGACAGCGATCAAAGGAAGCCTAACTGTTGAAGATTTACCTGAGTTGGAATTAACTTACGCACCACCATTTGGATCTGCAAAAGACTTAGTCAACATGGCTGGATACGCTGCCCTGAATGTAGTGGAAGGACTCTCAGAAACGGCTCAATGGTATGACGTAGAAGAGTTACAAGCAAACGGTTGGATACTGTTGGATGTACGTGAGGAAAATGAAATTAAGGTTAATGGTGGGATGCCAGATGCCATTAACATTCCATTGAATGACTTACGTGATCGCTTGAATGAACTAGACAAAGAGCAACCCTACTTGTTAAGTTGTCACAGTGGCCAACGCAGTTACATTGCTGAGAGAATCTTGACTCAGTCCGGATTCAAAACGAAAAACTTAGATGGTGCATTTGCTCTTTATTCTATGGTGAAACCTGAAAAAATAATGAAATAAAAGGATGATTAATATGTTTAACTCTATGTCAATGCCAGAATTTGATGAATACTACCGCAAAAATGATACTATCAATCTCATCGATGTACGTGAAGTCGATGAATACGAAAGTGGCCATATCCCAATAGCTAAAAATATGCCTTTAAGTGAGTTCCCCGTTGAACTAGATAAAGAAAAAACCTATTATGTTATTTGTCAAAGTGGCGGTCGTTCAACAACCGCTTGTCAATATCTAGCTAACAATGGGTATGATGTCGTGAACGTTATGGGTGGCATGTCTGCCTGGAAAGGGGATACGGAATGAGTTCCTTATATGATAAAAAGGTTATCAACCGCATGAAACGATCAGAAGGACAAATTCGTGGTGTCTTAAAGATGATGGAAGAAGAAAAAGATTGTCGGGACGTTGTCACTCAATTATCAGCGATACGCTCTAGCATCGATAAAGCGATTGGATTGATTGTCGCTGAAAACTTAGCTCAATGTATCCTTGAACCGCAAGAAGGGCAAACAAAAGAAGAATCCATTCAAGAAGCGATTAATTTAATCGTTAAAATGCGTTAAATCGTCTGTAAATATTTAAAAGCTATGATGAAAGAGGATATCTCAATGATGAGGTAGCCTCTTTTTTATAATTAATATAACCATAGAAATGTATATAAGAGCGATTAACTTAGTCATGACAACCCTATAAAGAATAAGAAACATGAAGGAGTGATAAGAGAAGCAGGCTATATTATAATAAAACACTTAAAGTCACTAACTAGAAAAGAAAGAGGAGAAGATAAGAATGTCCAAATCGTTAAGAAAATGGGTAAAGGCATCATTCGCTCTTACTGTCGGTTTATCTGCTGTATTACCGGGAGGTCAAGTATTTGCTAACAAAGCAGAGGAGTCTACTGGAGACAAAGGGTTACATTTAGAGGCGGATGTCCTTTCAAATGAATTGGTAACTGTGATTGTCGAGTTGAATACGATGTTCCTCGTGGTGATCATTTCTTCTTATGGGATATGACCATTGATGGGGCACCACTCCCAGCTGGAAGATACGCCTTAAACCCAACAGCGAAACTAGGAGACCGTGTCACAGAATTATCAGGTGGCGTGTTAACTATTCAATAACAAAGCAAAAAAAATAAACAAAAAAGCGCTGATGTGATCGGCGCTTTTTGTGTAAATAAATTTAGAATAGACACTATTATAGAAGAAAAATTACCACGAATCGTAGTCTACGATTCTTCATTATGATTAACATTTACATTATCATTTCTAATATCATTTTGGATAGGGTCATTGATTCCATTTAAATACTAGTTACTTTTCGTAAAAAACCTCATCCAAAAACAAACCTTGTGACGGAACGGTTATTCCAGCGTCGCTTCGAACGCCACTTTCAAAGATATCGTCGATGGCTTCTGGTTCTAACGTACCGGCACCTATTTCAAGTAGAGTCCCTGTGATGATTCTGACCATTTTATGCAAGAAGCCGTTGCCGACAAAGGTGAAGTGAATGAGGTTGCCTTTTTTTTCAATCGTAATCTTGTCTATAGTTCGAACGGTTGATTTCTTTGTTTTTTTAAGGGCTGAAAAACCAATAAAGTCGTGTGTGCCTGTCAATTTATGGCAGGCTTTTTGCATGTTTTCAATGTTTAGTTTCTCTGGATAGTGAAAACTATAGTTGCGTTCAAAGGCGGATGGAATCACGTGGTTCCAGACATGATAACTGTATTGTTTGCCTTTGGCGTTATAGCGGGAATGGAACCTCTCGTGAACTTCTTTTAACTCTTTGACAATAATGTCTTGGGGTAAGTTGCGAATCAGAATCTCTTGCATAGTGTTTAGATCCATACCAGATTCTGTTTTGAAGTTAGCAATCTGTCCTCTGGCATGTGTTCCGGCGTCTGTGCGCCCTGAGCCGATAATTTCCGTTGGACTTCCCGTCAGTTGAGTTAAGATGTGTTCAATTTTACCTTGAATCGACTTGTCGGAGTCACCCAGTCGTTGCCAGCCTAAATAGCGTCCGCCATCATATTCAATCGTCATTTTGATATTTCTCATATTATCCCTCTTTATTTTAAATTGTGACACTCGTCTTAAGAAATTGACATATTACGTATTGATGAGCGATGTTTGCTTACTCCTATAATGCCATAAATCAATTCAAACACCTAATTAACTCTTATATTCAAAATTAATGAATGTTAAAAACGTGAATTAGGCTAATTAAGTTGAAAAATAATTGTATAAAATTTAAATCGATTGAATTGACTAGTTAATAGATCTTCAAAACACAAGCAAATTTAACCCAATTATGCTTCTTTCTTGTCTATATTATTAGTTTTTATCAGTGTAAAGCTTAATAAATACTGTTATCATAACAATGAAGGATTGTTTACTGAGAAGCAATAGAGGACGTAATTGCTCAAAAATGGGTAAGGAGATTAAATAATGAGTAAAGAGATAAGAGAACGAAATCATATCAATGTGTTTGGGAAAGGTTCTAAAACCATAGTGATGGCACATGGGTTTGGCTGTGAGCAAGGGATGTGGCAATACATGGCTCCGGCTTTTGAAGAGGAGTATCAGCTGGTTCTATTTGACTATGTCGGATCTGGCAGGTCAGATTTATCTGCCTATGACCCAGATAAATACAGTCAATTGCATGGTTATGCAGAAGATGTTATCGATGTGATTGAAGCTTTAGATTTAAAAGATGTTATATTTGTCGGGCATTCGGTTAGTTCAATGATAGGTATGTTAGCGTCTCTTAAACGACCAGAATTATTTGATGCATTGGTGATGATTGGCCCATCACCGTGTTACTTGAATAAAGAAGATGGCTATAAGGGCGGCTTTGAAGAGTCTGATATACGAGATTTATTGGACATGATGGAAATGAACTTTACCGGCTGGGCAAGCTATATGGCTCCAATGGCAATGGAGCAGCCGAAAGAGACGAAAGAAGTCCAAGACTTAGAACAGACCTTTGTATCCAATGCCCCACGTATTGCTCGTCAATTTGCGGAAGTCACCTTTTTATCTGACTATAGAGAGACGTTACATGAAGCAAAAGTAAAGACCTTAATTCTACAATGTGCTCATGACAGTATTGTACCGGTAGAAGTGGGGGAGTACTTGCATCAAGCGATGGAAAACAGTGAGTTGCATGTGTTAGATGCCAAAGGACACTATCCGCATATAAGTCAGCCAGAACAGACTGCTGCAATAATTAAAGACTATCTGGCACGATCATAGGAGGGATACGGCATGGAAGAACGCTTGCGTTTAGCGCCGGGTGGCTTAATCGCTCTTGACCATGAAGGCTATATTGTTGATGTGAACGACACCTTTTTGAACGAATTGGGTTATGAAAAAGACAGTCTAGTTGGTAATCATTTAGAATACCTATGCGGGACGTCAGGGAAGATAATGTTTCATTCTTATTTTTATCCGACGATTAATTTATATGGGCATGTGAAAGAATTTTTAGTTAAATTTAGCCATTCAGATGGGCATGACGTGCCGTTCTTATTGAACGGGCGCCGTTATCAATCAGAAGACCTGTTCCGTATAGATATTGTAACCCTACCGATGACTCGCCGATTGGAATACGAGCAAGAACTGCGTCAAGCGAAAGATACATTGCAACAATTACTTGATGAGCAAGAAGCGGTGTTGACTGAGTTACAAAAGATTAATGATGAGATTCAAACAAAACAATTACGGTTGACAGAGATAAATAACAACTTAATTCTCGCTTCGAATTTAGATACGCTGACTGGAATTTCTAACCGGAAGCATATGCAAGAGACATTGGTTCGATTGGTCTACAATTTCTGGAAGACGGGAGAGATTTTCAGCCTTCTGATTCTTGATATTGATTATTTTAAACGCGTGAATGATACATATGGTCATCCAGTCGGCGATCAAGTGCTAGTAAAGTTGGCTGCTATACTAAAAAAACAAGCTCAACATGAGTACACAGCTGCTCGTTACGGGGGAGAAGAATTCATCATTCTGCTACCAGGTGCATCTGAAGACTTAGCGGTTCAATTCGCTGAACAGTTACGAGTGGCCGTTCAGGAAACGAATTGGGATGAAGTTAGTGGCCTGACCATTAGTATTGGGCTATCAACAAGTGGGGAAGGCGATGATCAGTTGTCGATTTTGAAAGAAGCAGATGATGCACTGTATGCGTCTAAACATAACGGTCGGAATCAAGTGACCCACTTCAATACACTGGCGGAGCGGACTTAGACGAGAGGTTAAGGAAAATGAGATCAAAAGGTGTATTGAATGATCAGCTCATTTACGAAATATTAGCAGTGGTGGAGGAAATTCCTACAGGGAAAGTGGCAACTTATGGTCAAATCGCTCGACTGATTGGGAGAGAGAAAAATGCTCGGCTAGTCGGTAGGGTATTGAGTATGGCAGAATTTTATGGGCGCTACCCTTGTCACCGAGTGGTGAATCATGCTGGAAGACTCGCCCCAGGCTTTCGTGAACAAAAAGAACTCTTAGAAGCAGAAGGGGTTTTGATGAGAGATGATCAACACGTTGCTATTAAAGAGTGCCGGTGGGAAAGTTAGGAACATCAAAAATGACCACTTGATTAGTTGTTATCTAATCAAGTGGTCATTTTTATTGGTTAGTCTACTTTTTTACGTTTAGCAATGAGTTCAATTTCTACATCGGCACCTAAAGGCAATTCTAATACAGCCACGCAAGTGCGTGCTGGGTAAGGATCACTAAACTTAGTTTGATACGCGTCATTCATGGCTTCAAAATGCTTCATGCTAGTCAAGTACACGTTCACTTTCACCACATTATCAGAGGTCACGTGAGCTTTTTCCATGACTTTAAATAAATTATCGAAACAAATCTCTGTTTGAGTTGCGATGTCCTGAGTTTCTTCAGAAGCATGGGCTGCGTTCTTGGCAGTCTGTCCTGAAAAGAAGACATAATCACCCGCATCGACTGCATGTGAATACGGTCCAGATGCTTGAACGTTATCAGCGGTCACTGTTTTTCTAACCATTTTTTCTACTCCATCGTCTATACTATTATCAGATTACCATTCTTTTGGGTCGTAATCCAAATCTCTGAATAATTGGTTTTTCTCTTTTTTGGATAAATAACGCCACTGTCCAGCGGGCATATTGCCTAGCTCGATGTTCATGATGCGGATGCGCTGAAGTCTTAAAACGTTATAGCCTAAAGCTTCACACATCCGTCTAATCTGGCGGTTTAACCCTTGTGTTAGAATAAGTTTGAAGTCGTATTTTGATAACTGTTCAGTTTTTGCGGGAAGGGTTGTCGTTCCCAATATTTCGACACCTTCAGACATTTGTTTCAAAAACTCGTCATTGATTGGTCGATCGACAGAAACGATGTACTCTTTTTCGTGCTTGCCTTCTGAACGTAAGATTTCATTGACGATGTCTCCATCATTCGTAAGTAAAATCAAGCCTTCTGAATCCTTGTCCAAACGTCCAATGTGAAAGACTCTAAAGGGTTGGTTAACCATATCGACCACATTGCCTTTGACATCTTTTTCAGTAGTACTGGTAATGCCTACGGGTTTATTTAATGCAATATAAACGGTGTTTCGTGGGATGTAAATCTGATTGCCGTTGATTCGAACGTCATCTCCGGGTTCGACCTGAGCACCAATTTTGGCTTTTTTGCCATTGATGGTGACTTTTCCACTTTCAACTAATCTGTCAGCTCCTCGTCTAGAGGCTGCGCCTGCTTCACTAATAAATTTATTTATTCGCATGGGACCATCCTTCGTGTGGCTATTGTTTTTTCAATACTAACTATACGTGATTTCAAGGACAAATCAAGTAACTGAGTGTGTGGCAGGCAGAAATAAGGTATAATTTAGACGTAAGCAGTCAAGCAAAGGAGGGACCATGTTGAAGGTGACGGATAACATGATTGACAAGCAACTCCGTTTAAGAGGACTACTTTTCGACCGATTAGTTAATAAATCCAGTAAAGAAAACTACTTACGCTACGTTAAGCGAGTAAATAAATTGACCCAGCCTTTAAAAGGGATAGGGGCAAGAGGGTTAGAGTCTCATGAAGAATGGATTCCTAGAAAAGACGGGACCACCCTTCGCGTTCGCGTTTACAAGCCAAAGAACGTGAAAGGGAATGTACCTGGTGTATTGTGGCTACACGGAGGTGGCTATTCTCAAGGGCTGCCGGAATTATACTCAGGACGCTTCACTAGACTCATTGAAGCGAGAGACTGCATTGTCGTCGCACCAGATTACCGCTTATCCGTTGAAGCGCCTTATCCAGCAGCTTTAGAAGATGCCTATGATACACTAGTATGGATTAAACATCAGGCAAAAGCACTGGGTATAAAAGACAATCAATTGATGGTCGGCGGAGAAAGTGCGGGTGGCGGATTGACCGCTGCTTTAACTTTATACGCTAGGGATAAAGGAGAAGTCAATATAGCCTTTCAGATGCCATTGTATCCCATGCTAGATGACAGGAATAATACTGAATCAGCAATAGACAACGATGCGCCGATATGGAATACTGAGGTTAACAAATGGGCTTGGGAACTTTATTTGGGAGAGGTAACTGGTGATGATGTGCCCATTTATGCAGCGCCTGCCAGAGCGACAGACTTTCGTCATTTGCCACCAACGGTTACCTTTGTTGGTGACATCGAACCATTTAGAGACGAGACTATTTACTATATCAATCAACTCAAAGATGCTGAGGTCCCAGTCGATTTTAAACAACTTAAAGGCGGCTTTCATGGTTTTGATATCATTCATCCAAAGGCGGACATCAGCCAAGAAGCCTTGTCTTTTTTTACCGAATCATTTAAATACGCAGTGGATCATTATACTGTTGAGCAAAATAAGTACACACGATAATAAAAGTGATAAGGAGTGATCGTATGACTATTCGTCCAATAAAAGCATTGTCAGATAACTACATTTGGTTAATTGAAAAAGAATCACGAGTCATTGTCGTCGACCCAGGTGAAGCAGACGGTGTGCTTCAGGATCTGAAAGACAATGCATTAACTCTGGAAGCTATCATTTTAACTCATAATCACCATGACCACACAGGTGGGGTGAAAAAAATAGTGTCAGAGTTCCCTGGAACGCCGGTTTATGGGCCAAAAGAAACAGAAGACGTTGCGAATCATCTTGTAGAAGATGGGGACACGTTCGATTTGTTAGGAGAGCAGTTTGAGGTATTATTAACAGCAGGACACACTCATGGTCATATTAGCTACCTTATGGGTGAGGCTCTGTTTTGCGGCGATGCCTTGTTCTCTGGTGGATGCGGTCGAGTTTTCACAGGAGATTACCAAGCACAATTTGATGCATTGCAAAAATACAAAGCGCTAGATGACAAAGTATTAGTTTACGCGGCTCATGAATACACGCAAACTAACCTCAGATTCGCGAATGAAATTGAACCGTCCAATGCCATTTTAGAAGAAGCGTTGAAAGAAGCGGATGAGAGACTTATTGAAAACCAACCAACCTTACCATCAAACATCGGAAAAGAAAAAGAAATCAATCTCTTTTTAAGAGCGGAGACTCTTGAAGACTTCATCGGCTTTAGACAAGCACGGGATGACTTTTAAGCTTCAATAAGTATGAAAAGCATGCGATGCGCATAGGTTAAGCGCAAACCGCATGCTTTTTGTTTGATTTTAGATACTAGAGCCCGCTCACTCTCGTAATCTTACAAGAGACAGGTTCATTACCCGTTTGATGTAAAGGGCCACCATAACCAATAAAAAGCCGGTTAGAAATGACACGGGGATACTTAAAACGACGGGAAGACTTGTTTGAGGAAAGAGGCTCATATCAATCCCTTCGAAACCGAATGCTCTTAAGAACCCAAACACGACCGCGATAATAGCACTAATAAATAGGCCGATATAAAGAACAAATAAGACAGGGACACTTAACAAGTAAACAAAGCGAGGCATCACAGATTTCATAATCAATCTCTCCTATTCCTAAAGTATCTGATGATTATAGGCCGTTCCTTTAGCCGATGCAAGCCATATCCCTTAATGGTTTAAAATGAGAGTGCTATGATAAATGCAAGATGAAAAGCAAAAGGAGAGGGCAACTATGCACGCTGTCGAACACCATTATGTAAAAACCAATGGCATTACCCTTCATGTGGCTCAGCAAGGTCCTAAGGAGGGGAAGTTACTCCTGTTTTTGCACGGCTTTCCTGAGTTTTGGTATGGCTGGCATAAACAGATGGCTTATTTTGCAGAAAGAGGGTACCGAGTTTGGGCACCCGATCAACGCGGTTATAACTTAAGTGATAAACCAAAAAGGATTAAGGATTACCATATAAGTCAATTAACGAAAGACATTGCCGGCTTAATCGAACAATCACCTCACAAACGTGTCACCATTATCGGCCATGACTGGGGCGGCATCGTGACTTGGCGCATGGCTAGAGAATACCCACAATTAATAGATAAAGTGGTTATATTAAATGCACCTCACGAAGCGGCGATGCAAAAGCAACTGGTGAAACACCCGACTCAACTCATCAGAAGTTCTTATGCGGCATTTTTCCAAGTAAGAGGCTTACCGGAAAGGCTCATTAGCCAAAACAACTGGAAAATGGGTACAGAAATGCTCGAAGCCACCAGTCAACCGGGAGCTTTTACAAAAGAAGATTTAAAACACTACCGTGAAGCCTGGTCAAAACCAGGGGCCATGACAGCCATGATAAATTGGTACCGTGCCAACGTAAAAGCTATGGCGCATTCGGATTTACCAAAACAAGTCACTATTCCCATGCTTTTCATATGGGGAGCAAAGGATCAATTTTTAGGGCAAGACCTTGCTCATATAAGCAGTCGGTATATAGAAGAAGGGCGCCTCGTCTTTTTCGAACAGGCGACTCACTGGGTTCATTTGGAAGAAGCGGACCGAGTGAATGACATAATTGAAGGCTTTATTTAAAAAGAGCAAATGCTGGGGGCCCCCTGTCACTTGCTCTTTTACGTCTATTTTAGTCTGGCAACGTGTCATAAGCCAACTGATCGATAATGGATTCGTGCTCCGGATAAGAATGAAGTAAGTCTTGTTTAGTAAACAGTTCAAATTCTGAAAAATCAAAACCAGGAACGACAGTGCAACTGACCAAGGCGTAATCTTGTTCGACCGTTGAGCCAAAAATAGTTCCTGCTGAAACGGTATGGTGCACGTGTTGGCCGGCTGAAAAATCAAGGCCCAATTTAATTGCTTCATAGTTCCCACTTGGTGTGAGAGAGTGAACTGTCAGCGGGCTTCCGGCATGGAAAAACCACATCTCGTCAGACGTTAACCGGTGAAAATGAGAAGGAGAGTCAGGTGTGAGTAAAAAATAAATAGAGGTATATAAAGGTAAAACTTTCCCACTAGCCTCATGCGTTAGGGGCGATACCTCTGTTTGCTTATAGTACCCGCCTTCTGGATGTGGCTCCAAGTTTAAGTGGTCAATCCAGTCTTGTGCTGTTCTCATCATTAGCCTCCTTTAAAAGCATTTTTTTGTTATTCTTATCGTACCCAACTTACCCCTTTTAAACAAGCGACGAACGAATTAAAGCGCTACGTTAGTTTCACAAAATCGCAAATAATAAGGTCTAAACAACCACAATGTGGTACAATGTTCCATATAGAAAGCGGTTTATTGACGCTAAGTTTTATAGTGATATGATAAAGATGAAGAAGGAGTTTTGATGATGGCTATAGCAACAATTAAATTGAAAGAGTATGAAAAAGATGCCAGCCCGACAGAAAAAGCTATTATTAACTATATTCTAAGGAATCCTGAAGAGACGAGTCAGTTGACTATTTATAAATTAGCAGAAAAAACATTCACGTCACCGTCGTCTATTATCCGTTTGTGCAAGAAAAATGGCTACACGGGTTACAAGGATTTCACAAAAGAATTGATTTACGAGCAGGCTATTCGTACAAATTACAAGGAAGCGTCTATATCAGATTTGAGCCGATCGGATGACATTGAAGACATTGTCGCAAAAGTGACTCATAAAAACATCCTCTCTTTGGAAGAAACAGAAAAGCTATTGGACTATGAAGTCATTAAAGCCTGTGTGAAAACAATATATGACTGTGATCGATTGGTTATATTTGGCATGGGCGCGTCACTGATCGTGGCAAAAGATGCGCAACTAAAGTTTACGCGCATTAATAAGATGTCACACGTGAGCGAAGACTGGCATACGCAACTCTTACATGCCAGAAATATGAGCGAGCGGGATGTGGCCTTGGTGATTTCCTATTCAGGTCAGACTGAAGAAATGATAACGTGTGCACAGGCAGCTAAAGCAAATGGTGCAACGATTATTTCCATTACAAAGGTAACCGACTCACCGATTAATCGATTGGCGGATTACTCTTTGTATGTCGCGTCAAATGAGTTTAGTTTCAGAAGTGGTGCCATGTCGTCCCGTATTGCCCAGTTGAATATCATCGATATTTTATATTCCGGTTACGTGAATACGATGTACGATGAGTCATATGAATTGCTGGAGAAGACACAAATCAAGAAGGAGTGAGCGTTTTGGTCGACTTAACCAAAATGGGAACAGAACAACAAAATCCAAATACAATGAATTTGGACGAAATGAGTGTGAAAGAAGCCTTAACAGTTATGAATAACGAGGATAAGAAAGTAGCTGAAGCAATTGAGGAGGTGATTCCTGAAATTGAAGAAGCCATCCACGTTATCATTAAACAACTAAAAAAAGGAGGGAGAATTGTTTACACCGGAGCCGGAACGAGCGGGCGTTTAGGTGTACTGGATGCAGCCGAGTGTCCTCCAACTTTTGGCACTCCAAAAGAGCAAGTTGTGGCATTAATTGCTGGTGGGGAAAGAGCCTTTACTGAAGCCATTGAAGGATCAGAAGACAGTGTGGAGATGGGACAGAAAGACTTGGAAAACATCCAATTATCTGACAAAGACGTTGTTGTCGGACTGGCCGCAAGTGGTCGAACACCGTATGTCATTGGCGCACTTGAATACGCAAATGAAGTGGGTGCACCAACAGTCGCGATTGCTTGTAACAAAAACAGTGAAATTGGAGCGGTGGCATCAATTGCCATTGAAGCAGCACCTGGTCCGGAAGTGTTAACGGGTTCAACTCGTTTGAAAGCGGGATCAACACAAAAAATGATTCTGAACATGTTGTCTACATTATCTATGGTTGGTATCGGAAAAGTATACCAAAACCTGATGGTCGACGTTCAACAAACTAACGAGAAGCTAGTGGCACGTGCCGAAAGCATTGTCATGAAAGCAACCGGTGCAGATCAAGAAACAGCTAGACAGACACTTAAAGAAAGTAACGGAGAAGTCAAAGTCGCCATTATTATGATTTTATTAAATACGGATAAAGAGACTGCCGTTAACAAACTACAAGAGTCTGAAGGGCACATTAGAAAGGCGCTTTAAAAATAAGAGTGGGTTAAAATAAGAAAGGAAGAATCGTACATGCCAAAAGATAATGATACATTAATTAAAGAAATAGTTGACCACGTCGGCGGCGTTAATAATATTAATTCCGCTACAAACTGTATGACACGTTTGCGTATTCGTATTAAAGATGACAGCCAAGTGGATCAAGAAGCCCTAAAAAATCTTGAAGGCGTTATGGGTGTTGTCGACGCTGAAACCTTACAAATTGTTGTTGGACCAGGAAAAGCTAAAAAGTTAGCGGACATCATGATGAGCGAATACAAAGTGCCACAAGACTCAGATGCTACAACGAATAGCAACTGGCAAGACAATAAGCAAGCAGTGAAAGATAATCAAAACAGAGGAAAAGGTAAAAAAGCCTTAGAAACGATTGCAAATATCTTCATTCCAATGATTCCAGCTATTATTGCTGCCGGTATCTTCCAAGGGTTTAGTAGTTTAATCGGTACGATGATTGGTCAAGAAACGATAACAGGGGACTTCTGGGAAGGTATGCGAATTGTCTTTGCCTTGATCGGGAACAGTTTCTTAGGTTACTTTGCTATTTACACAGGGATTAATTCGGCTAAAGTCTTTGGAGCGACTGAAGCACTAGGTGGAATGATTGGGGCTGCATCCATTGCTGCACCACTTGTCGAATTATCCACTTTGATTGGCTGGTATGACGCTGAACAACCGTTGGATTCTATTTTAACTACCGGTAAAGGTGGAATTATCGGGGTTATCATAGGGGTATGGATTTTGGCAAAAATTGAAAAAGCCGTTCGTAAACGTATGCCAGATGTCCTGGATATTATGGTTACGCCTGTTATCACTTTACTTATTACTGTATTGATTATGGCTTTAGTCATTATGCCGCTGTCTGGATTCTTATCCGATTGGTTGGTTACAGGCCTAAGCTACATCATCGGTTCAGACAATACAATTGTCAGTGTCTTGTCTGGTTATATTTTAGCAGCCGTCTTCTTACCAATGGTTCTGTTGGGTCTACACCATGGATTGATTCCGATCTATGCTATCCAACTTGAAGCATTTGGAGGCGTAACATTGTTCCCAGTATTGGCTATGGCTGGTGCAGGACAAGTCGGTGCTGCTATTGCGATTTACATGATTGCTAAAAAAGCTGGCGACGAAAGAATGAAAGGTATTATTTCCGGAGCTCTCCCTGCAGGTGTTTTAGGAATTGGTGAACCACTGATTTATGGTGTAACATTGCCTTTAGGTAAACCATTTATTACAGCTGGTTTAGGAGCTGGATTCGGTGGAGCGTATGTTATGTTAATGGGCGTTGCAGCTAACGCATGGGGACCATCCGGCTGGGTCGCTCTTCCATTGATGCAATCAGGCATGCTTCACTACGCCATTGGATTAATCATTTCCTATATTGCTGGATTCTTGATTACTCGATTAGTTATTAGAGAGAGTGATCTAGCAAATGTCTAAACCATTTGGCCTGTCTGTTTACGTTTCGGCGTTCAAACAGCAGCGCCGACTGCTTGACACATTAAAAGGACAGCAGATTCCAATCTTCACCTCCCTTCATATTGGAGAAGAAGTGACGGAAAGTTACGTTAAAGAAGTAGAAGAGATGTGTCAGTGGCTTCACCGTAACGAATTTTATATCATTGCTGATGTATCGCCACTGACATTAGACCGATTTAATGAACCGTCTTTGGCCTCTTTGGTCAAGCGGCTCCATATAGATAATCTGCGTTTGGATTTCGGCTTTCAGGAAAAGGACTTAATAAATTTAGAAGACATCGATGTCACATATAATGCATCAACAATCGGGTCAGAGATGCCTCAGCAATGTGGCGCATTATACATGCATAACTTCTATCCTCGTCCTGAAACAGGACTCGATGCAGACTTATTTAATCAATTGAACACACAAGTAAAAGAAGCGGGCGGTCAAACCCTTGCCTTTATCTCCGGAGATGAGATGAAGAGGGGACCTCTCAACGAAGGCCTTCCTACGCTTGAGGCTCATCGTTATGTGGCACCGTATGCCCAATTTATCGATTTAGTGAAGACTTACAAGTTGGACTCAATATTTGTGGGGGATAGTCTGATCTCCCCATACCAGCTTGAATTAATTCTAACTTATTTAGATGACGGCATCATTCGGTTGCCCGTAGACTTTACAGAAGCAAACAAAACCTTATTAAACAAACCGTTTACTGTCCGAGTTGATTCACCAAAAGGATTGATTCGTGTACAAGAGTCCAGACAGTACGCTCAGCCTGGAAAACACATTGCTCCAACTGATACGACAAGCCGACCGAGAGGAACCATCACGATGGATAACGAACGATACAAACGTTATTCAGGCGAGGTTCAAGTCATGAGACACGATTACCCGGCCGACGAGCGTGTTAACGTCATTGGACAATTAGCTAAAGAGTACTTGCCGTTACTAGATAATTTAAAAAACGGAGAACCGTTTATATTCATACCGGCAAAGCCTTAATTAATCGATATAAATAGAGAAGCCCTCAAAGACTGCCATCTTTGAAGGCTTTTTTCTATAGAGTCACATGCTTTCAATCTATTAGACAGACTCACTGATCAATATAGTCTGAGTATGGAGATATAGACTAGTTATCTATATACTCAGATAGAAAATCAGTCTGAGTATGGAGATATAGGCTAGTTATCTATATACTCAAACAAAAAGATAATCTGAGTATAGCTAATCGATTAATTCATCAATCAGCTATATGAAAAATGTGTTCATCAGGTGAAAGGAAAAGAGTAGATAAATAGAAGCAGGTACTTTCTTCCACGCTGGCTTGTCTAATATGCTAAAATTAAGAAAAGTCTGAAATTAATGAGGGAAAAATGAATGAATCCACTATTCAAATTTATATTACGCATCGCCTCTTCGCCAAAAATTGATATCCAGGAGGATTATGTCTGGATACGCCGAGTACAAAAGATTTTATCTAAAACGACACCAGCTGTCTTCCGGTATTTGGATAATAAAATATATGCATTGGATGAGAATCAAAAGCAACAACATGAAATTCCTGTTCGTATGTTTTATCCAAAAGAAAAACGTTATGATGAGTCTATTATTTACATTCACGGTGGAGGGTGGGTCATAGGAGACATTGATACCTATACTCGTGCATGCCGTAATTTAGCGGACCAGATGGGAAGAATTGTTTACTCCATTGATTACCGTCTCGCTCCTGAATACCCTTATCCGGCTGGCTTAAACGATTGCCTTCGTGCAGTGGAAGTGTTGCTGACACCTGTTGAAGGGGATGAAGAAAGAGAATGGATTTTAATGGGAGACTCTGCAGGAGCCAATTTGGCAGCAGCTGTTTCGTTAAGAATGAAAGAAGAAAATAGAAGGCTTCCAAAAAAACAAGTGCTTTTATACCCGGTGACTTATTGGGATCATACCGAAGCGTCGCCCTTTGAATCCATTCGAACGAACGGCCATGACTATGGCTTGACAATCAAAAAAATACAAGAGTATATGGAATTATACGTCCCGGATGAAGAGATGCGCAAAGAACGCTTTATATCTCCCTTAATGGCTCCCGACTTGACTAATCAACCGGATACCTTAATTATTACTGCCGAATTTGATCCTTTAAGAGATGAGGGAGAAGCATATGGGAAAGCTCTTGGGGAAGCTGGAAATGAAGTGGTTATTCACCGCGTATTAAATAGTGTTCACGGCTTTATTACTTATCCACCATTCGCAGAACCCCTTGACCAAGCGTATAAAGCGATGAGATCATTTTTAGACAAACAAGAAGAAAGAGTTTGATTAGGTGACTGATAATAGAAAAGAAGGAACAGCTATGGAAAAGAAAAAATGGGCAAAATTGGATAATGCATCAAATATTTTTCTTGCTGCTCGAAATGATATTGATACGAAAGTCTTTCGTTTTACAGCTGAAATGAATGAAACCGTTGATCCTGACCTTCTTCAAAAAGCACTGCTTTATGTCTATAAAGAATACCCACTCTTTCAAAACACGTTAAGAAGAGGCGTCTTTTGGTATTATTTGGAAGAACAAGATGAGCCTCCACATGTTGAAAAAGAAAGCACGCCTCCTTGTGAACAAATCTATCACTATGACAGAAAAGAGTTTTTATTCCGTATTCTTTATATGGAAAATCGGATTCATTTAGAGACTTTTCATGCCTTGACGGATGGAACGGGAGCCATCTGGTTTTTTGAAGATTTGCTAACGGAGTATGTCCGATTGAAATATTCTGATGATGAAACGGCCGACAGAGACATACCGAAGCGTGAAAAAGCAGATTTAGAAGATAGCTTCAAACGCTATTTTAGAAAGAAAAAGAAGCATGTGAAACCTGTTGTATCCAACGAACCGCTAGAAGAGATTTACAAGGAGCAAGACTCAGCGGAACGTCCCAATCTCGATAATGAAGATGAATTAAAGAACAAAAAAGTTTACCAGATTAAAGGAGAATACACGCCAGACCATCGCCCGCGTGTTATTAACGTGACGATGCCTGTTAAACCAGTATTGGGATTGGCTAAAGAGATGAATGTTTCTTTGACTATGTACACAACAGCTCTTTATATGTTGGCGGCTTACTTGGCAAAAGAAAATAAAAATGAAGAGACCACTATCACGACGTCAATTCCGATTAACTTGAGGCAGTTTTATCCCTCTTTATCTATGAGAAACTTCTTCAGTACGACAACGGTGTTTTATACTTTTAAAGCGGGAGTCGAACCGACTATCCAAGATATTTGCCAAACGATTGATAAACAATTTAAAAAGCAGCTGGAAAAAGACGCTTTAGAAAGTCGATTGAAACGATTCATCGATTTTGAATTTAATCCATTTATTCGAGTGGTTATTCGCCCGCTAAAAGACTTTGCTCTGAAACTAGTTAATAAAGCAACGAATCGAAACATTACATTGGCCATGTCTAATCTCGGTCGCCTAACTTTTCCTGAGGAAATAGAGAAATATATAGAAGATATTTATTTTTATACGTCAGTCATTCGTCCTCAGTTTTGCATGATTAGTTATGCTGGCCGCCTGACATTAACTTTTACCAGCCCTTTTGTTGAAACCGATATTCAAAGAGAGATGATTCGCCTATTAACAGATAAAGGCTTACCGGTGAGTGTGGACGCCAACAAAGTCACTAGAGAGGAGTTGGATGATTGATGCTATATTGTAACCACTGTGAAGTAAGTGTTGAAGGAGAATGGTCATTTTGTCCGTTATGCCAGCAAGATTTGACGCAAAAAGACACTGGTGAGTCAGAGCCATCTGCCTTTTTATCAGTCCCTTTACGGTTTACTCGTAAGAGAGTAAAGCAAGCATTCATGGTAGCCTCGATTGTCATTATTGTTCTCTATCTCCTTGCTTACATGATTTGGAATTTCCGCTTCTTTGGCTTGGAGTATGTGCTATTTGGACTGATGAGCTCTTGGTTGATGGTGTTGGTATTGATACGAAAAAGAAGAAATATAGTAAAAGGCATTACCTATTTACTCTTTATTCTGTCATTGTTAAGCTTATATTTAGATTATGTAGACGGTTGGCGAGGTTGGTCGGTGACGTTTGCCATACCTATTGTCTGTATAGCCGCTTTATTGGCCATGTTTTTAGCCATTCAAATCATCCAGATTAAAGCAGGAGATTACGTGTTATATTTACAATTAGCGGCTATCGTGGGACTAATTCCACTGTTATTCTTATTGATGGGTTGGGCTAGACACCCGCTTCCAAGTAGCCTGTCCGTATTATTTAGTTTCGTCATGTTTCTGGCCGTATTAATCAAGTACGGCAAAGAGATTAGAAAAGAACTCGGCAAGCGAATGCATATTTAGTTTTTTAGTAAGAGGTGATAAAGTGAAAGAGATACATGTTGTTGGAGCGATCATTATAAAGAACAAGCAAATACTTTGTGCCCAGCGCGGGAATGAAAAAGCACTTCCTAATCTGTGGGAGTTTCCAGGGGGCAAGATTGAACAAGATGAAACACCCCAGGAGGCTCTCATTCGGGAGTTACAGGAAGAATTGAAAATAGAAGTGGAAGTAGAAAGGGAAGCATTTGAAACCACCGTTTACACATATGATTTTGGACGAGTTCATTTAACGACCTTCATTTGCAACTTAATTGAAGGGAAACCACAATTAACTGAACACCATCAAATAAAATGGTTGTATCCACATGAACTGGATCAAGTAAAGTGGGCGCCTGCAGATATTCCGGCAGTTGAGAAGCTCATGATAGGAAGGGTAGAGCAGTGACTGATTTATTGAGACGTTCTTTAGAAAAAGCTTTTATTAATCACACCACCGTGGGCTCTCATTATGATCCGAAATTAATCATTAATGATGCCAAAGAAAAGCAGTATATGTTAAGTGATCTGCATGACGAGTTAACGACATGCGACAGCTTCTTTTTCTCCGTTGCATTCATTACACAAGACGGCTTGGCAGGTTTAAAAGCCCAGTTGTCGGACTTAAACAAACGAGGGGTGACAGGAAGACTACTCACCTCAGTTTACTTAGCCTTTAATCAACCCGACGTCTTTAAAGACTTACTTAATATACCGAATCTAAAGGTCCGTTTGTCCAAAAAAGAAGGCTTTCATTCAAAAGGCTATTTATTTAAGCAGTCAGATTATTATTCTTTAATTATTGGCAGTTCTAATTTGACGATGTCAGCTTTGAAAACCAATTATGAGTGGAACATTCGCTTAAGTTCTCATAGTCATGGGCAATTGCTTCACGACGTTAAAGACCATATGGAAAGTGAATGGCATGAGGCAGATCCACTCACGCATGAATGGATTGCTGATTATCAAAAGAATTACCGACCAATGATTCGTTTGAAAGAGTCTGACTACGCAAAGTCGGATGAACTTGTTGAGAACAGTCCCACTTATATCACGCCTAATAGTATGCAAAAAGAAGCATTGAAACGATTGAGCGACTTAAGAGAAACGGGTGCAGAAAGAGGGTTAATTATTTCAGCCACAGGGACAGGAAAGACATTTTTATCTGCTTTTGATGTCATGCAGGCCGAACCGGAAAGAGTGTTATTTATTGTCCACCGTGAACAAATCTTAAACAAAGCGAAAGCCGACTACCAACGGATACTGGGTGGACATGATGAGGACTACGGGATAGTGTCAGGAAACAAAAAAGAAGTGAATGCCAAATATGTATTCGCAACCATTCAGTCTTTATCCCGACCGTATGTACTAAATCAATTCGATACAACAGAGTTTGATTATATACTCGTCGATGAAGTACATAAAGCAGGTGCACAGTCTTACTTGACTGTTTTAGATTATTTCAGGCCTGAATTTCTGCTAGGAATGACAGCAACTCCTGAACGTACAGACAACTTCAATATTTTTGAGCTGTTCGATTACAACATTGCCTATGAGATTCGCTTGCAAGAAGCTTTGGAAGAAGACATGCTTTGTCCCTTCCATTATTTTGGCGTAACCGATTACGAGTTGAACGGCGAATTAATCTCAGAAACGACTGATTTAAACCAATTGGTCGATGAGGAGCGAGTCGATTATTTGCTGGATAAATTGAACTATTATGGCTGCTCGGGGAATGTGCCTAAAGGGTTAATCTTTTGCAGCCGAAAGGAAGAAGCTAAACGGCTAGCCAATTTGTTTAATTCTCGAGGCGTTAAGAGTACTTATTTATCAGGTGAAGATAGTTTAGACAAAAGAGAAGCCGAAGTGACTCGTCTGGAAAACGGCAGTATTAACTATATCTTTACTGTTGATATTTTTAATGAGGGAATAGATATACCTAAAATTAATCAAGTGGTTATGCTTCGTAGCACCCAGTCGAATATTATTTTTGTTCAGCAACTGGGACGTGGATTAAGAAAAGACCCTTCCAAAGATTTTGTCACAGTGATTGATTTTATAGGAAACTACAAAAATAACTATATGATCCCTATGGCACTTTCAGGAGACGTTTCTAGAAACAAGAACAGACTCAGAAAAGACACGTACGACACGGATTATATCTCAGGTCTATCGACCATTAACTTTGAAGAAATCGCTAAAGAGCAAGTATTCTCATCCATTAACAACGCTAAGTTAGATTCGATGGGAGAGATTAAAAGAGCGTTTGATGTCTTGTCTAATCGCTTAGGGCGAGTGCCCTATTTAAAGGATTATCAAGAACAGCAGACGATGGATCCTTTCATCATGGCAAATAAAAAGAAAACGTATTATGACTTGCTAGTTTCTTTAAAGAAAAATGAAGGAAGCATATCAGAGGAAGATAGTCCCTATTTGCTTTTTGCATCTAGAGAGTTTC
Organism: Alkalibacterium sp. MB6; assembly: GCF_009935905.1. GTDB lineage: Bacteria > Bacillota > Bacilli > Lactobacillales > Carnobacteriaceae_A > Alkalibacterium. Next base: position 40,275 of record NZ_PREX01000007.1, on the reverse strand, counting down.
TCCCAGGCATGAGAAAACACGAACTGCTTGTCTTGAACTGGTTGATAGCGAACCATGGAGTCTCACTAGCAATTGATGATATGAAGATTTTATTTGAAAATGACCATTTACTAACTGATGACGAGACTCTCAGATCAGTACTAAAAACGTTGGATGCTAGCTTTTATCGAGGGAGTCAAGCCAAATTATACGGCAATCACCCTTTTATAGAAGTTAAAGGTGAAGAAATAAGAGTTAGCGCTGCTTTCCAAAGAGCATTAACTAACGATTACTTTGTTTATTTGCTAAAGGATATTTTGGAAACGGGACTATTAAAATCAAGCGGTTTTGACCATCTAAATCGCTTAACCCGTTATCAAAAATACAAACGTAAAGATGTCGTGAGATTACTCGGTTGGAAAGAACAATTAATTGATCAAAATATTGGCGGCTATACTGCGGCTGATGGGGAGTTCGTTATATTTGTTACCCTTGAAAAGGGTGAGGATTTTGCCGGCGCACAAATGGCTTACGAAGATGAACTGCTCGATGCCTCTACAATGAAGTGGTTCACTAAAGCACCTAGAACATTAGAGTCCCCAGAAGTTAAGAAGTTGCAGGAAGCAGATAAATGGACCATTCGAGTTTTCGCCAAAAAGTCTGACGATGAAGGCAGTGACTTTTATTACCTTGGCGAGGTGAAGCCCATAGCAGATACGATTCAACAGGTTGAAAAACCTATAAAAGACGGGACGACAAGAAGTGTGGTAGACATGCACTTAAAATTTGCTCAGCCTATTGAGACGACTCTGTACAGGTATTTAAGCACTTCAAAGTAATGTAAAACAGCACCGATCCTCTATTTAAAAAAGGATCGGTGCTGTTTTTCAACTCAGTTCTTTAATAAGGCGTTTATTTGCGTACATTTCTCTATCTGCTTTGTTTAAAAGTTCTTGAGAGGTAGTGCCATCCTCCGGGAAACAGGCGATGCCTAGACTTGGCCAGCAGTTAACTTCCTCCTGTTGAATGACGTAAGGAGCGCTTAATTTAGCTCGCAGCTGGTTCACTTGTTTGACTGCATCTTCATACGATGAAACAGAATCAATCAATAGAGTGAATTCATCGCCGCCTAAACGAGCGACATAGTCTGATTGAGAGACAAATCGTTTTAAGCGTTTTGCTATTGCTGCCAGCAAATCATCTCCAAAAGCATGACCGTACGTATCGTTGATATACTTGAAGTTGTTCAAATCCATAAATAAAATGGCGAAAATACTGTTGTCTTCTTTTGCTTGTGCGATTTGTTTGTTTAAGAGACCCTCGAAGTAGATACGGTTACTCAAATCAGTCATGGAATCATGATAGGCCAAATAGCTAATCTTATCCTGTTGTTTCTTGAGTTCAGTCATATCCCGTCCGATGATATACATGCCAGTTAAGTCATTGTTCACTATAATTGGAATGGGTGTCACACTCATATGGTAAAACTGTCCCTTGTGATTGTAAAAAGGAAAGTCGTGATCATGGTAGTTGCCCGCAGTGACCGAAGAGTATATAGCTTCGGCTGCTTCCAGAAACTCCAGCTGAATAAATTCTAACAAAGGATTTTCAATAACCTGTTCAGCTTTCAATCCAAGAATATGCTCTGCCGATAGATTCATTCCCTTTACATTCCCCTCCATATCCATTGACAAAGTAGGTTCAGGGTGATTTTCAAAAAGGGAACGGTAGCGTTGTTCACTTAAGTTCAATTGATTTGCATTACTGTAAAATTGCTCAATTAGACGGTGATTATCGTACATCGTAATAGATTGTCGGATCATAATGAGAAAAATAGTCGCTCCAATGCCTAAAAGAATAATATTTAGTTCAGGAAGACTGAATAGATTTAAAAGAATGAGGGCCGTCACAGCAATATAAGGAAAGAGAAATTGAAAGAATAACAAAGGCTTTTCAGCACGGCTCGTTCGAGTGTTGGTCTCAGTTTCTTCTTTTTGCAAGAGACCTGTGTAACCAAGTAAAAGAACAGCCAAAATGAATAAGGGATCAATCCAACTACCTGATTGATACGTTGAATTGGTCACTTGGAAGGCATAAAAGGTATCTGCAGCAATTTGAGTGATTAAACCCATAAAAATGAATGCTAACATTTTTGGTGAAAAGAGACGTTGCCCTGCAAAAGAAAGAGTAACGACGCACAATAAAAGAGCCAAGTCCATAAGGGGAGAAAGGGTAGCGAGAAAGACTTCCCATGATGTACCCATAGTCGTTAGGATAATAGGACTAATGATATAATACCCTATAAACGTAGTAAAGACGGTCATGACAATTAAAACATCAAAAAAGAATCGAACGAGTATCAACTTACGTTTATTGATAAATAATATGTAACCGAAAGCTAAAAAATAAAATACCTTATTCAAAATATAAAAAGGATCTGAATACCCTGCATAGAGGGCATTTAATCCTAAAGGGCTTTCAAATACAAACCAAACAATTTCAGCTATTGAATAACTAAAAGCAGCAAAAGCCAACAAGCGCCAATAGGTTTTATCTGACTGTTTACTTCTCGTAGAAGCTTGCAATAACCATATGCCGGCTACAACTGTACCGACAAAAGAGAAGAAGCTACCGCCCAAATATAGCAAGGCAGAATCAGCTGGGATAAAAGCCAACCAAGCATAATAGCAAGTAATATAAATGATAATACCGATGAGCCAAAATCTATTTTTTAAACGACTCTCCATTTTCAGTCTCCTTGATACAATTTAATAAAAGTCTCTATCCAGTACTACTTCGAATTGGAAATATAAGCAAAGATAGCTCTCTTCATTATTATCGGCACAATTTAGCAAAAGTAAAGGCCATAAGTGTCTTTTTTATAAAATATAAGTGATTATTAAAAATAATTGAATCATACGACCGTCATTGTGAAGGTAGAGAGATTCTAATAATCGTTACTTCTCCAGTTCTTTATATTTATTCAAACAACACGTTAAATTCTCTTTAGTTGCTTTAAAAGACTGCTGTGATTTATGATAAATGTGTATGTAATCTTGACGAGGTGTAAAAAGGAGATCAGGCACATGATTAATTATTCTTTAGGCGCACTACTCACTTTGCTTGTCTTAATCGATATCTTATGGACGACTTTATGGATTGATGGAGGCGCAGGCCCTGTATCTTCAACGGTAGCAAAGTTGTCGTGGGTAACGACTAGGAAGCTAAGTAGAGTACACAAGAAAATATTTGGCATAGTAGGACCGATTACCTTGATGCTCACTTTAATGAGCTGGGTGTTTTTATTATGGATAGGTGTCGCTCTATTTTTCAGTGGAAACCCGTACTCAATTAGCCACCAATCATCTGAAGGCCCCGCTGTGTGGTATGAATTCCTCTATTTTTCAGGCTATACTATTTTCACCTTAGGATTAGGCGATTATTCGCCACAAGCAGGCTTTTGGCAAGTGATGACGGCTTTTGTATCAGGCGTCGGGATGCTCCATTTAACCTTAAGTGCCTCATACGTTATCTCTATCATTAGCGCTATTGTTCAAAAAAGAGCGTTAAGCCGAACCATTTCAGGTATAGGTAAAACCAGTTCAGATTTCCTCCAATGCGTTTGGAACGGTGAAGATTTCCATCAGTTGGATATCATGCTAAATGATATGTCATCGACTATCACTCAATTGAATCAACAAAACCATGCTTTTCCTCTACTGAATTATTATTATACGGATATGCCAGAAAAATCATCTGCCGTAACGATAGCTGTACTGGATGAGGCATTAACACTGATAGATTTCGGATTAAAAGATAAACGGTTAATAAATACGACCATTATGGCAGCAGCCCAATCCAGTATAGGAACCTATTTAGATACGGTCACAGATGAATATGGTTATGAATCAGAAGAACTTCCTCCTATACCAAATATAACCCATTTAAAAGAGTTAGATGTACCCATTGTGTCAGAAGATGAGTTTAAAGAAAAGCTGAAAAGCATTAGCAAAAGAAGGAGACAATTGTTAGGTGTGGTAATCAGTGAAGAGCAAGAGTGGCCTAACTAGTATGGAGTGCTTCTACTCCTTTAAATTATCGGTCCCATGATATGATGAAAGCACAAAATGTCAGGGGAAATAAGGGGGAGACGTTGGCATGAATAAAAGAAAATTATTATGGCTGATGAGTTTGGGGCTTACGGCCACGCTGGCAGCATGTGGCACTGATGGGACTCAGCCAGAAGGAGAGTCTGAAGGAGCAGGTAGTGGGGATTAAGCCACTGTAAATGTCTGGGCTTGGGATGCAAACTTCAATATTCCTATTATGGAACGAGCGGGAGACTATTACACGTCAGATGTGAATGAATCCGCTACCGTTGAAGTCACTGAAATGTCTAATGACGATGTGATGCAGCGTTTGATATCTGGCTTTACATCAGGTGTTTCGGAAGGTTTACCTGATATTGTGTTAATGGACGATTATGACGCACAAAATATGCTGATGAGTTATGATGGCATGTTTGCGGAATTATCTGGGGATATTGACATGAGTCAGTTTGCTGATTACAAAGTGGATATTGTGTCTTATAACGATGGCGTTTGTGCGGTGCCTTTTGACTCAGGATCAGCCGGACTTTATTACCGAATAGATTATCTAGAAGAAGCAGGCTATTCAGAGGAAGACATGCAGGATATCACGTGGTCAGAATTTGTGGAGATTGGAAAAGATGTCAAAGAGGCAACCGGCCAATGGTTTTTAGTATTCATTCCTGGACTTGGGACCCATTATATGCAATTAGCGATGCAATCAGCGGGCTTGTGGTACTTTGATGAAAATGGGGATCCGAACTTTGACAACCCAGCTATTCGTGAAATGGCAGAAATATTAAAAGAAATCGAAGAACATGACTTAGCGATGCCTGTGGATTATTTCTCAGCTGAAGCAGTCGGTGTTGTGACGGGTGGAGAAGTAGCGGCGGTTAACTCAGCGATTTGGTATTCAGCAACGATTCGTTCAGCTGAAGATCAAGAAGGCTTGTGGGCGTATGCTAATTTACCTCAGCTCGAAACAGTAGAGAACGCGACGCCGTATTCGAACCTTGGCGGAGCAAGTTGGTATGTATTAGAAGACTCACCAAATAAAGAAGCAGCAATTGAGTTATTGAACACTCAATTTGCCGGTAATGAAGAGTTTTATCAAGAGATCCTTGTTGAAAATGGGGCAGTTGGAACGTATATCCCTGCTCAAGAAGGGGATGCTTATGAGTATGAGGATCCATTCTTTAACAATGAACCCATCTATAGTGATTTTGCTGAGTGGGAAATAATATTCCGAGTGTGAATTATGGTGTTCATACTACCACAGCGGTTGAAGCTTTCCGAGCTGTGATGCAAGGGTATTTGGACGGTAACATGACACTGGATGAGATGATTGCTGAAGCTGAAGATTACTACTTGAGACAAGTAGGAGAACAATAAATGGACGATAAAAGACGGCAGTGTCCTTTAATGGCGGCTACCGTCTTTTTTCATTCCGGCAAAACTTTAAATCCTTTCCTGATGCTGTGCTAGATTCAGCTAGAATGGAAGGGGCTGGAAACTATACGATTTTCTTTAAAATCGTTTTCCCAATGATGAAGTCAACCTTTGCGGCAGCTGCGATTTATTCCTTTATGAATTCTTGGAATAGCTTTATTCTTCCATTGATTGCCCTGCAAACGGAAAACCAATACACCATCACTTTACTCATTTCCAGTTTGACCACCTCATCTTATGTGGCAGATTACGGCATCCAGATGGTGGCTATTGTTATCGGAACGATTCCGACGCTGCTTTTATTCTTATTTATGCAACGTCACTTTGTAGCTGGCATGACGGGATCAATTAAATCTTAGAAAAAAAGCTGACAAAACCGTAGGAGGTTCTTGTCAGCTTTTTTTTAGGTTTGAAGACAGTAGACAGTAAACAGCTTAATTATCTTATATCGATTGCGTCTCTTCATCCAAATATTTATCTAAAAAACGTTTGATACGGAATCGGTATTCTTCTTTATCGGTAACATAACCGTAAGCGTGGGCTGCACCTGGAACAACATATAAATCTTTGGGGCAATTAGCCGCATGATAGACATCATAAACCATATGAGTTGGCACAAAATGGTCTTCTTCCCCGTGAATAAAGAATAGAGGGGTTTGACTGTTTTTGACCTGCTTTTCAGGATTCGCTTCCCCAAACCAGTAACCAGCTTTCATTTTAGTAACAAAGCTTGCTAAAGGGATGAAGGGGAACTGTGGCAACTTATACATTCTCTTCATCTGGTGGGCCAACTCTTTCGTCACTGAACTGTAGCCGCAGTCTTCAATAATCGCTTTAACATTTGAAGGGAGAGTCTCACCGCTGACATTCATGACGGTTGCGCCACCCATACTTAAGCCGTATAAAATTAATTCAGATTCTGATCCAAAGCGCTCAATCATGTTATCAATCCACCGCAAGTAATCCACACGCTCGTGCCAACCGAAACCAATATAGTCCCCATCGCTTTCACCGTGTCCTCTAGCGTCGGGTATAAGTAAGTTGAAGCCTAAGTCATGAAACAGTTTTGACCAAGGTGCCATGTTTTTGTTACTCCCGCTGTAGCCATGTGCAATAATAGCGACGCGATTGGTTTCTTTGGCCGCTGGAATAAATAAACTGGAAAGAGTCAATCCATCATCCGATTCAATCGTCATCACGTCATGCTTCACGGCTTGATACCACTCTTTTTCAGCCGTCCAAGGATCATCGGGGTAGACGTCTTGCATATTGTATTCATCTTCCGTGAAGTCTTTTTTGTTAATGGCAACTGCTTTGGAATAAAAGTAAGTCCCCGCATATGCCAAAGCGCTCGCAGACAGACTTAACGCCCCAACCAAGCTCCACTGTTTAGCTTTATTTAATCGTTTCAAATGCATTCAATCCTTTCTTTAAAGAGTCTTTGATTCTATTGTATACCAAAAAAGTGAAAATAATTGGAAAAGAGTATCACTAATTAACGGAGAAGCAACCTAGTCATTTTTTTTATTAAGGCGTTTTAAATGAAAAAAACAGTGATACTTGATATGATGTTTTAGTAGTAAAATGAATCAAATTAGAGTAGGAGAGGATAATGATGTATAAATCGAAAGGAATCAAGTTGGGTGTATTGTCACTATCCGCCGGCCTTTTCTTGGCAGCTTGTGATACTGACGACACAATGAACACGAGCCCTGTAGAAGAAACTACCCCAGCTGATGATACAACGACTGATGACGCAACAACGGACACTGATACTAATACTGATACAGACACAGATACAGATGGTAGCACCATGGATGAGGGAACGGACACAACTGATGACACCACGACCGACGATACGACAACAGACGGTGGTCAAGGGTTAGAAAGCATGGATTTTCAAGTGAGCTTGGATGATGCCATCAATACGTTTCACGAGACCTTTGGAAGTGAAGACATTTCTATCGAAAGTATCCATTTAGATCGTGATGACGACCGCTTCATATATGAATTTGAAGGTTGGGATGATCAGTACGATTACGAATTAGATATCGATGCAGAAACGGGCGAAATCGTTCAGCAAGAACAAGATGAGGATACAGATACAGACGAAGATGCCTTGCAATTGGATAATATTATCACACCTCAAGAAGCTATGGATGCAGCTCTTTCCGCTTCTGGATCAGGCTATGTAGAAGAATGGGAATTGGAACTTGAAGACGGCGTGACCATCTATGATGTTGATGTCGAAGGTGGAGACGACCAAAAAATTGATGCTCAATCAGGTGAAGTAGTCAATTAATTTAAAGTTTAACAGGTTAAAGGAGCCGCCCAGGTTAGTTGGAGCGGCTCTTTATTTTATATACAGGTAGGTTTCGAATACCTTTAAATTGTGGTACAGTTTGAAAAAGAGCGGAGGAACGTTTAGATGAACAGAGAGCACATAGTCAGCGATACAGCTGAAATGGTGAAAGAAAAGATGAAGTCAGATGGCAGTGGACATGATTGGTATCATATTGAACGAGTCTGGAAGACGGCACTGAAATTAGCCGAACGAGAGAAAGCCAACCGATTTATTGTCGAGATGGCGGCCCTGCTTCATGATTTGATTGACGATAAATTAGTCCAAGATACGGATCACGCAACCAGTGAGGTGGAGTACTGGCTTGAAGGAGCAGGCGTAGCTCAAAAAGAGAGTGAGCGCATCATGGAGATTATTCAATCCATTTCTTTTAAAGGAGGCAGCCAGTCACACCACTTAACTCTGGAAGGACAGATTGTTCAAGATGCTGACCGGCTGGATGCGATTGGAGCTATTGGGATTGCCCGTTGTTTTGCTTATAGTGGAAGTAAGGGACAATTATTGTTTGATCCCACTTTATCTGTGCGTGAAGACCTATCGGAAAAAGAATACCGTGAGGGTAAATCAAGCGCGATTCACCATTTTTACGAGAAATTATTAAAACTAAAAGACTTAATGAATACTGATGCGGCTAAAGAGATGGCGGAAGACCGACACCGTTTTATGGAAGATTTCCTTACCCACTTCTTCACCGAGTGGAGTGAATAAAAAAGGGGGCTGGGAAATAACTAGCTGAATTAGAAGACACCTTCAAATCTAGGAAAAATGATCCTTGATTTGAAGGTGTTTTTAATTACTCAGATTTATAAATTATTACTAAAAGGTGACTTTTTTCCCAGCCCCCTTCTTTAAGCTTGTAGATCATTTAAGTTTTCAGCGTAAGGACTACGGGTATGAGGAATGGACTGAGTTACTTTTTTGAAAATAACAGTCAGAACACCAATTAACACCACAAAGATAACTGAATACACAACATACTCTGTTGGCAACACATGTTTAAGTGAGGTGATCTCTGTAATGAATGCATACTCATCCATTGGATCTGTCTGAACAAAGAGACTGGGCGCAATCACAATAAAGTTATAAAGAGCATGAATAAAAATAGGGTAGAACAGATTTTTATATTTGGTGTAAATAATTCCACAAAACAAGCCTAAAAGCAGTTGCGGTACAAAAAACGATTGGATATGTAAAATCATAAAGGCTAAAGAGCTGAACCAAATCCCTTTTGAGATGCCATATTTATCTACCCACTTATTTAAGATATACCCTCTAAAGACTATTTCTTCCACAATAGGCGCGAAGACCACTGCTGTCAAAAGAATGTAAATAGGGGAGAGTGGTTCTCCTATTGAAATAGAGATGAGGTAATTAACAATAGTATCAAATAATGCCGGTATAAATGTTAAGACGGTCAAGGCAAAATAAATGAACAATGTGGCAGCTATTGCAACGAGAACAGTCACGCCACTCAGTTGTAAAAGTGTGCGGAACCCTTTAGGTCTAGGCTGGGACAACGCCTCGATGCTTAAAGATTGTTTTCTCATTTGCGATAGCGTAATTTTATAAAAAGCAAAGTAAAGCAGCCCATCACTGATAATGCCAAGAAAGGTAAGATGGTTAAATTGAAAAATAACTGAGAGCATGGCAGTTAAAAAAAGAATACCAATGACAGCCAGAATGGATCGCCAAAATACAGCCCAAATAGAGGCATCTTTAAAAGTTTCATCGTACATATCATCACTTCTTTCCTTATGTATTTCTTTAAAGACTAGCATAGTTACATGTAAAAGACTAGAACTTTCATCTATTTAAATGGGCTTTTTATGATACACTACTCTTAAAGAATGAAGAAAGAAGTGGCAAACAGATGGAACCTATATTGGAACTCATTGATCTGAAAAAACGGTTTGATGAAAAAGAAGTGTTAAAAGGTGTGACGTTTTCGGTCATGCCTGGTGAAATCATTGGCTATATTGGACCCAATGGTGCTGGTAAGAGTACGACGGTTAAAATTCTTTTAGGGATGCTTGATAAAGACGAAGGGGAGATTCGTCTATTCAATGAACCGTTAACTAATGGAGATATCTCTTACAAGTCACGAATCGGTTATGTACCTGAAAATGCAGAGCTTTACGAAACCTTGACGGCTAAGGAGTATTTGTTATTTGTTGGGGAATTATACGGTTTAAAAGAAGAAGACATTATTCGAAAAAGTATTGAGATGATGGATGCATTGGGAATTAAGGATGCATTTAATGGTAGATTATCGTCCTTCTCAAAAGGAATGAGACAAAAAGTTCTTATTATTTCCAGCTTACTACATAACCCGGATATCTTATTTTGGGATGAGCCTTTAAGTGGTTTGGATGCTAATAGTGTGCAGATTATCAAAGAAGTCTTGCTTCATTTGAAAAAAGCTGGAAAAACGATTTTCTATTCCTCGCATGTAATGGATACGGTTGAAAAGTTAAGTGACCGCATTATTATTTTACACGATGGATTAGTTGTCGCTGACGGTCCGTTTGACGAATTAAAAGAAGAAGCAGAAGGGACACTAGAACAATTGTTTAACACCTTAACAGGCTTCGATCAGCACGCTGCTTTAGCTGAGCAGTTGGTTCGTAGCATGGAGGGAGATATGCCTTATGATGAATAATATATTCGGATCAGGCAAGAAAGAGAAGACCCCCTTTTATTTAACTGTCGTCGACAAACTGGCTGGCTTGTATACCCGCCAAGGTGTTGATTACTCTCAAATGCGTACCATTTTGCAAACAAAGATGGTCATAGACAGCCGGAGAGAAAATCTGATTCAAGGGGCCCAGTCGACTAAAAAGAGAATAGAGGGTGAGGAAAAAAACCAATTCTTTTCAAGCTTATGGGTGTATACGCTGCTCAGCAGTTTTTTACTTATTTTGTTTGCTTATGATAATTGGGTTTTTCAATACACCACCTACTTCAGCTTTATCTTTATCATGATTTTTTCTACTATGCTGGCCAATTTCTCTGGTATTCTCTTGGATACGGCAGATTCGACCGTCATCGGAACGAAACCTGTCTCTAAGAAAACATTGGGTGCGGCCAAAGCGACGCACATTGCTATCTATCTCTTGTCTTTCTCCGTTGCGATTGGTGCACCCGTTACCTTATCGACCTTTTACTTTAATGGGATAGCGGCAGGCATTCTAGTTGCTCTGCTTACCTTATTAGCTGCTTTTTGGTGCCTTAGTTTAACGATGATTATGTATGGAACTGTCTTAAAACGTTTTGATGGAGAACGCTTAAGAAACATCATTGCCTATAGTCAAATTGCTGTTTCTGTTATTATGGTCGTCGGCTACTATATGATGGGCCAAATTTTCCAAATTGTTAATCCGGAAACCCTTTTGGTCGAAATGAATCTTCAGTTAGGCCATATTCTATTGTTTCCTATGTGGTTTGTCGCTCCATTTGGCATGCTTCAAGAAGGCTTTACCCTTGTATATGCTATTTATACCGGCTTGCTGATTGCTGGGACGCTTGTCATTGCTTATCTCTATATGAATAACAGTGACCGAATCGAAACACATTTGCAGAAAATAAACAGCTCAGATCCTAAACCGAATACACGCTCTGCAATTGAGCGACTGAGCGCCAAGCTCCTTTGTTTCGGTTCCCTTGAGAAAGCCTATTTCCACTTTTCTTGGCAATTGACAAAACAAGAAAGAGAATTTAAAACACGGTTGTATCCGTCACTTGCGGGAGCCATTGTTTTCCCAGCTGTCTTGTTTTTTCAAAATCTAACGGCTGATTCAATGGAAGGGATGCAGACGCCTTATATTTATTTAATACTTCCTTACTTTTTGATTTTGTCTATCCCAATGATGGCCGTTTCCGTACAATTCTCGAATGACTATAAAGGTCGCTGGGTCTTTGAAATGGCACCGAATCAGTCAAGAGGACCTTTTGTAAAAGCCGTAACCAAGGTCTTATTAGTCAAATACATTATCCCAATTTACGGTATCATCAGTGTATTGGTTCTATATATGGTTGGAATGAGTTACGCCTTGCAACTAATTAATGGGCTCCTATTGATGTCGACTATTTTATATATTGAAAGTAAACGAGCTAATAAAACCCTGCCTTTTACAAGGAAGTTTGCGGCATCAGAAGCAAACCAAGGCTGTATGGCAAGTCTTTTCTTCTTTTTCCCAGTTTTTATCGTCTCTGTTGTAATGGTTCTTTTGCAAAATGTATTCCCGACATCTGAATGGATCATAGCTGTACTGTTAGTTGGGATAAATGTCTGGTGGATGACCAACCGTTTTTCAAACAAAAAGAACACCAAAGCGGTATCAGTTTAACTTTTGTTTGAGTAAGAAGTAAGTTACAATTAAGTAGATGAATCAAGTGATAAATAAGGAGATAATAAAATGGAACGTGTAATATTGACGGGTGACCGCCCAACAGGGAAGTTGCATCTGGGACACTATGTCGGATCTTTAAAGAGTCGTGTCCAGTTGCAAGAAGAAGACAACACAAAAGTCTACATTATGATAGCAGACCAGCAAGCCTTGACGGATAATGCAGATAATCCTGAAAAAGTTCAGCAAAGTCTAGTCGAAGTGGCATTGGATTATTTGGCAGTTGGCATAAATCCGTTGAAGTCAACGATTTTTGTTCAATCTCAAATTCCTCAATTGCCAGAACTAACGATGTATTATTTAAACTTGGTATCGGTAGCGAGATTAAATCGAAACCCAACAGTGAAATCTGAAATTCAAGAAAAAGGCTTCAATGAAAGTATTCCCGCAGGTTTTCTCGTTTACCCAGTGAGCCAAGCGGCCGACATTACAGCTTTTAAGGCGACGCATGTACCGGTAGGAGAAGATCAAAAACCGATGCTTGAACAGACCCGTGAAGTCGTTCGCGATTTCAACCGAACGTATCGTTCAGATGTATTGGTAGAGCCGGATATCATTCTGCCTCCTAAAGGTCAAGGCCGATTGGTTGGTATCGATGGCAAAGGGAAGATGAGTAAATCTTTGAATAACGGTATTTATTTGTCAGACAGTGCCGATATGATTCAGAAAAAAGTCATGAGCATGTACACTGACCCTAACCATATTCGCGTGGACGATCCAGGTCAAGTTGAAGGCAACGTTGTCTTTACCTATTTAGACGTGTTCGACGAGGATAAAGAGAAAGTTCAAGAATTAAAAGAGCACTATCAACGCGGAGGTTTAGGTGACGTGAAAATTAAGCGTTACTTAAACGAGGTTTTGCAAGCCACGTTACTGCCGATTCGTGAACGAAGAGAAGAGCTAGAACAGGACCGCGGGGCTATTTTAGAGATGCTGAAAGAAGGCAGTGAAAAAGCAGAAGCCGTTGCTGCTCAAACTCTTAAAGAAGTGAAAGATGCAATGGGAATCAATTATTTCTAATTAATTGTCGAAAGAAGGAACGAAGATGATTACATTTAAACCAGTCGATGCATCCAATTATTTGAACGTCGTGAATTTAAAGCTTCATCCCCATCAAGAAAATTTCGTTTCTCCTAACTGGCAGTCCTTACTGGAAGCCATTTACGAAGAAGACAAAAACCCTTTTGCTATCTATAATGATAGTGAAGTCGTTGGGTTTATCCTATGCAGCTACTACCCAGCCGACGAAGCGTATCCCGTTGACTCTTGGTGGGTCGAACGGTTAATGATTGATAAAGTCTGGCAAGGAAAAGGCATAGGCAGACAAGCATTGCTGTTATTCTTAGAAGAATTTAAACAATCCACTGAAGTAAAGGACATCCGCATCGGTGTTGAACCAGATAATGATGTAGCTATCAGCCTATATGAATCGCTAGATTTCAAAAAAGAAGGCGTCGTTGATGGAGAAACCGTCTATGTCAAAATACTCGATTAAAAACAGCTTGTTCTCTTGAGATACTAGGAGAACAAGCTGTTTTTTTGGATTTAAGCACATCATTTATATAAGAAGAAACGAATTAAACCAGTTTGTTAGTCATTGGATTCCAAGCCATCAGGTATAATTTCATACTCGTAAACACTGATTTCTAACACTTCGTTGAGTTCAGGGTCATCTGTTTGAATGGCTCCGTAAAAAAGAATCTCTAAACTAGCGAGATCACTCACTTGGAAAACAGGAGCACCGATTTCTTGATTAAAGTCAACGCCTGAAGCATAAAGCTTTCCGTCACTTACATGCATCGTGTTGTTAAACGTTGTTTGGTAATAATCGACAAACTCCCGGCCAATTGACTCATTTGCCATATCAAGAGTACCGACCTGTTGTAAATCAGCAGACTCAACATTAAACGTATACCATTCTACAGACTCTCCTTTATTTTGAGCAACATAAACACTTTCGTTTTCTGTTAACACAATCATTTCGTCTGGCGAGTAGTCATCAGACGTACCATTATTTTCATTAGCCGTGTCAGACTGAGAGTTATCAGATGAATCGTCGCCATCTACCATAGTAGCAGAGTCTTCAAAAGAAGGAATGGCAGTGAGTTCCTGTGTCTGGCGATCATACACATAAAAATCAACGCTTGAATAAATCATTTCACCGTACATGGTTTCTTCAATGTCATAAAGATGACGGAGCGGAATATAACGATTAGCAGGATTAACGTTGGTTGACACTTGAACTTTTCCACCTTGACCTAATTCACTTTCTAAATGAGCGACAGGGGTCAATGTATCTGTTGGGTTCTCGATATCAAATTCATAAATTAAGGTCAGTTCTTCTTCATTAGTGGAGTTATACGTGTTAACAATGATAGTCAATTCAGAGTAGTTAACATAGGTATCAACCACGCTATAGTAATAGGAAGATGAGCCATCGGGAATCTGTAAATTGACTTCAAAGTCTTTTTCTTCTTCAGTCGACTTGTTTAATGAAGAGATAAGCAGTTTATCAGAGCCTCTCACATTCCAGTCCACATCTGACATAAAAGCGGTGTAAATAACGTGGTTATCGGTTTCTGTAAAATGGTTAGGGGACTGACTTTTCCCTCTTACAAAGGAGCGATACCTATCAATTAAGCTATTGACTGAAGGTGAGAAGTGGTAATCCATAGCTTCAAACATAGATTGATTATTGAGATTTTGAAACGAGCCGTCTCTGAATTCAAAATTCGGACTTTGTTGATAGTTGGTATAATTGAACGTGTGCGCAATAAATTGGATATCTTCCATTTGATCGGCTTCGCCTAGTTCTGTAGAGACAGTCAAGTTCATTTGCTCGGGAGAAGCGGACACGTCATATACTTTAAATCCAATAAAAACAATCAAGATAAATGCAACAAAGCCGATGAGTTTATACTGTTTATTCATTAACAGACATCCTTTCTATATTGTAATCTTACGATTTATCAAATGACGGCTCCAGATAATGGATCCTATACTGGCTAAAGCTAACAAGATATAAGTGATGATCATCAACTCTGAATAAAAGAGAAGGTAACGGTTGCCTGCAAACTCACCTATAAAATGAGGCAAAATGCCAAGGACAATAACAAAGCCGGCATACATCAAGCCTAAGCCAAATCCTTTTAAGGCATAAGAACGCTCAAGTAAAATAATAGTGAAAACAACTAGTATTCCGGTCAACCCGATTAAGTTAATGGTGAAATAGAGGCCGGTGTCAACTGGAAAGAGATAAGCAAATAAAAAGTTAGAATGAATTAAACTAATTAATGGATTGGGATCCATGACAGCATCGGCGATTAACCAGTTTGTGAGTTGATATCCACCGAAGACAGAGAGCATTTGCACAGCAATTAAACTGTAAATACCGATATAAATGGTCACTAGTTTAGAGAAAAAGACTTGCGTTCTAGGCACAGGGAGCATAAACAAACGATAAGCGAATGTGTTTTTTCCAAACCATTCTCTGTACCAAGTAAAGAGAGCGTATAGACCTATACTTGTTACCCCTATAACGATTGGGAAAGCTATCCAACCAGAATTGAGTACACGGTCAAAGGAGAAAGGACCTAAAGCATCGTGAGCCATTTCTACTGAGATGTTTTGAGAAATCATGTACTCTTCAATGTCTTGATTAAATCTCAATATAGGAAAAATATAGCCAATCAAGTTACTTATAAGAGTAAAACCAATTAAACCAAAAAATACTTTAGATATACGTTCTAATTCGAATGATGTAAGCTTAATAAACGATTTAACTGAATGACTCATCCGTTATATACCTCCCTCATGACGTCAACGACAGATTTTCCTTCCGTTTCACGCATGTCTTCTGCATTAAAGTCTTTATAAACCACACCGTTATCCAGTAAAATGACGCGATCAATCAAATGCTCGATGTCTTGAATTTCATGCGTGGTAATCAATACACCGCGGTCTTCAACCAAGCGGCTGCTGAATACTTCTGTAATTTGTTCACGAGTGAAAATGTCGATCCCAGAAAAAGGTTCATCCATCAGAATGTATTCGACATCTAAAGCTAAGCCCATCAGCAAGTTGACTTTAGCTTGATTCCCTTTTGATAAATTAGAAATTCTATCAGAAGGGTTTAATCGGAAAAACTTAACAATCTCTTTAGCTCGATTGCCATTCCAAGTTTTGTAGTAATCTTTCATGAAATCCATCGCTTCTTGGACAGTCATATTCGGCAGCATAATAGCGGCGTCAGGGATAAAAGCAATGTGATTATAAGAATCAACGGATAAAGGCTTACCGTCAATTAATATACTTCCTTTTTTTAAAGGAGTTAAGTTCATGATTGCATTCAATATAGTGGTTTTACCTACACCGTTGACACCGACCAAACAAGTGATTTCACCTTTTACAGCTGTGAAAGACACGCCGTTCAGCACTTTCTTCTTCCCGAAGGATTTATAAATATTGTTGACCTCTATCATCAGTTACCCTTCTTTCTATTGGCTAGTTTTTCTTCAATCATGGTCATTAATTCATCCAAAGAAATATCTACAGGATCAATGGCGGAAACAAAGTGCGTTAGCGCCTGATCAAGCCATTCTTTTTTTAGTTGCTTTACTATATCTGGATCTTCAGTTACTTTACTGGGTGTATTTGCTTCTGTGTAAATCAATCTCTGTTCCTCCATTTCACTATAGGCTCGTTGAACGGTATTTGGGTTAATTTTCATCTGGTTGGCCAACTGTCTTCTCGAAGGCATTTCTTCACCGGGTTTCAATTCTCCTGAAACAATTAAACGTCTGAAGTGATGCATGACCTGCATGTATATAGGGTCTCTTTTATTAAAAATAAGGGCCAAAGGATTCATTCCTTTCTAAATTTTAGTGCAAAACTGTATCAGACACTTAGTACACCTTCTATAAAAAAATGTGTACTAACTACTTCATACACTTGATAGCTGTATTATATAGCTAGTACACTATAGTGTCAACACTTTTTGAAAATAAAAAAATCGTCTTCATGCTACTGTAAAAGTAGACATGAAAACGATCAAGTTAACGAATTATTTAAATACACCAGCAACTCTAGAAAAGACTTTTCTTTGTTTTTGACCAGTGACTAATTGACGTTTAAAGCTGTAATAAGAACCTAAGAGTGGAATAAGGGCGGCTACCCAAGCCAGTGGGTTAGACAAACCAACACCAACAAAGCCAAGTGAACGGGATAACAGAAGAACTGCGCCAACACGAGCGACTAATTCAAACAGTCCAGCCATTGTAGGAGCCGTGCTTTTTCCTAGTCCTTGAAGCGTATAACGGTGGACAATCAGTGTAGATAAGAAGATATAAAATGTCGAGTTAGTTAAGAAATACAAACGAGCCATTTCTAGAATCTCAGGATTATCTGCACCAACGAACAACATCGTTAACTGACGTCCAAAGAGGACAAGAATAGCACCGACTACAATACTGTAAACAAGAGAGACTTTCATTACTTTTTGAACGCCTTCCCATACACGGTCCATCTTACCAGCGCCAAAGTTTTGTGCTGAATAAGTGGCCATAGTCACACCCAAAGCCATCAATGGTTTAGTTGCTAATGCATCGATTTTTTGAGCGGCTGTCGTTGCTGCAACAGCATCTGGTCCAAGAGTATTCAAGGCCATGGTTACAGCAATCATACCAATCGCAATAAGAGAGGTCTGGAAGCCCATTGGAAACGCAATAGCTGAGTGTTCTTTAATTTGTTTGAAGCCAGCTGACCAATCTTCTTTGTGAATACGAAATAGCGGTACATTTTTCTTAATATAGTACACACCAATCAGACCTGAAATGACTTGTGCAATAATGGTTGCAAAAGCTGCTCCGCCTACACCCCAATCAAAGACTAAGATAAACACCAAGTCCAAAATAACGTTCAAAACGGAGGCGATAGCTAAGAAAACAAGGGGAGCACGGGTATTACCGATTGCTCTTAATAAGTTCGATACTAAGTTAAATAAAACCACACCGCTCATACCCATAAAGGAAACAACTAAATATTGGTAAGCATAGTCATATAATTCAACAGGTGTGTTCATAAATCTTAAGATGTGGCCAGCAAAGGCAACAGCAAGGACAGTTAAGATAAGACTGACAGTACCAGCAATGATCACACTGGCTGCTAGGTTTTCTCGAATGGCTTGTTCATCTTTTTTACCGAAACGCTGAGCAGTGATTACGGCTAGGCCGGATGTTAACCCGATGGCTAATCCTAAAATCAACACGTTGATACTGTTTGTTGAGCCGACTGCTGCAAAAGCATCGACGCCGATTGTCTGACTGATAATATACGTATCTGCCATCAAATATAATTGCTGTAATAAGTTTCCTAGTACTAAAGGAAGGGTAAAGAGTGTAATAAGTTTTAGTGGACTACCTTTTGTCATATCTTGATTCATAAATATATTCCTCCATATTTCTTTCATCTGTTTAATTTTCATAAATGTCTTGGTTTTATATGTTTTCAGTGGTTTTCAACTTTTGAGCCTTTGAATAGTATAGGCCTCACAGAATATAATGCAAGGACTTATTGTGATTCTTTATGACAAATATTTGAACATCGAGAAGGAGGAAGAACGAATGCGATTGCAGTGCTCGGTTTGCTTTAAAAAGTCCTTTGACAGCCATAGTTGTTAATAAAAAGTGAACACACCTGTCTCATACTGATGAGACAAAAAAAGCCCCTGACCTTAACTGAATAAGGCAGGAGCTTCAAAAAAATTATTTTAGTTTAATAGTAGAAGGTTCCAAGGTAGATGGATTATCTTCTTCGTCGATAGTGACTTGCATTCTTCCGGACAAGCTACGTTTAGTCGAACGGTAAGCGATCACTAGAGGAACAAAAGCAGCAAACCAGGCGAGTGGGTTAGCGATAACTGCACCTAAAAAACCTATTCGTGAAGCCAAGAATAAAGCCGCACCGACTCGAGCGAGTAATTCACCAATACCAGCAACCGTTGGCGCCAAACTGTTTCCAAGACCTTGTAAGGTATGTCTAACCACAAAGAGAACAGCCAAGATGGCATACAAGGACGAATTAGTTAAGAAGTAATGTTGAATCATTTGGAAGACTTCTGGAGACGCATCGGCTCCAACAAAGAAAGTTGCAAAGGTTCTTCCAAAGAAAATTAAAATGACTCCAATTACAAGGCTGTAAGCGACACTCATTTTCAAGGCTTGATTCACACCATACCAGACACGATTTAATTTACGAGCGCCGTAGTTTTGAGCAGCATAGGTAGACATCGTCACACCAAATGACTGTAAAGGAAGCATAGCAATCGAATCAATTTTTTGTGAGGCAGTGTAAGCAGCGACAGCAGTTGCGCCTAATCGGTTCAACGTAATAGTAATGGCAACCGATCCGATGGCGATAATGGAATACTGAAAGCCGTACGGCAAGCCAATACGCAAATGCTCTTTAAATTCAGCAGCGTTCAGTTTCCAATCGTCTTTATAAATGCGAATCATAGGCACTTTCTTCCATATAAACCACAAACATAATATACTAGACGTAACTTGAGACGCAATCGTTGCGTAAGCAGCGCCTTGAATACCCATATCAAACCCTAAGATAAAAACATAATCTAAAGTGATATTTAAAATAGAGGTCACGATCAAAAAGTAAAGAGGCGTTTTACTGTCACCCAAGGCTCTTAGGACATTGGCCAAGTAGTTAAATAATATAACAGCACCAATCCCTCTGAAAATGACGCTAATATAATCATACGCATATTGATACGTTTCATCAGGTGTTTGCATGATAGTTAAAATTTCATGGGTAAAGGTTGTCGTAATAAAAGTCAATAACGAAGCAACGATAACCGTAATGATTAAGCCGGTAGCTAAACTCTTGCGTAAGGCTTCCTCGTCTTTCCCACCAAACCGTTGGGCGGTAATAACGGACAGACCAGCCGTAATCCCAATAGCGAGTCCTAAAATTAAAAATTGAAGACTGTTTGTGGAACCAATGGCTGAGAACGCACGCAAGCCGATGGTCTGACTGACAATAAAAGCGTCAGCCATCTGGTATAATTGTTGAAACAAGTTTCCTATTAATAAGGGAATGGTAAAGCCGAGAATTAATTTAATTGGGCTTCCTTGGGTCATATCTTTTTTCATGTCATCTTCCTCCTACACCCGTACAGTATGACAATCGTTCAGAGTGTCTTTTTAGACGTTTCATTTAAATAGTGAGCTTACATTTTATTAGAAAGCAATCGATACCAAGTTATTATAAACATAAATAATTTAAATACAATAGAAGAAACTCATTTTATATAAAAAAAATTCAGGCGGTTCATAATGATCAGCGCATCGGTCTACCTATTCATCTGACGGGAGTTGTATTTAAAAGATGCAAGAGAATAAACGGGCGAATGAGGCGTAACATAAAGGAGATAAAGCTTGACTTTTATGCTCTTTCTAGTAACGTAATAAAGAAAGCGACTAGGCACAATTGCATATTATGAAAGATAGGTGACCACAATGAACCGTTACATAACAGACACAATTAAAAGTGACAGTCTTAAAGCGTTAAAGAAAATCGTCAACATTCCTTCTATTAACTCAACGAAAGAAGACGAGCGAGCGTTCCCACCTTTTGGTAAAGGGATAGATTCTGCATTAAAAGAAATGCTGAGTATATGTGATAAACTAGGGATGGACACGTTTTATGATCCGGAAGGCTACTATGGTTACGCTGATTACGGAGAAGGAGATGAAATGGTCGGGGTCTTATGCCATTTGGATGTGGTTCCTGAAGGAGACAGAGAAAAGTGGAAATCTGACCCCTTTACTGCAACAGAACGAGACGGGGCGGTCTACGGCAGAGGCACGCAAGATGATAAAGGGCCGACTATCGCTGCTCTTTATGCCTTTAAAGCGGTCGCTGATGCAGGAGAAACATTTGGTAAAAAAATCCGCTTCATTTTTGGAACAGACGAAGAAACCTTGTGGCGCTGCATGGACATGTACAAAAGTCACGAAAAACTTCCCGATATTGGCTTTGTTCCGGATGGAGTGTTTCCTCTAGTTTATGCCGAAAAAGGCTTGCTACAAATCAAAATGACAGGCCCTGGTGCGACTAAAGTAGAAGCACACTGTGGAGAATCACCTAACGTCGTTCCTGATACTGCAGAATACTGTGGAGCTGGAGACATAACAGAATTGTCAGCACGCTTTAAAGCCTTATCTATTCCACACACAGTAAAGGAAGATAAGATTATCGTTCACGGCAAAAGTGCCCACTCGAGTGTAGCAGGCGATGGGAAAAATGCTATTGCTCTTTTAGCAAAAGGCTTAGTCGGGCTGCAGCCCCATCCAGCGGTATCGTTTATTGCTGAAAAAATAGGCTTTGAAACTAATGGAGAAAGTTTATTTGGAGAAGTCATTGAAGACCGTTCAGGGAAGCTGACATTAAACGTAGGAAAACTGGAAATCAAACCTAGTTTTTCAGAAATTGTATTGGATATTCGTATCCCAGTCACTCACGATAAAGATGAATTGATGGGCACATTGAAAGAAGCGGCAGCCGTATATGGCTTTGATTGCCAGGTTTTTGACTATTTGCCAGCCCTTCACGTTCCTATTGAAAGCCCACTTGTTCAAACCTTGTGGAAAGTGTACCGTGATAAAACAGAAGACTCAACAGAACCCAAAATTACTGGTGGAGCAACCTATGCTCGAGCGATGCCCAATATGGTAGCATTTGGCGCCCATTTCCCCAATAGCAAAAGCCTAGCCCATATGGAAAATGAACACATCACCTTAACAGATTTTTATAATGCTATGGATATCTACGCTGAAGCGATTTACCGCTTGTGTTGTCAGTAGAATCATAACTAGGAGTCAGATAAATTCGACTGACTACTCCCTATTCACCTTAATTATTGAAAGAGTAGAGGCAAACAGGCAACGTGGTAACCTAACTGTGAACAAACGGAGGGAATGTATTTGGAAAAAGAGCATGTTATAGGTATTCTAGGCGGAATGGGTCCCGAAGCGACCGCATCGCTGTATTTGAAAATTATATCGGCGACAGAAGCAAGTAAGGACCAAGACCATTTCCATACCATTATAGACAGTAATTCAAAAATTCCCGATAGAACTCAAGCCATTTTGTATGGTGGCCCCTCTCCGGTGGACGAGATGATCCGGACAGCACAAAATTTAGAACGAGCGGGTGCGACGATTATGGTTATGCCTTGTATCACTGCTCATTATTTTTATGAGGAGATTCAAGCATCCATCGGCATTCCCATCTTTCACGTATTAAAAGGCGTTCGTGACTACATTGATACCTATTACCCTAATAGTAAAAAAGTAGGCGTCTTGTCAACAACAGCAACGAGAGAATCAGGCTTATTTCAAAAGGCATTGAAAACGAATAGAGTCGTATTTCCTGATGATGACAGCCAAGAAAATAAAGTCATGGCTGCTATTTTTGGAGAAGATGGCATCAAACAAGGTCATACTGATGGCCGTACGAAAGAATTGTTGAAAGAAGTTGCTGGGATTTTAATTGAGGAGCAAGGTTGTGAGTTAATCGTCGTAGGCTGTACGGAAGTCGAACTAGCTCTCAAACCCGAAGATCTATCCGTTCCTTTCATTGATCCTATGCAAATTGCTGCAGACTATTTGACAAAACGATAAAGACGGAATTGAGTATGACCTATCAATAAAATTTAAGCTGAACGAGGAGCATTAGCTACCATGTTCAGTTTTTTTGATAAAAAGAAAGATACGACTTGACATTTGATGATTACAAGTGTAAACTTTAAATAGAAGTAATGTTTACAGGTGTAAACGACAAGGAGGTCTACAATTTATGAACGACAAACACATATCTCCGGCCGAGCGAGAGGTGATGCGTGTGGTTTGGTCGACGCATCCTATCACAAGCAAAGATATTTTTGAAGTACTAAAAGATAAAACGGAGTGGAAAATGGCGACAACGAAAACATTAATTGGACGCCTAGTAAAAAAAGGTGTGCTCACAACGGAAGCAGTGGGTAGACGGTTTGAATACTCGCCAGCAGTCACAGAAGAAGAAACTATTAAAGAGTCTTCCAATGATTTGTTGAATCAAATATGCACTAAAAAAGTTGGCGAAACCATCTACATGATGCTTGAAGACAGTACGGTAAGTGTGGATGATCTCAAAGCCCTTGAGCGATTAATCCAAAAGAAAAAGCAGACGGCGCCAAAGGTTGTTGCCTGCGATTGTGTAATCGGTCAGTGTACGTGTGAATAGTAAGGAGGAATGAAGAAATGAGTAAAGACAAGCATTCACCCCATAACCATCACCCACAAGAAAATGGACATCACACCCATCATAAGATGGAAGAAGCCAGTCATGAGCACCATGTCGGTCATAATTATCATGACGAACAAATAGAAGAAGGCACACACGACCATGCTCATCATCACGGTGGGCATGGGGATCATGATCACCATCATCATGGAAACTTCAAAGAGATATTTTTGAAATCCTTACCGCTAGGGATTATTATTTTATTGCTATCGCCAATGATGGGTATCGATTTGCCCTTTCAATTTACCTTTATGTATTCTGATATCTTGGTAGTTATCTTATCGAGTATCTTGTTTATATACGGTGGAAAACCCTTTTACATGGGAGCTATCAATGAGTTTAAAGAAAAGGCCCCAGGTATGATGGCCTTAGTCACTCTAGGTATCTCTGTTTCTTATTTTTATAGTGTGTATGCAGTCATTGCAAGGTATACGACTGGTGAACACGTGATGGACTTCTTCTTTGAGTTCGGTTCTCTAATATTAATCATGCTTTTGGGTCACTGGATTGAAATGAAAGCAGTCGGCGAAGCGGGAGATGCACAGAAATCTTTAGCTGAATTAGTCCCTAAAGACGCTGATGTTGTCTTGGATGATGATACCATTGACTCTCGTCCGGTTTCCGATTTACAAGTCGGCGATATTATACGCGTGCAAGCTGGAGAAAACATTTCGGCTGACGGCGTGATTCAAAGAGGGCAGTCAAGAGTAAACGAATCTCTTTTGACTGGAGAATCAAAGCCAGTTGAGAAGACCGTTGGGGATCAAGTCATTGGTGGATCAACAAATAACGAGGGTGTCTTATACATTGAAGTAAAAGAAACCGGTGATTCATCCTTTATCTCACAAGTGCAAACATTGATTAGCCAAGCACAAGGTCAACCCTCTCGAGCGGAAAATCTTGCACACAAAGTAGCGAGCGCCTTGTTTTACATTGCAATCATTTCAGCGCTACTAGCCTTTATTGTATGGATAATCTCAGTCGATGTCCCAACTGCTGTTATTTTTGCAGTTACAACATTAGTTATCGCTTGTCCACATGCATTAGGGTTGGCTATTCCTCTTGTTGTCGCACGCAGTACCAGCTTAGGTGCAAGTCGAGGACTGTTAGTCAAAGACCGTGAAGCTTTGGAATTAGCAACAAAAGCAGATGTGATGATTTTAGATAAAACAGGCACATTGACTACAGGGGAGTTTAAAGTATTAAACGGAGACAGTTTAAGTAGTGAGTACAGCAAAAACGAGGTGCTTGCTTTAATGGCTGGCATTGAAGGTGGATCAAGTCACCCTATTGCTCAATCGATTATAGGTTATGCTGATCAAAAAGGTGTGAAACCAGTCCGTTTCAATTCCATTGAGGTCGTATCTGGTGCTGGGGTTAAAGGTGAAGCAAATGGGCATCACTATGAATTAATTAGTCAAAAAGCATTCGGTAAACCAGTTGATTATGATAGTCCAGTTGGAGCAACCGTTAGTTTTCTTGTTGAAGAAGGAGAAGCTATTGGAGCCGTTGCTTTAGGTGATGAATTGAAAGAAACAAGTAAAGGTTTAATGGATGTACTCAAAGCAAATGGAATAGAACCCATTATGGCAACGGGAGATAACGAGAAAGCTGCGCAAAGTGTCGCAGAAGAATTGGGTGTTAAATACGTTGCAAACCAATCACCGCAAGATAAGTACGACCTTGTTGAATCACTGAAAAATGAAGGGAAAACAGTTATTATGGTTGGTGATGGTGTAAATGATGCACCATCCCTTGCTTTGGCGGACGTTGGTGTAGCAATTGGTGCAGGCACTCAAGTCGCTCTTGATTCAGCGGATGTCATTTTAACCCAATCTGATCCGGGCGACATTGAATCCTTTATTGAATTAGCCAATAAAACAACCAGTAAAATGAAACAAAACCTAGCTTGGGGAGCGGGATATAACTTTCTCGCTATACCTATTGCTGCAGGCGTGTTAGCACCTATTGGCATTACCTTGAGCCCCGCTGTCGGTGCAATTCTTATGTCTCTTTCCACAGTGATTGTTGCGATTAATGCGATGACCTTGAGATTGCAAGGAAAATAAATACTATAATTTAAGAGACATTACCTGTCTATGAGGAGGAATACATGTGACTACCAAAACTTATCCAATTGAAGGCATGACGTGTGCGGCGTGTGCTTCCACGGTTGAAAAAACAGCCAGAAAAGTATCTGGTGTATTAGAAGCTTCAGTCAACTTGGCTTCGGAAAAATTAAATCTTGAAGTGGAAACGGGCTTTGATCCTGACGTATTGCAAAGACAAATCGATGCGAGTGGGTATACGGTCGTCATGCCTCAATTCGTTAAAAAAACCTTTTATATAGAAGGGATGACATGTGCATCTTGTTCTGCGACGGTGGAAAAAGTAACTGGCAGGCTAGAAGGTGTGGAAATGGCTTCAGTGAACCTAGCTGCAGAAAAAATGACTGTTTCGTATAATCCCGTTCAGTTATCCGTTAGAGAAATCACCGATGCAGTAAATAAATCAGGTTACAAAGCGATACCTCAAAATGAAGAGCAAGAGGAAGTCACCTCTCCTGATGAAGTAGAAACAGAATCAAAAGAAGAGGTCCTAAAAAAACGAACAATACTCTCTGCTTTATTCACCATTCCTTTGATGTATGTGTCCATGGGTCCAATGATCGGCT
The DNA here is from genome assembly GCF_009935905.1 of Alkalibacterium sp. MB6. Classification (GTDB taxonomy): domain Bacteria; phylum Bacillota; class Bacilli; order Lactobacillales; family Carnobacteriaceae_A; genus Alkalibacterium. The sequence continues at coordinate 13,962 of NZ_PREX01000007.1, read as the reverse complement.
TACCATTGCCTGCAATCGTTGATCACATGCACAATCCCGCTCTGTTTGCTTTATTGCAGTTAATCTTGACCATTCCGGTTGTTTGGTCAGGACGAGAGTACTTCAAGCAAGGCTTTAAAACCTTATCAAAAGGGCACCCTAATATGAACTCATTGATTTCTTTAGGTGTATGGGCTGCTTTTGTTTATAGTTTAGCAGCGACTTACGCTATTCTTTTTAATGGCGCAGATTTGGCGATGATGCTATATTACGAAACATCAGCGGTTATCCTCGCTTTTCATACTTTAGGGAAATACTTGGAAGAACGATCTAAGGGAAGAATGTCTGAAGCCATTCAGAAATTAATGGACTTAGCGCCTAAAACTGCGCGAGTCATTCATAATGGTGAGGAAGAAGAAGTCGACGTCGAGCAAGTCTCTCCTGGGGATATTATCAGAGTGCGTCCGGGTGAAAAGATGCCAGTCGATGGGGTTATTATGACCGGTCGAACAGCAGTCGATGAGTCGATGCTGACAGGTGAAAGTATGCCAGTTGAAAAAGCAGAAGGCGATACGATTATTGGTGCCAGCATGAATAAAAACGGGTCAATTGATTACCGAGCAACGAAAGTGGGTAAAGACACGACGCTCTCTCAAATCATTAAGCTCGTTGAAGAGGCTCAAGGATCAAAAGCACCGATTGCTAAATTAGCTGATATTATTACAGGCTACTTTGTTCCTGTCGTCATGGCCTTGGCTTTGTTATCAGGGCTAGTTTGGTTCTTTGTCGGACAAGGCTTTGTTTTCTCATTAACCATCGCTATTTCTATCCTGGTTATCGCTTGTCCGTGTGCGCTTGGACTAGCGACGCCAACAGCCATTATGGTAGGAACTGGTAAAGGTGCCGAACACGGTGTCCTTATTAAAAGTGGTGGGGCGTTGGAGACAATTCACAGTGTAGATACCATTGTATTTGATAAAACGGGGACGTTAACTGAAGGTAAACCCGTTGTTACAGATATTGTTTTGAATGAAGAGTCCACTTATAATGAAGACATGATTCTTAAGCTAGCGGCTTCTGCTGAAACAGGAAGTGAGCACCCACTTGGGGAAGCTATTGTTAAAGAGGCGAAAGACCAATCGATTGAAACGGTTGATGCACTAGACTTTGAGGCTATTCCAGGACGTGGATTGAAAGCAGTCGTAGACGGTCAGACGGTTTATTTTGGAAATAAACAATTAATGTCTGAACAAGCCATTCCAACAGGGCAATTACCCAAGCAAGCAGACCGCTTGGCGGATGAAGGCAAGACGCCGATGTATTTAGCGATTGACGGAAAAGCTGAAGCTGTTATCGCTGTTGCAGATACTTTAAAAGACAATAGTGTGGCAACGATTCAAGCTTTACAGGCTCGCGGTATTCAAGTAGCGATGATTACTGGTGACAATGAACGAACCGCACAAGCTGTTGCAAAATTAGCCGGAATAGACCGTGTATTAAGTGACGTTTTACCAGAAGACAAGGCCAATGAAGTAAAAAAATTGCAAGAAGAAGGTAAAAAAGTAGCGATGGTCGGTGATGGGATTAATGATGCGCCGGCTCTTGCTCAAGCGGATATTGGGATTGCTATCGGATCCGGTACAGATGTCGCTGTTGAGTCAGCTGACGTGGTGTTAATGAGAGATGACGTCAAAGAAGTATTAACAGCTATCGAATTAAGTGAAGACACGCTGAAAAATATAAAACAAAACTTGTTCTGGGCCTTTGCCTATAATATCGTTGGTATTCCGATTGCGATGGGCTTACTTTATATCTTTGGCGGACCACTCTTAAGTCCTGTCTTTGCTGCAGCGGCTATGAGTTTCAGCTCTGTGTCTGTATTAGCAAATGCGCTTAGACTAAAAGGGTTTTCTCCATCATCGGCTAAAGATGTTGCCGATAAAAACATTGCAATAGAACAAGCATACTAAAATGAGGAGTGTTAAAGGATGGAATATGTAGTAAAAGTAAACGGAATGAGCTGTAACGGTTGCGCTAATTCAGTGAAAGCAGCCTTATCTAAAATGGAAGGCATCACACAAGTAGAGGTTCGCTTAGATGATAAAGAAGCAGTTATGCAATCTAATCAAGCTATCACTCAAGACCAAGTAGAAAATGCATTGGCAGATACGAGTTATACTGTAGAAACTTTTTCAAACTAACTACTTTTGCACTCCGTGATGATACAAACATCGCGGGGTGTTTTTTAAGGTTTATTTTTGAGAACCGTTACAAAAATTAAAAGGAATCAAACATAAAAGCTTACAGATACTTAAAAATAGTGTATCATTAAAAAAAGTAGTCAATTTATTAAACTAGAAGAAGGTGAGCTAATGAAGAAAGGAACGGCATACGTCCCATTTAATGTCAATTTGTCCCCTATAAAAAAGATGGCGATGATTCATTTTCATAAACACCCGGATACAGAATACGAGGCTTTGGAATTTCATTATATCAATGGAGAACCATACGGCGAAGGGTATCGGGTATTAGCATGGAGAACAGATGGTTATAGAGATTCATACATTCAACAGTCCCTTAACTTTCCAGAAGACGAACAAGTGCTAACTGTTGGCGGTAAAGGCTTAAAAGAGCGACACACCGTTGAATTTGAGACAGTTTATTTCGATCAAGACGATGGCGGGTTAACAGCCGGATTTACCTTTACAGATAAATTAAACCGACGCATTGTACTGGAAGTGGATGAGAAAATAGAGCAGAATAGTAAATCATTGACGTGGCTCCCATCCGTTGGGAACCGGATTGAACACCCTCATTCACTGCCACTGTTTTTCTTATATGATTTTGATTTTGCACGAAAAAGAAACACAGATATTCATCTGTCTATAGATGGAGAGGAAAGACAAGTCGATCCATTTGCCTTCCCTAAAGACTTTAAATCTCGTCACTATGTCGAGTTCTCGAACGAATCCGTTGTATTAAGCTTTAATCCATCAGGCAGAAGACAATTGATGAAAGTTGATATAGATGAGAAAGGTATTGCTCAAGTGGGCGATATGACTTATTTTTATGAATATTCAAATGACTTACATCACTTAAAACGCATCACTGTTGAGCATGAGAAGCATCCAGTGGATATTACTTTCTCCCCAGCTTTCCCGAATCATAAGGAAGTGATGGAGGCGAGACCATTCTATGGTGAATTTGAGATTCGACCGTCTGGTGAAGCGGGTTCGTTGATAGGGAAATACAACGTTGTCTATCAACGAGGAAAAGCAGTCATTAACTTATCATTTCCAGATTCTTGGAATACGCCAAAAGGAGCTAACTACGAGAAGATTATTAACAGTGTCACTCCTAATATTAAATCGTGGTATAAAACGTATCACTGTACTCAAGTAGTTGAATTAGAAACGATGGAATCAGACGTGAAATGGAAGCGAGTCACGGAAGATAATCGATCAAGCTATTAACTAGTTTTTATTTACGGGCCATCTCAAACTGGTCCGTATTTTTTATAGCTTATTCAGGGTTGATTCGACGAAGACAGAGATTAAACGAGCTGTTTGTCGTACAATAGAGAGCGAATTCAACGAAGTCAAACAATAAAAGGGTAATCCACCTTATAATAGAAGCCAGAAAGAACATGTGCGACTAGTGCGATGTCGCACTAGTCAGTTATAATGAAGAAAGTATTCAGTAGATTGAAAGGAGACAGAAGATGAAGGTACTTGTAACGGGCTTTGATCCTTTTGGAGGAGAGAATGTGAACCCAGCTTTTGAAGCGACAAAAGGGTTAAGAGATAAGATTGACGGCGCATCTATTGTGACAGCTGAAGTACCAACCGTTTTTCATAAATCAGCGGAGTGGTTGAACGAATTAATAAATAAAGAAAATCCAGATGTGATTGTATGCGTGGGCCAGGCAGGTGGTCGATTTGGCATCACACCCGAACGCGTCGCTATTAACGTTGACGATGCTCGTATAGCAGATAATGAGGGTCATAACCCAATAGATGAAGCTATTCAGCCAGATGGGCCAGCTGCTTATTTCAGTTCACTACCGATTAAAGCGATGGTGAAACGAATGAAGGAAAAAGGTATCCCTTCCAGCATATCCAATACAGCAGGAACCTATGTCTGTAATCACTTGATGTATCAACTCCTTTATATGATAGAAAATGATTTTCCTGAAAAAACAGGCGGATTTATTCATGTGCCTTTCATTCCAGAACAAGTCTTAGACAAAGGGAATTACCCGTCCATGAGTCTAAACGATATCACGACGGGTCTTGAAGCTTGTATAGAAGCGATTGTTGAATACGACGGAAAAGGCGATCTCAAAGAAACGGGCGGGACCACACATTAGAAAATAAAAAAAGAGGCTAGGACAAAAAAGTCCCGGCCTCTTATTCGTTTAATGATAATTATTCAGTTAATCCATCTGTCCATTCAGAGACAATGTCTTGATTCTCGTCAACCCAATTGCGGGCAGCTTCTTTAGGATCGGTACCTTCATTAACAGCTAACATGATTTCTTCCATGTGGTCTGTTTCCCAGTAGAAGTTTTCTAAAACATGATAAGCTTCTGGTAAATCGTCTGCTAGACCTTTACGAGCAAATGTGTTGATTGTTTCAGCTTCACCGTAAATGCCTTCAGTATCTTCTAAATATTTCAAGTCGTATGACTGGAATTTCCAGTGAGGAGACCAACCTGTAATAACAATCTCATCTTCATTTTGAATAGCTTGAGTCAGTTGAGTCGTCATCGCACCAGAAGAAGATGTTTGAATATCCCAGTCACTTAGATTATCGTAAGTCTCGAGTGCATTTTCTGTCGCTGCAACAACACCAGCACCAGGTTCAATCCCAGTAACCACTTGTCCAGCTTCATCAGATAAATCGGCAATAGAATCAACGTCCATGTATGCTGGAACAACTAAGCCAACTTCGGCTCCTTCAAGGTTCACACCAAGGTGGTCCATTCTGTCACCGTAAGACTCTAGCTGAGCGTCATGCGTATTTGGTAACCAAGCAGAAACCATAGCGTCTGCTTCGCCTGAAGCAACAGCTTCCCACATAATCGCATTATCTAGTTGAGTAGTTGTTACGTCATAACCAATGTCTTCAAGAACAGCAGCAACCACATATGTTGAAGCAATTTCTGAATCCCATGCCACGTATGACAGAGTCACTTCGCCGCTAGCGATTTGTTCAGAGTCCGTATCACCCGTGTCTGCAGCGTTGTCGTCCGTTCCACATGCTGCTAAAAATAATGCTGAAGCAGATGCTGCGGTTAGTCCTAATTTTTTCCAATTCATTGTCAAAATAAATCTCTCCTCTTTTAAATTAATTTTTGTTAAATCCTTGCAAAATTCTGTCTAAAATAATCGCCAAAATAACTAGAGCAAAGCCGGATACGAAACCAGGTCCAATAGCGGCTCGTTGTAAAGCACTAATGACGTTCTCACCTAAACCAGGTGCACCGATCATTGATGCAATAACAACCATAGATAAGGCTAATAGTACAGTTTGGTTAATGCCTGCCATAATGGTTGATTTGGCTAAAGGCAGTTCCACTTTAAATAGTTTCTGAGAACTGGTACTACCAAATGACTCAGACGCTTCAACCATTTCTTCAGGAACTTGGCGAATCCCTAAGTTAGTAAACCGAACAGTAGGTGGTAGAGCGAATATAACTGCCGATAAGACGCCCGGAACCATACCGATTCCAAAGAAGGCAACGGCTGGTATCAGGTAGACGAAAGCAGGCATTGTCTGCATAAAGTCTAAAGCGGGAGACAATACAATGTTTGCGAACTTGCTTTTTGCCATCCATATGCCCAGAGGCACTCCTATAATAATGGATAACAAGCTGGCTACAATCACTAGGGACAAGGTATACATTAACGGCTCCCATAAGCCTTGGTTATAAATGTATAGCAGACCAACTAATGAAAAAGTAGGCAGTCCCCATTTTTTGCCACTCGCATAAAAAGCTAAAGCGACAAGAATAATGATGAATAACACAGGAGGGATTATTGCCAGAAAATCTGACAACCCATCCATGATCCAAGATCCACCCTCACGAATCGACCCGAATAACCAAGATAAATTTTGAGTTAACCAGTTAATGAAGTTAGTCATCCATTGGGAAACAGGAAGGCGGGGAATGTTGTCTAAAATACTAGCGTACATCAATCGATTCCTCCTCTCTGTCTTTTGCTAAAGCACCGATAATTAAGCTACGGATAATAATCCCTTCCAGCTTGTCGTTTTTGTCAACAACAGCCACTGGCGTTTGAGAATCTTGAATCACGTCGTATAACTCATTGACTAATGTCCCTTTTGATACTTTAGGAATATCGGTGTGAAGGATGCCTTCAAAATCGGTTTTCCCGTTTTGAACCGCTTCTAAGATTTCTTTATCAGTCACGTACCCTTTTAAAATTTGTTGATCATTAATGACCAACATACTTGATAAGCCTTCTGCTCTCATACGCTGTAAAGCAACACGTGGGCCACTTTTACCTTCTCTTAGGAATTGTGGACGCATCATAATGTTTTCCGCAGTTAAGACTTTCGATCGGTCAACGTCTTCAACAAAGCGCTCGACGTACTCGTTTGCCGGATTAGTTAAAATATCTTCACCTGTTCCGATTTGAACGACTTCTCCATCTTTCATAATAGCAATGCGGTCGCCTATACGAAGAGACTCGTTTAAGTCGTGAGTGATAAAGATAATCGTTTTGTTCATTGTTTCTTGCATTTGAAGTAACTCGTCTTGCATATCGCGACGAATCAGTGGGTCTAGTGCTGAGAATGATTCATCCATCAGCAAAATTTCAGGGTCATTTGCCAATGCACGAGCTAAACCAACACGTTGCTGCATCCCGCCCGACAATTGATTCGGGTATTGATCTTTATAAGGAAGCAAGCCAGCGTTTTCTAACGCAATTTCTGCTTTTTTCTGTCTCTCTTCTTTAGCGACGCCTTGTACTTCCAATCCATACTCAGTGTTTTCTAAAATAGTACGGTGTGGAAACAGACCGAAGTTTTGAAACACCATCGATATTTTTTCTCGACGTACACGGCGCAACGCCTCTTTATCCATGTCTGAAATGTCTTCGCCATCTATTAGAATATGTCCTTCAGTTGGTTCGATTAAACGATTCAACAAACGAACTAATGTTGATTTCCCACTTCCGGATAGACCCATAATAACGAAAATCTCACCTTGATTTACTTTAAAGCTGGCTTGGTTAACCCCAACGGTCGCACCAGTTTTTTCCAAAATGTCATTTTTGCTATGACCTTTTCGAACTAATTCCATTGCTTGGCGTTCTTTCTTACCAAACACTTTCACTAGATTTTGTACTTCTACTTTAGTAGTCAAAAATAAATTCCCTCCTTAAAATACAGTTACTATATCAATTAATTACTCTGTTCTCCTTATTTGAAAATAAGTGAAAACTTATCGTGGTAGCTTTTTAAGCACATCTACTACCCTAACAAAATAAAGGGGAGGTGTAAAATGTTTAGGCAATTTTAAAGACTGAAAATCAATTTGTTACCGGTTACGCCATTTGTTATGACGGTATTCTAAGAATTCACTAAGAATTTTTAAAAAAGTCAATGGATAAAAGTGAAGTCCCTTGTGCGCTTTGTTTGACATTAAAAAAACAGGTTTGTTAGGATTAAAAATCAAAGTGTGTAAAAGCAGCTACTTATTTGTTTATTAATTGATAAATAAGGACGATGGCACATATGGAGGATTATACCTTTATGAATTAAATGGAAGGAAGGTAAACATGAACAGACAATCAAGGAAAGGGTTACTGGCTATTTTCACTGTAGCTTTAGTTGTATTAAGTGGTTGTCAGCTATTTGGATCTGACAATGACGAAACGACCCTTGAACGTGTCCAAAGAGAAGGAGTAGTGACTGTAGGCTTTGCTAATGAACAGCCTTATGCTTATCAAAATGTAGATGGGGAATTAACCGGTTCAGCCGTCGAAGTGGCTAGACGTATTATGGAGAATTTGGGCGTTACAGAGATGGATGGGGTATTGACGGACTTTGCGTCTCTCATTCCAGGTCTTCAAGATGAACGCTTTGATATGGTGACAGCCGGAATGTTTATTACCCCTAGTCGAGCAGAGGCGGATCATATCCAGTTTGCCAACCCTGAATACACGATAGGGCAGGCTATTGCAGTAGAAGCAGGCAACCCGCTTGACTTGCATTCTTACGAAGACATTGCTGAAAATGATGAAGCGATTGTCGCTGTCCCCTCAGGAACGGTTGAATATGACTTCTTACTGGAAGTTGGTGTACCACAAGACCGTATCATCACTGTTCCGGATATGCCTTCAGCCATTGCAGCACTACAGGCAGGCCGAGCAGACGTCATAACAGCTACAGCTCCATCACTTCAATCAGTTTTGGATACGGCGGGTGATGAGTCACTCGAACGTGTTCAGGACTTTAGTCAGCCAGTTATAGACGGCGAAGAAGTGATCAATTACGGTGCGACTGTGTTTCGGGAAGCCGATCAAGATTTTATTGATGCCTTTAATCAGGAACTTGAGAACTTAAAAGAGTCTGGTGAATTGCTGGAAATTATTGAAGAGTTTGGCTTTACCGAAGAAGAGTTGCCAGGAGATGCAACGGTTGAGGATGCTTTATAGGCGGGCAGAAAAAGAAGGAGTGGGATAAGGAATGACATTTTGGGAAATCATTGTCTCAATGCTTGGCCAAGGACTATTCACCACCATTGTGACAACCATATTAGCAGCTATTTTAGCTCTCGTACTTGGTTTTGCTGGCGGTCTGATGAGGCTGTCGAACAATCGATTCGTTCGTTTTATTGTAGCGATTTATGTTGAAGTGTTTAGAGGGACCTCTTTATTGGTCCAATTGTTTTGGATTTATTTTGTTCTACCCATGTTTGGGATAACCATGTCGGCATTAACTGCAGCTGTTTTAGCTATTGGCTTAAACTACGGTGCCTATACATCAGAAGTTGTGAGAAGTGGGATTCAATCAGTAGATAAAGGGCAGACAGAAGCAAGTATTGCACTGAACTTCACCCCTGCTCAGCGCATGCGACGTATTATTATTCCACAAGCATTTATTATTATGTTACCAAACTTGGGAAATCAGTTAATCGAATTATTTAAAAGTACGTCTTTAGTGGCGTTAATCACGTTGACTGATTTAACATATCAAGCGAACGTGTTAAATGCCTCAACACTGCAAACAACAGAGATTTATACCGCTTTATTGGTGTTGTATTTCCTCATTGCATGGCCTTTAACCAAGGGTATTCAAATTTTGGAGCGTAAATTAACAGAAGGGAGGATGTAAGAGATGGTATGGGATTGGAGTTATGCATTTGATATATTACCCGAAATCGCCTCTGCCTTAAGTGTCACCATATCGGCAACCGTCGTCGGTTTTATTTTGGCACTTGTTTTGGGCCTCATTTGGACGCTGCTTATTAGGTCAACAAATAAAATCGTCCACCATGTAGCTAATGGCATTGTCCGTTTTATACGTAACACCCCTTTATTAGTACAGTTGTATTTCATCTTTTACGTCTTTCCGTCAATCGGTATTGCCCTTGATCCCTTTACTGCTGGTGTAATTGGTTTAGGAGTTCACTACAGTACCTACTTATCAGAAGTCTTTAGAAGTGGGATTGAATCGGTTGGACCGGGTCAATGGGAAGTGGCGACGGCTTTAAACTTTACCAAACGAAAAACGTGGACACGAATTATTTTACCGCAGGCGATTCCTCCGGTTATTCCTGTTATCGGAAATTATTTCATCACAATGTTTAAAGAGACACCTTTACTGTCGGCTATTACATTAGTAGAAATTCTACAGACCGCTCAAAATATAGGAGCCAGCACCTTCCGTTATACGGAACCCTTAACGATTGTTGGTGTATTATTCCTTGTATTGAGTTACCCGGCATCATTATTGATTCGTCGTCTAGAACTGAAAATAGCTGAACGGTATTAAGAGAGGAGAATAACTATGGCTGAACCCATTGTAAAATATAATAAAGTAACGAAGTATTTTGATGACCTTCAAGTACTGGATGAAATTGATTTTGAAATTCAACCAGGTGAAAAAGTTGCCTTAATTGGCCCCAGTGGCTCGGGTAAAACAACCTTTGCCCGTTTACTAATGATGTTAGAAGAAATCACAGATGGCACAATTGAGGTGGAAGGTGAGTACCTTTGGCACGAAAAAGATGACAAAGGTAATTTAAAACCTGCATCAAGTGAGCATCAACGGAAAGTCCGTTCAAATATTGGCATGGTCTTTCAACACTTCCATCTGTTTCCTCATATGACTGTGCTTCAAAATATTATTGAAGCGCCAGTCACTGTTCAAGGAAGAGATAAAAAAGAAGCGACTAAAGCAGGCAAAGATATGCTAGATAAAGTAGGTCTATTGGATAAAGCCGATGCTTACCCAGCTCAATTGTCTGGTGGGCAAAAACAACGGGTTGCTATCGCTAGAGCTTTAGTTATGCAGCCTAAAGTCTTGATTTTCGATGAACCCACTTCGGCACTGGACCCTGAACTAGTCGGTGAGGTATTAGAAGTGATTAAATCGATTGCCGACGAAGGTGAAGCATCCATGCTCTTAATTACTCATGAAATGGATTTTGCAAAAGAAGTGGCTGATCGCATTGCCTTCTTTGACGGAGGAAAAATTGTGGAAGACGGACCACCATCTGACATTCTGTACAACCCACAATCTGAACGATTGAAAGATTTCTTAGAGCGCTTTATGAATACGCAATAAGAATAAGAAAAACATGCCTTCGATCTCTTGGACACATAAGAGAATCGAGGGCCTTTTTTGACTTTATGTCAAATAGCGTTGGATAATATGAAACCGGTCAATAATGAGTGGGGTGTTAGGAAAACAGGTTTCTTTAACCGATTTGAACTCGTCTGCGACTTCGTGAGTATCGACCGACCAAACTGTTTTTTTATAATCAATAGGCTAATCTTTTACATCTTTATTTGCAGAGAGAGTTTATAAACGTAACGATCATAAGAACCGGTCGATAACTCATCTAAAATGATATCCTCAAAGACAAAATCACCCACCGCATACTGGTTTTCTGATGCGTAACGCAGTAATTGCTGGTGGCCGCTTTGAATAGCTTGGTCATCCCCCTGGAAATAACCGACTAGATAGTTGGCTTTTGGAATCGTGATGTTGCTTATAGTAGGATTTTGTACAACGGTATAAAGGTAACCCATGTAACTGGTCGACATGGTTTCAACTTCTGAAACAGGGACCATCAAGCCTTCCAACCAAGAGGATCGTTTCCCTAATTCATCTAGTTTGGCGTAATGTCTCTGAAAAGCATAATAATAGCGACGACTATCCAACACATTTTCCACTTTAGTCATTAATAGATTCTTCTCTATCTGCTTTTCAATATGATAGCGTGAGAAGTCGACAGTTAACGCTTGTCGAGTACTATTCTTTTTTTCTTCCATCATGTCATGCAGACCTTGTAACTTAACGATTTTTGTTTTTAATCGTTTCGTTTCTTCTTCTAATAAGTGGACAAATTTTTCAGGAGATCGAGAAGACAGGTAGCTCTGAATCTCATCCAGAGGCATGCCGATTTCTCTCAGAGCAGAAATAACCGCAAAGGTTTCAGCCTGCCCAATGGAATAGTATCTGTAACCATTGTCTTTTTTGAAAGCTGGACTAAAAATCCCCTTTTGATCGTAGAAAAACAGCGTGTGTTTTGATACCCCAACCAAATTTGCGAATTTACCAGTCGTTAAATAAGCAGGTTTTTTATTCAATGTTATCTTCTCCCTTGACTATAGAGTGACTCTATACTTTAGTATAGTTTATAGAGTTAAAGAAATAAAGGAGAAGGATTTTTATGACAAGAGAAACGAAAAAAACATTGATGACAGGAATGGCATTGTTCCTAGCCGGTGTGGTTTCTCTCTTTACAAAGGTAAATGATGATGGATTGTTCGCTTTTATACTATTGGCTTACGGAGCTTGGGAACTGGGAGAAGTCATCTCAGACTATTTCTGTAGTGACGTAGCTGAAGAAGAGGAAGAAGAGCGTTCCTCCAAAGATTTGATGAATGAGTTCAAACTAGATACCATACGGATTAGTATTCCTATGTTTTTAAGTATGCTTGTCGAGATTGTGATGATCGGTACAGGTTTTAGATTATTTACACTATTGGCATATGTCGTCACACTACTGATTTATATATTATTTATTGGCTTATTTGCTCTTTATGAGTATAAGCGGTTCTACGTCAAATAACGTTGGTTAAGAATAATAATCAATAAATATGAGAGTGAATACCACTGGGCTTATGCTGCCTTGGTATTCACTTTTTTCTTTTGATTTGTGCTAGCTTTTGCTGGCTTTAGGTTAACGTGGAGAATGATTCGGTTTTTATAGTTAAGGAAATTGCGATAGCCGTAGGCTACCCGATTGAGGACCTTTATTTTATTGTTAATGCCTTCTATCCTGCCGTTGTTATAAGGGTACTTAAAGGTGTTCTTAATAAACGTCAAATGCTTTCTTAACGTGTTCAAACTGGTTCTCATATAAGAGGACAGAGTCGAGGGATAGCTCTTCTCCAAAATAACCGTAAGTTGCTGATGATCATTGTCCTTAACTGCTTTAATAATCGATTGATAGACTCTATAAGTGTCTCGTAACTCTTCGTCATAATCTAACATATCGGACACGATAGCTGACTCTAGCCGTTGACCAAATAACTTATATGATTTATAAGTTGTATAGGATAACTCAGATTCTTTCTTAAGTAGTTTCTTCCAATAGTGTTTTAAACGCCTATATTTTTTCTGGTCTTCTTTATTGGAGGTATTAAATTGATTCATTACTTTGACTCTCGTTTTATTCATTGACCGGTTGACTAATTGGACGATATGGAAGCGATCAATAATGATATGCGCTTTTGGAAAGATGTCTGGAATAAAGCTGACATAACTAGCATTCATATCGACCGTGACCGTCTTAACTGATTTTCTTTGTTTCAAACTATAATTGGAAGTGAAATGATTTTTGACAAAGCGACTATCTTTAGCTGGCAAAATATCAAGAATATCTCCCGTTTGGGCATTGATGTATTCAAAGGCCATCCGCCCACTGGCGTATTTAAATTCGTCAAAAGATAGGTGTTTCGGTAGGAAATGATTGTGCGGTCGATAGCGCTTGGCTTCTTTAGTAATGACCCTTTGAACCGTTGTTTCAGAGACGTTAGTCTCTTTAGCGATGTCTTTGATGGAAGAGGCTTCAGCTGATTTAGTTAAAATATGGGCTTTGATATACGTCGAAATAAAACAGTTGGTTTTAACTACAGGGGTTTGAGCAGTAAACGATTCTTTACAAGCTTTGCACATAAAAATTGTTTTTTCAATCTTAAGAAGGTCGGTATAATCCCACTCAGTGGGAAAGTAATACGGGACGTTTGGGTTCCGTTTTTATAAACAATATAATTCTTATTCTCTATTTGGCATTTTCTGCATTTCTCAGGTGTATAACTTAGAGTGCAATCAATGTATTTACACTTTCTACCCTTGAAAGTACCGTAGGTAACACAATTATTTTTAAATATTATATTACTATCTTGAATATCGAGCACTTTTTGCATATCATTTGAAGTAGGCAAGTGAGTTCCTCCTTAGGTGATGTTTTCGTCGACTATTATTCTACAGGAGAACTCACTTGTTTTCTAATATAATCAAATAAAGAGCGTATAAGCGCCAAGACACCTTTTATACCTTTTTCAGAGAAAAATAAGATTCGACCATCCAACTGAAACAGTTTGGGTGGTTTTTTGTATTGATTCATTTAATATCACTAGTGTTGCATAAAACTTAGAATAAATGATTTTCATACATTGTTACTTTCATCACAAGTAGTTTTCGTTAAAATTT
>NZ_PREX01000078.1 GCF_009935905.1 Alkalibacterium sp. MB6 | reverse complement strand
AATCAACGCAAAGATTTTTTGCACAAACTATCCTATAAGGTGACAAGCGAAAACCAAGTCATTGTCATCGAAACATTAAAATCCTCAAACATGATGAAGAACCACAAGCTTGCAAAATCCATCGCTGATGTGAGTTGGTACGAGTTTGTCCGTCAGCTAGAATACAAATCCGACTGGTTAGGAAGAACCGTTGTTAAAGCAGACCAATGGTTTGCGTCTTCTCAAATTTGTAGTCACTGTCAGGACAAGAGTGGAAAGAAACCCCTCGAAATAAGAGAGTGGATATGCCAAGAATGTGGTACCCATCATGATAGGGATATTAATGCCAGTAAGAACTTACTCAATTTAGTAAGGTAAAAAACAACGGGGAGGGTTCACCCCTTTGAGCTTGGTATATTT
>NZ_PREX01000077.1 GCF_009935905.1 Alkalibacterium sp. MB6 | reverse complement strand
TTTGTAACACCAGTTGCTTTAAAATTTTGTGATTTGAATGCATCCAATATTTACGATTTTCCTTAAACAAAACAATTGCTTCAGAGAGCTGTGTAAACTTAAAGGCATCCATTAACTCATCGATTAGTATCAGACCGGAGTCGCTTGATAAACGACCACCGTCATGAGAAACGATTAAATGATTGTTGAATTTAACTGTGTTTTCTTGTAAAGTAACCATTGAGAGAACTCCTTTCTGTGGTTGTTGTAGTAAATTAACCATATCAGAAAGGGGTTCTTTTTTCATCACCCAATGGGTGAAAAAATGAATCAAGCAAATAGTTGTTAGGACAACGTTAGTTACCATTAGTAGAAAAAGTGTGAATTATTCAGGCTGAAGATTATTTAATAATTTATCTTAA
>NZ_PREX01000076.1 GCF_009935905.1 Alkalibacterium sp. MB6 | reverse complement strand
GCTTAAGGGTGTTGCTGTTTGTTGAGGTGTGTCCATCTGCATTTAAAACTCAAGTCAGTTAACTGAGCTTAAAGGGTTTTATCAAAATACAAAAGCCAAGTCGGAACTTGGCTGGATTGAGAAGGATTGAAGCGCTGAGGGCAACTATTCTGATTGAATATACTGGCTGCGTTGTAGATACTCCTGATAGGCAGGCACTGCGGTGCCGATCAGGGCAAAAATAAGGATGAGCGGAATCAGGATAATATAAATCCAGCCCAGCACTTTTTCCCAAGGAGCTGTTGCACGTACAGGACCGAATTTATTTGGTCCTTCTGTTCCTTTGGCACAGAATAAATATAGCATCACAATAAAGTTGACCAGTGGAATAAGCATCAGTAATGACAGCCAGCCGGTTTGATTGCGGTCATGGAA
>NZ_PREX01000075.1 GCF_009935905.1 Alkalibacterium sp. MB6 | reverse complement strand
CAGCAGTGATCGAACTGCAGTGAATAGCGATGGATAATACTTCCTCTTCCAAACGCTTCGTTCGGGTGGCTTTCTCAGCGATACACTCAAAGCGTTCAGAGAACGTTTTATGATCGCACTCTGGGTTCTTACATAAGAATTTACGGTTCTGCATCTTAATCTGGACCTTGTGTCCTTGTATCGGTAAGTCCTGAAACTTTCTCGGGTATAAAGAGTGAACACGGGAAGAAACCTGACCACAGTATGGACAAGGGACTTCTAAACGAGTAGAAGAAACGGTAATCGTAAAGGTGTGGTTTGTGAATGAATGAGATTCATACTCTAAACACGGATCAAGTACCTGTATCAATTCGTACATGGTTTCCCACTTCTTTCTTCTTTTCTTAATTATACTCCTCACTTTTCTCTAAATAGAAGCAATAACAACTGACTTTGGAAAGAACCAC
>NZ_PREX01000074.1 GCF_009935905.1 Alkalibacterium sp. MB6 | reverse complement strand
ATTATCAGTGATCAATTGGTTCAATTGGGCAGTCAAGTTTACTTAACGAGTCTCTTTCGTCTTGTGACGATAGAAAGAAAGCAGCAAGGCCATCTAAGGTTTATCACCAACCGCATGGATGTATCAGCTGAAGAGATTAGCAAAATGTATCAATCACGCTGGCAAATCGAGCTATTTTTCAAGCATATCAAGCAACACATGACGATTAAACATTACTTTTCAAAGTCAAAAGAAGGTGTAGAAAATCAAGTCATACTGGCACTGATTGTCTACTTACTGACCTTACTCATCAAGCTTGAATTGGACTTAAAACAAACAGTTTTCCACGTTTTAAGGCATTTGCGAGCGTTACAGTATGAACCGTTCGAATTATTTAAGGAAATATTCGAACCTGACTAAGTGAAAGAAGCCGCAAATCGATTTATCCACAACTGAATAAGTCAAAAAAATTCTGGAAAAAGTCATCCGCTGCGCCAGCATTTGACTTTTTT
>NZ_PREX01000073.1 GCF_009935905.1 Alkalibacterium sp. MB6 | reverse complement strand
GACTGTAGACATCACCCCACCAAATCCAGCGGGTGCAACCCTTGCGATTGATGCGGTGACTGCGGACAACGTGTTGAATGCAGCAGAATCAACAACCACCATCACGGTAACAGGTACCTTAACCGGTATCCCTGCAGATGCAGCCACCACCGTGGTGACTTTAGTCATCAATGGCGTGACTTACACTGCAACTGTAGATGCAGCGACAGGTAACTGGACAGCGGATGTGGCAGGTAGTGACCTGTTGGCCGATGGCGATAAAACCATTGATGCCACAGCGACCTTCACCGATGCAGCAGGTAACAGCAGCACAGTGACTGATACGCAAGTGTATACAGTGGATGTGACTGCACCGAATGCGCCAGACATTGATCCGGTCAATGGTACCGATCCAATCACCGGTACGGCAGAACCAGGTTCAACCGTAACCGTGACTTTCCCGGATGGAAGCACCGTTGATGTGGTGACTGATCCGGTAACAGGCGAATGGACTGTACCAAACCCAGGCGGTCTGGTGGATGGTGATACCAT
>NZ_PREX01000072.1 GCF_009935905.1 Alkalibacterium sp. MB6 | reverse complement strand
ATATTGAGTGCCCGACAGGTAGCTGTTTTAGTCCATCCATTTTTGTTCAGCTCTTTTGCTCGTCGCGCTTTTTCAGCAGCGCTCAACTGTCGGTTGTTATCCGCAGCCGATAAAGATAAAGCGGGCGTTTTAGGTTGCTTGATCCCCTTTAAAGGGACGTTTACCGGTAGATGATTCATCCAATAGGTTTTGATATAATCGGTCAGATTTTTGATTAAATGAAACCGGTCATTCACTTGAATAGCCTGTGGATGTGCCGTTTCGATCGCCTTTTTATAGGTGTTAGATCCATCACGAGAGACGATCAACAGGTTCGGAAAATAAGCAAGCCATTTACTGACTGCCTCGGTCTCTCTTGAATCAATCAAATCAATCACTTGATGGGTAAGAGAGTCAACCAGAATCGTACCGTAGCGTAACTTTTTCTTCATGGCGAAATCATCAATGCCACAGACAAGGATCGGATTATGATCAGGGCTTAAGACGCTCCTTATGGAGCAGATTGCAGATCGTACTTTTTCCGATATTAGCCGTACCTTTACGGATCAGTTTAACAGCAGTGATCGAACTGCAGTGAATAGCGATGGATAATACTTCCTCTTCCAAACGCTTCGTTCGGGTGGCTTTCTCAGC
>NZ_PREX01000071.1 GCF_009935905.1 Alkalibacterium sp. MB6 | reverse complement strand
AAATGGGCTTGCACATGTACTTTCGTATTCTTCTTAATCCGAGAAACGAAGAAATACCCGTCCCAATGCATTTGATCAAATTGAGCGAAATCAAGATAGCCACGATCAAAAACGTAAGTAGCCAGTGGCTCATTAATAAAAACTTCTAAGTGTTCATGATCATGTTCAGAAGCAGGAGAGACTTCAAATTGTTCAGGGTGCACCCAACGTTCATTCATGAAGCAGACTTTTAAATGCAACTTTATGCCAGCTTTTGTCGGTCGAAAATACGCCCATGGATAGGAATTCTTGCTAAATGAAAAAGTTGAGGAATCAATCAGATAGAGTTTTTCTTTCGATTTTACCTCCGTCTTTTTATGCACTAGAGAAAGTAAGTGATTAAAAATCTCCAGTAATACACTTGGTTCAAGTGCCCGTAGGGCCCGAGAAAGCTGAGAGTAACTGATGGAGTCTATCCCCATCACTTTTTTTAAATTCGGATTGACAAGTTGCTGGTCTAGGTGTCGTAAACTTTCCGTTTCATCGTTAATGGCATACAGAAACAGCTTTATTGCTTTCTTAAATGTCAACTTCTTTGCGTAACGATCAAATTGTTCGATGGCTTGACGAGAGTCAAAGCTTAATTGTTCTAACTTAATATACGAAAACCATTTATTTATGGTCATTTTTGTTTTATACTTATCCATGTGTAGATCCTTTGTATTGGTCTTGGATAAGTCATCCGAGTACTAGTATAAAGGATTTTTTTATACGATGGAACAGTTTAAAATTTTAATGCAACACTAGTG
>NZ_PREX01000070.1 GCF_009935905.1 Alkalibacterium sp. MB6 | reverse complement strand
ACCTTAATCGACAGAAATCATCATACGAGCAACGAGAAATTTGGGAAACATAATTTTTCATAGATTATTGGGAGTTACCCTTTTTTTATTTTCCTTCTATTACTTTAGCAGGCATTGGTAAATTTCCTCCAGAATAATTTGGATGATAAAGCCAACCTTCGTATATTGCACCATTTCGACCATCAGTCCTTCTGGTTATAGTAAGATGTCCTCTATAGCCTACTCCATAATAGAATCTTGTTACGAATTGGGTCCTTTCTGGAAAAACAGCACTAGTTGTTAAAAATTCACTTTGCCAAATCCTATAAGGTTGATCACGTGGTACTGAAGCTTGTTCTATAGTGTCAGCCTCTAGAGGTTCAAGAGTCTCAGCACTAGCTTCGTTTGAAAAAATTGCTAAAGTTAGGATAGCAATTAATAATACGAATACTTTTTTTAACATTTTATCTCCTCCTAAAATTCATCATCTAAAAGAAGTGGCATACTGGGTCCGCTTCTTTTTTGAAGCAATCCAACATAAGTAGCTCTATAAAAACCTCTGTCTTGATAAAACTCTTGAAGATTGACGTACCCAACGTAACCGTCTATTATCTTATATATTCTCGTGGGGATGGGTCTATATACTAATCCATTAGTTCTGTCCATATTGTAAGCACTTAAACTATAATTTTCATATATAGTAAACGCTTTTCTTACTGTTTCCGAATTGTTTCCTATAATCCCAGTCAAGTCCATAATATTGTGTAAAATACAGTACACTGTTTTCGTGTCTTAACCTTGCGGTCAAAATTGAATATATT
>NZ_PREX01000006.1 GCF_009935905.1 Alkalibacterium sp. MB6 | reverse complement strand
CAAATCGATTTATCCACAACTGAATAAGTCAAAAAAATTCTGGAAAAAGTCATCCGCTGCGCCAGCATTTGACTTTTTTGAAAATTTTAAAGAAAACTAATTGTGATTTAATTAACAAACTGCAATCAACAGTGATTTCTAGTTTTATGCAACACTAGTGCTTTAAAAAATAAAAACTCACTCAAATCACATTTTACGCTGAATTCCTTTTAAAGCAAGAATGTTTCAACTATAATAGTAAAAGAAGACATATGAGAAAGTAGGATTCAAATGAAAAAGAAAGAATTGTACAAAACCTTATTTACTTCCACCTTATACTTAAGTACATTTACTTTTGGTGGTGGCTACGTTATCGTTCCTTTAATGGAGAAAAAGTTTGTAGATGATTTAGGTTGGTTGGATCAAGATGAGATGCTCAACTTAGTGGCCCTCGGCCAATCTGCTCCTGGACCCATTGCAGTCAATACCTCTTTGCTTGTGGGTTACCGAATGGCTGGGGTCCCAGGTGCTCTCGTTACCGTCTTAGGAACTATCTTACCGCCTTTAATTATTATGACTATTTTATCTTACATCTATATGGCAGTTCGAGATAATGTGATTGTACATAACGTATTACTAGGTATGCAGGCCGGTGTTGCCGCTATTATTGTAAATGTTGTTTATAATATGGGATCCCGTGTAGTCAAGCAACGCAAAGCAATTCCTATACTCGTCATGCTAGCCGCATTAATTGCAGGTATAGTATTCCAAGTTAATATTTTATGGTTATTATTTTTCTCAGCTTTAATAGGCGCAATAACAACCGTGTGGGATTTAAAGAAAGAAACAGATAAGGAGGCGGACCAATGATTTATTTACAGCTACTCATTAGCTTTTTTCAAGTAGGCCTCTTTAGCTTTGGCGGTGGCTATGCCGCTTTACCATTAATTGAACAAGAGTTAATTCATGCGCAAGGATGGATCACCAATCAGCAGTTTATCGATATTCTGACGTTATCTGAAATGACTCCTGGCCCTATTTCTATAAACGCTGCTACCTTTGCTGGAAATCAAGTGGCCGGTATTTTCGGAGGAATCGTTTCAACAATCGGAGTCACTCTACCCTCTATTATTATCGTTCAAATTCTTGCTTACTTTTATTTTAAATACAGTTCATTAACTATGGTTCAAGGTATTATCCAAGGCGTCCGTCCAGCCGTTGTTGCATTAATCGCTTTAGCAGGGTTAACTATTTTCATGACGGCCATGTTTGGGCACAGCGACTGGCCAGTCGCTTTTTCAGAAATCAATTGGGTTTCTGTTATCTTTTTCGCCATCGGTATATTCATTATGAGAAAATACAAAGCTAGTCCTATTCAAGTTATGATAGTCACTGGTATTGCTGGCGGCATTGTTTACAGCTTTATCTAGTCAATGCATTCAAAAAACCTGTACATTCCTTGTCCTTCAAAAGACGGGAATGTACAGGTTATTTATTTCTATTTAAACTTAGCTATTACTCTTTTGTCTGTCATAATCGACTTGTGGTCGTGTTTCGTGACCATAAATACGTGGCATTAACTTACTATCAATATATGGTGCTAAAGCATTCATAATCAATATAGCGAATCCGACTCCCCCTGGGAAATCAAAGACGATTCGGAAGAATGCTGTTAACACACCACAACCAATGGCAAAGACCGTTTTCCCTTGAGGGGTCAATGAACCCGAACTATAATCCGTGGCCATATAAGTCGCACCAAAGAATAGCGTGCCTGTTAGGACATGTGACATCATAAAGTTAAAGTTAAAACTGGACCAGAAGCCCATAATTAAAAACGTAGAGACTATATACAGGATAGGTATCTTAGGATGAATAACGCCTCTGAATATCAAATAAAGCATCCCTATTAAAATAGCTATTTTAGACGTTTCACCAATGTTCCCCCCAAGATTAAAGCCCATAAACAAATCCCATAAGCCTGGTACTTGTTCTGTTACAGTCTGTGCTCCATTACCTAAATATTCTAATGGTGTTGCCGTTGCAATAGCATCGACTCCTCTATAACCACTTCCTAGGAATCCACCCGGTAGTACCCAGTTAGCTAACCATGGAGTGAAGAAAGCTTTGGTTACTACCCTGGCCGCAACTGCTGGATTAAAGTAATTTCGACCAATGCCACCATTCATTTGCTTCACAATAATAATCGCAAAAAGTGATCCAAAAATAATCATCCAAATGGGGGCTGTTACAGGTAAACTGAGAGCAACTAAAGCCCCAGTAACCATTGCACTACGGTCATGTATCTTAATTGGTTTATATGTTAACTTTTGATAGGTGTATTCTGCTAGAACTGCTGTACCAATACCAATGGCCAACATCCCGATGACCCACCAACCAAAGAAAAAGACTGCTGCAATAGCAGGTGGTATTAGAGCAATCAAAACTTCTGTCATCACACCTGCTGCTGTTCGGGCTTTTCGAATATGAGGCGATGGGCCTGTGCGTAACTTCCCTTTTACATCAATTGCTTGTGCCATAATTTATCCCTCTTTCTTCGCTTTAATGGCCGCTTTTGCATTACGGATATTTTCTAAAAGAGGAATCTTAGATGGGCAAATGAAGGAACAGTTTCCACATTCGATACAATCCATGGCTCCTAGTTCTTCAGCTTTATCAATATTCCCTCTTTCAAAGGCGTCACTGATTAGAATAGGTTGGAGACTAACCGGACAAACATTTAAACATTCTGAACACATGATACAGTCCTGCTCTTCTCCTTGATTCGCTTCTTCAGGAGTTAACACGGTTACTGCCGTCGTTCCTTTAATGATAACTACGCCCAAATCAGAGACTGCCTGACCCATCATTGGTCCACCGGATAGTACTTTTCCTGGCACTTCTGAGAAGCCGCCACAATCTTCAATTAATGAGTCCATAGGTGTACCAATTTTAACTCGTAGATTTTTAGGTTCTTTAATAGGTGTCCCTGAAACAGAAACAATTCTCTCGATTAACGGTTCACCAAATTCACAAGCACGGTAGCACTGACGAATAGTCGATGTATTCATTACAACACAACGCACTTCAGCAGGAAGACCCCCTGGTCGTACTTCTCTATTTGTCAAAGTCTTAATCAAGTTTTTCTCAGAACCTTGTGGGTACATGGTTTTCAATGGACGAACGGTGATATCATCGAAATCTTCAGAAGCTTTTCTCAATGCTTCAATGGCATTAGGCTTATTGTCTTCAATCCCAATATATATTTGTTTCAATCGAGGAAATAATGTTCTAGCTAAATTAATCCCATCAACTATTTCATCAGCGTATTCGACCATGACTCTGTGGTCAGAAGTTGAATACGGCTCACATTCTGCACCATTTATAATTAGCGTATCAATAGTCATCCCCGGTGGCGGACTTAACTTAACTGCTGTAGGGAATGTAGCTCCTCCCATACCAACAATTCCAGCTTTCCTTACCGTCTCAACGATCTTATCTTTATCCATCTCATGAGAGTGTCCGGGTTCAACAATTGGATCTGCTTTAGTATATTCATAGTCATTTTTTATGATAATACTGTCAGTCGGTCCTTTAGCCGTTGGTCTTTTCTCTATCGCAATCACTTCTCCTGATACAGAAGAATAAATATTGGCAGAGATAAAGCCCCCTTCTTCAGCTATTAACTGGCCCACTTTTACTTTATCACCCACTTCTACTACAGGTTTGGCTGGTGCGCCAATATGCATAGAAACCGGAAAAATTAAAATTTTCGGTACAGTCGCGTCAACTATAGGTAATTGACTCGTTCGCGATTTATTTTCTTCGGGATGCGACCCGCCGTGTTTTCCCATGAACGAAAAACGCATTACTATCATCCTTTCATATCTTCCGATTCTTCGATCTTTATTCGAACATTCACATATGCGGTGAACATCTATGTATAATTATCAAATAAAGGGGAATGGACTGTTTAAAATTAGTATACAGTATGGAGCGAGAAGATTAAAGTAATTACAAACAAGAAATTAATTTCTTGTGTTTTTTCCTTTAGTTGAGCATAATAGACATTGTAAAGAATGGAGATGGGTTACGATATGGAATTCAATACTTTAGAGGTGTTAGCACGCCTTTTACTTGCGGCTCTTGTCGGTGGAATCATTGGTTATGAACGGGAAATGAAAGGCCGCGATGCGGGTATGAGAACCCACACTCTCGTCAGTTTAGGGGCCGCTATTATCACTCTCACACAGTTGCAAGCAAGCAATATGGTATTAGATTTTGCAATAGCGAATCCCGACTATGCGGGATTATTATCATCTGACATTACTCGAATGACTGCACAAATAGTAAATGGTATTGGATTTCTAGGTGCTGGTACAATTATTGTTAGTAGACGTTCAGTAACTGGCTTAACGACAGCTGCTTCCATCTGGGCAGTTGCCAGCCTTGGAATTGCCACAGGTATGGGCTATTACTTTATCTCTATAGCCAGTACGATTATTATGCTCATCGTTTTAAGAACAGTCAGAGGTATGTTTAAAATTGAACGCACAAAACAACTCGAAATTCATTATAAAAATAGAGAAGTTACTTTCCATTACTTACAGGAACAATTTAAAGCCAATCACATTACCGTCGTCTCAACGGATCATTCGATTGATTATTTGGATGATGGCACATCTGTTTGTCAAGATCTATACACGATGCACCTGCCCAATAGTTTTAATATGATGGATTTTATTTCAACGCTCGGTGAGAATGAAAATATCATGAAAATAAACACGATTAAAGCTTCTTTGGACAATTAAATGAGCAATCATCAGACTCCCCTTTTTTCCTCTTTTAGGATCAAAGGGGAGTTTAGCTATACATCGATTAACTTAGGTAAACGATTAGTTTATATAGTGACTTCTTAATTCACTTCAAATTCAGCAGTCACTATTTCACCCTCTATTTGTCTGACTACTCTGTATGTCCCTTCACTTAAGGGCTCATAATACTCCATATTTATCTGTTCCTCTTGTTCTTGATCCGGTTCAAGTATATGGGCAATCATTATGAACATCATGTCTTCTTCTGGTTCAACTGTATGCCATTCATCGTCCACTCGTTTCTCTACTGTGAAAGACACTCCATAACTGATCTCTTGATTAGAATGATTGGTAACAGTTAACGTAAAGGTGTCCCCTTCCGCGTCATAAACGTCTTTATCCAGTTCTAAATGAACACCCTCTAATGTATTCACGTCTTCATACGGTGTCTTTTCTCCAACTTCTTCTCCATCAGCTGAATTTTCACATGCAGATAGTATGAACATGACAAGAGATAAGACCAAAAGTTTATTCACCCATTTCATTTGACACGTCATTGTACATTCTCCTTTTGACTGGTTTCTAATTTGAATTTATATCGGTACCTCTTTTACAATCCGATGATTTGAGAAGAGTGTATCACAATGAAAGCGTTTATGATAGTCACTTTGTCAGGTGCATACGTCCTTTTTAAACTAAAAACACTCTCTTAGAAAGCAAAAATGCTTTTTTCTAAGAGAGTGTTTATTAAAGTCGAGTAAATAAGTGATTCAATAATTCCTTATTTTTCTGCTAATATATCCCGTTTATTTAAAGGTTCAGTTAAATCGTAATCCGGATGAACCATTGGACGTTTTTTGTGTCCGTAAATTCTTGGCATCACTAGTTTATCTAAGAATGGAATAATTGCATTCATGATTAAAATGGAGAAGCCGACACCTTCTGGTGAGAAAGCAGATATCCTGAAGGCCGCCGTCAGTATGCCCGCTCCAATAGGGAAGAGCATACGTCCAAATGGTGTTAATCCTCCAGAAGCATAGTCCGTAACCATGAACGTTCCACCAAGCAATAGAGCACCGCTTAAGATATGGTACATCATAAACTCAAAATCAAAGCCACTATAAGCTAACATAATCAAAGCGACTGTTCCAATATACAAAGCAGGAACTTTAGGGTTAATAATGCGTCTAAAAATTAAGAAGGCCATAGCGATAAGCAAAGCAATCGAACTTGTTTCACCTAATGATCCGCCCCAACCCCCTTGGTTTCCTAAAAACATATTCCAAAGAGTTTGGGCTCCTTCAGGTACCTCAGTCGCTCCACTAGAAATATAAAAAAGTGGTGTAGCTGTGGCTACTAAGTCAGTAGGCGTTGCCGTTGTAATGGCTTCAGCAGAACTGGCAGTCGTTAGGATGTCCGGACCCTGAACAAAACTATTCACAATCCATGGAGCCATTAAATACATAATCCGACTTGCAACAGCAGGGTTGAACCTGTTTTTACCAATACCGCCTGGAATCATTTTAACAATGACAATAGCGAAAAGACTGGCTAAAACAGTACTGAACCATGACACTCCGTTTGGCATACTCAAGCCAATAACCATCCCTGTTACCACAGCTGACAAATCATTAATTGTCATTCTTTTTCTAACAATTCGCTCATATACATACTCACTAATCACACAAGTTAATACAGCGATACATGTTATCCACAATGTCTGCATGCCAAAAAAATATGTACCGGCAGCCAGTGGAAATAACATGGCAATAATAACTTGTAACATAATCCATTGAGAAGACCATTTTTCAAAAATATGCGGGGACTGATCCATAACCAAATCGAAATCGCCCAGGCTTGTTTTTCCTTTTTGTGTAGACATGGTTACACCGCCTTCTGTTTAATTGCAGCTTTAGCTTTTCTGATGTTTTCTAAAAGAGGAATCTTAGAAGGACAGATGTAAGAACAGTTTCCACATTCGATACAGTCCATTGCTCCCAACTGCTCTGCTTTTTCAATATCGCCTCTTTCATAGGCATTACTAATCAAGATCGGTTGTAAACTGACAGGACAGACGTTCAAACACTCTGAGCAACGAATACAGTCTATCCTTTCATCCTCTGCTACTTCTTCTGCAGTAAAGAAGGTTATATGTGTGGTTCCTTTAGATATTGGGATAGCTCCATCTTTAATGGTCATCCCCATCATTGGTCCACCATGAATAACTTTTCTTGGGACTTCTTGAAAACCACCGCAGATATCAATAAGATCATCGATAGGTGTACCCAATCTAATTAAGAGGTTTTTAGGTTCAGCAAGTGGTGTCCCTGTAATTGTAGTGACACGTTCGACCATCGGCTTACCTAAGCGAACAGCACGGTAAATTTGTTGGAATGTTCCGACGTTGGAAACAATTACTCCAATATCTGCAGGCAATCCACCAGCAGGCACTTGACGACCTGTACAATGTTCAATTAATTGTTTCTCTGATCCTTGCGGGTATTGAGCTTTTAGTATTTTAATTTCTACTTTATCATAGCCACTTGCAGCTTGTTTTAACACCTCTCCAGCTTCTTTAGCATTGTCTTCAATGCCAATGTAGACTTTCCCTACGTTAAAAATACTGTCAATGACTTTGATTCCTTCAATAATTTCATCTGCATATTCCACCATTGTTCTGAAGTCAGAAGTAGAATAAGGTTCACATTCTGCACCATTCAAAATAAGTGTGTCAATTGTTTTTCCTTTTGGTGGAGTCATTTTGACGTTAGTTGGGAAGGTTGCTCCCCCCATACCAGAAATACCTGCTCGTTTAATCAATTCTGGAATTAGTTCTGGAGAGACATTGTCTCCAGCTTCTGGAAATGGTGGTTCTTCTATATAGTCTTGATCATTTTTAACAATGATACACGTGTGTCTTCCGTTAAGTACATCTCTTTCTTCAATAGAAATAACTTTCCCACTGACCGAAGATAAAATATTTCCTGATATAAATCCTTGTGCTTCACCTATTAAAGTCCCCACCTTAACAGTGTCTCCTACTGCTACTACTGGCTTAGCTGGTGCTCCGATATGCATAGACATCGGATAGACCATGATTGCAGGAGCGTCGACTCTCTCAATCGCTTTGTCATGAGTCCGGGACTTATTATAAGCCGGAAATGTAGCTTTATACTTTAATTTAAATCGCATTCCCTTTCCTCCTCTTAAATTCCTTACCTATAAATGAATGATTATGATTATATCATCTCAACAAATTCAGTTTTTCACATAAAAATGGCACAAATAATTTCTAAATCATCTATTCTTAGAATACCTAATTATGCAATTAAAGTAAAGACATAACGGGCTTTTCAATCGATTAAAAGACTAAAATATTACAAATGATAATCATTATTAGTTAGCTACTTAATATCCCCAATTAAAAGTTTGTGAATAATACTCAATCGTCCTTTTGACGTTTATTTTCAAATTGTACTAATTATAATGAACATAGTCTGGTATTAGTCATTACTGGCTCTCGTCTCTATTAGCATTCTCATTGAGACTTGCAAATGAGAATCGGATAAGTGACTCCTTTGTACTCTTCTAAGTCAACTACGTGATTAAATCACTCAATAATCCCGTTTTCATTACTTGTAAATAAGACAATCTTAAATTAGTAGTATTTGAATAAAGTAAAAAATATACAGATATTCACTGATGTTTTTTTGGACAACAAAAAAACGAACAGAATAAGCGAAAGACCGTTACCGTTCTGTCTTTCTCACCATTCTGTTCATTTGATCGTTTAGTTGATTGTTCTATTTTATACGCTGGTTCGTTCTTTTAATTCATCAGCGATCTTATTTATTTTTCTTAGTCGGTGGTTAACACCTGATTTAGAAACACCACCGTTAGGTACCAATTCTCCTAATTCTTTCAAACTAATATCAGGATATTGAATTCTAAGTTCTGCTATTTCTCTTAATTTATCAGGCAGGGAATCCATCCCCTGATGGCGCTCAATTAATCGAATGTTTTCAATCTGCTTACCGGCTGCATCAATGGTTTTATTCATATTCGCATTTTCACAGTTAACTAACCGATTCACTGAATTTCTCATATCTCGAACGATTCGCACATCCTCAAACCGGAACATACTACTTGTTGCACCGATGAGTGCTAAAAAGTCAGCGATTTTTTCAGCTTCTTTCAAATACACAATATAACCATTTCGTCGTTCGTGGACTCGAGCATTCATCCCAAATTCTTGCATCATCTCACAAATATCATTATTATGGCGCTCGTAACTAGAATATATTTCTAAATGGTATCGACTGGTATCGGGACTGTTCACAGATCCACTAGCTAAAAATGCTCCTCTAAGATACGATTTGATTTTTTGTCTGTTCTGTTTAATTTCATCTGGAATATGACCATTATAAAGCATGCCATCCATGATACCTAATTCTTTTAAAACCAGTTTACTTGCTTGTTTCAAGCGCACAATGTAAACATTATTTTTTTTCAACTTCATCTTTTTTCGAACAAGCAGTTCAGCTCTTACACCGAAGTTGTCTTTGATTAACGTATACATGCGTCGAGCGGTTGCCGCATTCTCTGTTTGCACATTCAATAAAAAATCGCGATTCACTATGCTCAGCGACCCATTCATTCTTATTAATGCAGCCAACTCAGCCTTGGCATGTTCTGGATGGACTTCTAGCATCGTTAATTCTTTTTTTACATCAAAAGCAAAAGACACGTTTTCACTTCCTTTCCTCTTTTTTAGAACATTTATTGCACAGGTTTAATTTGTTTAGTTAGTTTTCTTTGGCTGTTAAAAGCCGTTTTAAATATTTCTTCAGCGACCTTCTCACCATTGTGGTAAACCCCTTTTTCAGTAAAGGAAAGGAAATCGTCTGATATAATTAATGGTACTTCTTCTGTTAGTCCTTTGAAATCATGGTCTACTTGGAATAAGTATTCTTCAGTTGCCTCATTTTCAATGTATTGACTTGGTACGGCGCCATTATTAGTTAAGGCGATATCAACAAATTTCCCGCCCATATGTTTATGCAGAACACGGATGTGATCACAGTCATTCATCCCCTCCGTTTCTCCTTTTTGGGTCATGATATTACATATATAGACTACTTTAGCAGCCGTTTCCATTACAGCTTTTCCAATTTCTGGAATCATCAAGTTAGGCAAGATACTTGTAAATAAGCTGCCTGGCCCTAAGACAACCATGTCAGCGTTCAGAATTGCTTGCACAACATCTCTTCCCGCTTTAACAGGTTTGTCTTCTTCCACACAAGTTATCGCTACCTCGTCAATCATTTTACCGTTTTTTGGTATCATCGATTCGCCAGACTGAGTGCTTCCATCAATATAGCGAGCATGCAAGACTAATGGTTCTTCCGCTGCAGGATAAACATGCCCTTTGACATGCATCAGGTTCGCCAATATTTGGATGGCATCATATATATTTCCACGCAAATCTGCTGTGGCTGATATGATTAGATTCCCAATTGTGTGCCCTGATAAAGCTTGATCATTTGCCTTGAAGCGGTATTGAAAGATCTCTTTTTGAATCTCAGGGACATCGGATAAGGCAGAGAGCACATTACGTAAATCTCCAGGGGGGACAGCATTATAACTTTTTCTCAATGCCCCACTGCTTCCACCATCATCCGCCACAGTCACAATAGCTGTGACGTCCGCATCTTTTTCTTTCAAACTCTTTAATATGACTGGAAGGCCTGTGCCGCCACCAATAACGACGATTTTTGGCTTTCTCTTTGTTCGCTTTAATTTATTCATGATCGTACAACGGACTCCTTTACTTTATCCTTATCTCGATGTGAGATGTTGACAGGATAACCATCTGCTTTTATTTTATTGGCAATACGCTCCACCAGCGCCACAGACCTGTGCTTTCCTCCGGTGCATCCAATCGCGATTGTTAAATTGCTTTTTCCTTCTTTTTTATATCCTGGTAATGTCGTTTCAAGTAATTGCGTGAAATGTTTATAGAAAGATTCTGTTTCCTTTTGTTGCATCACATAATCATAGACTTCTTTTTCCAAACCTGTTTTAGGTCTTAAGTCGTCTATATAGTGAGGATTGGGTAAAAAGCGAACATCCATAACGATATCTGCATCAATGGGACTCCCATACTTAAATCCAAATGAAACCATTTCAACACGAAACATCTCTTTATCTTTTGTCTTGAATTTCCCAATTAATTTCTCACGCAATTGGCGTGGTGTTAAGTCACTTGTATCAATCACAAGCTGAGATTTCATTTTGATCTCTTTTAATAATTCACGTTCTTTTTTAATCCCTTCAATTGTTCGTTCATTTCGAGCTAAAGGGTGAACGCGACGTGATTCTTTATAACGGGAGACTAGTTCCATATCCGTCGCCTCTAAAAACACAATGCGGCTCGTTATATGCGGTGAATCATCAAGCGTTTTTAATGCTTGTTCAATTTCTTCGAAAAAGTCTTTCATTCGTAAGTCCATAACCAATGCAATTTTACTAAACTGTCCTGACTCTCTCACTAAATTCCAGAAAGTCGGTAATAAATTAGGGGGCATATTATCGATACAGTAATAACCCATATCTTCAAAACTTTGCATAGCCACAGTTTTACCTGCTCCGCTCATTCCGGTAATAATTACTAATTCTAAATGATCTGTCATCTTTATCACTCCTGTATAAGTCGTCTCAAGCAAATTGCGGCCTTCCACTCATTGTCTGCTCTTCAAAAGACTAGATGCTTTTATAAAGCTTAGCTTATTATAACATTCCAGGCGTGTCATGTATAGGGAACTAGTAAATCGTCGTTACTTATTCATAACTTGACTATAACTGACAATAAAATAAGCTTCTCATAGAGGTATCCCCTACAAGAAGCTTATTTTTGTGTTGATTAGTTTTCTAAGATTGTATTAATGTCTTTTTCAAATGCAGTCATTTTTTCTTCTACAACTACACCTGATTCGTCAAATGCGGCAATATAAAACTTAATCTTAGGCTCCGTACCAGATGGTCTAACAGCAATCCAACTACCATCTGCCAGCGTGTATTTAAGCACATCAGCTTTAGGCATATCAATAGCTTCTTCTTCACCATCAACTATACGTTTTTGTTCCTTAAAGTCTTCGATTGACTTAATTTTTATATTTCCGAAATCTGAAGGTGTATCCTCTCTTAATTGACTCATCAATGCTTTAATTTTCTTTGATCCTTCAATTCCACTTAATGTAACTGATATGGTTTTTTCTTTAAAGTGACCATACTCATGATAGAGCTGGTGCAAGGCATCGAATAAACTGAAGCCTTCTTCATTGTAATGTGCCGCCATTTCAGCAACCATAATGAGGGCTTGTATCGCATCTTTATCCCTTACAAAGGGTTGAACTAAATACCCATAGCTCTCTTCAAATCCAAACATAAACGTATGAGAATGAGTCTGCTCGTATTCTTTAATTTTTTCTGCAATAAACTTAAATCCGGTCAAGACGTCGACACTTTCCACACCAAATTTATCTGCAATGGCTGTCGGCAATTCACTTGATACAATCGACTTAATGATCACACTATTCAGTGGTAACGTTTCTTTTTTAGCATGTGCCTTTAATATATAGTTAATCATTAAACTTGCGATTTGATTACCAGATAAAACTTCATAGTGGTCCTTGTATGTTTTGACAGCTATACCCAATCTATCTGCATCTGGATCAGTAGCTATCAATATATCTGCATCCTCTGCTTTACCTTGCTCAATAGCTAGGGCGAAAGCTTCCGGATCTTCAGGGTTGGGTGATTTTACCGTCGAAAAGTTTGGATCTGGTTCAGCTTGTTCTTTGACTAAAGAGACATTTTTGAAGCCTGCTTGCTTGAGTGCTCTTTCTCCGAGCATCTTTCCTGTTCCGTGAAGAGGCGTGAAAATAATTTTGATATCACGGGCTTGTCTGTTAATTAAGTCGGGATCAATCGTAACCGTTCTCATTGCATCTAAATAAGCCCGGTCAACTTCTTTTCCAATCATCGTTAATAAACCTTTTTCCAGCGCTTCCTCTTCTGATAATGCCTCAATCGATAGTATATCGGATACGCTTCTTACATAAGATGTTAACTCATCAGCTTCTTTAGGTGGCAGTTGTCCGCCATCTTCACCGTAAACTTTGTATCCATTATATTCTGCTGGATTGTGGCTGGCAGTAATCATAATTCCAGCTGCGGCTTTCAAGTGTCTGACAGCAAAAGAGAGCTCCGGAGTTGGGCGCAGTTCCTCGAATACATAAGCAGGAATTCCGTGAGCAGCAAGTTTTTTAGCCGACTCTATAGCAAACTCTTTTGACATATGCCTAGAATCGTAAGCAATCGCAACACCGCGTTCTTTAGCCCCTTCACCTTGGTTTTCAATAAATAAAGCCAATCCTTCAGTCGCTTGTCGAACGGTATACTTATTCATTCGGTTCGTTCCCGCTCCAATAATACCTCTCATACCGGCCGTTCCAAACTCTAAGGATGTGTAAAATGCATCCTCAAGCAACGTTTTATTTTCTCTATTTACATTTAATTCCTCTCTTAATGTTTCATCTAAGAATTCATTATTCAGCCACGTATGATAACTGTCTGTCCAATCCATACTGTTCCCTCATTTCTTAATATTGTCTCACTTAATTATAGTATCATTGTATCACTTTTATATTTATCTTGCATGGTCTACGTATACATATCTAACGTCTTCGCTAAAAGGCTTTCATTTGTTCTGAAAAGGAGTACGATTATTAACCGAAAAAAAACAACCCAAGACTTGATAACCAGGGACTGTAATCGCTGGTTCAACATTTGGGTTGCTTCAACAAAAGGTGACTTTAAACGTTTTGTTTTTGTGTTTGTTCTTCTAACTCTTCCACATACTGATAGGCAGCATTTCCTGCAATGGATCCGTCTCCGACAGCAGTTGCCACTTGTCTCAATACGGTATTCGTTACATCCCCTATCGCAAAGATACCAGGGACAGACGTCATTTTATGCTCATCTGTTACTATCCAACCTTCTTCATCTGTGATGCCTAAAGAACGGAATTGATCTGAGTTTGGTAATAACCCGATATAAATAAAGGCGCCATCGGCTTCCACAGTAGACACGTCACCTGTTTTAACATCTTTAATTTGTACACCAGTTACGGTCGCTTCCCCAATAATTTCTTCTACAACAGCATTCCAAAT
Organism: Alkalibacterium sp. MB6; assembly: GCF_009935905.1. GTDB lineage: Bacteria > Bacillota > Bacilli > Lactobacillales > Carnobacteriaceae_A > Alkalibacterium. Next base: position 75,597 of record NZ_PREX01000006.1, on the reverse strand, counting down.
GAAATCAACTTTTTCATTTTTAAACGCTCTATCTTGAAGAATTTGTTGAGCACGCAACTCGTCTCTGCGGTGAATAATGGTTACTTTGTCAGCAAACTGAGTTAAATAGGTACCTTCTTCAACAGCTGAATCTCCGCCTCCAATAACCACAACATGTTTATTTCGGAAAAATGCGCCATCACATACTGCACAATAAGATACACCGCGCCCGTTGTATTCCGCTTCTCCTTTAACTCCTAATTTCTTATGCTCAGCACCCGTACCGATAATGACTGATTTGGCCTGATAGGTCTTACTAGAAGTTATAATTTCTTTATACGTACCTTTGTCCACTATTTCCTGGACATCTCCATATACATGCTCGGCTCCAAATCGTTTAGCGCCTTCGTACATTTTCATGGATAAGTCAGGTCCCGTTATGCTGTCAAATCCTGAGTAGTTTTCAATTTCGGCTGTATTATTTAATTGTCCACCAGGAATACCTTTTTCTAGAACCAATGTTTTTAAATTAGATCGCGATGCATATAATGCAGCGGTTAATCCACCTGGACCCGCACCTATGACTACCACATCGTATAGTTCATTTACTATTTCCACTGAGTGTCCTCCTTGCATAGTTGTTGCACTTGAATCAATTCTAGTTACATTAGCTATCAACTTACTTTTTGTAAGTGTTATGCCACTCTACTAGTTTACCAAATTATGGATAATAGTCAAGAGCAAAAGCCCCTCTGTCACAAACAGTACTCACTTTCCTGTTTGTAACAAAAGGAGCTTTTCACTATCATACTATTTTTCTTTTTTTGGCTTATCTACTTTAGCTTCTGCTGGCTTATCTTCTTTTTTTTCATTGCTTTGTGCACTCATTTTATTATGGAATGGTCCACTCTCTAATTCCTTAGCCAATGATAAAATATAATCTCTTAACCCATCTTTTACTTCAGGGTGTTGCAAGCCATATTGAATGGTTGTTTTCAAAAATCCAAACTTGTCTCCAACATCATACCGCTCACCTTTAAATTCTTTAGCGAATACCCGTTGTGTTTTATTCAATTGATCAATCGCGTCAGTCAATTGAATTTCTCCACCAACCCCTGGTTCAAGCGTTTCTAGTATACCAAATATTTCTGGTGTTAAGAGATAACGACCGATAATCGCCAAGTCACTTGGTGCATCTTCAGGTTTTGGTTTTTCTACGAATTTTCGTACATTGTATAACCCATCTTCTGCCTCTGCCTCCGGATCAATAATTCCGTAGTTTGATGTTTCTTCATGCGGCACTCTCATCACGGCAATATTTGAAGCACTCGTTTTTTCATAGCCTTCAATCAATTGCTTAGTTAGAGGCACTTCATCAGCCATGACATCGTCTCCAAGCATGACGACAAATGGCTCGTTTCCTACAAAGGCTTTAGCTTGTAAAACTGCATCACCAAGGCCTAGTGGGTAAGGTTGTCTAACAAAATACAAGTTTAGACCCGTTGTTTCTTCTACTAATTTAAGTAACTCATGCTTGCCTTTTGCTTTCAAGTTTTCTTCAAGTTCAGGATTGGAATCGAAGTGATCCTCAATTGGTCGCTTTAATTTACCAGTAATAATTAAAATATCTTCAATACCAGAAGCGAGAGCCTCTTCAACAATAAACTGAATGGTGGGTTTATCTACAATAGGTATCATTTCTTTAGGCATCGCTTTTGTGGCAGGCAAAAAACGAGTACCGTAACCTGCTGCTGGAATAATCGCTTTCCTTACTTTTTGCATGTCTATATCTCCTTTGACTTTAAATAATGAGAAGCGCTATTCAGCCTTCCCTTCACGTTGCATTAAGTTGAGTACAACATATTCGACATCTGCTTTTTCATAAACAACTCTATAAACAGCTTCAGTTATAGGCATATCAATGGCATGTGTACGAGCTAATTCGTAAGCCGCTTTTGTTGTAAAAATACCTTCAACAACCATTCCCATATCACTTAGTACAGTATCGACAGGTTTTCCTTGACCGATTAGGTATCCTGCTCGCCAGTTTCTTGAATGCGGGCTAGTACAGGTAACAATGAGATCGCCAACTCCACTTAAACCCATGAAAGTCAATGGTTCAGCTCCCAGTTCTATACCCAAACGACTAATTTCGGCTAAACCTCTAGTAACCAAGCCTGCTTTCGCATTATCGCCATATCCCAGTCCAGCAATGACTCCCGCACCTAAGGCAATAATGTTTTTCAAAGCAGCACCAATCTCGACACCAATGATATCGGTATTCGTATACACTCTAAAGTAATCATTTATAAAAAGAGATTGAACAAGTGCAGCGGCTTCTAAATTGGTTGAAGCTGCTGTTATCGTCGTTAAATCTTTAGCAATCACTTCTTCTGCGTGACTTGGTCCAGATAAGGCAACGATACCTTTCACTACCTCATTCGACATCTCTTCACTGATGACTTCCGACAGTCTCTTATAGGACGTTTCTTCCAAGCCTTTGGACGCATGAATGACCGTTACTTTTCTATCCAACAACTCATTTACTTGTTTACTCAACTGCCTGATGCCTTTAGTAGGTATGACGAATAAAACAACGTTTACTTCCCTAACGGCTTCGGATAAATCTGTCGTGGCCTTTAATTTTTTTGGAAATGTAAAGCCAGGTAAATAGTGTTGATTCGTGTGGTCCGTATTTATTTCTTCACACTGCTTCTCATCTCTGGTCCATAAGGTTACTTGGTGTCCATTTTCGAAAAGTACATTTGCCAACGCACTTCCCCAGGAGCCAGCCCCTAACACAGCAATATTGCTTTCCACGGCAGTCTCTCCTTTTCAACATTATCTATTGTTTTTCTGTTTTGATTCATATTTTTTTCGTTTAGCTTCAAATTCCTTTTCTGGTGCTGTACCGTCTGTATAGTAAGGAGGTGTTGGATACACATAGTGTCTTCTATAAATAATCAATCCAATACTTCCGACTAATAAAATGACTGATAACAGTTGCGACACTCGAAAAGGCCCTAAATACAAACTGTCTGTTCTCATTCCTTCAATGAATAAACGCCCCAGTCCGTACCATGCCAGATAAGATAAGAAGACTTCTCCTCTTCTGAAAAGCTTTGTCTTGGCTCTTAGAACCATCAAAATAGTAAATCCTATGAGATTCCAAAGCGATTCATATAAAAAAGTTGGATGATAGTAGGTTCCACGTATATTCATTTGTTCGACAATAACGTTCGGTAGCCTTAAACGTTCAAGAAATTCTCTGGATACTGGCCCACCGTGCGCTTCTTGATTTATAAAGTTACCCCATCGACCGATTGCCTGTGCTAACATGACGTGGGGAGCCAATATGTCTAATACCAACCAGTCTGGCACGTTTTTTTTATTTGCATACCAGAAAAGCACGAGTCCTCCACCGATCAAGCCTCCAAAAATAGCCAAACCACCTTCCCAGAAAAAGAAAATGCTTAAAGGGTTGGACAGATAAGACGGCAGCTCAAATAATACATAATACAATCTGGCACCTAAAATACCTGCAGGGATAATCCAAAAAGCCAAATCAACAATAAAATCTTCCCCAATTCCACGTTTATTAGCTTCTCTCATACTTAACCAAACAGCTAGGAACATGCCTATAACTATAATCAATCCATACCAAGCGACTGTAATCGGCCCAAGCCTGATAGCAACAGGGTCAATCAGACCTAACGTTAAACTCATACAAGCGCCCCCCCTTTATTATCATCAATAGAGTTTTTCTTAATTAGCTTATTTAAGTTCGTTTCAAATGTTTGAGTTGCATCATAACCCATTTCTTTTGCACGGATATTCATAGTGGCAATTTCGATGATAATGGATAAGTTCCGCCCAACTTTAACGGGAATAGATAGCTTTGGAAGATCCACGTTAAATATACGCATTTTATCTAAGTTATGTCCCAGGCGATCATACTGTTTATTTCGATCCCAATGTTCTAAGTTGATAACTAAATCAACGGTTTTTTTCGACCGAATTGATCCGACTCCAAACAAATTCACAACGTCAATAACGCCGATGCCTCGGATTTCAATTAAATGTCTTAAAATTTCGGGTGGTTCTCCAATGAGTCGACTCTCATCCATCATGTATAACTCAACTCGGTCATCCGCTACTAAGCGGTGTCCACGTTGAATCAATTCTAAAGCAGTCTCAGATTTTCCTATTCCGGAATCACCGATAATTAACACACCCATACCATATATATCGACAAGTACACCATGCTGAGATATACGCTCAGCTAGTTTTTCTTCCAAGTAGTTGGTGACGTTAGACGATAGCCTTGTTGTCGAACGAGGTGACAACAGGACAGGGATACCTTTTTCTTTAGCCGCTTTAATCAATTCTTTAGGTGGTTCTTGGTTTCTGGATATTAAGAAAGCGGGTGTGTCAGCCTGGCACATCCGTTTCATTACAATATAACGTTCATCGCTAGTCATTCTATCTGCAAATGAGATTTCAGTTTTACCTAATAATTGGACTCTATCTTGAGGATAAAAACTGAAATAGCCTGTCAGTTCTAAAGCTGGTCTGGACAAGTCACTGATTGTGATTTCTCTATCCAGATACTCTTCTCCAACAACGACAGTAATATCATCCATTGCATCAACTAGTTCGTGTATTTTTACTGAAACTGTCATGGAATATCTCCTTCTTAACTTAATTAAAACTAGTTTCATCATACCACAATTTGTAATGGCTTTATAGAATAAATCCGTGTAGATTCACTAACCCTTCCTTAATACCCATATGAGGGTAATAATAATAAAAAACCCGAAAACTATAACACTCTTTTTTAGTGTCTAGTTTTCGGGCAGGGTCATTATAGACTGTGACAATTCTTTACTATTAAGAATTTTCGAAAAACGTATTTAAAGCTGATACAATCAAAGCGATTAGCAAGGCCATACCAAATGATGAAAAGTAAAAGCCGCTGACTAAGGTCGATGTTAACCACAACATGAGACCATTAATGATGAAATAAAATAATCCCAAGGTCAGAATGGTTATCGGAAATGACAGGATAACCAGTATCGGTTTGACAATTAAATTTAGTAAGGAAAAGACTGCTGCAGCGATTAAGGCTGATTGCCAGCTTGAGATGTTAAACCCATTAAAGAAACCGGCTAAAGCCAAGAAAATCAGTGTATTAGCTAAAATCTTTTGCCACCATTTCATCTCTTAAAAGTCACTCCAATCTTCCTCATCAACTTTCTGGGCTTCTTTTCGTTCAGGTTTTTCTGAAAAGTTACCGAAAGAAGAAGGTCGATGTGGTCGATTCGTCGGTTTGTTATTCGAGCTTTCCCCATCTGGCATGACAAGGGCCAATAGTAGATAAATCGGCACTGTTAAGCCTACGCCTACAAACGTTGCGACTACTACTATAACTCTCAACAAGACAGGATCGATATTAAAGTACTCGCCAAGTCCACCTAGCACACCGAATATCACTGCATTGTGCTTAGATTTTGATAATCGTCTCATGTTCATCCCTCTTTTCGTTTCACTTGTTAGTTATCCGTATCTTTCAATAAAATGTTTCCAGTTGTCGTTGATGCTTTAAAATCTAATGGTGTTTGGCCATTGATTCGTTTGATCAATGTTGTCTGTTCGTGTTTTTCATTTGGTTCAGTGTTATTTAATCGGCTTTTAACTTTGCCAAATGATGTCTTCACTTTGCCTTCTAAAGCAACTGATTCCGGAATAGCCATCTTCACATTGCCGTTAACTGTTGTAGCCCCTACTCTAATGAGGTTCTCATTCATAAATGTTAATTTGATTTCCCCATTGGTTGTGCTCACGTCAGCACTTTCAACTGACCCTTTAAAGCTAATTGAACCATTAACAGAACCTGCAAGCAGATCTTTCAATTCACTATCCACAATATCGATGCCACCATTAGAGCCTTTTGCTTCAAGCATCGTAGCGTGCAATCCCTCGAACGTTAACGAGCCATTGGTTGACTTTGCAAAGACATCTTTCGCATATAACTCATTAGTCACTAACTTACCATTTAGCATGACTATGGATACATAATCATATGTCCGTTTAGGCAAGGCTAGTTCTAAATCGGCAGAAATACGTTTGTTAGGAATATGAATGGTTACTTTGTCCTCATCTACTGTTACTGTACTACGAGATTCAAAGAATTCATCTGGAGAACTCTCTTCTATTTTACCATATAATTTCCCTTTAGCAGATAATTTGATTGTCTCATTATCACTTGGAATAATTGTCAGTTTCCCGTTGGCTAGTTTAATATCCAAGATGGTAGCTGTACTCTTTTCAAATGTCCATTCTCTTTTGTATTCTTTAGCAGCAAGTGTAGGAAGTTTAAGGTTAATTGATTTCCAATCCAGATGTCCCAAAACACTTTCAAGTGATGAACGCACCGATTGAGTGGTTTCACTTTCTTGAACTTGTTTCATGCCTTTTTTAAAGGAACCCGACCAGTCTTTACTTGCCGATTCGATTTCCTTACGGGCATTCGCCAATTCGTCACTTACTTCTTTTTTCCAGTCTTGAGGAATTTGGAAGCTAGCAGTCGCTTTTTTAGCTTTCACTGTCCATTGCTTCATCTTCGTACGATTCAAGTTTTTGATCTGCTCTTGTTTATCAGCGTTCAATTCATCCAAGCGTTCTTTTAGTTCATTTATTTCTTCTTGTAATCCTATAGTTTCTTCATCTGAAAACTCTTCTTCTCGTTGTTCAATATCATCCAACTCAGAAGATAGCTCTTGAATATCTTCTTTTAACTGATCCATTTCATCTGCAGTATCCACTTCATCCAGTTGTCTAATCATTTCCAACTCTTTTTGGATTCCTTTAATTCGATCCAACAGTACTTGTTTTTCTTCTTTGAATCCTTCTTTTCCTTTATCCGAAATCGTTTTTAGTTCATTTTCTTTTTCAGATAAAGTCGATTTGACCGTGTCAATTTCTTTATTTAATTGATCCAAATTAACCGAGTAGCGATTAATCTCTTCTACCAATTGTTCTAATTCTTCTTCAGCTTCTTGCTGCTCTTTCGAATCTTGAGCTTCTTCAGTTGGTTGATCTACTGATGCGTCGTTAACCTCTTTTGGTTCTCCATCTTGAGATGCAAACTCTTGATACTCTTGTTTGTCATCCTCTTTTTTGGCTAATCCTTCGAGCAAATCCAGTCCTTCTTCGGTAGATAAAATACCTTTTTTCATTAAATCTATAATACGTTCTCTCTCGTTCATTGATAAGCCCTCCTTACAGGTGTCTGTATAATCATTAATCACTAAGTTATCGACAGCTCACTCATTCTTTCTGTCTATAATCATATTATGCAACAGATAGAATAGTTTGTCATAGGTCCTACGACTGATATTTTTAGGATTAATTCCCCCTGTAAGGAAAAACCTTCACAATGTGTTAGTTAGTCTTTGCTTCTTTACTTAATTGGCTCTCCATTACTTTTTTCAAGTATTGACCGGTAAAACTTTCTTCACACTCTGCTACTTCTTCAGGAGTGCCAGTGGTAATTAATGTTCCTCCGCCACTTCCCCCTTCAGGTCCTAAGTCAATAATGTGGTCAGCCACTTTAATGACATCCAGATTGTGCTCAATAACCAATACCGTATTACCCGCTTCAACTAACCTGTTTAGCACTTGAAGCAACCGTGAAATATCATCCGCATGCAAACCTGTAGTCGGTTCGTCCAAAATATAGAAATTATGACCATTTTGACGTTTGTGTAATTCACTGGCCAGCTTCATCCGTTGGGCTTCTCCACCGGACAAGGTCGTTGCCGGCTGTCCAAGGGTCATGTAGCCTAATCCAACATCTATAATCGTTTGAAGCTTACGCTCAATTTTAGGAATGTTTTCGAAAAACTCAACGCCTTCTTCAATCGTCATGGCTAACACATCAGCGATGCTTTTATTTTTATATTTCACTTCTAAGGTTTCTGAATTATAACGTGTCCCTTTACAGACTTCACAAGGAACGTAGACATCAGGTAAGAAGTGCATTTCGATTTTCAAAATACCGTCTCCACGACAAGCCTCACAACGGCCACCTTTAACATTGAAACTGAATCGCCCTTTTTTATAGCCTCTTGTTTTTGCTTGATTTGTTTTAGCGTATAAGTCACGAACGTCATCAAATACACTTGTATAAGTTGCTGGGTTACTTCTAGGTGTGCGCCCTATCGGACTTTGGTCAATATCGATGACTTTTTCCAGTTGCTCGTAGCCAGTCACCGATTTATGTTTCCCTGGTTTTACTTTCGAGCGGCCAACTTCTCTTGCTAAGGCTTTTTTCAAAATGTCATTGACCAACGAACTCTTTCCAGAGCCAGAAACGCCTGTTACTGCAATAAAACGACCTAAAGGAAATTCAACATCTATATTTTTTAAGTTGTTCTCTTGTGCCCCTTTGACAACGATTTTTCCTAAATCTTCCTGTCTTCTCTCTTTTGGAATAGGAATGCTTTTTTTACCAGACATATAAGCACCAGTAATTGAATTAGGGTTATTTTCTATTTCTTCCGGTGTACCTAACGCAACCACTTGACCGCCATTTTCCCCAGCCCCTGGCCCAATATCGATAATATAATCCGCTGCTCGCATGGTATCTTCGTCATGCTCAACGACGATTAAGGTGTTACCTAAATCTCTCATTTTCATCAATGAATCAATTAATCGGTTATTATCTCTTTGATGCAAGCCGATAGACGGTTCATCCAGGATGTACAGCACCCCTGATAAATTTGATCCTATTTGCGTAGCCAGCCTAATTCGTTGAGCTTCTCCACCTGACAAGGTTCCTGCTTTACGATTCAGCGTTAAATAATCTAACCCAACATTTTTTAAAAAGGACAAACGATCCTTAATTTCCTTTTGAATAGGGGCAGCAATCATTGTATCGTTACTTGATAAATCCAATTCTGCAATGAATTCATTAGCTTGACCAACTGAAAAACTACTGACGTCTCCTATATCTATTCCTTGGACTTTTACAGCTAGCGCTTGTTCGTTCAAACGTTTGCCGTGGCAAACAGGACAGTCTAATTCTGTCATATACTCTTCCATTACACGTCGAGTATAGTCGCTACTCGTTTCATGGTAACGTCTATGGATATTAGGAATAACACCCTCAAACGGAATCTTCGTGTCTCGTACACTTCCATAATCGTTCTTGTAGTGGAAGTGGAATTTTTTCTTTTTATAACCATAGAGCACAATATCTCTATGCTTTTTGGGTAGTTTTTCAAATGGGACAGTCATATCTATGCCAAATTCACTACACGCCTGAGCAAGCATTTGTGGGTAGTAATCTGAACTGATTGGTTTCCAAGGTACAACTGCTCCTTCTTCCAACGATAAGTGTGGCTCTGGAATAACCAAATCAATATCGACTTCCAATTTCGTTCCTAAACCGCCACACTCTCCGCAGGCGCCGAATGGAGCGTTGAAAGAAAACAAACGTGGTTCCAATGGCGGGAGTGTAAAGCCACATACAGGACAAGCATAATGTTCACTAAACAAAATCTCTTCCTCACCGATGATATCTACAAGAACGTACCCTTCACCTAATTCTAATGCAGCTTCTAGGGAGTCAAATAGGCGAGACCTTATGCCCTCTTTAACAACAATTCGGTCAATGACTACTTCAATAGAATGAGCTTTGTTTTTATCCAACTCAATCTCTTCTCCGATATCTTTCATCTCACCATCGACGCGAACACGAACATAACCTTGCGTTTTAATTTTCTCTAAAACCGACTTATGCTGTCCTTTTTTTTCTTTTATAATGGGCGCTAAAATTTGTAAGCGAGTTCGTTCAGGGTAAGACTCTATCCTATCAGCCATTTGATCCACTGACTGACTGGAAATTTCAGTCCCATCATTTGGACAAATAGGTTTACCGATTCGAGCGTACATTAAGCGCATATAATCATTTATTTCTGTTACCGTACCCACAGTCGAACGAGGGTTATTACTGGTCGTTTTTTGGTCAATCGAAATTGCCGGACTCAGACCTTCAATGCTGTCTACGTCCGGTTTATCCATTTGTCCTAAAAACTGTCTGGCATAGGCTGATAGCGATTCAACGTAACGTCTTTGTCCCTCGGCGTACAATGTATCAAATGCCAGTGAACTTTTACCAGATCCAGACAAACCAGTCATCACAACTAATTTATCTCTGGGTATAGTCACATCAATGTTTTTCAGGTTATGCGATCTGGCTCCTCTTACTTCTATTTTGTCATTTGCCATTCTTTTATCCTACCTTTTTATCTAATATAATCAGTCTTATTTCTAATATGAGTCCTGTTCTAAACTTACTATTCTTATTGTAAAGTCTTCTCTTTTTTATTGCACTTATGAAGGTTCGATAGGCACAAAAGAGAAAGGAATACGCATTAAACTGCTGCATCCTTTCTCCTTTCTCCTTTATCCATACTATATTATAACAGATTTATTCTCCCAAGGCGAATGTTTGTTCTATGTTATGTCTTGTCAATATGTTTTGAGAAATAGTTTCCAACTCAGATTGATTAGTAAATTCTCCACTCAATAAATCAGGTAATATCTCTTTCAAGAAGTAGTTAACGCTGGCGAGTTCTTTAAATTCTAAAATAGTGTCCAAGGATTCCTGGTATATCTGCGTAAATAGATTCTCAGGATTCCCTTTTTGAATCTCACCAAAGGATTCATACAAGAGGTCAACTTTATCAGCTACTGATAAAATCTTTCCTTCAAGAGTCTCGTCTTTCCCTTCTTTCAGTCGGTTATGATAAATTGCTTGAAACTCTTCTGGAATCTCTTCTTCAATGAAGTGTTTTGTCATCGACTCTTCAACATTAGCTAATCGTTCTCTCAAATCCGGATCAGCATATTTAACAGGGGTCTTAATATCCCCAATAAATATTTCCGAATAATCATGATTTAAGGCTTTCTCGTATAGCGACTTCCAGTCCACTTCATTTCCTTTGTGTTCTTCAACAGTCCCTAAAAACTGAGCAATTTTGGTCACTTTGAATGAGTGAGCTGCTACTGAATGCTCTTCGAACTTAAACTTTCCTGGACATCTGTAGATTTTCTCCAAATCACTTAAACTTTTAATGTACTCGTGCATTCCCATAACCATGTCCTCCTTTTTAATGTGTACAAAATAAATTTGTCTTATCCTACCACTAAGACCTTTCTTTATCAAATACTAATCTAGTCATTCCTCTTTTTTAATGATACGGCTAATATGTCATCGGGGTCATATACAATTTCAATAGTCTTGTGAGTGATATTGTGATGAGATACCAATTCATGTATCTGTTCTTTGATGTGATTATGACGGTCAATACTTGATTCAGTTGTACTAATCGTCACCGTCATCGCATGCTCCACTCCATCAATTGACCAGATATGAAGATGAGAAATATTACTCACATCATCTAGTTTTAATATTGATTCTTCAATATCACTTTTAGATAGGTGTTTAGGAGTGGCTTCTAAAAATATTTCAACGGTTTCTTTGAAAATCGGCCATGTCTTATAAAGAATAAACAAAGCAATAGCTATTGATAGTAGCGGATCTAAAACATACCAATCTGTAAAATGTAAGATAATACTAACCACTAAGACGCCGATCCAACCCAGCAAATCTTCCATCATGTGCAGATTCAAAACCGACTCATTATGAGACGATCCTCTACTTAGTAGCCACGCAGAGTATCCATTCGCAATAATAGCTACAATAGACAGCCAAAACATCCCTTGGTAGTTAACCGCTTCGGCGTTAAAAAGCCTTGGAATCGAGTGGTATAAGACCAATACAGAACCGACAAGTAATACAAGTGCCGTAAATACAGCACCTAGTAGGGAGAAGCGTTGATGACCAAAACCATAGCGTTCATTGGCTTCTTTCGTCGATAGTCTTTGGAAATACCCTGCCATACCAATAGATATTGCATCTCCCAAATCGTGCACGGCATCAGTTAGTATCGCCATACTATTAAATAAGAAGCCAAAGATGAATTCCAATAGAGAAAAAACTATATTTAAAATAAAAACAATAGTAATATTTCTTGTCGCGTCACCGTTACCAGGTTGAGATACCCCATGGTGGTGACTGTGATGATTATGATGATGTTCAGCACGTTCTTCTGTCTCTTTTTCAACCTGACGTTTAGTCACTTTTTCAAATTCAAGTATTTTATCAATAGCGTATCGATTCACTTCACTAGTTTGGATGGTCATTCTTTGACTTGAATAATCAATACTGATTACAGGTTCAGTCTGAGATTGATTCAATTTTTCTTCCAGTTTCTCAGCACAGTCCTTGCAATGAATACCCTGGATTCTATACTGTTCCATATTCGTCCTCCTTTTCTTGTACATGCGTTAAGACCTGATTGACTATTTGATACACATGTTCATCGGTTAAAGAATACATTCGACTCTTTCCTTCCTTGCGAGACTTCACTAGCCGTGCAGCTTTTAAAATTTTCAGTTGATGAGAGACTGCAGATTGTGTCTTCTCCATCTTTAAAGTTAATGCCCCAACGCTAAGCTCTCCCAGTGACAACAAGTATATAATAGTTAATCGATTAGGTTCACTCAATGCTTTAAACAGATCAGAGGCCCGTTCAATCGCATCTCCATTCATTGTGCTCATTCCTATCATTCCTTTATATGTACATTTGTTCATATGATACAGAAAATAATGACTTTTGTCCAACTTACAAACTGCCGATGACCATCCTCTTAAGTCAATTTTAAATAAAAAACGAACAGTCACTCAGAGAGTAGTGGCTGTTCGTTTATTTCCTACACTATGATCAATAGCCATTTGTTAAGGTAATATGTTCTAGTGTCATAAGACCCAGATCGTGTGGATCGTCTTCATATATAGCCGTTTCAGTCATAACCAGCTCCCCATCAACACGCTTGATTTTAAGTTTGCAATAGGCACGATTATTGAATAAGGATTCGACAAAGTCTTCTGAGTCGTTCAATTTGACTTGATTACATTCTAGTAACGTATCCCCAATTTCAATGTTCATTTTATCAGCTGGACTACCCGGTCTAACCGCAACAACTTTAAGTCCTTCTTGTTCCGGACCGAAACGGAAGGTCCATGTTCGTTCTCTCAAACGGTGTCTATATAAAACGTATCCTCCTCCAAGGAACAGTACCAATAAACCGACTGCCGCCAGTTCAATGACCCAAAATGAAAGAGCAAAGATGATAATTCCTACTACACTTAAGGCAACGAAGTCTTTTAATAGTGCCTGCTTAGCTTGAGTTGGCATTTGAGCCTGTACAGTATACCGGAACCCTACTAGCACTGGTAATATTAGAAAAGAGAATGTTTGATTCCCAATAGAAAAGACCGGCCACCAACTAAATAGCTGTGTGAACGTGTCCCCAGGAACGATGACCAGCAAAGGAACCATCCACAAAGGGTTCATTCGGTATCTAGCGACTAGCTTCCCACGTTTTGTTTTAAGAAAATTAGGTATGAACTGAGTTAACTTTCCAATATGCATGGTCAAAATAGAACTCACTAACAAGAGTAGAGTTAAAATCAAAATAACCTGACCGCCTTCAAAAGCAGTTTCTGGTGAGCCCTCTAAAAAGGGGCTTTCCCAAAGGGTTGTAATGGGTAAAAATAAGGAATCTTGTGATAAAAACAACTGGTACAGCATTAATAGAATAGCAGAGGCACTAAATGTAAAAATAGGATGAATAAAGCGGTAACCAAATCCTAAGAATAAAATGCTTATAATATTATATAAAATAATCCAGTCTAAAGTCACAGGCAACCCTATCAAGACAGACAAAACAGATAATATAAGTCCTGGGATTAGTCCCCAAAGTAAGAAGCGTTTCATTTCAAAGTTCTCTTTATATATAGCTGCTCTGAGTTGCTTTCTTGTATATCTATAGCGTCGGCTTTTCGATAAAAAAGTTAAAGCCAAACCGGCTAAAAAAGTTGGCTGGATAAAAAAGAGCAAAAGTGCGAGCAAACTATTTTGTAATACAGTCATCGACGTCATCCCTTCACTACTTATGTTTCTCTCATTTTATCATATATTTCTCCATAGATGGGTTTTATTCCTAAGAAATGTAAAAGGGTTCGTGTATCTTTCTTAGCTAATTGGCTATAGTGACTGACTTAAAGATGACTATTCAAACCTCTCCTATTTTCGTTTACTCTTTCCTCAATCGACTTCGTTTGTCTAGCCCATTATAACACTTGAAATCCCTTCATTTTTGTATCTAGCTACTATGTTTTACAATCAAAAAATGGAAACCATCATGTTCTGATAGTTTCCATTTTTTAAAGGAATGAATGTATTAGATTACGGACGTCCAAAACCTGCAACATATCTTGACCAGTATCCAGAGGTAAATGATGCCACTGCAACACCAGTAGAGGTTTGAGAACCGATGAAACGACCACCACCTAAATAAATACCTACGTGATCAATCGATCCTGATTGGCTGAAGAAAATCAAATCTCCAGGTTTTACTTCAGATTGAGAAATACGTTTGCTTGCACCGTATTGAGCGGCAGCACTACGAGGCAAGGATATGCCAGCACGTTGGAACGCATACGCTGTGAAACCTGAACAGTCAAAGCCCGCTGGAGTCGAACCACCATAGACGTATTTCACTCCAATCAAACTTTGAGCATTACCGATGATCGAACCAGATGCTGCTGGTGTCGGTACTTCTTCAACGGTCTTGCTAGAAGACGTACTTACTTCTTCAGTACTTGTTTCATCGTTAGATGAGTCACTTGATACAGAAATAATCGTTGCTTCTTCTGCTGCACGGCGAGCTGTTTGAATGGTGTTGAGACGTAGTTCACTTTCTCTTTGTTGAGTTAAAAAGGCTTCTCTTTCTTCTGCCAAATCAGTTTTGTCCGCTGCAATAGCTGCCACTAACATTTCTTGTTCAGCTTTTTGTTCTTCTAATAACACCTTTTTATTTTCAAGCTTGGCAGCCATTAATGTTTGCTCTTCTTGTTTTCCAATCGTCTCACGTTCTTTTGCTTCAACCATTTCTTTGTCTGCTACTTGCTTTTCCATTAGGCCTTGGTTGGCAGAAAACAAAGTGCTAACAACGTCAAGTCTACCTAAAACATCTGACAAATTATCAGCTTCCATTAAGAAGCGTAGCATCTCGCCAGATTGTCTTGTTACTTGAACTGCTCTGACTTGTGTCTTTAGTTGTTCTTCTCTTTGCGAGATTGTACTATTTAACTCTTCAATTTCTTTCTTAATTAGCTCTAGCTCTTTTGCTGTCTCGTCAATCTCAGATACAATATCGGTTGCTTCTGTTTCAGTTTTTTCAATGGAGAGGACAATCTCTTGCAATTGTTCTTCCGCTTCCACTTCTTTAGCCTCTAAAGAGTTCATTCATTCAGTATAACTCCCGGAGTTAGAAGGTGTGGCTTCGCCTATTACAGGAAGTCCCCCTAAACTAGTTACTCCAATCATTGCTGTTAAAATTACTTTTAGAACTGCCTTTTTAGTTTCCACGTCTGATTTCCTCTTCCCTCGAATGTCTATTTGCGTTCTTCTCTAATTGTCTAGTGTTTACTATGTAAAGAAGGGCGAACCCTTCTATTTAATTTTTACTTTTAAGTGTTTATACTTTCAAGAATCTTCTGATTGACAATGATGACCCTAAGCTACCAATAACGACTCCAATACCTAATAACAGTGCTATTATATAATATAAGAATGGTTGAGGTGGCAATAATGCAAAGTATGTGCCTGACAAATATCTCATGATCGTATCGAAGCCTCTAAGGTAAACATAAGAGATAATACCAACCGGTATTAATGCTCCGATAAACCCAATTAAAGCTCCTTCGATTAAAAATGGCCATCTTATAAACCAGTTGGTTGCTCCAACCAATTTCATGATTTCAATTTCAGTACTTCGCGAAAAGATCGTTATTCGTATCGTATTAGCTATCAAGAATACTGCCGTAAATATCAAAGCTATAATGATAATAGCTCCCACATTTCTGACTGTGTCCATAATATAGAACAGTCGGTCAGCTGTAGCTCCACCATAGTTAACTCCAGCTACATAATTCATGTCTTCAGCTTGATTTGCAACATCAGCGGTTAATTCGGGTGATGTTGTATTTAAAACAAAGACATCATAAAGCGGATTATCGTCCCCTTCGAATAAACCAAATTCGTCTCCGTAACTACCGATAACGTTATCCAGCTCTTCGGCTCTGCTGGAAAATCCGATTGATTCTACTTCGTCTAAAGCTGCTAAATCTTCTTCAAGTTGAATCCGGTCTTCTTCTTCAGCTGCCAAATCGATATAAACTCGAACACTCACATCTTCTTCTATATCTGTTGCTAGTTTATTAGCATTCATTAGGATGGCAATAAAGCTACCTACCAGTAGTAACGTTACAGCTACAGCACTGACGGCTGCAATGCTCATCCAACCATTACGTTTAATACTTTTGAATGATTCTTTGATATGTCTCCACATTGTCTTAATGTTCATAGCCGTATTCCCCCTGTTCTTGGTCTCGGGCAATACGTCCATTTTCTACAGCAAGTACGCGATGTCTTACACTATTAACGATATCACTATTGTGAGTTGCCATAATAATTGTCGTGCCTTGATTATTAATTTCTTCCAGAAGGTCCATAATACCCCAAGCTGTTTCTGGGTCTAAGTTACCCGTTGGCTCATCTGCTATTAATACGCGAGGCATATTGGCAATAGCTCTAGCAATAGCTACCCTTTGTTGTTCTCCACCTGATAATTCATTAGGGAACATTTTGACTTTATGTTTTAAACCTACTAAATCTAATACTTCTAATACTCTCTTTTGAATTTGTTTCGGGTTTTTGCCTACTACTTGCATCGCATAAGCAATGTTTTCATAAACTGTCATTTTCGGAAGCAATTTGAAATCCTGGAAAACCACACCTACGTGTCTTCTTAAGAAAGGAATTTTACTCAATTTCATATTTGCGAGATCAAATTCACCAACTTTTACTGTTCCTTTAGTGGGCATTTCTTCACGGTATATCATTTTTATGAATGTTGATTTACCTGCTCCACTTGGACCAACCACGTATACAAATTCACCTTGGTCAATTTTAACGTCTAATCCATTTATAGCTGTTATACCATTAGGATATTTTTTGTAGACATTAGACATTACTATCATTTAATTAATCACCTATCTATTCTATTATAATTTTTCTATAAGAGTCTGGTATGAGTGTTTGGCTTTTTCTTTAACCTTGTTTAGTATATCATTCGACTTTAAAATGTCTGTTTTAAAACAATTACAAAATTGTTTCAACGAAACACGATTGTCTTATTCGGAAATATTAAACAAACTGTTTTTTGTTTTTATATCCAATAATTCCCACAATTGTCTACAAAACACGTTTTTCCAGGCGTAAACCTTCCACATCACCTTAATATTTTCTGATAATATTGATAAAGATGCCCACTGTTTAACATTACAAACGAGGAGTTATATCCTTCATATATTATGTCCAATTTATGACAATATGATTTAGTAGTGATTAGAAAGCACCACTCACAAAGGCCGGACTCACACTATACTCAGTGAGTCCGGCCTTTACCTATTTCTTTACTTTCCTTGCGTCATCGTGGAGCGAAGATAGGATTCAATGAATGGGTCTAAATCGCCATCCATAACAGCGTCAGTATTGCCTGTCTCCATGTTGGTCCGGTGATCTTTAACCATGGAATAGGGGTGGAAAACGTAAGATCGAATTTGAGAACCCCATCCGATTTCTTTCTGTTCTCCTCTGATTTCCGCCATCTCTCTTTCTTTTTCTTCTTGTTGCTTTTGATACAGTTTAGCTTTTAATGTATTCATTGCGGTTTCCTTGTTCGCCAGTTGAGAACGGCCAGCTTGACTGGAAGCGACCAATCCTGTTTCTTTGTGAGTAATACGGACAGCTGAGTCTGTTTTGTTGACATGCTGACCTCCCGCTCCACTGGCACGGTAGGTATCGACTCTAATCTCATCAGGGTTAATCTCAATATTAATAGCGTCAGTCATCTCTGGAGTCACATCAATGGATACAAAGGATGTATGTCGTCTACCACTGGAGTCAAAAGGTGAAATACGTACCAATCGATGGACCCCTTTTTCAGCTTTCAATAAGCCGTACGCATTTGTACCTTTGACAAGTAAGGTGACACTTTTTATTCCGGCTTCATCGCCGCTTTGATAATCTAGCACTTCGTAAGAAAAGCCTCTTTTATCAATCCACCTCGTATACATGCGATAAAGCATGTCTCCCCAATCTTGGGATTCAGTACCTCCTGCTCCAGGATGAAGTTCAATAATCGCATTGTTTTTGTCATACGGATCACTTAAAAGCATGTCCAACTCAAACTGGTCACTGGCTGTTTCTAGTTCCGTTAAAGTCGTTTCCATCTCTTTTTTTATGTCTTCATCTTCGTCATCTTTGTACATTTCAAGTAGTAATTCAATCTCTTCTACAGTGTTTTCAAGAAACTTGAATGACTGATAGGTGCTTTTAATATCATTGGATTCTTTGATGACCTTTTGAGCTTCTTCTTGATTATCCCAAAAAGTAGGGTTTGCCATCTTATGATCAAACTCCGCAATGTCTGCTTCCAAGGCCTCTAAGTCAAAGAGACCCCCTATAATCTTCGACTTTTTGTTTCAATTGACTCAATTTATTCGTTATTTCACTGATTTCCATATTTATCCTCCTAGAGTAGTAAAAGAGAAAAGGAACAGATAAAATTATCCGCTCCTCGCTTCTTTTATTTCTTTAATTAACCCATACGCGTGTGTGTTTCGTCATCATGTGAGAAGGTTGGTTTATCTGGTCGACGAACCGGTTTTCTTCCCCCACTTGGAGCTGCTTGTTCTCTTTGTAGGTTCTGTCTAATTTGAGATTTCATCAGCAGTCTCGTAATGTCATGCTCCATCTCACCAATCATTTCCTCAAACAAAGTGAATCCTTCTTGCTGGTATTCGGTTAGTGGATTGAACTGACCATAAGAACGCAGGCCAATCCCTTGTCTTAGTTGATCCATTTGATCAATATGATCTGTCCATTTTCTATCGACTACACGCAAGATAACCACTTTTTCAAATTCAAGAACTTGCTCTTTTCCGTTAAGTTGAGCTGTCTTTTCTTCATAAGTTGAACGTGCTAAATCAACCAATAGGTTCTCAATTTCTTTAGCGGATTTCCCTTGGATATCTTCTAAAGTCAGTTGCTCAGGTGCTACTAAAGTCGTGTGAGCAAAGTCAACGATACGATCTAATTTCCAATTAGACTTGTCTTCACTTTGAGTATAAAGTTGGACATGTCGTTCAATCGTTTTTCTAATCATCGGGATAGTTACGTAACTTAAAGATTCTTCTTCCATAATCACTTCTTGGCGCTGAGAATAAATGACTTCTCTTTGCTCTCTCATGACATCGTCATATTTTAATACGTTACGTCTAGTATCGTAGTTATTTCCTTCTACTCGTTTTTGAGCAGACTCAACTTGACGACTAATCATTTTACTTTGAATAACAGCATCGTCTTCTGCAATTTTCAACTGCTCTAGAACCATGCGGATACGGTCAGATCCAAATCGTTTCATCAAATCATCTTCAAGAGACAGGTAAAATTGAGAAACCCCAGGGTCTCCTTGACGACCAGAACGTCCTCTTAACTGATTATCGATACGTCTTGACTCATGACGTTCTGTACCAATAACAGCCAGGCCGCCTAGCTCTTTTACACCAGGTCCCAATTTAATATCTGTACCACGTCCGGCCATGTTGGTCGCAATAGTTACTGCACCCATTTGCCCTGCGTTTACAACAATTTCCGCCTCACGGAAGTGGTTTTTGGCATTCAATACCTCATGAGGAATGCCTGCTTTTTTCAATAGACTACTAATCAATTCAGAAGTCTCAACTGCCACTGTACCGACAAGAATAGGCTGGCCTTTTTCATGGCGTTCTCTAATGTCTTCTACAACTGCATTGAATTTGCTCTCCAATGTTGGGTAAAGCAAATCGTCACGGTCGTCACGAATAAGCGGACGGTTAGTAGGGATAGCGATAACGTTCATGTTATAAATTTCTCTAAACTCTTCTTCCTCTGTTTTAGCTGTACCAGTCATCCCAGATAACTTTTGGTACATACGGAAGTAGTTTTGGAAGGTAATAGTAGCCATTGTTTTGGATTCTTTTTGAATCTCAACATTTTCTTTTGCTTCAATCGCTTGATGTAAGCCATCAGAGTAACGACGGCCTTCCATGATACGCCCAGTAAACTGGTCAACAATTTTAACAGCACCGTCATCTACAACGTAATCCACATCTAAGATCATGATGTAATTGGCTCGTAAGGATTGGTCCAAGTGATGCACGAGCGCTTGGTTCTCAATGTCATATAGATTATTAACATGGAAGGTTTTTTCTGCTCTTTCGATACCCTCTTCAGTTAAAGAAACAGACTTAGACTGTAAATCAATTGTGTAATCAACATCTTCTTTTAAGCCTTTAATAAAGAAGTCACAGCGGGTATAAAACGAAGTCGAACGGTTCGCTTGACCTGAAATAATTAAAGGTGTTCTCGCTTCGTCAATTAAAATTGAGTCAACTTCATCTAGAATAGCAAAGTTGAGTGGACGCTGAACCATTTGTTCTTTGTAAACCACCATATTGTCTCTTAAATAGTCAAAACCGAGCTCATTATTAGTTGAATAGGTTATATCGCAGTTGTAAGCATCGCGTTTTTCAGTTGACGTTTTTGAATTGAGGTTAAGTCCAACCGATAAGCCCATCCATCTATATAACTCACCCATCTCTTCTGCGTCACGAGTAGCCAAGTAATCATTGACTGTTACGACGTGTACGCCTTTTCCAGCAATCGCATTTAAATAAACAGGCAGTGTTGCTGTTAACGTTTTACCTTCACCGGTTCTCATTTCAGAGATGTTACCTTCATGTAGCGCAATGCCACCCATTAATTGAACACGGAATGGGAATAAACCAAGAACGCGTTTAGCCGCTTCTCTAATAGCAGCGAATGCTTCAACAAGTAAATCATCCAAGGTTTCTCCTGCTTCATAACGCTTTTTAAATTCTTCTGTTTTAGCAATTAACGCTTCGTCTGATAAAGCCGCCATATCATCAGATAACGCTTCAATTTGGTCAGCGATTTTGCCGTACTGACGCAAGGCCTTTTTATCATTTTCAAATATCCTTTTTAGTAAGTGAGCCATGGATACAAATCTCCTCTATTGTTTCATTCTTTTATTTATCTAGTCTTCTTAAATCATGCCATCTGCTTGATTTTTAATTGATACACTTCTGGATTTTTTCATACTGTTCTATCATACCACTATTGGCTTTTAAAAAAAAGTCCTCTACTCATATCCATTCTCAACTGTTTAATTTTGTTCATAAAAAGAGGACGGGCATTCTGCCCGTCCTTCCAGTAGTAATTAATCTGTTTCAATTAAACCATATTTACCGTCTTTGCGTTTGTAAACAATGCTAGAACCATTAGTTTCTGCGTCTTCAAATATAAAGAAGTTGTGACCAAGCATATCCATTTGCAATACTGCTTCTTCTGCATCCATTGGTTTCAAGCTTAGTCGTTTTGTACGAACGATAGATGAGCCTAACTCTTCTGTATCATCTAAATTGTCTTCGTCATTTTCAACCCATAAATCAGGATTGACAGGTTTTACACCTTGGGAACGACGATTTTTTCTATTAATTTTGGTTTTGTATTTTCTCATTTGGCGTTCTAATTTGTCAACAACAAGATCGACACTTCCGTATAAATCTGGGGAAGTTTCTTCGGCACGCAATACCACATAGGGGAGTGGAATAGTAACCTCAACTTTAGCTGTTTTATCGGAATAAGTTTTTAGATTGACATGTGCACTTGCTTCCGGTGCATCATTGAAGTACTTCTCAATCTTCCCTACTTTCTTCTCTACGTATTCCCTAATAGCCTGGGTCACTTCGATATTTTCTCCTCGAATATTGTATTTCAGCATATTACTTCACCCTTCCAAATCTAGTATAGTTTCTATTCTAACAAATATAGAAGCTATCTATAAGCAAAACGATTATTTGCTTAATTCAATTATAACTGATAGCGGTTTCTTTCTCAACAGAATTAATCTTTAGTGCTTATCTAAATAAAGTGATTGTTTTAATACTGGTGGGGCCACATTGACTTACCGCATCTGCTGCATGAAATAGGGTTCTACCCGTTGTATACACATCGTCTACAATAACTACTTTCTTTTGCTTTAGTAGCCCGACTTCGCTGTCGATGACGTGAAAGGGTTGGGGGGATAACATGCGGTTTCTCCTGTCTTTTTTTGATTGATTTTCCGGATTATCTATATGTTCAAGACAATTCTGATAGATTATTCCGGCCTGCTTCAACACTATCTCTGTTTGATTAAATCCCCTAATCTCTTTGCTTCTTTGGCTAATGGGTATGGGAACAATGACTGTATGTTTATCTTCCTTTTGTAGCATAGCCTTTACTTCTTTGGAGAATACCTGTCCTAGTTCAGCATCTCCATTAAATTTAAAGGCTTCCATAAACTCTTTTGCAAACACATTATAAGCAAACAGTGATTGATTAGAAAACGAATAATTGGGATATAGCTTTTGCCACTTGATGCAATCTTGACAGTAAGTGTCTTCATGACGTCTTCCACACCCTCTGCACAGGGGACATTCTCTAAGGAGTATGAACTCGGATTGACATGCTCCACATAACCTTTCTTTTTTTAACGGTCTAAATAATAATTCTGTAAACGAATAAGTAGAATCAAAATGAGTGCCACACCACATACACCCGTTCATACTAGATAACCACTTCTAGCAGCAACTGCATTCATGTTTTTGATTTGCTTTATGGCATTTTTCATAGCACGTGTCCAGACTTCATGATAATATGTTACCTCTCCACTGGGGTAATCTGGAGCCCTCCCTACACGTCCTGCGATTTGAACTAAGGCTGCTTCCGTAAAGACTCTATGGTCAGCATTCATAACGATCACGTCTATATTAGGAAAGGTTACTCCACGTTCTAATATTGTGGTGGTCATTAAAAACTGAAGGCCACCTTCTCTCATCTTTTTAACTTTTTCTTTACGATGTGGATCCTGTGAATGAACCCATTCAAAAGTTGACTGCTTAAAACTATGCTCAAAAATAGGCATCAACTGTTCCATTAAAGAGATAGTCGGTATGAAGAGTAAAAATTGTTTTCCTTCTTCAATCAGTCGTTTCATGTGGCGAATAATGATGTGAGTGTCATTTTGCTTTGTTTTAAGAATACTTTTCTTTACCCATATCCCTACTGGTACAGGAAGTGGCCTACCATGGTACCTAGCAGGTAAGATGGATGCCTCAATCTCTCTTCTTTTTATCCGTTTTTGCATACTCTTATCTGGTGTGGCCGTAAGGTAGATAACAGAAGACACTATCTTTCTTGCTTTTTCAGATGCAAAATACAAAGCATCATTTAAATAGTATGGAAAAGCATCAACTTCATCTATAATCAATACATCAAAAGCCTCTTTAAATCGATAAAGCTGATGTGTAGTGGAAATAACAAGTTGAGTATACTGATAAGGAACCTCAGTCCCACCATATAAAACAGCGAGCGAGACCTCAGGGAAAGCTTTTATAAGACGAGGGGCCAGTTCAAGAGCCACATCGACTCGTGGAGTAGCTAGACAGACTCTCTTTCCTTCTTCAAGCGCCTGACCAACACCTTCAAACAGCATTTCTGTTTTACCTGCTCCCGCTACAGCCCAAATCATTCGATCACTGTTATGATCTATTGATTCTCGTATATCTTTTGAAGCTTGAGCTTGCTGCTTCGACAAAGTTCCCGTCCACTTCAAATAAGGATACGCATACTTTGGAAACTGATTGGGCTCCTCTAAAGAATACAAGTGACTGCATTCTGTTATTTTACCAAGCTTTATGCATTGCCGGCAATATTTACAACGGTTCTGACAAACACAAGGGTAAGATACCGTCATCGTGCAAAGAGTGCCACACCTATTACATGTTAATTGGCTATTTTCTTTATTAAATCCTTCCGTGACAATCAAACGCATCGCTTCTTCTTCTTCGTCCCACTCTCCTGTATATTCAGATCGTAACAGGTGCCGCCCATAAAATATTGTCTCGTCCATTTTCTCACTCCTATAAAAAAGTCACTACTATATATATATTGTCTTTTTGTTACCGAAAAGAACTTTTTTCCTAGGAATTAGTTGGCATTATTTAATTTTAAGGACAACATAAGCGTATATGGAAGAAGGATGTGCTATTTTGTTTTAGTCTGTTTTTATATAAAGTTGACCTCTTATCTTATAGGTTGCTATTGAATACTGTTAGTATGTGATAGTATTTATATAGTGGTCAAACAATTAAAAACACCTACACAGGCTCCCTCTCATCACATATACTGTAGGAGGATAATCTATGTAGGTGTTCTTATAATGGTGTATTGTTATATATGATCAGTATCTTTTGTCCAAGATAAACCGACGGCTCCTTTACCGGTGTGGACACCGACCACTGGACCGACATGGCTAATTCCAAAAGGTATATCAGGAAATGCTTCTTCCAGTTGTTCTTTAAAAATCAACGCTTCGTTCTCGCAATAAGCATGAAGCACAGTCGCCTTGATAGGGTAATTTGCTTCTTTAATCGCTTGTTTTAACAGTAATGCTATTTTTTTCAATGCTTTTTTTTTCGTTCTTATTTTATCATAAGCTATGATTTCTCCAGCTTGAAGTGTCAAAACCGGCTTGATACTCAGTAATGTAGCGACTCCTCCAGCTGCTTTTGATAACCGTCCACCTTTAATTAAGTTTGTGACGTCATCGACGACGAAAAATAACCGAGTCACTTTTTTCAGTTCTTCCAACTGTTCTAAAATCTCAGAGACCGATTTATTCTCTTCTGCCATCTTTGAAGCACTGCGGACTAAAAAGGCTTGTCCTGCAGCTGTTAATTCTGAGTCAAACGGATGAACAGAGATACCCTCAATCGACTGAGCGACGTTAAAAGCATTTTGAAATGTTCCAGAGATTCGGCTCGATAGATGGATACTAATGATGGCATCATAATCTTCCCTCAAGGATTCGTACAAGCCTGTAAAGTCTCCAATCGTAGGTTGTGAGCTTGTTGGCAATTGAGGTGATTGTTCTACTTTTTCAAAAAATTCTTTAGTAGTAATATCGACTTCTTCTTTAAACGCTTCATTTTTAAATATACAGGATAAGGGCACAAAATATATATTGCTATTTTCATAGTCTTCTTTATTCAAGTAAGCTGTACTGTCAGTTACAATTGCTATACGCATAATTTCACCTCACTGTCTCATTAAGTTAATCTGATAAGCAGTATTGTAAATAAACCCAATTAAGTCTATAGACAACCTATTTTCTATTATACAACACCATACCCTAGGTTAACACTAAAACTTAAATAGAAGGGATCCATATATGAAAAATTATCGCACAATTAAACAAGATGGGCAACTGGAAATAAACATAAAAAAATCTCGTTTTATTTGTTATTTAAAACGTACAGAGACAGAAGAACAAGCTCAACTCTTTATTGACTCATTGAAAAAAGAACATTGGAAAGCGAATCATAATTGTTCAGCTTACGTCATCGGTGAGAATAATGAGATTCAGCGCATGTCAGATGATGGCGAACCTTCTGGTACTGCCGGCTTGCCTATGTTGGATGTTTTAAAAAAGAAGGATTTAAGGAACGTGACAGCTGTAGTAACGCGTTACTTTGGAGGTGTCAAGCTCGGTGCGAGCGGTCTTATTCGTGCTTACGGTAACACGACCAAAGAGGCTATTGATTCGGTTGAAGTCGTGGAGAGGCAACTGCAGCAATATATTGATTTAAACGTCTCTTACCCAATGAGCGGTAAAATTCAAAATCAGTTGTATCAAACCTCATACAGATTGGAAGACACTCTCTACACTGACACGGTTACCTTTAAGTGCTTGGTTCCAGTTGAACACGTTCCATTGTTTTACGAAGAGACTACGGAATGGACGAGCGGTCAAGGTAAGTATTCAAAAGGTCCTCAAGCATGGATAGAAGTCGATGTTGCTGACTAAATAAAACTAAGTGTTTTTACCTGCTGACAAATGAACAAATGTTGACGTTTAAATGATTTTAAAAGATACTTCTGTTATTTATATTGACACACTGTCTAAATCAGACAATAATAGAACACAGATGATTTTTTAAAGATGCCATTAGAAACCTAACCAATGGTAAATGAAGGAGACACCCATTTTGTCTAAACACTACACACAATCACGCTTACAACAGAAAAACCGAAAGAAAAAAAGAAAACAAACCTTGCTATTAAGCATCCTTATTCCTTTATTTACTGTTATTTTAATTGGTACAGTCTACTTTGCTCGTTTACTTGCTACCGTTGAAAATGAGATTGATTCCTCTTTTGTTGAAATTGATCGACCTGAACCTGTCAAAGCAGTTAATCCAATAGAAGAACCTGTTTCATTTTTAATTCTTGGCATCGACAGTGATGAGACGAGACAACTCGATTCCACTCGTGCCGATTCAATTATATACGCTACTTTAAATCCACTAACGCATGAAATGAATATGGTCTCTATTCCCCGAGACACTTATGTGCCTATCATGAGAAATGGATCTGTCGTCAGATGGGACCGTATCAATGCAGCTTACGCTGTAGGCGAAGAAAGTGTCATGGTTCAAACAGTCGAAGAATGGCTAGATGTTCCCATTCATTACTATGCGACGTTTAACTTTACAGCCTTTATAGATATTATCGATGAGCTTGGTGGTATTGAAATGGAAGTACCTGTTACTATTCGTGAAATGGATTCAAATGATCAAATGGGGTCCATTTATTTAGAAGAAGGCTTCCAGACGTTAGATGGCCAACAAGCTTTGGCTTTAGCTCGTACTCGTAAAATCGATGATGATGTAGCGAGAGGTCATCGCCAACAACTGATTATTCAAGCTATTATCAGTAAGGCATTGAACTTTCAATCCATAAGCAAGTACAGCTCAATAGCCGAGACAGTCGGAAGCAACATGCGTACCAATATGCGTATGAATGATATGACTGCGATAGCTCAGACCGGTTTAAATCAATCATTCACGATGCACTCTCATGTGTTTGAATGGTCCAGCTTCACGGAAAGACAAATGGATCTTGTGCGCATTGAACCAAATAGTTTTACAAGGATACAGCAAGAATTACAAGACTCACTGATACGAACAACGAAAACAGAAGATTCTTCCATTACAGAGGATGAAAACAATACAGATACAAGCACCTCTTCTAAGACAGATGATCAGTCATTCGCTAACTAACTAATCATAGAGAACATAAACCCCCGCAACCCATCTACATAACTGATGAGGTAACGGGGTTTTTTATAGTTTTTTTATCCGCCATTTAACTTTCTTCCGAAGGCTTGTACTAACTTGAGTAGAGGGCGTTTTGTTTCACTGACCAACCCTATAATTTCTACAAAGAGTTCCACTCCAATAAGGACAAATATAGTAAGTAATATGGAGCCAATCAAAGTAGAAAACGTGTATAATAAAGCTATTACTGAAAAAATAGCAGAAACACAATAGATAGCCAGAACTGTTTGCCTATGTGACAGTCCTAAACTCATTAAACGGTGGTGGATATGGTTCTTATCAGCTGTCGATATCGATTGCTTTCTTAGTTTACGCCTAATCATAGCAAATAACGTGTCTGTAACAGGGATGCCTAAAATAACGATAGGCAAGATTAAGGAGATTAACGTAGCGTTTTTTAGACCTTGAAGTGAGAAGACGCCTATCATAAAGCCTAAAAACAAAGCGCCTGTATCCCCCAAAAAAATACTGGCCGGTTGGAAGTTATAGGGCCAAAAACCTGCAATCGCTGAAACTAATACAAAAATCATAATTGACGTGGATACTTCTGATATAGTTAAAAAGAAAAATCCTATAATACCCATAGTGGTCAGTGCAATCATCGAAACCCCACTAGCTAAGCCATCCAGACCATCGATCAAGTTGATAGCATTGGTTAAACCGACAATCCACAAAATAGTAAAAGGCATTTCCCATACTCCAAAATTAATCGTTCCAAAATAAGGAATAGTCATCGTCTCAAGGGAGACATTACCCATAGCGTATATAACGACTGCTCCGATAATAATACCCGTTAATTTGACAAGCGGTTTTAAATTATATAGATCATCTATTATTCCAGTTACTACAACGATAATCGATCCCAAAAATAAGGGGAGTATTTGACTAAGTGGGATTGGAAGCAATAAAAAGGAAGAGAGATAGAAAGATATGACTATCGTAATGCCTCCCATTGTCGGCATTTCTTTTTCATGCACTCTTCTAGCTTCTGGCTTATCAGTAATATTCACTTTTTTTGCTAGCCATTTAAATAATGGTGTGAGTACTAGCGTGGTAATCATGGTAAATATACAAACCAATAGCACGACAAACATATTATACATATCTAATCTCATTTCTACTTTAAGTATTGAAATCATTATAGCATCGTTTTCAGACAAAACACAATTGCAATTAAAGGGTAACTGGATTAAACTATTTAAAAGAGTTCCTTCATACTCCTTTAAGAAAAGAGGCCACCATGCGATCCGATAAACACGTGAAACAACATAAGAGAAACAGAACAATTAAAAGAGTCGCATTAGGTGTTGGTCTTTTACTGGCCATTATCATTGGCACGATTGTTGGGTATTATGGCAATCAAATCAGTGAGTTCCTTGCCGATGTCAGTAATGAGACACCTGATGATATGCAAAGTACTGATGAACAAGAAGAAATACTAAGAGATTTGCATCCTATATCTATTTTACTTTTGGGAATCGATGCAACGGAAGAGCCTCGTCGATCGGATACCATGATCGTTGCTACAATTAATCCTGAAGATGAATCAGTTAAATTGGTGTCCATTCCAAGAGATACGTTAATTACCCTTCCTGATTCTGATCGATTGGAAAAAGTGAACGCCGTTTACCCTATTTATGGTATTTCTGGTGTCGTTGATTTTGTATCAGAGTACTTGCAAATTCCTATTTCTTTTTATGCCACATTAAATTTTCAAGGCTTGGTTGATTTAGTCGATGCTGTTGGAGGTATCTCTGTCGATTCTCCATTGTCATTTACCGTACAAGACAGCGAAGAAAACTCTGAAGCTATCGTTATTGAGGAAGGGGTTCAACAATTGGACGGTGAACATGCACTTGGTTATGCCCGAATGAGAAAACAAGATCCTCGTGGCGATTTCGGTCGTCAGGAAAGACAACGTGAAGTGATTCAATCTTTAGCGAATGAGCTGTTATCATTTAGTTCTCTAACTAATGTCACTCCCATATTGAATGCCATTCGTCCAAATTTACAAACCAATATGACCCCTCAACAAATCTTGTTCGTCAGCTCTAACTATAGCTCCTCTGCCAGGAATATCGAATCTCTTGAAATGGCGGGCCAAGCTGATTACGTTTATGTTCCTAGTTACGGCCAAGAGTTATATGTCTGGCTTCCTTATGAAAATACACTTCGTGACATTCAAGAATCCTTGCAAGAGCATATGGAGCTTGATGAGATAATGACAGACGATAGTGTAGACTATCACACCATTGAAGGCGGACCAGACGAGGAAGAAGAAAATGTTATGCCCACAGAAGAAGATGAAGTTATTCAATAACAATCCCTTGACGCACGTTAAAGAACGCCTCGCCACAAGCATAGCTGCTTATAGAGAGGCGTTCTTTTTATTGTATTAGTTTCATTAATTGACTGCATCGATTACGAATTCATATCGAGACCCGACATACTGGGCACGGACATATTCAATCGGTCGTCCGTCTTGAGTGTAACTGACTTGACGAACCCTTAATATAGGTGATTCCCGTTTTACATCCAGTAGATCAGCTGTTTTTTCTGATGCCCATGTGGCCGATATCGTCTGTTCGGCGCGAGCTATCTTATAACCTTTCTCTGATAAAGAACGGTACAAGTGGCGTGTCACATCTTCTTTACTCAATTCTTCGATGACAAAACCAGGTAAAGTTGCTACTTCATAGCAAATCGGCACATTATCAGCATAACGAATTCTTTCCATTACTAATACGGATTCAGTTCGGCCAATGTGTAACTTAGCAGCTTCACTCTCACTTGCTTGTTTCGTATAGAAAGACACCAACTTACTAGAAGGAGTCTTTCCATAACTCTCGATCGTTTCAGTAAAACTAGGTATACCACTTGATTTTTCTTGAACCTTATCGGCTGCAACAAAGGTCCCTGCTCCACGCCGTCTTTCCAATAACCCTTCTTCAACTAAGGAACTCACTGCTTGTCTGGCCGTCATTCGACTGACGTTGAAGGTTTCTGCCAAGGTGCGTTCAGAGGGGATCTTTTCATCTTTTTTCCATTCTTTAGAAAGGATAGCCTGTCTCATTTCATTATGCATTTGGATATAAACTGGAATTTTCTTGGTCATGACTTAAGCCTTTCTGAATCTTCATTTAAACAAAGTAAGGAAAAGATAGTGGGAATTATAGGTTGCTGGCCGCGGCTTCATCCACGATAACAATAACATCCGGATGATTCTGTAATACACTAGCTGGGACCTCTTCTGTTACCGGACCATTCACCGTGTTAGCAACTGCTTCTGCTTTGTTTTCCCCATACGCTAACAAAATGATTTTCTTAGCTCCCATGATGGAATCAATACCCATGGAATAAGCATGTTTAGGAACATCATCTTCCGAGTCAAAGAAACGCTTATTAGATTCAATGGTTTCTTGAGTTAGAAATACTTTTTGTGTTTTAGAATCAAACGAGGTACCTGGTTCGTTGAAGCCAATATGGGCATTCGTTCCGATACCTAAAATTTGAATATCAATGGGATTATCTTCAAGAACTTGATCGTAACGAGCAAGTTCTTCTTCGCCAGCCATTCCGTTTGGTATATGTGTTTCTTTAAAAGGTTTCTGATTAAACAGCTTGTCGTTCATAAAATAATGATAGCTTTGAGGGTGACTCTGCTCTAAACCAATATACTCATCCAGGTTAATAGCTATCTTGTCAGAAAAATCTAAATCACTTTCAGTTAATGCTTCATATAAGGTCTCCGGTGTGCTCCCTGTGGCTAAGCCAAATACTTTCGCCCCCTGCTCGAGACCTTCCTTAATAATGTCGAAAGCTTTTTGACCGCCTTCTACTTTATCCTTTACTTTAATTACCTTCATATTATTTTTTGAACTCATGTATCGTTCCTCCTGAAATAGTTTTTAAAATAGTATAGTCCTCATCCATCACAAGCATATCAGCATCGAAACTTGGATTTAAATGGCCTTTTTTAGACAAACCAAATTCTTTAGCCTGATTAACTGAACTCATCTTCACTGCGTCGGATACGCTACAACCAGTGAACTCTATCATATTTTTAAAGGCATCTACAAAGGTCAACACACTTCCAGCTAAGGACCCATTTTCTAAGCGAGCCTGTTTGTCTTTTACAATCACGGTCTGACCACCCAGTTCACTCTGGCCTTCTTCCATACCTTTTGCACGCATGGAATCTGTAATCAACACGATCCCATCGGAACCTTTAGCTTTATAAGCCAGTTTTACCATCTCTTTGGAAATGTGGAACCCGTCAACGATCATTTCCACCATCACATCGTCTTCCAGCAATCCGTAGCCTGTCACACCAATCTCTCGGTGATGCAAACCCCGTTGGCCATTGAACAAGTGAGTGATGTGAGTCGCTTTTGAAGCGAGTAACTCTTCATATGTGGCACCGGAATGTCCAGCTGATAAAATGATTCCTTGATCTCCACAGTACTCTTCAAAATCAGAGACATCTCCTGTTTCTGGAGCATACGTGATTAAACGAATGCGTTCACCACTTAACTCTTGCCATCTTTTTAGGGTTTCTTTTTGAGCGGGTCGAATATACTCTTCCGGTTGAGCACCTTTATATTCTTTTGCGATAAAAGGACCTTCAATGTGAATACCTTGAATCATCGGATTGGCCTCTGCTGCCTGTTTAATTCCATTCAAAGCTGCTTCTATTTGCTCATCTGACTGAGTCATCGTTGTTGGGAAATAAGACGTAATGCCTTCTTCAAGCATCCGACTAATCATCGTATTAATTTTATCGGCGTCTCCATCCATATTGTCAACACCGTAACCTCCATGGCTGTGAACATCAATAAATCCCGGAATAACTAGTTTGCCTTCAAGGTCTTTAACATCATCACCATCTTCTTCTTTAAAAGCTTCCATTTTTCCGACTCCCAGAATACTACTGGTGAAGCGGATATAACCTTCTTCGATCTCGCCTTCACCCGTGTAAATATGAGCAT
This sequence comes from Alkalibacterium sp. MB6, assembly GCF_009935905.1. GTDB lineage: Bacteria > Bacillota > Bacilli > Lactobacillales > Carnobacteriaceae_A > Alkalibacterium. The sequence goes on along the minus strand of NZ_PREX01000006.1, from coordinate 43,083 downwards.
TCGTCAATACTGTCGCCACAAGCTTACCTCCTTTATATCCTTCACTCTCACTTCAATATGTATCTCCCTCCTATACGTTTAGTTATAAGAGGGAGGCAATGATTATTTTTTCCAAAAATCATCTAGTTGAGTAATTGGCAGATGACGCTTATGCTCTGACTTCAAAAAGTGCTCTTCAATTTTTTCGGCAGCTTCATCAGATACTTCTTTTCCTTCAAGATAGTCGTCTATTTGATTATATGTCACGCCTAATGCGTCCTCATCTGATTCACCTGGATTATCTTCTTCCAAATCAGCAGTTGGTGTTTTATTAATTAAATGATCAGGCGCACCCAATTCTCTTAATAACTCTTTTCCTTGTCTTTTATTCAAAGGGAAGAGAGGATTAATATCCGTTCCTCCATCTCCGTATTTGGTAAAGAAGCCTGTTACTGCTTCTGCCGGATGGTCGGTTCCAATCACCACTCCGTTGGTGTCTCCGGCAATAGCATAATGAGCAATCATTCGAGCACGAGCTTTGACGTTCCCTTTATTAAAATCAGTCAAAGAAAAACCATTGTGTTCTATACTCCCAACCATGGCATCGACCGATGGTTTTATATCGATTTTCATAACCTGATCCGCTCTTATCCAATCTATAGCGTCTTTAGCATCCTCTTCATCTTGTTGTTCGCCATAAGGAAGACGCAAAGCGATAAACTGATAACTATCGTCGCCTGTTTCTTCTCTTAATTCTTCAGCTGTCATCTGACACAATTTACCAAGCAATGTCGAATCCTGCCCTCCAGATATCCCCAAAACCATCGTCTTTAAAAAGGGATGGGCATGGAAATAACTTTTCACGAAATCAATTATTCGTCTAATTTCTTCTTTAGGCTCAATGGATTCTTTGACTTGCATTTGGTCAACTATTCTTTTTTGCAATTCTGAGATCATTAAGAATCGACTCCTCTTCATTTCTAGTCTAAATTCATTTTATCATATCGCTTCTAATTAGGTTAAAGAATAGCGTTATTCTCTTCAGTCGGGCTTTTCGCAATCTTTTTGAATAGTTTAATTGTTTCTACTTTCGCATCATACAACTTTTGTGAAAGGTCTACTGGATAAGGCTCAGGATTTAATAATCGCTTGTGTTCATCCCACTGCTCGGCTAACCGCTCCTGAGCGTACTCCTTAATATCTTCAAGTGGAGGCAAGTCGTAAATCAGTTCCCCATCAACAATAATATCTTCTAGTAATGGTCTTGCTGTAAAATCATTAAGTGTCTTATTAATATAAGTGTACTCTGGATGGAACATGAATAACTCATCCAATTGATCTGGTCTTTCATCATGCAGAGCAACATAATCCCCTTCTGGCTTGGTATTGTTATAAGAACGAATACGCCAGACTTGTTTTTTACCGGGTGTAGAAATTTTCGCAACGTTTCCGGTCAACTTCAGGGTATGATGCATCTCTTTGTTATTCCCTTCAACTGAAACAATTTTATAGACGCCTCCTAGTGCGGGTTGATCAAAGGCTGTGATCATTTTAGTTCCGACTCCCCAAACGTCTATTTTTGCACCTTGCATTTTTAAGTTTAAAATAGTTTCAGCATCCAAGTCGTTGGAAACATAAATTTTTGCATCAGGGTAACCTGCTTCATTCAACTGCTGTCTCACTCGCTTGGAAAGATAAGATAAATCTCCAGAATCCAGTCTAACTCCCAAGAAGTTAATCTTATCTCCCATCTCTTTCGCTACTCTAATAGCATTTGGAACACCCGAATCAATTGTATGATACGTGTCTACTAAAAACACACAGTCTTTGTGTGTCTCAGCGTATGCTTTGAATGCTTCATATTCATCGCGGTAAGCTTGTACCAATGCGTGAGCATGTGTTCCTGATGCAGGCATGCCGAATACTTTAGCCGCTCGGGTATTGCTGGTAGCATCACATCCACCGATATAAGTAGCTCTAGCTCCCCACAAAGCAGCATCAAATTCTTGAGCACGTCTTGCACCAAATTCCAAAACAGGATCGTTGCCAGCAGCTGTCTTAATTTGAGACGCTTTCGTTGCAATTAACGTCTGAAAGTTAACTATATTTAGTAATGCCGTTTCAATCAGTTGACAATCCGCTAAAGGGCCTTCCACTTGAATCAATGGCTCGTTAGCAAAGGCAACTTCTCCCTCTTTAAATGAACGAATCGTTCCTTTAAATCTCCAATTCGCTAGGTAATCAAGAAAATCGTCAGGAAAATTCTTTTCCTCTCTTAAATAATCGATATCTGATTCCTTAAACGAAAGGTTGGTTATGAAGTGGACCACTCGTTCTAATCCAGCGAAAATCGTGTACCCCATGCCGAATGGATTGCTACGGTAATACATTTCAAATACCGCTTTTTTTTCATGGTTTCCTTTTTTCCAATGAGTGTAAATCATATTTAACTCGTATAAATCTGTGTGTAGAGCCAGACTGTCATCTGGGTAACTTTGATACATTCCATTTCCTCCTATGCCGAGAATAATCTCTGTTAGCAAGTATACCACACTCTCCCTCATTCAGGGAATTCTCTGTTTACTAATCCGTCCTATAAAACATGTAAGAATTCGGTTCAATCAGTGTATTTATAAGGATTGACAATCAAAAAACCAGAAAGCATATGCATCAGCTAACTGGTTTAATTGATTAGTTTACTATAAAAAGACAGGACATGTGTGGCTTGTTTATCTAATGTAAACTGCTTGGCCCACTTATTCAATTCTTGTCCTTTTTGATTTAATTGACACTGTTGCCATAATAAATAGGCTTCATCAAGTGCTTGAACAAGTTCTTTGGAACTATTCGGAGAGATGAGCCAGCCCTTTGAATCATCTGTTACTATTTTGTCGACGTCCCCAACGCGGGTAGCAATGACCGGCACCTGTTGTTCGGCTGCTTCTAAGAGAACTATGGGGAAACTTTCACTTAAGGACGGATGAACGAGGATGGTTGTTAAACTCAGCCACTGCCTGACCTCTTTTTCTGATGTCCACCCTTTAAACTCAACTTTGTGATCCAAGGACAGCTGGCGGCTCAACAGTTTTAACGTCTCTTCTTCTTCACCATCACCTAAAACAATCCATTGCCAGTTCGCTTGCTTCCATTCACCAAGAGTCTTCATCATTAGGTTATAGCCTTTGATGGGATGAAGTCTTCCAATCGTTAAGATAGTAAACACTGAAGGAGGTCGTTTGACAAGTTCCTCCTTTGGAAATGCGATGCCATTGAATATGACTTCAATTTTAGTAGATTCTATACCCATATGTTCTAGAACAGTTTTAATTTCATTAGATACTGCAATAATCCCGTCTGCTTTAAATAAAGCATGTTTATTAACCTTTTCAAAAACCTTTCCCTTCAAGCCATTTGCTTCAAAATCCAGCAAGGGATTGCTGTGGACAGTAGTTACCCACTTGGCCTTAAGTCTTGTGTGCAACACCGCCATTACTGCATTAGCTCGGGGGCCATGAGAATGAATAAGGTCATAATCTTTACTTTCAATAAATGTTTTTAATTTTTTCAACACACTTAAATCATATCGAGACGTTTGTTGAAAGACAAAAACTTTTATACCGGCTTGTCGAGCTGCTCTTGCAACCGGACCTTCTTCCAGCACGAGTAAATCTACCGTTTCATCTTTTAATGTTTTTAACAATGATACGATGTGAACCAAGCCCCCACCATACTCATTACCTGCATTTATATGTGCAACTTTCATAAGTCCTTTACCTTTTTTCTTTGTTTACGAATTTCTTTTAAAAATAATGGCAAGACAGACATGCGTTTGTACCGAGAGGGTTCTTTCATCAGTCGATACAGCCATTCAACATGAAAACGTTGAACAATGGAAGGCGCTCGCTTGACTTTACCGGAGAGAACATCAAAGCTACCTCCAACTCCTACAGCAATACCATAAGAGGCCTCATTTAAATACCTTTGAATCCATTTTTCTTGTCTTGGAAAACCAAAAGCGACCAAGACAATATCTGGTTTAGTGGCCTTTACTTGTTCAATTATTGCAGGGTCATTGTGATCAAAATAGCCATGATGCGAACCAGCTATACGAATTGACGGCCATTCTTTTTTTACATTTTCTACAGCCAAACCAATAATGTCTTCTTTTGCTCCGATGAAGTAAACTCGTTTCTGATGTAAATTGGCTAACTCTAACAAACCTATCATTAATTCAAATCCAGGTACCCGTTCTTTAATCGGTGTATTTAACGCTTTTGATGCTCTGACAATACCTATGCCATCTGGAGCTATGAAATCAGCCTGTAGTAACAAATCAAAATAGTCTTTGTTATCCTTAGCAAACATAACAATTTCCGGATTGGCTGTAACGAGGAAGGTTTTTTGTTTATCTTCCATCCGTTGGTAAAGGGCTTTTAGAAATTCTTTTCTTGTCATATTATCAAATGGAATACCCAGAATAGTTATTTTGTTCTGCATACATTATTCACCCATTCTAACTCCCATAAACTATCTTCTTTAGTATGTATTTTGCTTTTAATCAGCTATTATTGTATTTTTTCCTTGCTCTTTAGCTTTGCTTAACAAACGATCTGCACGGTTGAATAATTGGCTGACTGTATCATTAATCGTGAATTCAGTGACTCCTACACTACATGTTACTTCAGCCGGTTCAGAAAACTGTTTTTCCTGTAAAGTTGTTTTTATAGTTTTTGCTATATGGGTCGCTTCTTTTTTAGAATGATTAGGCAGCACAACCATAAATTTTCCGCCTTCAAACACGCCTCCATAACCAATTTCACTAATGGACTCATTGATAGCCTCGCCCGTTTTTAGAATGATTTCATCACCAAACAAGGGCCCAAACAAGGTATTTTGATGGTATAAATTATCCAAATCAATTAAAACCATTGAAACAGTTTGGCTTTTTTTGGACTTCACTTCTGCAATAGCTTGTCCTAATTTCACTAAGATATTTGAGCGATTATAAAGGTCAGTCATCGTATCCTTTTTAACTTGTTTCTCCCAGTCACTGTTTTCTTTTAGCAATTCTTCACGCTCAGTTTCATATTCAGATATATCAAACACAATACCTGATAAAAAGAGAGGAGAACCGTCTTCTTCCCTTTGGGTCACTCTTCCTCTATCATAGTAGGTTTTATAGTCACCATTTTTTGTTTCAATACGGTATTTCACTTCCCATACAGGCGATTTTCCAGATAGATGATCTCTCATCGCATCCATTACCCGATCATAATCGTCGGGATGCAACCGATCAGTGAAAAATTGAAAGGTAACATACTCTGGTAATTCCTCTTTAGCATAGCCTAAAGCGGTCGCTTTCAATGGATTAAATCTAACTTGATTCTCTTTAAAATCCCAAAACCAATGCCCTAGATTGCCTGACCAAGCAAACTCAAGCGAGTCCTGCTTTTCTTGCATAGTCAAGAGCTCTTTATTCATCCTTTTTAATGCATTTACTTCATTTTGTAATTCCTGTAAACGAGTCGCGTCTTCTTTCACCAACACCCATCACACTCCTTTGTTAATGCTTCTTTAATAGAATTTGATCAATATAATGATCCGTTGTTTTATGAATAATCATATTTGCTCTAAAACGAGTCGGCATAATGTATTCTTCCAAGTTTTTTAAGTTGATGGTTCGCCATACATTCTTAGCCATGTTAAACGCTTCTTTTCGATCCCCTATCGCATAAGAATAGTAATAGTTAGTGGGATCTTTGAAAGCCGTTTGTAACAGCAATCCAAAGCGCTCCAAATACCACTTCTCAATACGGTAGGGTTCAGCATCGACATAAAAACTGAAATCAAAGAAGTCACTGACAAATATCTTTTCACTCGTAGGTAGTTGCAAGACATTTATCCCTTCCACAATCAATATATCTGGCTGATCGATAACCTCATATTGGTCAGGTATGATGTTATATAATTTATGTGAATACAAAGGAACCTTAATATTACGGCGCCCACTTTTCACATCCCCCATAAAACTAATTAAGCGATGCATGTCATAACTTTCCGGGAAGCCTTTGCGATTTAGTATCCCTCGATCGATTAACACTTCGTTTGGATGCAAAAACCCATCAGTTGTAATCAAACTGACTTTTTGATCTGGATAAGCGCGGGACATCATGGTTCTAAGAAAACGAGCCAATGTGCTTTTGCCAACAGCCACACTTCCTGCGATTCCTATAATATAGGGATTTTTCTTTTCCGGTCTCTCTAAAAGCTGTCTTATTTCGGTTTGCCTCTCATGGTAGTGCTTAATATACTTATGCAAGACTTGTAGAATTGGCAAGTAAATATCTTTAACATCTTGTGTTGATACTTGATCATTTAAAGACCGTAACGAATCCACTTCTTGATCGGTCAAATTGATTTCTTTATATTTATTTAGTTTTTTCCATTCATCTCTGTCAATTATATAAAAAGAATCCGATTCTTTCATGCGGTCTTCCTCCATTATAGTCCTAAATATGCTTTATCTGTATCAGTTTAACAGATATTTGCTCACATATATACTATATAAGCGACTATTTCCCTAGGTTTTGTGAATTTAATTAAAACTTTACCGTTTTTTAAACTAATAATGGTAACATAAATTAGAGTTTATTTATGAAATAAGTTATGATTATAACGATTAACTAATGAGAGAATACAGGAGTTGAACAGATGAAAACTCTCTATAAGCAAGCAGTGGGAACAGCCCACGGTAAAATCATTCTAATAGGTGAGCATGCAGTCGTTTACAACGAGCCTGCCATCGCTCTCCCTTTTCTTGCAACTCCGGTTGAAGTGACTATCGAGCCGACTTTAGGTAGTAGCCAGTTGAATTCTAGCTATTATCAAGGAGATGTGTCAACTATCCCTGATTCATTGTTGAACTTAAAATCAGTTATCGAATCGATTTGTACAGATTTGGAACAGCCCCTTGATTATATGTCTATTTCAATATCCAGTCTCATCCCACCAGAACGAGGAATGGGGTCAAGTGCTGCTGTTACAACAGCCTTGGTTCGGGCTCTTTATTCTTATTTCGATGAGCCATTGGATTACGATACATTACTCGAGTATGTCAATATAGGAGAAAAAATAGCTCATGGTAATCCAAGCGGTTTGGATGCTCGAGTGACCAGTAGCGAGCAACCTGTCTTTTTTAAAAAAGATAGTCATTTCACTCCTTTTCCTTTACGGCTGTCTGGCTACTTAATTGCTGCCGATACAGGTTTGAAGGGGCAGACTAGACAAGCTGTAGAAGATGTAGCTGAGCAGGTGAAAACGTCTTATAACAAAACCAAAGGCATTATTGAAGCGATCGGTCGGTTAACCGAACAAGCTAGAATTGCGATTGAAGAAAATAATCCGGAAGAACTAGGGTGTTTAATGTCTAAGACTCATGAGCATTTAAAAAAACTCAATGTCAGTAATGACGCTTTGGATAAATTAGTCGATACAGCGATGGCTTACAAAGCGCTTGGAGCAAAATTGACAGGCGGCGGACGTGGCGGATGCATGATTGCGTTGGCCAAAACGTCTAAACAAGCCAAAAGAATCGCTTATAAATTAATGGAGCATGGAGCTGTTGAAACATGGATTCATGCTCTTGGGGAGGAAACAGATGAGTAGTTGGGTACGGGCACATACAAATATTGCCCTGATTAAGTACTGGGGTAAAGAAAATGAAGAGTTGATTATTCCGATGAATCATTCCCTTTCTCTTACTTTAGATGCTTTTTATACGGATACAAAGGTTTTGTTCGATGATTCTTTAAATCAAGATGAGTTGGTACTAGATGGCGTATTACAGGGTCATGAGTCATTAAAAAAAGTCCAAGTCGTTTTAAACCGTGTACGTGAAATGGCTGGGATCTCATCACATGCACGAGTGGAAAGTATCAATCACGTGCCAACAGCAGCTGGATTAGCTTCCTCAGCATCCGGTCTTGCTGCCTTAGCGGGTGCGGCTAGTCACGCTGCTGGGTTATCATTGTCTGAAAAAGACTTATCCAGATTGGCTAGAATAGGATCAGGTTCAGCTTCTCGCAGTATTTACGGTGGGTTTGCTGAATGGATCAAAGGTTACGATGATAAAACGTCTTTTGCTGTTCCCGTTGACGATGCTGATTGGGATATTGGTATGCTTTTTATTGTCGTGAATGATGCAAAAAAAGATGTATCCAGCCGCGAAGGTATGCGCCGCACAGTTGAAACCTCTCCTTTTTACGACGGTTGGTTACAAACTGTTGATGGTGACTTAACTAATATGAAAGAAGCTATTTCTAAACGCGATGTTTATACAGTTGGTGAGATTGCTGAACGTAGTGCTTTGAAAATGCACGCAACGACACTAGGAGCCATACCTCCATTTACCTACTGGTCAGCTGAAAGCATGAAAGCAATGGATGCTGTTAGACAATTGCGCAAAAAAGGTTATGCCGTCCATTTCACCATGGATGCAGGACCAAATGTCAAATTAATTTGTAAAGCATCCGAATTAGCTGAATTAAAACGATTATTAAGTGAACACTTTGATACCAGTCGATTAATTGAAGCCCGTCCTGGACCTGGCCTTCATGTGTTAACAAGGTGATGCTATGAGAGACTCACGATCTAAAGCACCAGGGAAATTGTATGTTGCTGGCGAGTATGCAGTGACCGAACCAGGGAACCCTGCCATTGTTGTTGCAGTCGACCGGTTCATTACGGTTTCTCTTACTCCCAGCGAACAATCGTCGGGTACGATTGTATCTCCCGCTCTTTTTGAAGAGCCGGTAGAATGGCAACGGTCTGATGATGGTCCACTTTTGATGACAAAGCAGTCAAAAGCTGATATCTTAATGGCTACAATAGCTGTGACAGAAGCTTTTATAAATGAGCACGACACACTGTTACCTTATTATACCCTCACCATTGAAAGTGAGCTAACCGATGACTCTGGTACTAAATATGGCCTAGGTTCGAGTGGCGCAGTAACCGTTGCAACTATTAAAGCCATATTAAAGTCCGTCTCATTGACTGTGACAGACGAAATCATTTATAAGCTAGCTGCTCTATCACACTTATCTCTCGGCAGTCGGGGATCTTTTGGAGATTTAGCAGCGGCAGCATTTACCGGCTGGCTCCTTTATTCAAGCTTTGATAAACAATGGGTCCTGTCTCATTCTAAGACACTCTCTTTACGCGAGTTAGTCTTTAAACCATGGCCGTTATTAAAGATAGAAGCCATTGAGCCCCCAAAGGCAATTGATTTACTCATCGGTTGGACTGCATCACCTGCATCTACAGAAAACCTTGTTCTAAGCATGAAAGATTCAAGTAAAGACGATCATCATACATCTGTCTATTCATACGAGCAATTTCTTTTAGAGAGTAAACAGTGTGTTGAGCAATTAATTGAAGGTATTCGGTCTAATCATACCTCAATCATATACGAGCAGATACTCTTAAATCGACAATTATTACTGAACATGAGCCAAATGAGAAGTTTGGTATTAGAAACACCTAAGTTACAGCGTTTAATTGAAACAGCCGAGCGGTTTGGTGCTGCAGCCAAAACGTCCGGAGCTGGCGGTGGAGATTGTGGTATTGCCTTAGCAGATCGATTTGTTGACCAACACGCACTCGTTAACGAGTGGCAGGCTAACGGTATTCATCACCTTCCCCTTACTGTTTTTACTAAATAATTATTATTGGAGTGTCATTTATGTCTAAGCCTAACAACCGTAAAAATGAACACGTCTCTTTATCCGAAAAATTTTATGATCATGGTGTCTCCTCTTTTTCAGATGTGCACTTTGTTCATCATTCGTTTCCACAAATGGATGTAACAGATGTTAATTTATCCGTCCATTTAGCTGGACTCGATTTTTCAGTTCCCTTCTTCATTAATGCAATGACGGGTGGCAGCCCTTGGACAGGCCGAGTAAATGAAAAACTAGCTATTATTGCCAGAGAAACTGGACTAGCCATGGCAACCGGTTCTGTCAGCGCAGCTGTTAAAGATCCCAGCTTGAAAGATACTTTTGAAATTGTTCGAGAGGTCAATCCTAATGGGTTGGTTTTTGCAAATTTGGGTGCAGGTCACGGCTTGGAAAATGCGAAAAGAGTCGTCGATTTACTAAAAGCAGATGCCATGCAAATCCACGTAAATGCTCCTCAAGAGGTAGTTATGCCCGAAGGCGACAGAGAATTTTCCAATTGGATTGAAAATATTCAATCCATCGTTAACGGCCTTGATGTTCCTGTGATTGTCAAAGAAGTTGGGTTTGGAATGAGTAAAGAAACGATCACTTTATTGGAATCTCTTGGGGTAAAATTCATTGATATTAGTGGAAAAGGTGGAACCAACTTTGCCCAAATCGAAAATTATAGACGAAAAGATTATAAGTTGGATGATTTAGAATCTTGGGGACAAACAACAGTCGTCTCTCTTTTAGAAGCTTTCGAAACAGAGACAACTGCCAATATTATAGCTTCTGGTGGCATCCGTCGTCCGCTGGAAATTGTTAAAGCTCTTGCTCTTGGAGCTTCTTTAACAGGCTTATCCAGTTGGTTTATGCATATGGCTTTAGATGACGTCGATAAGACCATTGAAACAGTGTCGTCATGGAAAATGGAATTGAGTCGCATTATGACACTTTTAGGAGCACGTACAGTCGATGAACTAAAACAAACTGATTTAGTTATCACTGGTGACTCAGCTGAATGGAGTTACGCTCGCAATATCGATATCAAACGCTACGCTTCCCGTTCTTAATGGGAAGCTTTTTTCCTACTCATTTAATGTATAATCAATTATCACGTCACTTTAAAGGATGAAGAGAATGATTCACAAAAAGCACTCGGTTATATGGACCTTCTTTTATTATATCGTTTATATCACCGCTCAACTCACTTGGGGCTGTATTCAAAGCTTGGTGGGCTTTGTCTTTTTCTTGATTTTTTATAAGCAACCCCATGATTGGTATCATGGATCCATTCGGACTAAATGGAAAACGATGAACGGCATATCGCTTGGCTTATTTATTTTTGTCCCAGATGAAAATGAACCCAACTTATTGAGGGCTTCACCTACTCAGCCTTCTATACTAAAAGAGCGGTGTGACCGAATCTCCGTCCATGAATACGGGCATACCATCCAATCTTTAATTCTTGGACCACTGTACCTCTTTACTGTTGGCTTTGTTTCATTAGCATGGTCCCGGTTGAACCGCTACAAGCAGCTCAGAAAACAATACGGCGTACCTTATTCTTTTTGCTGGCCTGAACAATGGGCGGATTACCTTGGGGAAACTCTTTTGAAACGACCTGCTTTACGTTAAACATTCATTTACTATCTACAACCAGTTATAACACGTACCATAGCACTGTCATACTGACGATCCCAGTCAGCATAGACCACAATAAACTTCTCGTTTTCATTGCTACTACTAATACCAGTAATGTAGGAATGAGTTTCAAGTTGACGGCTGGATAAAGATTAAAGTCGTTTTCCCAAAAAAAGACATCTGAGGCGACCAGTGATGCGAATATAGATACTGGTATGTATGACATCCACTTACTAAAAGACGGTGATATTTCCTTTTTACTCAACAGAAGCATGGGTAGAAATCGAGGAAAGTAAGTCACTACTGCCATGCCTATTATTAATCCATAATAATTACCCATTGGTTCGACTCCCTTTCTTATTAATATCAGTGTAACTCTCCAAAAAATAGCCTATGAAAGAAGCAATAATGGTCGCAAAGACAAGCGCGATATTGTGTTGAAGCACAAGCCTTAATACAACAGTCGCTATGACCGCCGCCACTCCTGCTAAGAGGTGCGCTTTTGAAACAAACTGCTGCACCATCATACATAAAAACATGGCAATCAAGGCATAATTCATAATGACTGTATTGATTGGAAACTGACTACCTATCGCTCCACCAATCACTGTACTGATTACCCACGTTGAGTAATTCGATACACTTGTCACCAATGCTTCGTCTGCAGTCCAACTCCCATCCCTAAAACGGGAATAATTGATACCAAAAGACTCATCAGACATCAAATGACTAAATAGTCCGATAAAGCCGAATGATTTATCTTTAACGTAGCTAGATAAACTGGCTGACATGAGTACATGCCTTAAATTTAAAAAGAACACCATCAAAATGATGGACGGGAAGCTAGCACCTAGAGTAACCATACTGGCTGCTAGAAACTGAGCTGCTCCAGCATAAATAAGTAAACTCATCCAGAAAATAGCTGCTAAACTAAACCCTGCATCGAACAGCACAATGCCACATGCAATACCCAAAGCGATATAGCTTACCATAATGGGCAGACTGGCTTTCATTCCATTCATTATTGTATTTTTTTGCATATTACCCCTCTTATCTTTGTTTTCTGACAATTTTCTATCCAGTATACCACGGAATAACTGTTTTTTTAATATTAAAAAGAAGCCTGTCGCTTGCAGTAAATCCTGCTTCGAACGGGCTTCTAGTGTACGGTTACCTTTATTTTATAATGGTATAAATTAATGTTGGTTCTTCAGCATGCTCTGATATACGAATATTATTCAATACTTTTTCTTTGATTGATTCACTTATTTCTTTGTTTGAATAGGCAGTGACCAAGGTTTCTCCTGCTTCTACTTTGTCGCCCACCTTTTTATGCAAGTACAACCCTGCCGTCATATCTAGAACACTGTCTTTTGTTTCTCTTCCGGCTCCAAGCATCATTGCTGCAATACCGATTTGATCAGCACCGATTTCTGAGACGACTCCAGATTCTTGAGCTTTAATGTCTTGCTCATACTTAGCTTGCTCCATGACTTCATCAGGATTATCGGCAACTGATGCATCGCCGCCTTGAGAAGCAATAAAGGTTTTAAAGGTTTCAAGCGCCTTGCCATTTTTCAAGTTCTCTTCTAGTCTTTCACGCGCTTCTTCGAGCGTGGAACCGACTCCACCCAAGTAAGCCATTTGACTTCCTAAAACCAGACACAGCTCAGTCAAATCTTTTGGTCCTTCACCTTTTAGTGTATCGATCGCTTCTTTAATTTCTAAACTATTTCCAATGGCATTTCCTAGAGGCTGACTCATATCTGATATGACTGCCATTGTTTGTCTGCCGACAGACTGTCCGATACTGACCATTGTTTCAGCCAATTCTCTAGCTTGTTCTTCATTTTTCATGAAAGCTCCAGCACCGATTTTAACATCTAAAACGATAGCGTCTGCTCCAGCTGCGATTTTTTTACTCATAATTGAGCTTGCGATCAAAGGTATCGACTCTACGGTACCCGTTACATCTCGCAAAGCATAAATCTTTTTATCGGCTGGTGTTAAGTTCCCTGATTGACCTACAACAGCTACTTTATTCTTATTTACTAAGTCAATAAATTCTTCTTGAGATAATTCAACGTGGAAACCTGGAACGGCTTCCAATTTATCGATGGTTCCACCTGTATGCCCAAGTCCACGACCACTCATTTTAGCAACGGGTACACCGACACTGGCAACTAATGGAGCCAATACTAAAGTTGTTGTGTCACCTACTCCACCTGTAGAGTGCTTGTCTACTTTAATGCCTTCAATAGCCGACAAATCAATTTGATCCCCCGATTCAACCATTGCCATGGTCATCGCACTGCGTTCAGTTTGATCCATACCATTAAAATAAATTGCCATAGCCATTGCACTCATTTGGTAGTCAGGGATGGTATCGGATGTATAGTTCTCAATCATCCATTTAATTTCTTCTTCAGTTAATGCTTCTTTGTGTTGCTTTTTCTCAATTAAATCAATCATTCGCATAATGGTGTACTCTCCTATCATTATCTCATTATATTGCCCATTTTAGCACATTTCTCTAAGAAGACATTGAAAATCTATCGAATAAGAATGAGAATATTCCCATAAAAGCCATACTGACTACACCATTTTTCAAAAGAATGGTAAACTTGTTAAGGATGAAAAAATAAATGCTAGGAGAGATACCATGACCAGCCAAAAACTGAATTCATTTTTAGAATCGAATTTACAAGAGCTGAAAGATAATGGACTATATAACGAAATCGATACGATACAAGGTCCCAACGGAGCAGAAATTACAGTTAATGGGAAAAGATTAATCAATATGTCTTCCAATAATTATTTGGGCTTCTCTAACGATGAGCGCTTAAAAGCAAAAGCCAATGAAGCCACCGACATTTATGGTGTAGGAGCCGGAGCTGTTCGTACGATTAATGGCACACAGACCATTCACGATGAACTAGAAGATAAAATTGCGGCGTTCAAACAAACGGAAGCGGCAGTTGCTTTCCAGTCTGGTTTCAACTGTAACATGGGGGCGATTTCTGCTGTCATGAACAAACATGATGCTATTTTATCCGATGAATTAAACCATGCATCGATTATCGATGGGTGCCGTTTATCTGGCGCTAAAGTGATTCGTGTCAAACACCAAGACATGGACGACTTAAGAGCTAAGGCAAAAGAAGCCGTTGAAAGTGGTTTATACGAGAAGATTATGTATATAACTGACGGTGTGTTTTCAATGGATGGAGACGTAGCCAAACTGCCAGAAATCGTTGAAATTGCTGAAGAGTTCGACTTAATCACCTATGTGGATGATGCTCACGGATCTGGCGTGATGGGTAAAGGCGCTGGAACAGTTAAGCACTTCGGTTTACAAGATAAAATAGATTTCCAAATGGGCACTCTATCAAAAGCTGTTGGCGTAGTCGGTGGTTATGTTGCTGGAACGCAAAACTTAATTGATTGGTTAAAAGTGCGTGCGCGCCCCTTCCTATTCTCTACCTCTTTAACACCTGGAGCTGCGGCAGCTTGTATGGAAGCCATTGATATCATGACAAACTCAACGGACGAACATGACCGCCTATGGGACAATGGCCGTTACCTTAAAGAAGGCCTTAAGAACTTAGGTTTTGAGATTGGAAATTCTGAGACACCGATTACACCTTGTATTATTGGTGAAGAGAAAAAAGCTCAGGCCTTCTCTAAACGTTTAACTGAAGAAGGTGTTTATGCGAAGTCAATCGTCTTCCCAACCGTCCCTCGTGGAACAGGTCGAGTCAGAAACATGCCTACAGCCGCTCATACGAAAGAGCAGTTAGACAAAGTATTAGCCATCTATGAAAAGGTCGGAAAAGAATTGAACGTTATTAGCTAATGCAATTTAAAAGCCAAAATAAGGAGAGTTCTTCTCCTTATTGGCTACATAAGTTATGAAACCGAATGTGTTGGAGGAATTACATTGAAAAAAATACTCATTACTGGTGCATTAGGCCAACTCGGATCTGAATTGACTGTGGCATTGCGCAAAAAATATGGCGTGGACAATGTTATCGCTACAGATATTCAACAACCAGAAGATTCTCCTGTCGTTACTGACGGTCTCTTTGAAATCTTGGATGTCACCAATATTGTGCGCATGAAAGAATTGATCGAACACTATTCTGTCGATACCATTATTCATTTAGCCGCATTGCTTTCTGCAGTGGCAGAAGCTAAACCGATATTGGCATGGAATTTAAACATGGGCGGTTTAATAAACGCTTTAGAGATGGCTAGAGAATATGATTTATCTTTCTTTACTCCAAGCTCTATTGGCGCCTTTGGACCCAATACGCCTAAAGATCAAACACCACAAGTAACCATTCAGCGTCCAAGCACCATGTATGGCGTGACTAAAGTTAGTGGTGAATTACTTGGCGATTATTACCATCAAAAATTTGAAGTGGATACTCGTAGTGTCCGCTTCCCAGGTCTAATATCCTATGATACCCTTCCAGGTGGTGGGACGACTGACTATGCTGTGGATATCTACTATGAAGCTTTGAGAAAACAAGGCTATGCTTCCTTTATCGATAAGGGAACGTATATGGATATGATGTATATGCCTGATGCAGTAGACGCCATTATTCAACTAATGGAAGCAAATAGTGAGCAACTTGTTCACCGAAATGCCTACAATGTGAGTGCCATGAGTGTGGCGCCTGAAGATTTCGAACGAGCGATAAAAGCTCATATTCCAGAGTTCAATCTGACTTTCGATGTGGATCCCATTAGACAAAGCATTGCAGAGTCTTGGCCCAATGCTATTGACACAACCGTAGCATCTAAAGAATGGGGTTTCTCTCCAAGATTTAACTTAGAGAAAATGACCGAAGATATGCTTATTCAACTGAAGAAAAAAGGCATATAATAATCAATAATTGATTTGACAATAAAAAACAGACCACTATATCCAAGTCTAGATGGGTTAGTGGTCTGTTTTGTTTTTTATCGTTTAACATCTTTTACGACTGGACCGTCTTCTTTTCCAATAATGACTTTAGTCACTGTATCGAGGAATAACCCATGTTCGACAACGCCTGTTAAACTATCCAACCACTGGGCTAATTCATGCGGTTTATCAATGACTGACAGGTGTAAATCTATAACATAATTCCCAGAATCTGTTAACACTTTCTCGCCTTCATCCGTTTGGCGGAAAACAGGATTCAGACCTTTTTCTTCAAATAAACGATACACTTGGCCACTTCCAAATTGAACCACTTCAACTGGTAAGGGAAATGCTCCCAACTCTTTAACCATCTTACTTTCATCAACAATCCAGATGACTTCTTTTGAAAGCTGAGCAACTACTTTTTCAAATAAATGAGCAGCTCCGCCACCTTTAATTCCTTGAAAATCGTCAGAAATTTCATCGGCGCCATCAATAGTGACGTCAATGTAATCAACCTCATCCACATCTTTTAATGGGATACCAAGTTCCCTAGCTTGCTCTGTTGTCCGACGAGACGTCGTGACCCCAGTAATCGTTAAACCTTCTTCTTTAACTCGCTTACCTAATGCTTCTACCATATAATAAGCAGTAGATCCGGTTCCCAGACCTACTGTCATACCTTCTTTGATAAATTCTGCTGCTTTATACCCTACCATTTGTTTAAGATTCATCTATCAGCCCACCCTTTATAATCATTGTCATTATTATAACATAGAAAAAAGAAGCAGAATCCGAAAAAATCAGTCTGCTTCTTTTTTGACTATTACTTAATCATCTTAAACTCTAAGAACATTTCATTATAAATACCTGTATATTCTGGACCTAAGTCTTCATAGACTTCCAGCTGATTAATCATCTCTTGACTTGGATAAAACTGTTCATCTTCAATAGTCTCTTCTGGCAGATAACTCATGGCTGATTCATTCGGTGTACTATAGCCAACATAATCTGCGTTTTGAGCAGCAACTTCCGGGTCCAGCATGAAGTTGATAAAGGCATAAGCAGCATCCTCATTTTGTACGGTACGAGGAATTACCATATTATCGAACCATAAATTCGAGCCTTCTGCTGGCAAAACGTAAACAATTGATTCATTCTCCCACATCATATCTGCTGCTTCACCTGAATAGGTGACGGCAACAGCTGCTTCTTCCTGGATCATATACATTTTGATTTCATCAGCAACTAAAGCTTTAATGTTAGGGGCTAAATCAACTAGTGTATTGGCAGCTTCTTCTAGCTCCTTCTCATTCTTCGAGTTAAGGGAATAGCCATTGCTTTGAAGGCCAATACCAATAACTTCTCTCGCCCCATCAATCATTAAAATACTGTTCTCCAAAGCAGGATCGAATAAGCTTTCCCACGAGGATAGTTCTAGATTGCTTATGAGATCTTCATTGTAAGCAATACCTAGCGTCCCCCAAAAATAAGGAATGGAATACTGATTTCCGGGGTCAAAAGATAGATCCAAAAAATCATCATTAATATGATTCAATCCTTCTATACGCGAATGATCGAGCGGAACAAGGAGATCTTCATCAATCATCCGTTCAATCATATATTCGCTCGGGATTGTGAGATCATAACTCGTCCCACCCTGATCCACTTTTGTATACATCGCTTCATTGGAGTCAAACGTTTCATAAACGACACGGTATCCTGTTTCTTCTTCAAATTGAGTCAGCAAATCTGGGTCGATATAATCTCCCCAATTGTATAAATGAAAAACATCTGATCCGCTCGTTCCCTGTGCCCGTTCAATCATTTGACTGGCAAAATAAATGATACCCGTAAATGCTATAACAAGTAATGAAATGAAGGTCAGTTTTTTCACTATGGAGTCACCGCTTTCTCATGGTTGGTTGGATCTATTTGTGCCGTTTTCTTTCTTTGTCTTTGTTGTTTTTGGATGAAGTAATAACCGACGACTATTCCCATAGCAACGAGGAATAACAAGGTACTTAATGCGTTAATTTCTAAGCTCACCCCTTGACGGGCACGGGAATAAATTTCAACAGACAATGTCGCAAATCCGTTTCCTGTAACAAAGAATGTGACGGCAAAATCATCAATTGAATAAGTGAAAGCCATAAAGAATCCGGCTAAGATCCCGGGAGTGATGCTTGGCAAGATGATTTCTTTCAGTACTTGCAATTGGCTAGCACCCAAGTCTCTGGCTGCAGTCAACATATTAGTGTTCATTTCTTCTAGTCTTGGCAGTACCATTAAGACGACAATGGGAATACTGAAAGCAATATGTGACAGCAAAACGGAATAGAAGCCTAAACGAAAACCGACTAGGGTAAACAATAATAAGAAGCTTGCTCCTATAATAACATCTGGAGATGCCAGTAAGATATTATTTAAACTCAATAAAATAGTCTGTGTGCGTCTTAATTTAGCATAATAGATTCCAATTGCGCCAAGTGTTCCAATAATCGTTGCGGCTAAAGCTGATAACAAAGCCACTCGTAATGTATCCAACGCAATCGTTATTAAACGTGTATCGCTGGCTAACGATTGATAATGTTCCCATGTGAAACCAGTAAACTGATTCATCGTCCCCCCTGCATTGAAGGAGTAATAAATTAAATAAGCGATAGGAGCATATAGTAGGATAAATACGATAAGCAAATACATGGTTGATGCTTTATTATTTTTTATCATCCTCTTTGTCCCCCTTTACGTCTTTTACCCGTCAGAAACATAACAACGAACATAATTATAATTAATACAATACCCATTGTTGATCCCATGCCCCAATTTTGAGTTACAAGGAAGTGTTGTTCAATAGCTGTTCCTAATGTCACGACTCGGTTTCCGGCAATCAGACGCGTTAACATGAACAAGGATAACGACGGAATGAAAACAGCTTGAACACCACTTCTGACACCTGACATAGACATAGGGAAAATAACTGATCTAAAGGTATCCCACTCATTAGCTCCTAAATCTCGACTAGCAAAGACCATGGAGTCATCAATTTCATCTATAGCATTAAATATTGGCAGCAACATAAAAGGTATCTCGATATACGTTGCTACAATAATAAAGCCTAAACGAGTAAATAGTAAGGGTTGAGTACCCAGACCAATAAATTCAAAGAACTGATTGACTGCTCCAGTCTGACTTAAAATACCAATAAAGGCATACGTTTTTAATAGAATATTAATCCATGTTGGTAATATTAATACCAACAGCCATAGCTGCTTGTTTTTTGCGCGTGTCAAAAAGTAGGCAGCCGGATAACTAATTAATAAGGCGACTACAGTAATAACAAAGGCATATAAAAAAGACTGCAGTGTCATAGTCAAATAGACTGTAGACGTGAAATAAGTCTGTATATTCGCTAAGGAAAATGACCCATCTATGTTTTGAAAAGACTGATACAAAAGAAGGAATACGGGAGCAATAACAAAGAGAGCGATCCATAAATAATATGGCACAGACAGTGCTTTACGCTGTTTAAGCATTGACATCGACTCCTTCACTTTCTTCATTACTATCAAAACCTGTCGAGAATTGTTCAATACGCTCGTCAAATGCCTCTTCGGTTTCATTTAATCTCATGATATGAATATCTTCTGGTTCAAATTGCAGACCGACTTGTTTACCCGGCTCTGTTTTTCTAGTCGAATGGACCATCCACTCATTACCTTCGCTGTCGTAGCCAATAATTTCATAGTGAACACCACGGAAGAGTTGAGAGTCAACAGTGACTTGAATGGCACCTTCTTCGGAATCGGTTAACACAAGGTCTTCCGGACGAATAACGATGTCTACTTTCTCATTAGGATTCATTCCGCCGTCTACACATGCGAATTGTTTTCCAGCAAAGGCAACGACATAGTCTTCTACCATTCGGGCTTCTACTATATTACTTTCTCCAATAAAGTCAGCAACATAACGGTTAATAGGCTCGTCATAAATATCCATCGGTGTGCCCGTTTGAATAATTTCGCCTTCTTTCATAACCATTATTTCATCACTCATGGCTAATGCTTCTTCTTGATCGTGAGTAACAAATAAGAAAGTAATTCCTAATCGTTGTTGCAATTCACGTAACTCATATTGCATATCTGTACGCAATTTTAAATCCAAAGCAGACAGAGGTTCATCCAGTAGTAAAACATCTGGTTCATTGACCAGTGCACGAGCGATAGCGACACGCTGTCTTTGTCCACCTGACATCTCGGCTACTTCACGTTCTTCAAAACCGTCTAAACGGACTAATTGTAAAGCAGCCATTACTTTTTCTTTAATCACATTTTTTTTCATTTTCTTCATTTTAAGACCAAATGCCACATTATCAAGTACATTCATATGCGGGAATAAGGCATAGTCTTGGAAAACTGTGTTTACTTTACGTTTATTAGGAGGGGTATCTTTTGCTTCCACTCCATTTAAGTAAATACTCCCTTCAGAAGGTAATGTAAAACCTGCTATCAAATTCAAAATAGTTGATTTTCCACATCCTGATGGACCTAACAAGGTATAAAATTTACCCTTTTCTAGTTCAAACGAAATATTTTTTAGTACTTTTTCATCGTCGAACCTTTTTTCAACTTGCTGGAAGGAAACAATAATCTCTTCTGTCAACAAAAACACCCCTTTAATACCGTTTAGTTTTATTTTAACTTAGATAATTATAGCTAGTGGTAAATATTTTGCAATATAATATTAGTTTTTAGATGAATAAATACCCTTAATTGTGTTCAAAAATTGACACCCCTTCTCTTTTCAAAGACAGGGAACTATTTTAAGCTATACATAACGTAACCCTTTTGTTTCTCAAGAGTTTAATACTCATATAAAAGCGACGGTTCTGTATAAAAAACCGCCGCTCTAAGGATAAATATGCCATCTTTCTACAATTAACTCTTTGATTTCCCTCTGATAAAATGATGACAACTGCCATGTTATCTCATTAAAAATAAGTCGTTTTTTCTTCTCTCACTAAACGTTGTTAAATGGTTTGTTGGTTTTCATAGGTCTGTATAATCGATTCACATACTTCGTGACTAGCTAATGCAGATTCAAGTGATACAGGGTTATCTACGTTTCCTTCTAGTGAAGAGATAAACACTTGAAGTATAGGTAGAAAGCCTCTTTTCTCCAATGTTGTATCCCAGTCACCTGCTCTACGAAGAAGGGTATCTGTTCCTTTAAATTCTGCCCAATCGATTAAGTTATCAAGGACAACTGTTTTTTCTGGGCTTTGCAACTCATAGGTCTCTTTTCGTGCTCCAGACTGATTGTTAATAGAGACAAAGACTTGAGTGTTAGCATTTTCAAGCATCACAGTCGCTTGGATGAAGTTTTCTTTATTAGCGACGACTTTTGAATGGACGACTTGGAGTGATTCTCCTGCTAGATATAAAGCAGTGTCGATCGGGTGGATCATCATATCATATAAGCGGTACCTGACAGAAAAATCCGTTCGATTCTCTTGGTTTTTCTGCAAATGAAGCTGATTAATGCCTTCAATCTCTTTCATTTTCTGTACCATTGGAGCAAAACGGCGATTAAAACCGGTTGTTAACTGGATGCCTGTTTCTTTAGACAGTGCTATTAATTCCCTAGTCTCATCCAACTGATCACTAATTGGTTTGTCTACGAATACAGCGACACCTTTTGTCAAGAAATAACTAATGAGATTACCATGTGTGTGTGTAGGGGTATGTATAAAGACAGCGTCTACTTTTTCAGCTAACTCTTTCCAATCTGTAAACAATTGATTCTCAGGTACGCCATAGCGTTCTTTGACCTGTTCTAACACTGCTTTATCCCGCGTTGAAAAAAACCATTCATGCTGTGGGAACTCTGTTGTGTAAATGGGAAGATACGCTTTTTGAGCAATCGTTCCTAATCCAATAACACCAAACTTCATTTTCATTCCTCCGATATATTATTTACTGGATCTAGTGTACCTTATTTATCTCTTTATCCAAACAAAAAACAGCACAAACAGATGGCAAAGAAAAAATCTTAGTCTGTTCGTGCTGCTTAATTAGTTTGTTCGTTTTCAGTTGAATGTGCTATTAGTTTTCGTCCATCACAGGCATAATAGTATCGATCGGTAAACTGGCCTGTAGTGTAGACTGTGGCCGTTTAAAGAATGACGCCCCTGTTTTCACTTCTTTGATTGGGTCTTCCCCAATGATTTTCACTTCTGTTTCAAGTTTCACGCCATTTTCTTCATAAATAACGGATTGGATGTGTTCGATTAATTCAATGTAATCTGTAGCCGTTGCTTTATTTATATTGACGATGAAACCTGCATGTTTAGTCGAAATCTGCGCGCCTCCCCAAGTCAATCCTTGGAGTCCAGCATCTTGTATAAGTTTACCCGTAAAGTAACCTGTCGGACGCTTAAAGACTGAACCGCAGGATGGAAATTCTAATGGTTGCTTCGATGTACGCAAATACGTCAATTCATCCATTTTTTCTTTAATTTCACTAGGTTCGCCTACTTTTAACTCAAAAGTAACTTTAACTGCAATGTCATCAGTGTCTTGTAATTTACTATAGCGATAGGAAAAGTCCATATCTTGATTACTCACTTCTTTTAATTCTCCCGTGCGGGTCAGTATAGTGACTGATTTGATCACTTCTTTAACCTCTCCGCCATAAGCACCTGCATTCATGTATACAGCTCCGCCAATACTTCCAGGAATACCACAAGCAAATTCAAGACCGGTCAAGTCATGTTGGTAGGCCCGTTTACTTACCTCAATAAGGGCTGCTCCTGTTAAGGCTGTGATGCTATTGTCTTCAACAGTAATCTGGTTCATCTTGGTCAAAATAATGGTCGCACCTCTAATGCCCCCATCTTTGACAATTAAATTGCTCGCATTACCTAGTATCGTTACAGGCCATTTTTCTTTATGAAGCCATGATACTAGTGCTTGCACTTCTTCAATCTTTCTGGGAAAAATTAAAGCATCAGCTGGTCCACCCGTTTTAGTATAAGTATATAAAGATAAGGGTTCATTTCCTTTTATTATCGTATCTGGAAACTCTCGTTTTAGTTTTGTAATAGTCATTAGCTTATTTGTTCCTCTCTAAAAGGGATCCATTCATGGTCTCTTCTCGCCACAGTAATCGTGACTTTATTCATTTAATTGAGAAAAGAATTATCTTTGTCTATGGTAATTAACCGATTTGTTTTATCCTCATTGGGATCTATCACTCTGACCAAATATCAACCATATTCGCTCATCTTTGTAAACAAATCATTCACATTTTAACATTTTTCCATCGTTATGTGTAGGTTAAAACTAATTTGTCACTTAATCGTCAACACTTGGTACTTAATTAGTTACATTATACAGTTTTTAAGTCATGTTAATACACCTTATTGTTTTAACAATCTTAATAATTATAAGCGCCTATTAGGAGAGATAATCCTTGCTTTTATTAGTGGAGTTATTTATAATTAACCTATCATTTAAATAACATGTGCGGGAGTAACTGGCTGATTTGATCTGTTACAGTACCACCAATCGCAGAGTTGCTTCTGCTGGTGCTGTATTAAATTGTGAGACGCATACGGATACTAAGCGGTGTCCGTATGCGTCTTTTTATATATTTTTATCACATAAGTTACTTCACCAGCGCATGTAAAACACCAAAGAAAGGAATAAATCAATGAAACATTATCAAGAATCAACAGAAACTGTCTTGGAGTCTTTAAAGACCTCTTCAAGTGGATTAAGTATGGACGAGGTTGCTCGTCGGCGAGAGGAACAAGGCTATAACGAGATTGCCCGTAAAGATAAACAGTCCACTTTATCTATGTTTATTGACACGTTTAAGGATCCAATGGTCATTGTGTTATTAATCGTCGCTATCATCCAAATTTTATTAGGAGAAGCTATTGAGTCGCTCATTATTTTTGCTGTACTTATTTTAAACTCTATTTTGAGCGTCGTTCAAACGAAAAAAGCAGAAGACTCACTGGAATCCTTACGTAAGATGTCCACTCCATCTACTACCGTTATCCGTGATGGACGAACAGCAAATATTGAATCCCGAGAATTATTAGTTGGTGATGTTGTTGTATTGGAGGCTGGTAACAATATTCCCGCTGATGGACGTTTAATTGAAGCAGAATCTCTTCAAGTCGTTGAAGGATCCTTAACGGGTGAATCCGTTCCGTCCGAAAAATCTATTGAGGCTTTAAATGAAGATACACCTCTAGCTGATCGTATCAATATGGTATTTAGTGGCACGCTGGTTACTTATGGCCGTGCTAAAATGGCCGTCACTGAGATTGGTGAAGACACTGAAATGGGGAAAGTCGCTCAGCTCATTCAAAGTGCATCAGCCAAACAAACGCCTTTACAACTTAAATTAGAAGCTTTTAGTAAGAAACTAGGCCTTGGCATTTTAATTTTATCTATTCTCATCTTTGCCGTTCAAGCTGTTCGTATCTTCTTAGGTAACCCAGATGATATTTATGTCCCACTGCTTAATGCGTTTATGTTTGCTATCGCTGTAGCCGTTGCTGCTATACCTGAAGCCTTACAGTCAATTGTTACGATTGTTTTATCTGTAGGGACAAACAAAATGGCTAAACAACATGCTATCATTCGCCAACTTCCTGCTGTCGAAACATTAGGATCCACAGGAGTTATTTGTACTGATAAAACCGGTACCTTAACGCAAAATAAAATGACAGTTGTCGATGAGTTTATTCCTAATGGTGAATCGAGCTTATTTTCAAATAAACCAGAAACGTGGTCTGAATCTGAACGTTTATTAATACAAATAGCCGTTCTAGCCAATGACTCCACGATTACTGAAAAGGGAGAAACCAGTGGTGACCCTACAGAAGCTGCTTTAATTTACTACAGTAATAAACAAGGAGTTCCTTATGAAAGTTTAAGAGAAAAATACCCTCGTTTAGCTGAACTGCCTTTTGACTCTAGTAGAAAACGTATGTCTACTGTTCATAATATAAATGACGAGACCCTTTTATTAACTAAAGGTGGTCCAGACGTCATTATCTCATTATGTTCTCGTATAAAAATGAACGGTGAAGTCGTTGACATGACTGAAGAGCATGTTGATATGCTTCTCCAAAAAAATGAAGAATTCTCAAACCAAGCGTTTCGTGTATTGGCCTTCGCTTATAAACCGGTGGATTCAGAAGCCGTTGCAATTGAAGATGAGAGTGATTTGATATTCGTTGGCTTGTTGGCTATGATTGACCCTCCTCGTGAAGAAGTCTATCACGCTGTTGAAGATGCTGCTAAAGCAGGTATCAAAACTGTTATGATTACAGGTGATCACAAAACAACAGCACGAGCGATTGCTCGAGACTTAAATATCTTTAAAGAAGGCGATTTGTCCTATACTGGTCAGGAATTGGATCAAATTTCTGATGAGGATTTGCTAGCAAATCTTGAAAAAATTAGTGTGTACGCTCGTGTCACACCGGAAAATAAAATTAGAATTGTTGATGCATGGCAAAAGAAAAATCAAATTACGGCTATGACAGGTGATGGCGTCAATGATGCACCCGCCTTGAAACAAGCTGATATCGGTATTGCTATGGGAAGCGGAACAGATGTCGCAAAAGATGCTTCTGCTATGATCTTAACGGATGACAACTTTGTTTCCATCGTTCGTGCTGTATCAGTTGGTCGAACGATTTATAGTAATATTAAAAAGGCGACAGCCTACCTTTTCTCCGGAAACTTGGGTGCTGTTATTGCGATTCTTGTCGCTTTATTTATGAACTGGGTTAGCCCGTTCACAACCTTACAATTATTATTCATTAACTTAGTTAACGACTCCTTACCTGCAATCGCCTTAGGACTTGAGCCTGGCGAACCAACTGTAATGGATGAGAAGCCACGTGATCCCAATGAGTCTATTTTTGCTGGTGGGACGTTAAAAACGGTTGTTTTCCGTGGAACAGTTATTGGTATCGCGGTTATTATATCTCAATTTATCGGCTTGCAGTATTCTAATGAAATGAGTATTGCCATGGCATTTACCACATTGATTTTATCTAGATCATTGCAAGTATTCCCAGCTCGTTCAACTACTCAAACAAGCATTCAAGCTGGCTTCTCAAAGAATAAATTTGTCATTCTTGCCTTTATTGCTTGTGCAGGTTTGTATGGTATTACACTGCTTCCTTTTGTTAGAGAGTTTTTCTCTATTCCAACGGACTTTGGTTTAACTGAATGGGCCATCGCTGCCGGGTTAGCTTTAGCTACGACAATCATTATGGAATTGAAGAAAATTGTGTTACCAAGTAAAGCTGTTTAACACGTCTAATTAGGTAGTAGTCCTACAGCTTTGAGCCCCATAAAGACTAGTTGGTTTATAGATAAACCTGTCTTTATGGGGCTCATGTTGGTTAAGGAAGTCTTGATTCATTAAAGGCTCTTTCCTTACCGCTTTAAATTTGCTATACTTTCGTAACTAACTGTTAAATAGATTATAAGATAAAGAGGGTTATAAATGAATTTTACTGCTATTGACTTTGAAACAGCCAATCGCCAAACACACAGTGCCTGTTCTGTTGCTCTTGCCATAGTTCGGGATAATGAGATAGTTGATGAATTTTATTCGTTGATCCAACCAGAAACGTGGTTTGATCGAATGAATATATCTATTCACGGCATTCAGGAATCAGATGTTCAAGACGCTCCAAAGTTTCCTGAAGTCTGGACACAGATGCAAGACTACTTTACCCCAGATCAGCTTGTTGTTGCGCATAATATGCCATTTGATAAACGAATCTTGCAAGGCACACTGAACTATTATAATATTGCTCAACCTTCATTTCAGACACTCTGTACCGTTCAATCGTCACGCCAATTGCTTAAACTATTACCGAATCATAAATTAAATACAGTCGCTGCTCATTATGGCATTTTATTTAATCACCACCATGCGATGGATGATGCTAGAGCTGCTGCTACTATTTTATTGAATCAAGAAAAAGAATATGGCTTTGCGTCACTTAAACGGTTCATTAAATCGACATAATAAAAAATGACTAATAAGCATCCGGTTAAGGAGGGCCCCCTCTTAAACCGGATGCTTATTTTTTATACTAACAAACTCATTTGAATAACCTTTACGTACTCATCGTTAATTCTTAACCCTCTGTCGATAACGGCTTCTTCTTGAAATGCCATCTTCTTATAAAGAGCAACTGCCCGAGCATTTTTTTCGTGGACTCTTAACTCCAGCCGTTTAATAACTGCAGACGTTTTAGACCAATCAATTAGCTCATAAACCATTAACGTGCCCAGACCCATTCCCCAAAATTCTTTATCAATGACAATACCTACTTCACCGATATGCTTCACTTTGGGTTTATTGGAAGCACTCACTGTAGCTATTCCAATCATCCTGTCGTCAGCAAGGGCAAGGAGGACACTATTGTTTTCTGATTCATAAATATTAGCCAGATGATGGTGCTCTTCTTCTACCGTGACTCCGATGCCCTCTTCACCTTGGGTTAAGAAGTCGGTTTGAGAAGACGTTCGTTTTAAGAAGTCAATTAGGACTTCAGCATCATCAGGTACGGCTTCTCTTATCACAACGTCAAAAGAATGCGAATCACCACTCATTAGACACTCTCCTCACTAAATCCTCGTATGCATTACCGACCGCTTCAATGTTAATTATGCGAGTTTCTGTTTCAGCATCAACGTTTATCGTTATCTTGAGGTGCTCTTTTGGAAGATATTCCTGCATAAACGATCCCCATTCGACAATAGCGACTCCTTCACCATAGAAGTATTCGTCAAGACCTAACTCTTCATCTTCTGCATCTTCCATTCGGTATAAATCCATATGATATAAAGGAAGTCGACCATCTGTATACTCTCTTATTAATGTGTAAGTTGGGCTTTTTATGACTCTTTTTATGCCTAGTGCCTCAGCTATCCCTTTTGTAAAGGTTGTTTTTCCGGCACCCAATTGCCCTTCTAATAATATTGTCATATTCGGTTTTAAATGCTTGGCTATCAAAGAAGCCAGTGCTTTCGTTTCATTTTCATTATGTGATTGTTTATTCATCATTAACCCTTCTTATCTACTGTGATCTGCTTTCTCATTCGCTCCTTATCTTATCATACACGTTTACCGTTTTGTAGACTCAGTGATCAATGTCTGTTCTACCCTTTCCATCACCTTCTTAAGAAAGCTTTTTTCGACAGATTTAGCAATATCCGTTATACTTTAATAGATATGATTTAAGGGGGATTTTTTATGTATCAAGTCAAACAACTAGTCACAGGTTTAATCGAAGAAAATTGTTACATTATCTATAGAGGACAAGACGCTCTAATCATCGATCCTGGTGATGAAACGAGTAAAATAAAAAATGAAATGGAAGCACTAGGCGTTGTTCCGATTGCGATATTACTAACGCACACCCATTATGATCATATTGGCTCTTTAGAAGATCTTCGCGTGGATTATGATATTCCCGTTTACGTGAGCCCAGAAGAACAAGAGTGGCTCTCTGACCCAACGCTTAATTTATCTATCTATAGTCCCAACCAAATCAGTGCGAAGCCAGCTGAATACACATTGGAAGCAAATCAATCCGTTAACATCGGTCCATTCACTTTTGATGTTGCTGAAACTCCCGGTCATTCACCTGGAAGCTTGAGTTTTGTGTTTGATGATAGTCGTTTTGTTGTTTCAGGTGATGCCTTGTTCCGTGGAAGTGTGGGTAGAAGTGACTTGCCTGGAAGCGAACCGGAAGTGTTACTTCCTTCCATAATTAATGAACTGTTTTCTTTGCCGGATGACTACATTGTTTATCCAGGTCATGGTAGGGATACCACTATTGGTTATGAAAAGCAAACCAATCCATTTTTTAATGATTGGAGAGGACGTCAATAGTGAAACGCATACTGCTTATTCATACTGGTGGAACCATATCTATGAGCACAGATCAACGAACGGGTGCAGTGAAACCTACCGATGAACACCCCCTGCATCAATACGGGCATTTATTTGAAGAAAATTTAGAGATAATTGAAGAAGATATTTTCCAACTCCCATCGCCTCACGTTACACCAGCAGAGATGCTACTTATTCAAAAGCGATTAATGACGGCAGGAGAAGAAGGTATATACGACGGAGCTGTTTTAACACACGGAACTGATACATTAGAAGAAACGGCTTATTTCTTGGATTTAACCACAGAAGCACCCTTTCCAATTGTCTTGACCGGTGCCATGCGAACAGTCGATGAAATCGGTTCTGATGGGGTTAGAAACTTGCAAAATGCAATTTGGACGGCCTTGTCAGAAGACGCTTTTGACAAGGGTGTATTAGTTGTGATGAATGAAGAAATTCATACAGCAAGGTACGTCACGAAGACTCACACAACAAATGTAGCCACTTTCCGTACCCCAACCTTTGGACCAATAGGTATCGTATCCAAACATGAAGTGCGTTTCTTCCAAAAATTAGTCTTCACTGAAACCTATCCAGTCGATAAGCTAACAAAAAAAGTAACCCTTTTAAAAGCTTATGCTGGAATGGATAGTACGCTATTTGATGCATTGGCTGACTCATCTGTCGACGGTGTAGTCATTGAAGCTTTAGGAGCAGGTAATTTACCTCCTCAAACCTTGCCTGGTTTAAAAAGACTTCTTGAAGCCGATATTCCTATTGTCATCGTTTCTCGAGCCTTTAACGGGATAGCTCAAGACATTTATGCTTATACAGGCGGAGGTAAACATCTAAAAGAATTGGGCGTTCTATTTGCCCCAGGCTTAAGCGGCCCCAAAGCACGGTTAAAATTGCTTATTTTACTCGAACACAACTTAACACACAAAGAGATTCAAGATAAATTTTTGAAATAGAGTTAAAAAGGACAAAGGCTACTATCGCCTTTGTCCTTTTTTAAATCGTTTATTTCTTTAATTCCCAATAAGATAGTGCCAAATCGGTCTGCCCTTCAATTAAAATATTCTCTTTTAACTGTTTCGGGTAAACGCGAGACGTGATGACATAATCCCCATCATTTAAGAATATCTCTAGTGATGACGTGTCTGCAAACACATGAATTCTCTCCAGGTTACCTACCTCTACTGATCGAACAGATCGACCGTAACCAGACACCCCATGGTTTAAACTAAAGATGTTCCCGTCGAACGTGAGAACCGTGTCTTCTTTTAAATGAATCGATAAATCTCCGTCTAGTTTTTCCACGTCAACCAGCAATTCAAATGTCTCTTGTTGAGGAACTGTCAGCTCATATTGACCATCGATACTTTCCTTCAGAGCCATTTCCTTTTGACGAAGGGTTTGGTATTCCACTAATGGGCGTTGCTTGAGTAAGCCGTTTTCTACAGTCAATTCTCTTGGCATGGTTAAGGCATGTTGCCAACCGCGTGGAACAGTCGGATTAGAATATTCTGGAACCGTATCACCTATCCCCATCCATGCAAACAACAGTCGTCTGCCTGACTCATCTAAAAACGTTTGTGGGGCATAAAAATCAAAGCCACGGTCCAATTCTTTAAATTCACTCTCAGGAATAAATTGGTGAGTTTTCCAGTCCGTTCGACCTAGATAATAACCAGCCTGATGAGGATTTTCAAATTCATACTCCGTTGCTTTCAACCCTTGTGGGGATAAAATGAGTATATCTGATTGAGGGAGCTCGAAAAAGTCTGGGCATTCCCACATGTAGCCCATTTCTTTTTCACCCTCAAGAAAAATGCCATGGTATGTCCACGTATATAAATCGTCTGACTTATACAAAAGAATTTTACCACGGTGGTTGAGCGCTCTGGCACCTAAGACCATATAATACATCCCATCTTTTTCAAATACTTTCGGATCCCTTATATGATCTGTGAAACCTTCCGGATAGTCTTCATGGGGTATACAGACTTCTCTGTAATCCACCGTAAAGCCATCTTTGCTAACAACGTGTACCGTATTTTGTTCTCTACCACTAAAGGTATAATCATGTTCCCCCGGATGTTTCACATTTCCTGTATAAAAGAAATGGATTTCGTCATCTTTTACAAAGGCGCTTCCTGAATAGACACCATCTTTATCATATGTCTGATCGGGAGAGAGAAAAATCTCTTCTTCAGTAAAATGAACCAAATCTTTTGACGTTTTATGACCCCAATGGACTAGTCCACCATCAGGATTATCCGGCACATACTGATGGTAAACATGGTAGGTGCCATTAAATTGAACCAAGCCATTGGGATCATTCATCCATCCAGTCTCAGGCATTAAATGGTAGTCTAATCGCCAATTATCTTTTTCAATTTTTTCTTTTAATTCAATTTGAGTCTTAGCAAGCTGTTCCCAGTAGTCACTAGTTAAGTTGCTCATTATAATCTTCCTTCTCCAGATGTTGCATTTATTTCTTCTCTAATCGGTTTACTTTGAACTCTAACTAATAAGAAGCCGACTGCGAAAGCGACGACAATAACAATAATATATTGAAGCATAGCTGCCGGGCTGTAGGTATAAAGCAAGATACCAGGAATAAAGGTAATACCAAAGCCAGAAGCTGCCAAGCCAAAGATGTAAACCATAAATCCGCCAGCTGCTCCACCAATCATACCTGATGCAAAAACACGTAAGGATCTTAAGTTAACCCCGAATAATAGAGGTTCCGTTATACCGAACAATGTCGATACTGTTGAAGACATCGCGTTTGCACGTTTGACTTTGTTTTTCATTAATAATGCAGCTCCAATTGCCGCACCGAACTGACCAGCCATAGAAGCTGTTCCCAAAGCATTCAAGACGTTTCCACCTGTATCTGAAAGTAAACCTAATTCAATAATACTTAATGAGTGGTGTAACCCAGTAATAACAATTAATTGTTGGAAAGCTGAGTAAATAATGTAGCCTATACCAAGTGGTGCTTCAACTAACCATACAATACCGTTTAAGACACCAGATTCAATCGTTTGCAAAATCGGTCCTAATACAAGTAGCATCACGAAAATTGTCACAGATAAAGAGATAAAAGGAGTCACAATTAAATCTAATACATCAGGCACAAACTTACGTAGCCCTTTTTCGATTTTTGATACTAAATACCCAGCCACAATAGCTGGAATAATAGAACCTTGGTATCCGACGACATCAATACCTAACAAGGTTAATGGTTCGGCATTACCCCCGGCAACAGCCCACGCGTTCGGTAACTGAGGTGCAACCATCATTAATCCGACTACAATACCAATACTAACATTCCCACCAAATTTACGTGTGGCACTATAGGCAATGAGAACTGGCAAGAAAGCAAAGGCTGTATCTGTCAACATTTCAAACATGGTTAACCAGTTTGCATCCATTTGAACCCCAAGTTCAAGTAAGAGGCCTCTGACACCCATTAATAGTCCGGTTGTGACAAGTGCTGGAATAAGAGGTACTAAAATATCTGCAAGAATTCGGACTAATTTTTGGGCTGGATTCAAGTTGGCATACACATCATCTTTGAAGTTCCCACTACTCTCTCCTGTCGATCCACCCAAGACTTGTTCAAAGTCACTGTGAACCGCATTCACTTTTCCAGTGCCGAAAATGAATTGATGTTGACCAGTGTTAAAGAAATAGCCTCTGGATTCTGGGACTTCCTCTGCTTTCTTCTTATCAACTTTGCTGTCATCTTTCAAGATAATGCGCATGCGCGTCGCACAATGCTCAAAATTCTTGATATTTTCTTTTCCCCCGACTGCATCTACAATCGCGGCGACCGTTTCTTCATACTTCATGTTTGTCATCCTTTCCTTTTATAGGATTTGTTCGGCCTGCTATTAACAGAACCGGTTCCAAGTTAAATATAGCAAGAAAGGCTTCCCAAATCAAGTAAAAAGAAAGCCTTTTCTATTTTTTTTAAATTCTCTTGTGGATTGTTTAATTAAAAGGCTATTAGACAATTCAGACAACATCGGTACAGCTTCTTTAGTAATTAATTTGTGCATTTTCAGTACCGCTTCTTCTCCTAAATTACGGTACGGGTATCCGACTGTTGTTATGGTGGGAGTCACATAACTAGTAGCATCATATCCCCCGAAGCCTGACAACGAAAAGTCGCCTGGTATAGAATATCCTAATTCATTCGTTGCTTTCAAAACTGCAACGGCAATATTATCGGTCGCACAGGCAATATAGGTTGCTTTTGTTTTAGGCAAGCTTTGTTTCGCTTTCTCATAAGAGATGGACCGTGAAAATTCGGTTTCCAATATATCCACTCTCGTCCCCTCATGCTGACTGACTGCATCCAAAAACCCTTTCTTTCTCTCTACACCGACTGCCTTGTCATACTCTGGAACGCCTACATATAAAAAGTGGCGGTGGCCCAGTTCTACCGCATATTGACCAATTTTGTAACCAGCTTCGTAGTCTTGATGAATGATGCTGTGAATACCTTCCGTCCTTTGACCAATTAATAAAAATGGAATGTTGGTATTTTTGATTAGTTCTTCATGCTCATTTGTTATTTCTCTAGCTAACATAATAATACCTTCTACTTTTTGCTTAGCTAATGTCTGAATATTGGCCAACTCTCTCTCTTTACTTTGATCGGAATTGGTGATCAGTATATGGTAGCCAAGCTCTCTTGCAGCTGCGTCCACACCTTCAAGCACTTCATTGGTAGAAGCAGAACTTAATCTGGGTATTATCATGCCCAACATATTTGTTCGCTGAGCTTTCAGGCTTCTTGCAAAAGTGTTAGGCATATAGCCTGTTTCTTCAATAACTGCTTCAATAATCTTTTTCGTTTCCGAACTGATTGAACCATTATTCAAATAACGGGATACTGTACTTTTAGCTACGCCTGCTTTTTTAGCAATATCATTAATTGTTACCATAAATGCCTCCTTTCTTAGGCTGTGTACCAGTGAAAGCTTGCCGTTGCATGGATGGTTCCGTCAACTGTAATCTGATGATCCGTTATACTATTATTTGCCACTCGTCTGCTTGATGAACTGGTGACCGTATCTTCTTCATTCACTTCCTTGTCAAAGGTAATGATACCGTGTTTCACTGTATGAGTCGCTAAAAAGGTTCCATCCATACTATCAAGTAACCAATTAATATATTGTGAGTTATTTACATGATTATTGCTGTCGATATCAAAATAACGGACACTGTATACTTTCTGACTAGCACGTTCATTATCAACAGGCTGTGGTTTTGTGTTTCGTCTAATACGTTTTGAAAAGGTTGCTTGATAAGGAGCGATAATCTCTTCTGGAAGTCGCGCCATCTTTCGTTTCTCTAAGTCCATTAATGCAAAGGTGGTTTTAACCTTTATGATATCGTTATTGTCTTTATCCCTAACAATAAAATCACGGTAAGTAAATAGCTTATTGTATTCAGTGGCTATCGTTTCTATTTCAACTCTTTCATTAACCTTTGGTATCTTCTCGATTTGAAATTCGTAATGAAGAATAATCCAATTATATCCCATACCTTTAACGACTTCTTCGCCTGTTCCTAAATAAGCGGAATGCTTCTCCGATATGTCCATTAATATATTTACCAGCATAGATAAGGTCAATCGGTTGGTTCGGTCACACATGAAATATGTAATTTCTTTTTCTTGTTTAAACGGTTGGTTCACTTTAACATCTCCTAATTAAAAATGGTTACTATGGTTTTATCGCACTTTATGTGATAAAAAATGTCATTCAATCTTTCTTAAATGATTATACCAGTTATATCAATCTTATTTCACATATTATATATTAACAAATTTTCGATTCTAGTTGAAACTTTATAGCGGTTTGTATTAAAATAAGAGCGTTGCTTAATAAAAACGAGATGAGCAGATTCTTATTTTAATTAGTTATATATTAAAATCTGTCTTTTCGTTTTTTAACATATTTACTAAAAACAGGAGGGAAAATATGAATACAAAAGAAGAACACCCAAATAAAGGTTTTTTGGGTATGATAGAAAGGGTAGGGAATAAACTACCTCACCCCGTCATTTTATTTTTAATTTTAGCACTTGCTATTATTATTATTTCTGAAATCGTTGCACGTTTAGGAGTGAGTGTCACCTATTTCGATGCCAATGCTGGAGAAGATGCCACTATTGGTGCTGTTTCATTGATGACGTCAGACGGCTTATCCTACATTTTCAACAGTGCTGTCTCTAACTTCACAGGCTTTGCACCTTTAGGAACCGTACTTGTTGCTATGTTAGGTGTAGGTGTAGCTGAATGGACAGGGTTAATTGGAACAAGTTTGAAAAAATTACTTACCAATGTTCCTACAAGTTTACTGACTGCATCTGTTGTCTTTGCAGGTATTATTTCTAATATTGCATCCGATGCTGGATACGTTGTGGTTATTCCTCTTGGAGCGATCATGTTTGCTGTAGCAGGACGTCACCCCATTGCTGGTTTGGCCGCAGCCTTTGCCGGAGTGTCCGGTGGATTCTCTGCTAACTTAATGATTGGACCAACTGACGCTTTACTTGTCGGGATTACAAATGAAGCGTTAACTTCAGCAGGTATTGATTACGAAGTAGCTGTTACAGCTAACTGGTATTTCTTAATTGCATCTACCTTCGTATTAACTGCTGTTGGCGCCTTCGTGACTGAAAGAATAGTCGAACCGAGACTCGGTGAGTATACGGGAGATTATCGTCCGAATGATGAGCCTATTACAGATATTCAAAATAAAGGCTTACGTCATGCTTTAATTGCCTTACTTGTATTCTTAGGTATTATGGCTTTACTAATGGTTCCAGAAAATGCACCATTAAGAGCATTAAATGAAGATTCAGGGTTAATGACATTGGATGCTTTCTTATCTAGAGGGTTAATCTTTATGATCTTTTTACTGTTCGCCATTCCTGGTTACTTCTATGGACGCACAACTGGGAAAATCAAGACCTCCCACGATTTTGTCCAAGGTATGGCTGAAGCTATGAGTTCAATGGGTGGCTACTTAGTACTAGCTTTCTTCGCCGCTCAATTCATTAACTATTTCTCTTATACTAATTTAGGTACGATTTTATCTGTAGGTGGAGCTAACCTTCTTGAGGCCATTGGCTTCGTAGGGTTACCGTTAATTCTAGGCTTCATTATTGTTACTGCTTTTATCAACTTATTTGTTGGTTCAGCTTCTGCTAAATGGGCTATTATGGCACCGATTTTTGCACCTATGCTATTTGAACTAAATATAGCACCCGAAATGACTTTGATGGCTTACCGTATTGCCGATTCATCCACTAACATCATTTCACCTTTAATGAGTTATTTTGCAATGATTCTTGTCTTTGCTCAACGTTATGACAAGAAGAGTGGAATTGGAACATTGATATCTACCATGTTGTCTTATTCAATTGCCTTCTTACTCTTCTGGACAGTCTTATTGGTTATCTGGTACTTTACTGGATTACCACTTGGACCTGGGGCACCAGCTTTATTGAACTAATATGTAAGTTAAAAGACATGTCTCTCGACTTGAGGACATGTCTTTTTTTCCTTATTTCTTTTGTAAGGATCTCTTTTTTTCTAATAGTCTTTGGAATTGCTTATCTTTTTCTTCAGACGGACTCAATGATAATTCACTCAGTATTTTAACGATATCATTTTCAAGTCTCATTAGTTCTTCTTCTGAATTTGTCATAGAGGCTTTAATCTCTCGTTGCTCCCATTCAGAATATGAACCTGTGAACTCTAGTAACTCTTCGTTTTCCAAAATCCATAACTTTTCGACTATAGCCGATACAAATGAGCGATCATGTGAAATTAGAATAATAGTTCCATCGTATTGCTTCAATAGAGTTTCTAAAGCTTCCACAGCTTGAATATCTAGAAAGTTCGTTGGTTCATCTAATATTAAGGTGTTATAATTTCCTGCCAACAGTTTGGCTAAGGAAACTTTTACACGCTCTCCTCCACTCAAGACAGACACTTTTTTATAGACATCATTGCCTTTAAACTTTAATTGTCCTAATATAATTCGAATCAATGTTTCTGTTTGAACAGAAGCTTCTGACACATTTTCTAATACTGTCTTTTCAGTATCTAACACACTTAAATCTTGTGAAAAGTAGCCTATTTTCATCGCTGGTGAAAGTGTAAATGTCTCGTTTTCGTTTATTATTTTACGAATTAATGTAGTCTTACCACTTCCATTTGGACCAATGAGGCCTATTTTTTCTCCACCTTTAACTGTTATCGTTGCCGGTTTCCATAACAATTTATTAGGTACTTCGCCTTCAATATTAAAGCCTCTAATAATAAATTGCTTATGAATTCTGTCCATATTAGGCAAACTCATTTTTACCTGTTCTATTTCTTTTGGCTTATCTACTTTTTCTAAGCGCTCTAAACGACTTTCCATAGACTTTTGTACTCTATGCAACTTTTTAGCCTTAGCTTGATAAAAATCACTGGAACTTTCAGTATAGACAACTTTGCCACCTTGAATATGCTTAACTTTCAGCATGTCTTCTGCTTGTTTTGCTTTCTTTTCTTTCGCTTCAACTAGTTGTTTAGACTTTTTGATATACTTTTCATATTCTGTTTGCTGATGCTGTTTTTCCTTTTCTTTTTCTTGTTTATAGGTTGTGTAATTGCCGCTATAAGGGACTATTTTTTTATCGTCTAATTCCCATATCGTTTGACACACTCTATCTAAGAAGTTCCGATCGTGAGAAATCACTACAAAACTTCCCTGAAACTGTTGGAACGCTTTTTCTACCCATTCAATGTGACTCATATCTAAGTGTGTTGTGGGTTCATCTGCCAACAGTAACTCGGTTGTTTGATTAAGGGAATCTATAATATAGTCCGCTGTAACTTCCCCACCACTTTTGTTTTCACTTGTCTGCTTCAATTGTGGTAAAACACTCACGGAGGTCTCTTTATATACACTTCCATGGTCTGGATCAAGATCTCCTGCCAGTATACGAAGGAGTGTTGTTTTTCCACTCCCGTTACTTCCAACTAAACCTATTCGATCCCCTTTATGAATGGCTAAATGGTCAATATCAAGCAAGACTTGATCACCATAACTCTTTTTCATATCATGCAAAGAAATTAAAGGCATACTATTCATTCCTTTCATTACGTTAGGGGTCAATTATTGAATGAATATCAACAAAAAACCTCCTATTCCATCATTAAGATAGGATAGGAGGTTACAAAATTAGTTGTCTTGGCAAAAAAATAGAGAGACTCCCTCTAGCATTGGCCTAACTAACTATCTCCCATTCTATCTAAAAAACCACAGTCTAAATAGACGTCCTATTTGGACTGGCGACTGTTTATTCTAGAAAATGAGATTAGTTACGCATTGGCCTAATAGATTCTCCTCTACTTATAAGATACATTAAGCATACTGAATGATTTCTTTATTGTCAACTACTCGATTCGCAAGTGAATTGAGGCTTGTTGATTTAACTGATGAAACATTAGCATGAACTAACCTTTTAACGATGTGCTACAATAATGAAAACAATTAAGGGAGGAATTATCATGCCCGAAAAGAGAAAACGCCGCTTATTTCAATTAGCTGGTTTTCTAATCGGATTAGCTTTTGGTTGGATAAGGCCTTTGCAAATGCAGTCGATGTTGCCTATATTAGGGATTGGTGTTGGAGTCGGTTATTTTATTTTTTCTCAAACTGCAACAGATAATGAGCGACCGATTTCTGAAATTTCCTGGTTTATTCCTCTTCAAATGGTCATGTATTTTATCATAGGGGGCGCAATTACGTCTTCTTTGTATCTTGTCATCGAACTTTACACTAACGGCATGATCGGTTTAGGGTAAAGTAATCTCAAGACAATTAAACAAGTTTAACCTTTTGAGGCTCTTATGATACAATAGGGGCAAATTAATTGTGAGGAGGGATAGAATGACAGATAACACGCAGCGGTATTT
This sequence comes from Alkalibacterium sp. MB6, assembly GCF_009935905.1. GTDB lineage: Bacteria > Bacillota > Bacilli > Lactobacillales > Carnobacteriaceae_A > Alkalibacterium. Next base: position 3,875 of record NZ_PREX01000006.1, on the reverse strand, counting down.
ACTTCAATCGTTTGGTTTTATTGTTGGCTTGTTTTACGGTTATCTTCGGCCTATCCAAATGATGCCTATGTTTCTTATACTCGGCTTCCTCACTGGTTTTGCCTACTTCCTTATATGGATTCAATTAGATGGAAGTAATAAGAAGGTGAAAGATTTTTATCTGTTTGTGCCTACACAGATGACCTTCTATTTTATCTTGGGAAGCTCCCTCAGCTTGGCATATCAATTGTCATCAGCTGAGTATTTTTAATTTTTTGAGAAATAGGTCGCATCACCATTCGAATGACGAAGGTGATACGACCTGTTCTCGTTCTTAATTGACTATTAATTTTGTGGGGCGAAAATAACTCCACCAATCATTCGCTCACCTGAATCACCTGATGGATCTGTCTCGTAATCATCTGCTTCTGTGTGAATAATCAGTGAGGTCCCCTCTTCGGTTGCTAACGTATAGTCTACATCAGGCAACAAGGAGACCTTTTCAACTTCAATGACTTCATTGACTATCCCGTTCTCTGGAACAACTAAATTAGGTAAGTCACCTAAATGGTGCCCCGCTTCATTATCAAAACCATGTTCGGCATCAGTCGGATTAAAATGGCTTCCGGCATCTTCAAAAGTTGGTGGCGTAGCCATACCGACTTCATGAATGTGCATACCGTATTCTCCGGCTGGTATGTCTTCTAAAGTAAGAATGATGGTCACGCCATTTTCTCCTTCATCAAAGATAGCTCGACCCACGCGTTCAGCTTCTGTGTTATACATTTCAACTGTAATAGAGGCCACTTCCTCGTCTGTTCCGGCATTTTCTAAATCAAGGTCTTCAGTCTCATCTGACGTTTCATCAGTTGCCGCATCTTCTTGTCCTGACTCTTCTATTTGAGTTACTCCATCTTCTTGTGATCCATTTGTTTCGTCTGTTGTATCGTTAGTTGTACAGGCTGCCAGCATAAGCACTGCCCCGCTTAGCATAACAAATCTCCCGTTTTTCAACATAACTGCTCCTCCTTCATAACCCTTACATTTTTCTATATGTCACAAATCAATCATACCAATTCACGAAAAAAATCACGAAGATTTAGCATTCAAGTGAGAATATATTCCACATTTCATGTTAAACTAAGCAGTGTAAAGGAGATGATTCAGGTGAATTACGGTAGTTATCGTTACACACGGGCTGAAATAGATTTAAATAAATTATCTTATAATGTTAATAAATTGAAGGAAAAACTTTCTTCCCATACTAAATTTATGGCTGTGATAAAAGCAGATGCCTATGGTCATGGTGCGGTAGAAATTGGGAAGCACCTTGAACAGCTAAATGTAGACTATTTAGCTGTAGCGGTATTGGATGAGGCTATGGAGCTTCGTGAGGCAGGTATTACCAGTCCCATTCTTTTACTAAGCCCCATCGAACCGGATACCATTCCAGTAGCTATTGAACATGATATCGCTGTAACTGTCTATTCAAAAGACATTGCGTCAGCTGTCTATCATCACGCAGAGCGAATGCAAAAGAACGTAATTGTCCATTTAAAAATTGACTCTGGTATGGGCCGCATAGGCGTTAGAAATAAAGAAGATGCCTTAATGTTATGTCAGACATTGAAATCAGACTTTATTCACATTGAGGGGATATACACGCATTTTGCAGAAGCAGAAAATTTAGAAGACCCTACGTATACAAAAAAACAATATGAACGCTTCATCGCTATAGTGGAAGATTTAAAACATCGCGGTCTAGATTTTGATATCACCCACTGCTGTAATACAGCTGCCGCTTTGGCTTACCCTGAGTATCATCTGGATATGATTCGAACTGGCATCTCCCTGTTTGGATACCATCCTGATGAAACAATGACTAAGACTATCGACCTTAAGCCTATTATGACAATCGTTACTCATGCTGCTTTTATCAAAGACGTTGAAGCAGGCGAAAGCATTGGCTATGGCAGATCGTTTATCACTTCAAAACCAAGTAAAATAGCGACTATTTTGCTTGGTTATGCAGACGGTATCCCTCGAGAATTATCTAATCGTTGGTATTTGAATAGAAAGAATGAAAAAGCACCTATTATTGGGCGTATATGTATGGATCAACTGATGGTTGATGTCACAGATATCGAAGGATTCAGTAAAGACAATGAACTTGTTTACATTGGAGATCCGGCTGAAGGGTATCCATCAATTTATACGATGGCAGATATGAGTGATAGCTTTCATTACGAAATTTTGTGTGGCATTGGTAAACGCATTCCCCGAGTGTATATTAAGAATGATACTGTTGAAGTTAAGCAGAACTATCTACTCGATTAATGCTGTCCATTTTAAAAGGGGGATGGGAAAAAAGTCACCTTTTAGTAACAATTTATAAATCTGAGTAATTAAAAACACCGTCAAATCAAGGATCATTTTTCCTAGATTTGACGGTGTCTTCTAATTCAGCTAGTTATTTCCCAGCCCCCTTATTTATATTAAATGTGTTCGCTAATAATTAATTGTCTGAGTCAGAATCATCTAAATCCATATCTGTTTCTGATTCTAAACCGTCATCCGTTGCCGGATCACCATTCGTATCAAATGGATCAACTTCTAGTCCATCTTCAACGGCAGGGTCCTCCATATCGTTCGCAGCATCTCCACAAGCTGCCAGTAACATCCCAGCTGTCAATGTTGCTGCTAACAATTTTTATACGCGTTTCATGATCAATTACTCTCTCCTTTATTTAAATAGTAACTCTACTCTCAATCAATTATTCCTTACCCGTCTGTGTCTGTATCAGTGTCTGTATCAGTGTCTGTATCAGTGTCTGTATCGTCCATGCCATTATCTACATCATCTTCCAAGCCTTCTTCAACGTTCGGATCCGCAACAGGCTCGTCTGTGTTGTTAGCATCTCCACACGCCGCAAGTAACATCCCAGCTGTCATTGTTAATGCCAGCAACTTGGATAGTTTTTTCATGGGTTGATTCCCTCCTTTGTTAATTAAGACTTATTCTTAGCCGTTGGTGTCAGTGTCAGTGTCGGTGTCCAAACCGTCATCTATTCCGTCATCAGCTGGTTCTTCCAATCCTGGAAACTCCTCATCTACTTCCTCAGGATCAACTTGACATGCAGAAAGCAACATACCTGCCGTTAAACTCAAACTTAAAAGTCTGGCAAGCTTCTTCATTGTGACTCTCTCCTTTATCCTTTAATCTTTAATGCAATCTTTTTATAATAAGACTTATCCGTCTACATCGTCTCCGGCATCATTATCCAATTCATCATCATCACTTTCGTCAATTGCTCCATCTTCCATCTCATCTTCTGGATCCATATCTTCAGTAGCTGGATCATCTACACCTGGAAAATCTGTGTTCATGTCGTCATCAGTTGTGTCTCCACACGCTGCCAATAACATGCCAGCTGTCATAGACAAAGCAAATAGCTTAGTCAATCTCTTCATCTGATTCACTCCTTTTTATACATAATTTCTATCTATCAAGACTCTACCAAATATTTTGTTTTTTGGAAAGTGAAAGGCCTTTTGCTTTTGTTTTCTTCATTCTCAATTCCATTAAAACAGATTAAACTGTTACACTTTGACTATATTGATAGGAATAGTGGTTAAAATAATTTAATTTACGATGAAAGTATTAATATCATTACACTTCTTCATAGACACGTTTGTAAAACACGACTACACTTTTATTTGTTTTTCAAAGTGAATTTATTCTTTTTCGTGAATAATGTGTTTTGCAAGATAAATGTGGTTCTTTCCAATGTTAGTTGACTGAATGGAATCTCTCCAACAATAAGACTTTATTTCTTAAAAGAGCGAAGGAACAACGACCATACATGATGCGCTTGATCACTTTCAGTTTATTGATC
>NZ_PREX01000069.1 GCF_009935905.1 Alkalibacterium sp. MB6 | reverse complement strand
CTGCTGAAAAAGCGCGACGAGCAAAAGAGCTGAACAAAAATGGATGGACTAAAACAGCTACCTGTCGGGCACTCAATATGGATGCGCGAACCTTCGACAAGCTAGCTGCTAACTCATTCACTGTTTCTTTACCCCTGTCTGAGCAACGACATAATGAAACCGTTCGCCGCAAGGAAAAAGTCATCCATGAAGCGATGCGATTAAAGCAATTAGGCTACACGTATTCGGCCATAGGCCGTGAACTCGACAAAAATCCGATAACGATTAAACGGTATATCACTAAAGAAGTCACGGCTGTATCGAAGGCAACGGGTTCTAAGAAGAGAGCCAGCATTTTGTCTCCTTTTTATACCGATATTAATCTGGCCTTCGAGAAAGGCTTGATGGCAAGTACGATTGAAGAACTGATTCGCCAAAAGGGATATAAAGGGTCTTCTTCACTGGTTCGTCACTATGTGTCTGGAATGAAAAAGGATCGACAGCGAACCAACAAGCCATTATCCCCTCGTTATACCATCCAAAGGAGCTATGTCCTTCAGCTGTTATATCAGCCAGAATACGCATTCGAGAAATTAACACCGGAAGAATCACAATGCCTGTTTGAGCAGTATCCATTTGTCAAAGAGCTATACGACAGTATACAGACATTTAAAAAAATGCTTGAAACGCATGACGGTAAAGGAATGGGAGACTGGCTTGTTCAAGCGGAGCAGTCGCCCTACAAAGAATTGCATAGTTTTGTGGACGGAACAAAACAGGATCTAGACGCGGTCCTCATGGCTATTCAATCCCCATACAGCAACGGCCTGGTTGAAGGATCGATCAATAAACTGAAAGTGATCAAGCGCATCATGTATGGTCGTTGTTCCTTCGCTCTTTTAAGAAATAAAGTCTTATTG
>NZ_PREX01000068.1 GCF_009935905.1 Alkalibacterium sp. MB6 | reverse complement strand
AAAATCTATAAACAATCACTACAAAAACAGCGTTTTTGCATTTCTAGATAAGGTTTCCGAGAATAACTTGACACATACAATAGAAGATGAAAAGTTGACAATAGGACTTAAATAGATTATAATTTAAATAATCTTAATGAAGGGCTGAAGTTCAGCCGACCGAAAGGAGTCCTGTAAAAGGGGCTCTTTTTGTGTTTTAGGAGGAATATAATATGGGTGAAAAACCGTTCAAAACGATTAAAGAACAAATAAATATTTTAAAAGATAGAGGTCTAATCTTTCTTTCTGAAGAACATGCAGAAAGTGAACTTCTTAGGTATGGTTACTATGATATCATTAATGGTTATAAAGATTCGTTCTTAGAAGAAGCAAGCGGCTCTGTTAATGAAAAATACATAGACGGAACGACCTTTGAACAAATTTTAGCTTTATTTCAATTTGACAAAAATTTGCAGCACTCTATATTCAAAGCAACCATCGAATTTGAACGGATTATTAAAACAGCGATTAGTTACGTGATTGGAGAGAAATATGGGTCTTATCAGAAGGAGTATTTAATTCGAGAAAATTACAAGAGTGGCAGACGAAGTTATTATCAAGGAAAAAGCGAATATGAAATTGATCAGCTATTTAGAAAGTTTAATAATATAGTAAGGGATGAAGTAGAGCCATTCAAGCATTATAGAGAAGAACACGGAAATATCCCGCCATGGATTCTATTGAAGAGTTTATGAGCGCATTCTCGTGACTTTAGTCGTGAGTAAGCGATTTTGCATGTTTTTTTATTTCTACATATGATAAAATACATGTAGAGGTGATTATGGTGCAAAAAGCACTAAAAGGAAGAGGTTACGTCTACTATATTCAGTACCATATAGTATGGTGTGTAAAGTACAGAAAGCCGAT
>NZ_PREX01000067.1 GCF_009935905.1 Alkalibacterium sp. MB6 | reverse complement strand
GACAATAAACATAAGTATTCTATATCAGCGATGTGCCGTGCCCTTGAGATCAGTAGAGGATCTTACTATTACGAAGTAAAAAAGCAAACCAGTGAGGCTGAACTTGAACAAGCCATCGTTGAAGAGTTCGCAAAGAGTAAAAATACCTACGGTACACGCAAACTGAAACCCGTGCTTGAGAAACGCGGCTTCACTGTCTCGCGTCGACGAATTGGTCGCATCATGAAAAAATTTCACTTGGTGTCCAAGTATAATAGACGGTCTTATAAACCCCAAAAGACGGGAGTCAATCAGGCGAAGATTGAAAACACACTGAATCGAGAGTTCAATCCTGACAAACCTATGAACGCACTCGTCACAGATTTGACCTATGTCAAAGTGTCTCAATCCTGGTTCTATGTCTGTTTTATCATCGATCTTTTTAATCGTGAGATTATAGGCTATTCTGCTGGTCCTAATAAAACAGCTGATCTAGTCCTTCAAGCCCTCGCAACGGTTGAAGGAGACTTACATAGAGTCAATATTTTTCATACTGATAGAGGAAAAGAGTTTGACAATCATACCATAGACGCTTTACTAGAGACGTTTGAAATCGAGCGTTCCTTAAGTCGAAAAGGGAATCCCTACGATAATGCCGTAGCGGAGTCTACCTATAAATCGTTTAAGTTTGAGTTCGTCTATGACAACACATTCCATACCCTTTATGAGTTACAAATCAAACTAATGGACTACGTCCATTGGTGGAATACTTTTCGCCCACACGGCTCATTGAATTACGCTTCTCCTATTGACTATCGAACGACTTGGGAGAAGAAACAACAACACACACGATTAGCCCAAGTCATTCGTCTATCGGTCGGCGTAATCGCCAAAACAGGATGAGTTCAAGACGGAAAGGGCGCACTTTCCCTTGTAGTCTTGAGGTCAGGCTGTTAGATTACACAAGCCGATTGATAGATGAATGAGGATCCCTTATTCGGATGAGGGAGGCAAAAAAGAAAACGGTCTTGAACGATTATACACCTTATAAAATTTGTTTAAAAAAGTGTTGACAGACCA
>NZ_PREX01000066.1 GCF_009935905.1 Alkalibacterium sp. MB6 | reverse complement strand
ACAATCGTCCATCAGCCGAATTCTTAAGCGCGTAACAGAGGGTACAATTGATAGCTTCCAAGTGTTCAATCAAGCACTTATTGATCAAGCACGTCTGGTTCGAAATGACACGAATATGGTCATCGATTTAGATTCTACCCATTCGGATACATTTGGCAACCAAGAGCAAACAGCATACAACGCTCATTATAAAACAACGGGTTACCACCCTTTGGTGGCTTTTGATGGGCTAACAGGTGATTTTTTAAAAGCGAAACTTCGTTCAGGCAATCAATATACTTCAAACGGCGTTAAGGAATTTCTTGAGCCCTTGTTGGAACATTATAACCAAGTGGTCCCTACGACAGATATCCTCGTTCGTGGAGATAGTGGTTTCGCGACACCAGTTATTTATGACTTGTGTGAGTTGTACGAAAATCAGTATGTCATTCGGCTGAAAGCCAATAATAATTTATACCGATTGGCTGAACAATTTGTGTGCATAGGCAATCATCATCCATGGGATGAAAAAGAAGTTTATTACCACTCGGTTTCTTATCAAGCCGGTTCGTGGGCGAACCCTCGACGTGTCTGTATTCGCTCAACGCGCGAAGTCGGTGAATTACTTTTTAGACATGCCTTTATCGTCACAAACTTTTCTGAGAATATCTCTGCCAAAAGAGTGTTTAAAACCTATAATAATCGGGGCATCATGGAAAACTATATCAAAGAAGCGAAAAACAGTTTCTTTTTTGATAAAACGGATAGTTCTGGTTTCCTTGAAAATGAAGGACGCATGATGATCAGCGTACTCGCTTATAACATGGTAAATTTCTTACGTACCATCTGTTTTGATTCGAAATGGCGCGGAATCCAAGTGAACACCATCCGACTACGCTTGTTTAAAGTGGCTGGTAAGCTCGTTACAACAGCTAGACAAATGTATTTAAAACTGTCCAGTGCTCATGTTTATCAAAGAGAATTGTATGCCGTATTCAGGGAAATCCAAAGGATTCGTCAATATATCTAAATAAGCACTCATTTTTTAAAATGTAAAGGAGACCTCGGGAGAAGTGTGTCCAAAATTCCGATTTAAAATGGGAAACTTTCAATCCTGTTCGTTGTAATCATAAAAATA
>NZ_PREX01000065.1 GCF_009935905.1 Alkalibacterium sp. MB6 | reverse complement strand
AACAGAGAGACTATTTTTGAATAATAAAAGTGCACAAAGTTATCTGGCAAAAAGTGCACAATTCTACTTGACGGTTACATTTGTACGTATCTTTAGATACTATATTTAGACGGGTATTAACATCATACTTTATATAAGCATAAAACTGAAATGAAACACCATTAATTTCTGACTCAAATAAATGATAAGTATGCATAGCGGAATTTAAAACGCGGACAGATTTATCATCTTCTGAAGTCCATCTTTGACCATCATGCCTTCGAATAGGTAAAATAAGTGTATAATAATAACGATCAGCCCAAAATTTTATTCCAATTGAATCTAAATGTATATCAAATTTAGGTTCTGCTATTCCTAGAGAATAACTAAGATTTAACCAATGTAAAATATCATCTAACTGATTATGTATATAAGATAACGATGAGTCATTAATTGAAGTATTAATCAACTTATTTCCTCCTTATACAAAAATATTATTTTTTATAGTTGTATATTTTCTAATTACGAAAAACAAAAATATATATTGCTTATAATGTTATAGCTACTACTAGTACAACCAGTACTTTGTGATTAAACTATTAGCTCTATAATTTCTGAATTGAACTTTAAAATGTATGACTCGAAGTAATATTTTAATAAGAGGCTAAATTTACCAAGAGTATTAAAAGTTAAAAGGATTTGTATTACATTTGACTAATTAAATAGTAAAGCATATATGAAAGAACTAAAATATTAACTCCCATATCACTTATTATAAATTATAAATTAACGAGGTTTTCCAAGAATTTCATAATTTTTCCTTTTTTTATTTTTTGAAAATTGTTTAGATAAATAATTTTGATTATCAAAAACTGTTTTTGCATAACCTCTATAGGTGCTTTCAGCATTTAGTTCAATGTTTCTATACTTTCTTGGTGTAGCTGAAGCTATCGATGAGATGGTTTTAACAGTTTTCTCATCTGTAGAAATGATAACTTCTAAACCATAATTATAACCATTACCTCCGTATTTTTTAGTAATTCCAATATATATTTTTTTACCTCTATCGATTTCCCCAGCTATTTCCAGTCAAGTCCATAATATTGTGTAAAATACAGTACACTGTTTTCGTGTCTTAACCTTGCGGTCAAAATTGAATATATT
>NZ_PREX01000064.1 GCF_009935905.1 Alkalibacterium sp. MB6 | reverse complement strand
CTCATGTTTCTTAGCTAACATCTGTCTGGCTTTGTCTCTGTTTTTGCTAGCTCTCTTCTTCCGTGAGAGTGATTTTTGCGCTTTAATTAACGCTTTTTCTGATTTTCTCAAACAGTTAGGATTATCATATTTTTCGCTCACACCGTCATCATTTGTCGTGATGGCAAAGTGATAAATCCCTAAATCAATTCCTATCTTATTTTTGGCAGGAATCCACTCCAAATCGCTCAATTCCACCAAAACAGAGACAAAGTATTTCCCTGATGGCATCTGTTCAATGGCACAAGATTTGATTGTTCCATCGAAATTCCGATGATGTTTCATTTTTATAAAGCCAACCTTCGGTAACTTGATATACCCATTCTCTATACGGATATTCCCACCTTGATTGTTGGTTTTGTATTTCTTTCTGCTTTTCTTTTTTGATTTGAACTTTGGAAACTTCGCTTCACTATTGAAGAATCGTTTATAAGCAGTGTTTAAATTTAGCTGAGCATTCGCCAAAGCTAAATTATCCACTTCTTTTAAGAACTCAAACTCCTGCTTAAAAGAGGTGTAGGTACGGGGTTTGTTTGCTTTTAGCGCTTCTTTATCGTCCTTATATGTTTCATACAGTTCTTTTCGGTTTGCTAGCATTTGGTTGTAAATAAAACGTGTCGCTCCAAATGATTTTGCAAAGAAAATTTGTTGGTCTTTATTTGGATACAGACGGTACTTGAACCCTTTGAGCATGCCTACACCTCCCCTCTATTTATGGTTGATTTGTTGATTTTGAATGTAGTGCTTTATTTGATCTTCGGTGTTGTCGCTGACTGTTGCCACAAAATAAGTTGGATTCCACAAGTGTCCACCATATAATGATTCTTTGAGCTCTGGGTATTTTTGGAATAATCGTCTTGCGGAAGTACCTTTGAGCGCCTTCATGATGGAGGGAATATAATGCTGAGGCTTACATTCCACCAGTAAGTGAATGTGGTCTTTGTCTGTTTCCATTTCCAAAATAGTTATCTCGTTGTCATTAGCAATAGACGATATTATTTCTTTCAAGTCAATCTCTACAGAACCTTTAATAATCGGCTTTCTGTACTTTACACACCATACTATATGGTACTGAATATAGTAGACGTAACCTCTTCCTTTTAGTGCTTTTT
>NZ_PREX01000063.1 GCF_009935905.1 Alkalibacterium sp. MB6 | reverse complement strand
CCAGTCAAGTCCATAATATTGTGTAAAATACAGTACACTGTTTTCGTGTCTTAACCTTGCGGTCAAAATTGAATATATTTTCGAGTTGAACTTAGCCAGTCTTCGTGACAATCAATAAGAACTGCACCAATTAATCGGTTGGCAGAGCCGTGGTTGGGAAAGATTCGAATCACTTTCTCTCTGCGTCTAATTTCTTGGTTTAACCGTTCAAGCAGGTTCGTGCTCTTTAATCTTGATTGAGCCTGTCCAACCACTAAGTATTGGAAGGCATCTTCGAAACCTTCATCCAGCTTTTCACAGGCTTTTCGGTATTTCGGTTGTTCTATATAGTCGTTGACCAGAGTATTCTTGACCTTTCGGGCCATTTCAATATCCGTCAATTTAAACAGCCCCTTAATCGCTTCTCTGAAAGGTTTTGACTCTTTCTTAGGAATAGAACTAAGGATATTGCGCATAAAGTGTACCTGACATCGTTGCCATGAAGCAAGAGTAAATGACTGTTTGATTGCTTTAACTAAGCCCTTGTGGGCATCAGAGATCACTAGCTTTACGCCATTTAACCCTCTGGCTTTAAGGTAGTCGAAAAAGAGAGACCAGGTTTCGTCACTTTCGTTATCTTGTATCATGAAGCCGATGATCTCTCGCTCACCATCTTCAGAGATGCCTACGGCTATATGACAGCTTTTAGATACCACACGACGATGTTCTCTAATCTTGATGTAAATGACGTCGGTCATAATGTAAGGAAATACTGTGTCTGATAGAGAGCGGTTTTGCCACTCGGAGACCAGCGGGTCTAGTTGCTCTGTTAAGCTAGAAACAAAAGATTTAGAGACTGATTTACCGCACAGTTCCTCAACAATTTGAGACACTTTTCGAGTTGATACACCAGAGATATACATTTCTAACATAGAAGCTATAAGAGCTTTCTCGTTACGCTGATAACGTTCAAATACAGTCGGAGAAAATTAACCGTCACGCGTGCGAGGGACTTTCAACTCTAGCGTACCCACACGAGTCGTCAACTCTCTGTTATAATAGCCGTTACGCTGACTAGTGCGGTCATCTGATCGTTCGTAGCTACTGGCTTGAATGTACTCCGTACGCTGCTCTTCCATTAATCTGTTAAAAACGGTTTGTAGGATTTGCTTGGCTGCATTATCTTTGACCGAATGGTCAATTAAGTTTTGAATATCTTCTGTTTCCAGTGTAAAATGTACTTGGGTCATGTAAAGTCCTCCTGGGTATGTTTTTGTGGTTAAAAACATTGTACCGTAAAAGGACCTTACATGGCCTTTTTGCTTTTACACAATTATATGGACTTTATC
>NZ_PREX01000062.1 GCF_009935905.1 Alkalibacterium sp. MB6 | reverse complement strand
CACTAGTGTTGCATAAAACTTAGAATAAATGATTTTCATACATTGTTACTTTCATCACAAGTAGTTTTCGTTAAAATTTCCAAAAAAGTCAAGTGCTGGCGCAAGGGATGACTTTTTCCAGAAATTTTTAGGGTTATTCAGTTGTGGATTAGTCCATTTGTATTCTCTTTCACTTAACCAAGGGCGAACGATTCTTTGAAATACGCAAACGGTTCATACTGTAACGCTCTGATTTGTCTCAAAATAGTGAAGAGGCTTGATTTCAAGCGTAATTCCAGTTTCATCAGTAACGTCAGTAAGTAGACAATCATCGCAAGAATCACTTGATTCTCCACGCCTTGTTCAGACTGTGAATAGTACGTTTTAATGGTCAAATGTTGTTTGATGTGCTTAAAAAACAACTCGATCTGCCATCTTGATTGATACATCTTTCCGATGTCCTCTGCTGAAAGATCCATTCGGTTCGTCAAGATACGTAGATTTGATTGATGCTTACGTTCAATCGTTACTAAGCGAAACAAACCTGTCAGGTAAGTCGATTTTCCCAGCTGAACCAATTGATCACTAATAATCCCTGATTCATGAGACACTTCCAAGTGCGCTTGAACATGAACGGCTGTATTTTTTTTAATGCGGGAAACGAAAAAGTAGCCCTCCCAGGTCATTTGATCAAACTGAGCGAAATCCAGATACCCGCGATCAAAAACATAGGTCGCCCGTTTCTCATTGATAAAGACGTTCAAGTGATCATGGTCGTGTTCAGATGCATGGGACAGTTCGAATTGTTCAGGGTGTACCCATCCTTCTTTCATATGACAGACCTTTAAGTGCAGTTTGATTCCCGACTTAGTCGGGCGAAACGTGCCCCAGGGATACCGTGTTTTATTCAGTGAAAAAGTGGATGAATCAATTAAAAACACGCGTTCTTTTGATTGCACCGCTGTTTTTTCATGAACCAACGACAGTAATTGCGTAAAAATATCCATCAATACAGAGGGGTCGATCTTTCGCAGGGCACGGGATAATTGAGAATAGCTAATGGACTCAATATCAATCACTTTTTTTAATTTTGGGTTGACCAACTGTTGATCCAAATGCCGTAGGCTATCGGTTTCATCATTAATCGCATAGAGAAAGAGTTTCAGAACTTTCTTAAATGTTAACTTTTTTGAATAGCGATTAAACTGACTGATAGTCTGTCGAGACGATTCACTTAATGTTTCTAAAGAAATGTAGGAAAACCATTTATTTATGGTCATTTTTGTTTTATACTTATCCATGTTGTAGTCCTTTGTTTTGGTCTTGGATAAGTCATCCAACCCCATTATAAAGGACTTTTTTATATCATGAAACAGTTAAATTTTTAATGCAACACTAGTGA
>NZ_PREX01000061.1 GCF_009935905.1 Alkalibacterium sp. MB6 | reverse complement strand
GTTAGTGTAAAATAAACCTCGGTATTTGATATAATTGGACAAAAAGAAACGAGACCTTTAATCTTAAAGTTACCACACAAAAAGAAAGGAAAGGTCTCGTTTATGTTACCTAGTTTATCACAAGTAATTGAAATTTTGAAGAACAGTTCCACTTCTATTGATATGGAGATGGCGTTAAGCCTTTGGCTTACGGATTTAGACAGTTTTATTGTGAGACTTCTTTTCCAGAGATTAGATAAAGAACTGTATGCGACCTATTATGAGAAGGGTTGGCGAATCGATCGTATTGAGTCACGAACGATTCAGTTTATATTTGGTGAAGTTCATTTTGAGCGAAGACGTTTGAGAAAAAAGGGAGAAAAAAGCTTTCTGCCGTTGGATGAGGCTCTTGGATTTGAAAAGCGTAAGCATTATTCTCTGAACGTACGAAAGAAAATTGCTCAAATGGGCAGTCAAATGCCTTTCAGACAAGCAGAGAAGGCTCTTCGCATCTGCTCACCCATTTCAGCAAGTCATACTACTATACACAGCATCACACAGGAGATTGGTGGAAAAGTTCAGACGTATCTGTCTCAACGTCCGTCCAGGAAAGAGAAACGAAGACGTATGAGCCATGTATTTATTGAAGGTGACGGTCTGCATATTGCTGGCAGACAAAGCGACAAGCCCGTTATTCATCGTGTTCTTGTACATGAGGGCGTCAAGGCAGACAAAAAACGACATGAGCTGATTGAACCAATGGCTTTTTTCAGTGTTAAATCCAGCCATGAAGCATTCGAACAGGCTGCGGTTTATCTTGATCAGACATATGATCTAAAACAGTCGATTGTGATCTCTAATAGTGATGGGGGAAGCGGGTATGAAGCTGATCGGTTTGAAGCGATTATCGGTATGTGCCGTCGGCACGAACACTTTAGAGATAAATTTCATGTTCACAGAAAAATAAAAACTAGATTGAGCTTTGATAAGCCTATGATGAATCGGCTGACGCAAGCGGTCAGAGCGTATGATTGGAAACGTGTGGAACAAATTTTAGCCACAGCCGAGAGCCGTATAGTTGATGTACCTGAATCAGTAACAATTGACCGAATGGAGGACATTAGAAAGCTGTATGCTTATCTGAAGCGGAACTGGCCATATGTGAGAGGTTTTTACGAAAGAGATTTAAGTATCGACAGAGGCGTGGGTGTATGTGAGACAGGGCATCGTTTTTACAGCTACCGAATGAAACGTCAGGGACGAAGTTGGACAACCAAAGGTGCTGAACATGTCGGGGCACTGCTTACTGCCGTTAGAAATAATGAGTTGGATACTGCGCTCAAATCAGAAGTTGACAAACACCTTGAACCGCTCGGCAAAGAGCTCAAAGGTGCAGTACGAGAGGCTCTAAAGAAATCAAAGACAGACACCCTCCGGGTGAAAACAGGCAAATTGACCAACTATGCTTCTGCTTCCAGTTTCACAGGTGTACTTGCAAAAATGTTCAGTTGATTTGCCTTGAATAAAAATATTTTC
>NZ_PREX01000060.1 GCF_009935905.1 Alkalibacterium sp. MB6 | reverse complement strand
TAACTCAAGTTTTGCAGTTAAAAAATAGCCTTTGACCCTTGGTGTCATTGACTTGGTACCGATTATTATGCCGCTTTTGATATTTGATTCAGCTGATTTTCTTTTAAAAATGGCTTGAAGAGTTCCGGTAAACTATCAAAGATGGTATCTAACAAGTCTTGAACATGTTGTTCAGATAGTACTAACTCGTTCATTAATGTCTCTTTCAGACAGGCCATTACGAGAAACAGCGATTGCGCGAATCGAATGTTCTCCATTTCATCACAGCACAAATAAAACAGCTCACCGATGGTGCGCGGATCCTTCTCTTCACGGGATATTAAGGCGAACATCATATACCGGGTAAAAACAACCGCAGTATGGGCAACCATATTGTCATAATCACGAGCAGAAAATTCATTAGAGAGCTTAAGGTAAGATTTACTGTATTTGAAGAAGGTCTCGATCTGCCAGCGTTTTCCATATAAACGAATGATTTCCTCATCTGGCAAGTCAACGTCAGTTGACAGAAGAGCTAGCCAGTTTTTCTTGCCTCTGCGATTGTCCCGAACAAATATTATCTTAGCCTGGATGTCTTCATTATTATCGTTCAATCCTAAGCTGACAACGACAGATGCTTTAATTTTCGCACGGCCACGCTTTTTCTTGAGCACTCTGTAGAGATCTTTCAGGTTATACTTTTGTCCATTGTATCCGTACGTTGTACGCGTAGGTTTAAGCATGCAGATGACTTGAAGCGGATAATCAGTGACCACTTGTTTGATGGTTTTAGGATAAGCGAACCAGCTGTCGAATAAAACGGTCTTTGCCTGTAAGGTACGAGGATTGATGGAATCAAGTAAGTCGAATAGAGCCTTAGTAGCTTTCTGTTGGGCTTCAACGCGTCGTTTGTAGCCGACTGTACGTTTGTCTAGTTGGTCATTTGCTTCCATTAGGCGTGCTTGCTTCTTTTCTGAACTGAGTAGTGTGTGCGCTAAAGGAATGAAGCTAATGCCGTCTGACCAACCCAAAGTAAGCATACGAAACCCTCGCATAAAGGTTCCGGTTGAATGGTCATACACTTTTGCTAAAAGCTCGACTTTTTTGCTGCGGTTCCGACTGTATGTGGAATCGTCAATGATTAAGACACGTTCAGAATCGCTTTCCACTAAGGAAAGCAGGCGTTTCACAATGATTGACTCGCTCAATAGAATCAGAAATTTCCGCCAGTTAAAGGTTTTGGCATTCATGAACCGGTTTACAGTGTAAACACTAATTTCTTCAGGTGCTTTTGAAGAAAGGATAGCCTGGTTTCCAGATTTTGAGGTGAAGACTAGAGTAAACAAGAACTGAAAGAGTACCACAGGACTAACACCGCGAGTTTTTTTACATTCGCTCGGTTCAAGAGTGTTCCAATTTTGAATTCTTTAAAAAAGTGGGAAACGGTCGATTCAACCTCGTGATTTTCTGATTTTTCTGGTAAAATATTAGTCATAAGACATCTCTCCTTTGAATGTTGTTATGGTGACTACATTTTACCAAAGAGAGGTGTCTTTTTGTGTGTTTTTTGATAATTATTTATAAGAAGTTTCAATAACCGCAAGGGTTAAACCTGGATATTCAACTGCAAAACTTGAGT
>NZ_PREX01000005.1 GCF_009935905.1 Alkalibacterium sp. MB6 | reverse complement strand
AAATAATTGAACTAAAAGTGGTTGGCAAAGTTCTTAACTTTTCATTGCAATTTTCTAAACATTTATCTTGCAAAACACAATACTCTTGAACGCTAGCCATCTCTAACATAATATCTGAATTCATTTGAATACTAAAGATAAGCTCTAAAACATTGTCTGATTCATTCAATAATTGCTCAAATACTAAAACAAAAAAGTCGCCTTCTTTTTCATTTATATTTTGAAAGGCATAATCAAAAACAAGATTCATTTTATGTTTAATAAAAAACGTTAAAAAATCGTATTTATCCAAAAAATGTTGGTAAAAAGTTGGCCGCCGAATCATCGCTGCATCACAAATTTCAGTGACAGATATTTTCTCAAATTCTTTTTCATTTAATAATCCTTCAAAATTCTCAATCAATGACTTATATGTTTTTTGAATTCTTAAGTCTAAATTTTCCATAATAATACCCTCTCCTTTTAAGATAATAGACAATTTCTCACAATGTGTTCGTTAAGTGACAGATTCTAAAAGATGTATCTTGTTCAAATTTTCAGGTCTAGTATAATGCATAACATGACGTTTGTAAATAAACTTACTTATGTTATTTATCTATTACATGTATTTTAAATGAAAGAGGGAAAAAAATGCCAGTTATAGAAATGAAACACGTGACAAAAGATTATGGATACGGCCGTGGGATATTCGACGTTTCTTTTGAAATAAAAAAAGGGGAAGTTTTTGGATTCTTAGGGCCCAATGGTGCAGGTTAAACGACAACAATACGTCATCTCATGGGTTTTTCTAAACCTCATGAAGGTGAATTATCTATTAATGGTAAAGATTGTTGGAAAGCAGCAGCAATCATCAAATATGATGTTGGCTATTTGCCAGGTGAGTTAGCTTTCCCTAAAAATATGACAGGTGATCAATTCATTAAATTTATGGCGGAAGAAAGACAAATTACAGATATGACTCATACAGAAGAGCTTAAAAACATTTTTGAACTCGATACTTCAGAAGATATTAAAGAAATGAGTTTAGGAACTAAGAGAAAATTAGCCGTCGTGACGGCTTTCATGCATAATCCAAGCGTATTAATTTTAGATGAACCAACGTCTGGACTAGATCCAGTGATGCAAGAACGTTTCATTCAATTTATTTTAAACGAGAAAGCGAACGGAAAAACCATTCTATTATCTAGTCATATTTTTAGTGAAGTCGATGCAACTTGTGACCGTATAGCCATCATAAAAGATGGTGTCGTTGTTTCAACGATCGAAGCGAATCAGTTAAAACAAAGTACAAATAAAGCATTTAAGATTGAATTTTCAAGCTTTCAAGACTACCAAACATTCTTGGAGGATACGAAATTTACCATCCCCATTAAAAGACCTGATCAAAATCAAGTCAAACTAAATCTGACCGATGAAAAAATGCAACAACTATTTATAGAGTTAAGTGGTGTCAAAGTGAACTTTATTTCAGAAATTAAGTTCACACTTGAAGATTACTTTATGGACTTTTATGACCGTAAGAAAACAGTCGCTGCTGGAGAGGAGAACTTGCAACATGGCTTACATTGAGATAGAACATTTAACGAAAGATTATGGAAAAGGTCGAGGAATATATGACGTCTCTTTAGAGATTGAAAAAGGCGAAGTCTATGGCTTCGTTGGTATTAATGGCGCAGGCAAGACCACAACCATTCGGCATATGATGGGTTTTATTAAACCAGATGAAGGAAATGTCAGTATTAAGGGACTTGACGCGACGAAGAGTAGTGCCGAAGTCAAACGCTATGTTTCTTATATCCCTGGGGAAATTAATTTCCCTGGAAATACAACGGGAGAAGAATTCCTTAAAGAACACATTTATTTGTCAGGAAGAGGAAGTTGGGAACGCGCACAAGAATTGATTGAGCTTTTGCAATTAGATGCGACAGCTAATGTGCACGCTATGAGTAAAGGGATGAAACAAAAGACGGCCATTGTTACAGCTCTTGCTTCCGATGCGGATATTTTAATCATGGATGAACCAACAACCGGTTTGGACCCACTCATGCGTGATATTTTCATTGATCTTTTGAAAGAAGAAAAGGAAAAAGGAAAAACGATTTTCATGTCCAGTCATATCTTTCAAGAAGTGGAAGAAATCTGTGATCGCGTGGCTGTTATCCAACAAGGAAGAATTATTGAAGTGGTCGATATGAAAAACATTCGTTACAACAAAAACAAAGAATATCGTATGGAATTTAAATCGGAAGAAGCTTTCAAACAATTTATCAGTTTAGGCTATCAAATCAATCGCGTGAAACCAGAAGATTTACAAGTTTTTGTACAAATTCACGATGAACAGATTAATGAATTGATTCAAAGCTTAAAATCGTTTGATCTCGTTTATTTCAAAGAAATTAAAGTACATTTTGAAGATTACATTACTGAAGTATTCAAGGAGGATGTATAAATGTTATCAAAACCAATCTTAAAACAAAGTATTCAAGCTAATTGGAAGCTCTGGTTGATTATCACCATCGTTGCTTCGACCATTTTGTCTGGCTTCATCATTAGTTATGATGCAGCAGGCTTTGCATCTATCGCAGCAGCGGCAGAAGGTACAGCCTTCTCAAATATCTTATCCTCATTGACAAGTCTTTTAGGAAGTTTAGAGAACTTCTATAAATTAATTTCGGTCATCTTAGGGATTGTCTATGTCGTATTCACGGCCAATAATCTAGTCGTTAATGAAGTTGATTCTGGTTCACTGGCTTATACTTTGTCGACTCCGATTAAACGATCCAGTGTCATTCTTACAAAATCTCTTTACCTCATCCTATCCGTTACATTAATGTACCTTATCATTTCATTAGCCGGATTAGGGGCTTCCCAACTACAATTCAACAACGTCACCGGTTATCCGATTACAGATGATGTTAAAGCTGCAGCGGAAACATTAAATCAAGAAGAACGATACTTATCAGAGCGTTTATATTTAATTCAAGAAGATGAACACGCCATGCGCGAAGCAGCAGTCGCTCGTGATATGGATACAGAAGCTTACGCTATTTACTTAGAAGATTTGATTCGTAACCGTTCATACAAAGAAGCTGCAGAAATTATTACAGATGAACGTTGGGATATTTATGAAGACGATGATGATATGGAAGATAGCGACATCGAAATAACAACAGAAGAATTACTGGAACAACCTGAAATGCTTCTAACAAGTAATGACGCTTTGGCCGCTGGTGCGCGTATCCATGGTATTTCTATTAATGATTATCGTGAGCTTGTCGTGGGGGAAATAGACGCACTTGAAGTCGTGGAGTTTGAGAACACAGAGCCTGTCGAAGAAGAAACTCCGGAAATTGAACCCGTAGAAACGGAAGAAAATCAGGAAGAAACCGATGAAACCAATGAAAATGAAGAATCAGAGGAAGTTGAAGAAACTGTAGTTGTTCAAGACACGGTAGCATCTACTCCACAAAGAGAGGTTTCTGAAGACAATGCCGAGCTATTACTACAAACAGTGATTGACTCATCTGCGACTGCTTTAGATATCAATAGTGAGCAAGTAAGAGATAACTTAACGTTCATTAAAGATCCTACTGCATTAGCATTATCTACACAAACAACCGGTTTAAATACAGATCAAATCATTATGATGGCAAATCATGCGATGGTTTCTTCTGCTAGATCAGTCGATCGGGCTCTAGAATTTGACGTAGAGACTTATTTTTGGTTAAGTCTAGGTCTACTACTATTAATCTTGGCAATGAGCTCGATCTCATTCTTTGCATCAACCCTATTTAACCGTACAGGCTTAGCCTTAGCCGTCGGTGGAGGAATTCCATTTGCTTTCTTCCTCATTACCATGATTCAACAATTAATGGATAGTGCGAATGGTCTTGAATATATGACAATTACAACTCTATTTGATACAGATGCCATACTATCGAGCGGAGAATTCGGTTGGGGTCTAGTGGCTTTAGGAGCGATAGCCTTTGTACTATACACCGCCTCGAATATTCTCTTTACAAAGAAAGATCTACCTCTTTAAAAACTGTAGCAAAACATTTCAATGAAATCATAACCATCTGCTTATTCAATCAACGAATAGGCAGATGGTTATTTTTTATCTGGACCGATTCATATGCCCACCGTTCATCCCACCACCTGGCCTATGCATATGGCCTCCGCGCATCATTTCTTGATGATGTCTGTCAAAAGCCTCCATTAATTCTTGAGTGGATTCAGTTTCTATATCAGTGGTGTTATACTCTTCACCTGATTCTTGCAATTCATGCATGGCGTGCATGCGTCCCATGGACATTTCATTTTCTCGTGCTTTCTTCATGATTTCTTCTGAAGATTGGTAGATATGCATATTTCGCATCATTTCCTGGTGCGTGGTTAGATTCGCAACCATTTCTCTAGTCGCAGCTTCATTGCGGCTTGCGACGGTTACATAAACATCTTCCGCATCCGCATCACTTAAGATTTCATCCATAACTTCTTCGAAACCCTTGTTTTGAATAGCCATTTCTTCCGAAGTTGGTTCACCATTTTCATCATAGCTAATCACTTCAACGACACGATTAAATCGATTAAAGTATACTTCTACAGAAGAAGTACTGTTAATTGAGACAGCTGATACAGGTTGCAGATAAACAAATAAGCTACTAAATGCAAAGACAAATACAAACGCTAGGGCCAATCCGATATTTCTCTTTCTTGAATTTTTTACAATCTGTGGCTTCTCATTTTGCGTACGCATATATAGAATGACAGCATCCTCTGTATGTTGCATCAAATCTTTTTCAGCGGTCACGCGATTAAAAGCATCTTTGATTTTTCTATTCATGGTAATCATCTCCTAACGCTGCCTTCAATAAATCTCTGCCCCTAGTCAACCGTGTATAAACAGTATTGACATTCTTGTTCAAGATTTCTGCTATCTCAACTGCTGTATATTCTTCATAATAAAATAAATAAATTATTTCACGATACTTTTTCGAAAGAGCAAGTACCGCTTCAAGAACTTCACGATGCTCTGTTGGAACTGTGGCTGTTTGTTGGTTAATTAGGACGCTTTGACGAGTCGGGAAAATATTTCTTTTGTAAAAACTCTTTAAAAAGTCCTTACATTCATTTATTGTCACCCGAATAATCCAAGCTTTTTCATGCTCCAAGGACTCAAACTGTGGAGAACGGGTGGCATATTTGATAAACACGTTCTGAAAAATATCCTCAGTATCCGTTGGGTTTTTCAAATAAACCATGCACACTCGTCTCACCGTATCCCCATATAACTGAATCGCATGTGTCACTTCTTTTTCACTTCTCATCATTAACCACCAGCTAAACATTTATTTTATCGACGAACACCACAACCATGTCGTGAAAGGTTCGCTCTTCTTGGCCCCATCATACCATAGCCATCAAATGAACGATCGTTGTATCTGTCTTGGCTTTCGTTTCTTCTGTCTCGCCATTCCTCTCGCTCTTCCTCCGTTAAATTACCCCATTCTAGATGAAATCTTTCCATTTCACGAAAATGATCTTCGAAGCTATCGTCATTGAAATTATTATCTCGTTCATCTAAAACCTCACGCATTCTATATTCATTTGGTCCTCTCATTGGATAGCTTTCTTCTACTCGATAGACTGATTCATCTGAGGGCATCGATTCGAAACTCCTTGCACCTAACACTGTTTTCCCACCAGTCATCAACAAAGCCCCTGCAGCTAATACCATTAATCTTAATTTCATTTAAATAACCCCTTCTCTATATCGTATTTTTCGGTCTTCACTAGTAATACGAATCAAAAAGAGGAATCCTTTGAAATAATTGAAAGTTTCTTATAAAAAGATAAAATCGGCTTATAAAGCCATCACCATTTTTCTATGTAAAAAAACTGTAGCATCTTAGTGCTACAAACTTATTTTTTTGTAGAACAACCTCGCTTTGAAATCATTTATATTTTAGCTTTAAATACAATTTCTTTTAAATTAATAATTTAAACGGAGTACTAAATGTAAATGGGCCAACAGCATTCTTTCCTACTGTTGGCCCTTCTTTAGTTAGGTGATTCAATCCATCGACTATTTCTTTACTGAAATGGGTGTATATGAGATAATCCGCTTTAGTTTTGTGTCGAATGTTTTTTTGTTAACGAATGTCCGTAAGATTTCTT
The DNA here is from genome assembly GCF_009935905.1 of Alkalibacterium sp. MB6. GTDB lineage: Bacteria > Bacillota > Bacilli > Lactobacillales > Carnobacteriaceae_A > Alkalibacterium. Next base: position 87,361 of record NZ_PREX01000005.1, on the reverse strand, counting down.
TCATATCCGCCTTACTATCTGAATCCGTTATGGCTCGATTAGCTACTTTCATTATTTTAGAAACATCTTCTGTTTTGACTTTATACCTTTCTGCTTGTAAAAGCTTTAGAAGTTCGTCTTTTTGTGTTTCTTTTCAATGTATTTAATTTCTAATTCAGTTATTCTTCCCTCAAGTTCCTTAGTTAATTCAGGATTTGATTAACTCTTGCCATTTCTTTAATTTTTCCATCTAAGCCATTTAACTCCATTTCCCATGGTTTCTGATTCGCCTCTATCTGTTCGTTCATTTCGTCTACAACCTGCTTTATCTGTACATAAATGATTCAGACTACAGGATTTCTCTCTTTGATTTATATAAGTACAATTTTTAAAAATAAGAATCTTATCACTTGTGATAAGGCTCATTCCGCATAATACGAAAGGCTCGATAGATTTGCTCTACCAAAATCAAGCGCATGAGCTGGTGCGGGTAGGTCATTTTTCCAAAGGAGATGCTTTCGTTGCTTCGTTTCATGACGTTGTCGCTTAAACCGAGTGAGCCGCCGATGACGAAGATGATTTTGCTTTTGCCGTGGATCATGAGCTGCTCGATTTCTTTGGCAAAGGATTCTGATGTGCGTTCTTTCGCTTGAATGGCCAGGGTAAAAACATAAGCGTTGTCGGGAATTTTTGCTAAAAGTCGTTCGCCTTCTTTGTCTTTAACCTGCTCCATTTCTGCTTCACTTAAATTTTCTGGTGCTTTTTCGTCTGGGACTTCAACGACGCTTATTTTGGTATAGGCGCCTAAACGCTTGGTGTACTCTTCTATTCCTTTTTTCAAATACTTCTCTTTCAACTTGCCTACTGACAGAATAGTGATATCCATTGTGTTCTCCTTATACTTGATTCATTATTTTGGCTAAAATGCGCTTGAGTTCAAAATACTCTGACTCTTCCAATTTCACTTCTTTCATGAAATCGACCGGTACACTCTCGATTCGGTCTTCTAAGTTTTTCCCTTTTTCTGTTAACGTTACTTCAACGACTCGTTCGTCACTTTTTGAGCGAATTCTCTCGACAAGGCCATTCTCTTCCATTCTCTTAAGCATGGGAGTTAGGGTTCCTGAATCTAAAAATAATCGCTCTCCGAGTGCTTTAACGGTTAAATTTTGGTGTTCATATAAAGCCAGCAAAACTAAATACTGCGGGTAGGTCAAATTAAACTGACTGAGTAGTGGTCGGTAAATTTTAGTTAGCTGCCTTGTTACAGCATATAGTGGGAAACATAGTTGATTTTCTAATTTTAAACTGTCTTTTGACATAATCGTCACCTCTCTTACAGTATATCAAATTTACTATCTCAAGTGTTAAAGATAGACAAGCCCAATTAAGTTGTGTACAATCAAATTGTACAAAATAATATAAAGAGGTGTTTACAATGGGATTAGCATTATACACAGCATCATCAAAAGCAACAGGCGGTCGTCAAGGAAACGTGAAATCATCTGATGGTACATTGGACTTGGATCTATCTATTCCAAAAGGGTTAGGCGGTAAAGAAGTAGAAGGGACAACCAATCCAGAACAACTATTCTCCGCTGGTTACGCGGCTTGTTTTGACAGTGCCCTGCAATTAGTCGCTAGACAAGCAAAGAAGAAAACAACGTCTGCAGTGACAGCGGAAGTGAGCATTGAGAAAAAACTAAAAGGATTTGGTTTAGCCGTCTCTCTTCATATTGAAATTGAAGGCGTCACTCAAGAAGAAGCTGAAAAACTTGTTGAAGACGCTCATCAAGTGTGTCCGTATTCACGAGCGATTGAAGGAAACGTTAAAGTGAAGAAAACGGTCAAAGCCATTTAATACTTGTCCACATTACCCACAGAGGTTTCTTATTGATATAATAAGGAACCTCTTTCTTTTTTTAGAGTTATTCCACAGTTATCCACAAAAGTTATGCACATATCCACAGCCTTGTTCCCTTTATTTCTCATTTTCTCTCATTTAGTTATGAAAGTGATTCGTTTAAGAAAAATAGTTATGCACAACAATAAAATAAATGTGTGTAACTATTTTATCCTACAAATGCTGATTTCATAAGCTCTTTCGAGTTCTTTTTACCATTATATAAAAAGATATCCACAACCCGTTTGTAGGATGTGTATTCTTTTTTCAACTAAACCGCACTAGAACGGGATTCCTCTTCGAGTCATCCACATCCGAACAGACTTATCCTAAAACTTATCCCCAAAGCTACTATTTAGTTCAATTATAGCGTTAAATAGTCTCTCTTGTACATTCTGTTAACATCTTTTTTACTCCTTTTTATTCAGGTGCGTTTAGTCTGTTGATAACTTATTTAAGCCGGTTCGTTTTGATAAGCAAAAAAGCCCAGATTCGGCAATAAAGCGATCTGGGCTTGGTCTATTTTCTATTGTGTTTAAATCATCGGTTCTTCTGTTGTTCTCATGGTCAATGTGGCTGACTGCAACTCGCCATCGCGGTAGAATTCAACTTCAACTTCTTGTCCGATTTCTGTATTGTAAATCTCTTGTCTCAACTCAATACCGTTTGCAATGTCTACACCGTTAAAGGACACTAAGACATCATTGGCTTGTAAACCTGCTTCATCTGCGGCACTACCTTCAGAGACTTCCGCAATAACGACCCCTTCTCTTACCTCTTCAGGCAAGTTCAAAATAGCTTGTTGCTGTTGGTATGAAATCATGGAGACATCCACCATTGCAACACCTAATACAGGTCGCACCACTTCTCCCGTTTGTTCCAATTGATTGATAATATCAATGGCATCATTACTCGGAATGGCAAAGCCCATCCCTTCTATAACTGAAGACGAGATTTTCATAGAGTTGATACCAATCACTTGTCCTGCTATATTAACGAGTGGTCCACCAGAGTTTCCTGGGTTAATAGCTGCATCTGTTTGAATTGCAGTCATCTCCCAATCCAATTCGCCATCCATATTCGTGTCAACTGGTACGGTACGCTCAACAGCTGAGATGATACCGGATGTAACTGATGTGGCGAAGTTCGTGCCTAAAGGTGAGCCAATCGCAATAGCCGGTTCACCAACCGTTAAATTATCTGAATCGCCAAATTCAGCTACTGCAGTGACATCGCTAGCATCGATAGACAAGACAGCTAAGTCTGTCCAAACGTCTGCTCCGAGTAAGGTAGCCGTCACACGTGTGCCATCTTTAAACATGACTTCTACAGCGTCAGACCCTTCAATAACGTGATTATTAGTAAAGACGTATGCTGTGTCGCCGTCGATTTTATAAACAGCACCACTTCCAGTACCAGCTTGCAGTAAATCCTCTTCATCTTCGGGGTTTTGTGCTCCACCATACCAACCAAAAGGATTTTGTTCCATTTGCTGTAAATTTAATATAGAAACGACCGCTTCATCTACGATGTCGACAGCATCGGTGATACCAGATGAGACATCGACTCTCATTTCTGAGACGGTGACGTTCCCTTCATCATCCACTGAACCTGTTTCATCAACTTCTGTATCGGGTTCGTTTGTTTCCGTCGTGTCGGCACAGCCTACGAGTATCGATGCAGCTAATCCGAGTGTGACAGTTGATTTCCAAATTGTTTTATTCACATTTATTTCCTCCAGTCATTAGTGATTCGTATTAAGTTTACACTTAATATAGGTGAATAGTATGGACAAGCTATGATTTTTTTCTATAGATTCTATGATAGTAGTGTAACATAATTCATCTTTTAGTCGTAATATGACGGCTTTTTCATCATTTCTTTCATAATTTCCAAGTAAAAAAAGCCCTTCAATGCCTCTAGTCAAGTTGAAATAAAGAAGGAGCTTTATTTTATAATGAGAATAGTCCGCACGGTTCTTCCGGATCGGTATCAAATAAATGGAATGTTTCATTGACACCTGTTTCTTTTCTGATGAGTATATCTTCGACGGTTGAACGGGCAATCTCTTTTACATTGTTTTCTTTACTCAAGTGACCAAGATAGACGCGTTTGGTCTTGTCTCCAATAATTTCTGCTAACGCTAAAGCACCGTCTTCATTGGATAAATGGCCTTTGTCCCCAAGGATACGCTGCTTAAGTGACCATGGGTAACGCCCCATACGGAGCATACTTAAATCATGGTTGCTTTCAAATAAGTAGGCCTCGGCATCTTTAACGTAACCTCTCATCCGGTCACTGACGTAGCCGGTATCAGTTAACATGACAAAACGTTTGTTGTTTTTTTGGAAGGTATAAAACTGTGGGTCGATCGCATCGTGTGATACCCCAAAACTTGAAATGTCGATGTCCCCAAGGGTGAGTGTTTTTTCTTTTGAAAAGTGAACTTTCTGTTCAGTTTTCAATTTACCCAGTTTTGGTTCCATTGCCTGCCACGTTTTTTCATTAGCATAGACATCTAAACCGTATTTACGAGCCAAAATTCCTACGCCTTTAATATGGTCACTGTGTTCATGGGTGACCAAAATGGCATCCAAATCTTCTGGTTTTCGATCAATTTTACTGAGGAGTTCGATAGCTTTTTTACCACTGAACCCACAATCTACTAGTAATTTTACTTGATCGGACTCAACATAAGTGATGTTTCCCGTGCTGCCACTAGCTAGTACGCTCACTCGTAATCCTGAATCTTGTATCTGCATCTCAAACGATCCCTTTCCATGCACAATCTCCTCGTCCATATTACACCAATTCTTTGTACTTAAGCAAGGTGTTAGCAATGCATCGTCATAAACTTGTCTTAACTAAATCCACTTCAGCCTATTCATCATCATCGGGGTCTGAAGGAGGCTCAGGAGTTGAGGGTTCCGAGACGACTGTGCCTTCAAAGGCATCGACTCTTAAGATGCGTTCACCACTGCCATCATTGACAGGAATATACCAGACTGGCCCGTACATACTTAAGTCCTCCAAATGAAGGGTGCGGTGATAAGTTAAAATCGGTTGGGAGATAACAGAATTCGAACTAATCATGTGATTCCTAAAGAGCTCTTCAATCGCCTGACGGTCCGTTATAATACTTTGGGATGATCCTTGAGCCGTCACCGGGCCGGCATAGGTCTGCTGGTAAGAGATAATATTGCCATCACTTCCATAAAATAAAGAAATTTCGGATGTTCCATCAGCTATAGGTAGCCCCTGAGCAATATGGGCATAAATAAAGCGGCTTTGAGATTGATCGTATCTTAAGAAACTGTAATCTTCACCAAACAAGACAGCATTACTATTAACAAAACTGTTTAAAGCCGCTATATCATCCGATGTAAAGCCGTCTTCAGGGTTGCCCTCTAAGACTATAGGATCAGATAAAATACTCGTATACAATGACCCGTCTTGAGCAATGGAGCCTGCTTGATTTTCTAATTGATCAATGTTTTCTTCCAATAACTGATGGGTATCGGCCTGGATATAAAAAACATCTTCTTCCTCATCTGAAAATACAGGAAGCTCGATTCCAATTTGTTCCATTTCCCTAATTAAGTTGACTTGCCCAGGGGCAGTGGAGGCTTGTTGAATATCGTGTCGGTTAATGTAGCTAATTAATAGGTAAACATTTAAGAACAGAAAGGTAATCAAAAAAATCGTTTCAACTTTTTTAAAATCCATTGATTGATTCCTCCTGTAACTCGATATATCGGTCCAATTCAAACCAGGTATTTTGCGTTTGCACGTACCAGTCCGGTTCAAAATGGACAACCCGGTCATCTTCTTCACTTTCAATCCACGTTAAACCGATGCGGATGTCTTGAATAATGTCGGTTCCTTGATCGGTGTCTTCCAGCAAGCTGACAACATCTCTTCCACTGATTAATGTCTTCGTCGTCTCTCCGCTCAAATTAATGGGAGTTTGAACCACCCTTAAAGGTAACCTCAAGTTAGTCAAGCCACTTTCCACGACGGTCATCAAAACGGTGGATTCCAATTGTTGGGCACTAAAGACGGGATAGCCTTGGATATACCGTTGGAACGTCACTTCATGAGTTTCTGGAGCATAGGTTTGATAACGAACCGTTTCTGTCCAGTTCTCAATTTGCCTCAATTCTTGAAAACTGCTCATCAAGCGATCGCTAAACGTCATTTGTCCCATATCTGCTCGCTGTCTAATATACGTTAATGTATCAATCACATCATTAATTCTGACTTCCGTTGTCAAGTCAATGTAACGCATCGTTTGGCCCGTTCGCCTTCCATCCACCTCAGAGGTATCTGAGAAAAAATGCAGGACATACAAGTTGTTCGGTAATCGTTCGACAAGGTAATCATGATAAGCGACTTCCACTTCATTAATTGGTAAATAAATGAAACTATCCCCTAGTCTGATTGGTTCGACTTCGGTAAACTCATTGTTAGGGGAATACAATAGCTCATATAAACTATCTTGTGTAAAGTTGGAATCATCCACGTCGTATAACAATTCGTCTCGAGAATCGTAAAAGCCTAATTGCGTAGGGTTCTCTGTATTGATAAAAAATCGAGTAAAAGTACGATTGTAGTAATCTGTCGGCAAATTATCAAAAGCTCTATCAAATAGACCAAAAGGAACTGGCGCATCAAAGATAAATTCAATCCAACTTTCCGTACTGATAAAGGCTTGGTAGTCATCGGCACTGATTCTTCTGGGTGTTTGAATCTCTCCAAAAGACATGGTCTCAACTTGTTCTGTTAACCAATCACTCATGTAGTAGGTATTCGCTTCAAGTGTGCGGTTAAGTGTATTACGGTGCCATATGATTTGATACGGTGAAAAAACTTCTGCCACCGTTCTGTCTGCAAGAGATGCAGTGACTGTAGGAGTTCTTGAGGTAGTCGGTTCCCTCAACTGTCCGCCTGCTGTCCATAATCGAAAGCTTAAAAATAGACTTAAGACAATCAAAAACGTCAGCAAGATTTGTCTTATTTTAGACCAGTTCATTCCCATTCATCCTCCTCATCAAACGGTACATAAGGAAGCAGTACATTAAATGTTGTTCCTTTTCCTTCCCTGCTTTCCGCCCATATTTTACCACCATGTTGCTCAATCACTTCTTTAGAAATCGCTAAGCCTAGGCCACTTCCGCCCATAGCGCGTGAACGTGCTCGGTCAACTCGGTAAAAGCGAGAGAATATTTTAGGTAGATCCGCTTGGGGAATGCCCATACCTTCGTCCGTTATACTAACAAGGACATCCTGTTGTCTGATTTGCATCCTACCGGTAATTGTTCCTCCGTCTGGAGAATATTTAATAGCATTATTCATGATATTATCCATTACTTGTAGGAGTCGGTCGGGATCCACTTCAACGAAAACAGCTTCTTTTAGTAATTCTTTTTTAATTTGATAATTCTTCCTTTCGTACTCTGTAGAATGAATCAGCATCTCGAATCGGTTCAACACGTGGTCAACCATTTCAGTCATATTGACTATTTCAAGGTCTAATATACTCTTACCTGCGTCAATACGCGATAAGTGCAGCAAGTCTTGAATCATTCGAATCATACGGTCGGTCTCTTTTTGAGTCACCTCAAGGAAACGAGGGGCCAATTCAGGATCTTCCCAAGCACCATCGGCCAATGCTTCAATGTAACTGCGCATACTCGTCAGGGGTGTTCTCAGTTCATGAGAGACGTTCGATACAAATTGCTTACGCTCTTCGTCGATACGTTCTTGCTCGGTGACATCGTGAAGCACACAAACGATACCGCTGATGAAACCTGATTCCCGTTGGATCAATGAGAATGAGGCTCTGATGACAATAGGCACGCCGTCTTCTTGGCCATTTAACATCATGTCATCTTGTTTTTCTAAAATCGTTCGTAATGTCACGTCTTCGTCTACTTTTAGTATAGAGAGTAAATTCTGGCCGAGGGCATCATCTTGATCTATCCCCATCATCGATTGGGCCATCTCATTAATAATAATAATTTTACCGCGACGGTCCGTTGCAATAACCCCATCCGTCATATGCGTCAAGACACTGTCTAATCGTCTGCGCTCGGCATCGATGGACTCTTGTGCCTCAGCTACATCATCTGACAAATCGTTAATTAAACTGGCCAACTGACCCAACTCATCTTCACCATACACTTTTAATGTACCTGAATAGTCGCCGTCGGCAATTTGGCGGGTCTGTATTTGCATCTCTTTAATGGGTTTGGTCAACGCTCTAGAAACCATATTTGCCAAAAACAGAGATAATATAATCGCTACTCCACTGGATTGCAAGAAGATTATGGTGATTTGAGATACTTGAGCATACACGGCCTCGATATTACTCTTCATTAAAATAGCACCGATGAATTGGCCCTCTTGAATAGTCGAAAACACAGGCTCGACAATTTTCCATCGTCTGTCTCCAGTCAATGGATCGATGACTTGCCTAGGAACCGTCACTTCAGTCAGTTGGGCTTGCCTTAAATCTTGATCTCCTGATAATTGACCAATCACAGACTGCTGCGTACTGTCGCTATTTCCAATGACCACTAAATCTTCGTTGACCACTTGGAGTTCGGTAATGCCATTGCCGGAAAAGTCAGCAATCAGGCTGTTTATTTCCTGAGCAGCATCCACTTCACTTTCTTCTCCATTAGCTTCGGCTTCTAAATAAGGCATCAAGGTGCTTTCCAAAAAACTCATCTGAACTTGTCGGTCTTCTTGGAAATTCACTACCAACTGCCGTTCAATCTGAGTAATAAAATTCGCCCCGATTAGCTGCAGGGCGAACACGAGTAATAAGACGATCACAAATACGATTTTCGTATTGATGGACTGGTGGAAACGTATTTTTTTCTTCATAAATCCTTACTTCTCCTGTTGTTCAGGGCTTCTCAAATAATAGCCTACTCCTCGTCTAGTGACTAAGAAATTCGGGTGACTTGGACTGTCTTCAATTTTTTCGCGTAAACGTCTAACCGTTACATCGACCGTTCTCACATCTCCGAAATAATCATAACCCCAAACGGTTTCTAATAAATGCTCTCGAGTCATGACTTGTCCAATGTGTCTGGCTAAATAATGCAGCAATTCAAACTCACGGTGAGTCAGTTCAATGGTTTCCCCACGTTTGGATACAATATAAGCATCTGGGTGAACAATTAAGTCGCCCACTTCAATATCATTGGTCACTTCTTTAGCCGGCTCAGCATTTTGTACTGAGGCTTGTCTTCTCACATTGGCTTTCACGCGAGCAACGAGTTCTCTATTGGAGAATGGTTTCGTTACATAATCATCCGCGCCTAATTCAAGTCCTAATACTTTATCAATTTCCTGATCTTTTGCTGTTACCATAATAATTGGTGTATCTCTTGTTTTACGTACTTCACGGCAAACTTCTAGCCCATCCATTTTTGGCAACATTAAATCTAAAACAATTAAATCTGGATTTTCTTCTTCTACTTTTTGAAGGGCTTCTTCACCATCATAGGCAGTTACCACCTCAAAGCCTTCTTTTTCTAAATTAAATTTTACTATATCTGAAATCGGCTTTTCATCATCTACAACTAATATCTTTTTCAAAGATAGTCCTCCTCAGAACTTTTTTATATTATCTAGTCATTTTCTATCGGTACCCTCTGATTATACCGCACCTGAGAGACGTGAGCAATTTGACATCGCCTTTCTTTTTGAAAGGGCTTCACTTTTTAGCCACTTATTGAACAATGGTTAGAATTAAAGCGGGTGTTTCACCAGCTATCGCTTGTTTAGCGGGTAAAACCTCCATGGATTTGATTGCTTGATGATCAAAGACAATAACGGGAATAACCGGCTTGAAACCTTTGTCCAAAATGAGCTGCCTATCAAACCTTGCCAATTCCTGTCCTTCTTTTATGTACATATGACGGTGAACCGATGTACTGAAGCCTTCTCCATTCATTAAGACTGTATCAATTCCGATATGGATAAGTACCTTTATGTGTTCCTTTGTTTCTATATAGTAAGCATGTTTCGTATCAGCTATTTCAACCAGTCTCCCACTGCCTGGTGCATAGACAACGTCAGATGTTGGCATTATCGCAAACCCGTTCCCTATCATCTTTTGAGAAAACAAGGTGTCTGGCACAGATTCGATAGGTATAATGTCACCGTTTGTGACTGCTGTTAAGGTTATACTGGTTGGCAGTTGTTGCGAATTCGGATGGTAGTCTCCGGCTTCGTTCGATTGATTTGTCATAAAAATCTCCTTTTTTACATAAACCATCTAGTTTGCTATTATTCTAACAAGTAAAGCCGTTTCAAGCAATATGTTTCGGCATTGCGTTTTGGTTGGTGCTTTAGGCTCTTCGTGGTATTCTATTGTTATAGACTGCAAGAAAATAGTTAAGATAACAAAAGGAGGGACAGTATGGAAACAGGCTACATCATTTCTCTTATTATTTTGGGCGTTTCGCTCATCATCTTAGTTGGTGCAGGCTTTTATGCTATGAAAAAGATGAAGCCTACACTAGAGAATATTAAAGATACGCAAAAAACTGTCGACGGACACGTCAAGCATTTCACCCACGAAGGTGAAGTGATTCAAGACCGCGTCGAAAGTATTATGGCTCGTGTAGACTATATTAAATCAGTAGCAGAAATGAAAATGCAACGGATGGATGAATTTACCGCCTATGCATCAAACTTTTCAGAGTCTCTGAATACCCTTAAAGAACACAGTGGAGAGTATTCTAAAGGGATTGCCCAAAATGCTTATACTGAAATCAAGACTGACGGACCGCGTTTAGCTAAGACCTTTAAGTTAGCTGTTCAAAAAACAGTTGAGAAGCAAAAACGCCGTTATCAAACGCACTAAAGAAGTCCCTAATAGATTTATAGCAACTATTAAAACAGTACGTATATGAAAGGTAGGAAAAACATTATGCCAAAAGTAAGTTTAACCAAAGCCGTATTAATGAGTGCCGCATCAGCTTTTACCGCTTTATTACTAACAAAGAAAACAGGTAAAGAGTTTAGATCAGATTTAAAACAAGAAGCTGTCAAACTGAAAGAAACGGGTGGAGAAAAAGCACACGAACTCGTTGATGATTTCAAAGCATCTTATATGGAAGCTGAAAGAGAATTAGAGTCTGAACAAGCGAAATTGGATGCTAAGCAAGCAAAATTAAGCCAGACCATTGAAGAAATTGAAAGAGACTTAGCTTTAAGCGAAGCTGAACGTCAAGGAACGACTGTAGTGGATGACCCAGCAGCGACACAATCAGTCGATGCCGCTACAGCTAGCCACGCTGTTTATGCAGATGAAACAGTTGGTAACGTCAAAGGAACTGATCTTGAACCTGATCAAGATCAAGTTATTCCAAAAGACCAAATTGACGAAGCTCTTCATGACAATTACTTGTCAAATAACGACGACTTTAAAGTCGACACAGACAAGGTTGAAAACGAAAGCGATGCATCGTTAAAAGTTAACCCGAACGACTAATCAGTCACATAAAAAAGGAATCCTCTTCAATTGAGGATTCCTTTTTTGTGCTTAATGCCCCATTTAGTGGCTAGTCATTTTTAGAATAGTGACAAGTCACTTTTGCTGCTCCATTAATCAGTCTCTTCTGTCTCTTTTCTAACCCATACCGATATAGAACCAGCATTGACTGGGAATGTCGCACACCCATTTTCTTCAATAGTGATTTCTTCATCTCTATTACCTAACAAGTCGATGTACACATGATCGGCATGTAACTCTCCAACATACATCTCTTTAAAGCCTTCTTCACCGTTTGACATGATAACAGCACACCCTTCTGGATGCTCATCGTCTCCCATACGAGTAAAGCCAATACAGCTACCATAGTCCAAATAGTTGTTTTGTTCGCCGTATGCATATTCTTGTCTGGCATAGAGTAGTTTATCAATAATATCTCGACAACCGTCATAGTCCACATCGTCACTGCTGTAGCCATAATAATCACTATAAAAGACACAAGGATAGCCATAATAGCTTAGTAAAATAAACCCATAAGCTAAAGGTTTAAACCACGGTTCAACGTACGACTCCAGTGACTGGCCCGGTTGAGAATCATGGTTTTCAACAAAGGTTACCGCTTGTTCAGCGTTCGATTTATAAAGCGTCCCATCTAATAGACGTCTCAAATCGAAGTCTTCTCCCTGCTGAGAGGCTTCATGAAGCGCATAGTGGAACCTCACGTCCATCATGGAAATAGAATAGTCTTGATCTTCTAAATAGTCTTCCAATTCTTCGTATTGTTGGTGCCAATACTCAGCTACAAAAAAGAAATCTTCTCCAAACTCTTCTCTTATCTCTTCAATCCAATCTTTCATAAAGGCACTGTCAATGTGTTTGACTGCATCCAGTCTAATGCCGTCTATTTTCGTTTCATTAATAAACCATTTAATCCACTTTTTCGTTTCTTCTATGACTTCAGGATGATTGTAATCCACATCCGCAAACATTAAGTAATCAAAATTACCAAGGTCAGTCGATACATTTTCATCCGGTGCCCAGCCTTTTCCTTCTCCTTCGATACGGAAGATGCCTTCTTCACCCGTCTTCACATCTTCTGATACCCCTGTAAAATGGTACCAGTGCCATTCAAAGTCTGAATGCTTCTTTTCTCTTCCTGGGAAGTTAAAATACGTCCAGCCTTCAATTTCTCTTGTTTCATCGATGGCTTCGTGTCGATTCTCTTGACTGACCGGTGTCGCTTCAAAGGTTTCTGTGCCATCAGCTCCCCCTTTATGATTCAAGACCACATCCGCATAGACATGAATACCTTGTTCATGAAGGGCATCAATCGCTTCAAGTAACTCTTCTTTTGTTCCGTATTTCGTTCGAACCGTTCCTTTTTGGTCGAATTCGCCTAAATCATACAAATCATAAATGCCATACCCGACGTCGCCTTGGCCGACTGCTTTAAAGCAAGGGGGAATCCAAACGGACGTGATTCCAATTTCTTTCAAATGTGGCGCATCTTCCTTTAATCGTTGCCAGTGCTTACCATCATTTGGCAAGTCCCATTCAAAGTACTGCATCATCGTTCCATTTTTTATCATCTTTATCCCTCCAACTCTCCCTACAGTAAACCACACTGTATTTTATTATTTTACCGTTTTCGATAAACTTACTCAAATAAGAGGTCTTTTGAATAAGAAAAAGACGAGTCCCCTCCAAAAGAGTCAATACTCTCAGTTGGCGGCGATTCGTCTTTATTGTGTTAGGCTCGTCGTCTCCATACACCTGGTGAAAACAAGACCAATATAGGGAATATTTCCAAACGTCCCATAATCATAGTTATAGATAGCAGTATTTTATTAAACGGACTAAAGAAAGCAAATGACCCCTCCGGTCCAACCAAGCCCATGCCTGGACCGATATTGTTAAAGGTCGCAGATACTGCACTAAAGGCTGTTTTGAAATCTGATAATTCTATGCTGATAATCAATAAGATACTTACAAATATCGTAACATAGAGAATGAGGTAATTGGCAATAACCTTTAGCATTTGAGTGTCCACTGGTTTTTTCTCAAAATGGACAGTGACGACTCTGTTAGGATAGGTATTCCGTTTTAATTCTGAGAAAGCTGTTTTGATTAAAATAGCGACTCGTGATACCTTCAAGCCCCCACCCGTTGATCCTGCCATTCCTCCAACGAACATGAGGAATAACAACAAAATTCTAGAGAACAACGGCCAATTATTAAAGTTATCTGTAGAAAAGCCGGTCGTTGTGATAATAGACGTGACACTGAAAAAACTGTCTCTCAATCCCCCAAGTAAAGTATGGGTGTGCTGACTAAGCTGAAGTGTAATCAGTACTATTGATCCCACGATAATTCCTAAATACCATTTTAATTCTTCACTTTGAAAGGCTTCTTTAAAGTGACGACTCGCAATTAAAAAATACAAGTTAAAGTTAATCCCAAATATGACCATGGCTACACCAAGAATCATCTCGATAGCAACACTATCATAAGGTGCTACACTGCCATTACGCATACCAAATCCACCCGTCCCGGCTGCTCCGAAGGCATGAATAAAAGAATCAAAAACTGGCATGCCAGCTAATAAAAGTAGGACAATAATGATGGCTGTAAACACCAGATAAATAATGTATAAAATCCGCGCCGAATCAGAGAGACGCGACACAATCTTTCCGAATGTCGGGCCAGGAACTTCCGCTTTCATAATATGAATAGAGCCTGAATCCACTTGAGGTAACACTGCTAAAGCAAAAACCAATACCCCCATCCCTCCAATTAAATGAGTAAAACTTCTCCAAAAGAGAGATGAGCGAGCTAATAATTCTACATTGTTCAAAATGCTTGCTCCAGTAGTGGTGAATCCACTGGCTGTCTCGAAAAAGGCATCAACGAGAGAGGGGATGTCCCCATTTAATACAAAAGGTAAGGCTCCAAAAAAGGATAATAAAATCCAGGAAAGTGACACAATAATGAAACCTTCTTTTGCATATAAACTCTTTATTTTTGGGCGTTTTTTTGTAAATTGGTATCCAACCATCCCCGTAACCAAAGCAACTACTATAAAGCTCAATGGGTATCTGATTGGTTCTCTATATATTAAACTAACCACCACAGGGATGAGGAGCAACAAGGCTTCTATTTGAAGTAACCTCCCTAGGATGTAAGCAACCATTTGTTTATTCAATGTCTATCTCCTTATGCTAATATGTCTTCAATTCGATCCAGTTTCCTTTCAATACTGGTTATAATGACATGATCTCCCGGTTTTAAGACATCTCTTCCGGTTGGGAAAATCAGTTTTTTTCCTCTAATAATGTAGGCAATTAATATATTCTGTTTCAGTTTCATCGATTCCAATGTGCGATTAACGACTTTGGAATCGTTAGGTACTTTTAATTGAATGGTTTCTACTTGATTATCCGCAATTCTAAACAACGCTTCGACTTGCGATTTGTCATTCGAATTGAGGGAGCGTACAAAGCGTATAATTTCATTAGCTATTAACCGTTTTGGTGTAATAATGGATTGAAGACCAACGTGGCCCATCAACTTCAGTAAATCTGTTCTGTTTACTTTAGTAATGACTTTTTTTGCTCCTTGGTTCAATGCAAATAGGGAAATAAGTATATTTTCTTCATCCATACCAGTTAAACTGATGACGGTATCATATAACTCAATGCGTTCTTCTTTTAGAAATTCTTGATCTGATCCATCACCTTCAATAATGACTACCCTTGGAAACCGTTCACTTAACTCCTTGGCAGCATCAAGGGTAAGTTCAATTACTTTTAGTTCCATATGCATTTCAGCCAACATATCGATGACGTAATGGGTGACTCTTCCCCCGCCTATAATGAGCGCTGATCGTAACTTTTCTTTCTTTAAGCCACTTTGTCTATATAATTTGGCCAAATCTTTTGTACTGCCTGTGACAAATAAATGGTCCCTCGGTAAAATTTGAGTGTACCCATCAGGTATGAATACCCCATTGTCTCGTTGAATGGCACATACCAATACATTGCCAATGTTATTTCTAAAGTCCTTTATATAAGAATGCGCCAATCGATTCGATTGCTGGACTTCTATTTCTACTATATTGACTCGCCCATTCGCAAACTGTTCAACGCTTAATGCTTCTGGAAAACGGATGACACGCGCAATATCTTTAGCAGCTTCCATTTCTGGGTTAATCATCATGGTGATACCAAGACCTTCTCGCATGAAGTCCATATGATTGGCATATTCCAAGCTTCTCACCCGAGCAATGGTGTGTTTAGCACCTAATTTTTTAGCTATAATAGCCGATATAATATTTACTTCATCTTGAGGCGTGACGGCGATAAATATATCACACGTTCCCACATCAGCTTCTACTTGTGTTTCAAAACTAGTCGCACTTCCTACCAAACCTGTTATATCATTTTTATTGATGATACTTTCGAGTCTCTTTTGATTCTTTTCGATTAACAGAATATCGTTTTTTTCTAAAGACAATTCATTACAAAGGGTATCTCCAACTTTTCCTCCACCCGCTATAACTATATTCATGCTCTAATCTCCTTATGCTAGCCTTCTTGACTAATCTTTTTTCATCATATCAGAAACGATAATCTTTTCAACAAGAAACAGTTGTTTTTATAGTCTTAAAAGAGTAAAATCAATCTACTGTGCTCTATTATTTTTTCCTATTGGGAAAGGATGTTTTATATGTCAACCGTTTTTCGCCCGTTTTCAGACTGGCCGATTCCTTTGAAAATTTGTCTCAGCTTTGCTTCTGTGATGGTTATGGGATCAATACTTTTAGCTATGCCTTTTAGTCAATTAGCGAGCTCTGAGGCAGTCTATTTTGATCATTTATTTAACTCTGTATCTATGGTAGCTGTGACCGGTTTGTTCACCGTCCCCGTTGCCAGTACTTATAATCTTATCGGTCAAATCATTTCCCTTATTTTAATTCAACTCGGCGGACTCGGTTTAACTACTGTTGTATCTGCTATTATTCTGCAATTCGGGAAACGGGTAGGTTTAAAAGAAGAAGTCACCTTACAACAGTCATTGAATCGGAATGACCGAACGCGTTTCCGTAACTTCATTTTGTCAGTCGTGAAATACACACTAGTCATCGAGGCTATCGGGGCAGCACTTTTACTCATCCACTTTGTTCCATTGTATGGTTGGGCAAAAGGCGGGTTTACCTCAATCTTTTTGGCTATATCTGCTTTTAACAATGCTGGATTCGATAATCTGGGTACGTCGAGCTTGATAGAGTTCGTTGATGTCCCTGTCATTAATACCGTTATTCCTTTATTGATTATTTTAGGCGGTATTGGTTTCTCCGTCTGGTTTGATGTGTCCACTCATTTTAAACAGCTCCTATCCGCTCGCAGTTGGACTGACCTTAAAGGGACTTACCGAGAGTTTAAGTTGCATAGTCGTTTAGCTATTACGTGGACTATCTGGTTACTCTTGTCTTCATTTATTCTCTTTTTACTTCTTGAGTGGAATAATCCATCGTCAATTGGGCCACTTCAGTGGTATGATAAACTTCAGGCTGGCTTTTTTCAATCCGCCACGCTAAGAACTGCAGGCTTCGCAACAGTTAATTATACGCAACTTCATATAGTGACTCTTCTTGTTTCTAGCGTGTTCATGTTTATTGGTGGATCTCCCGGAGGTACAGCTGGTGGTGCAAAAACGACCACTGTTGCACTTGTTGTTATGTTAATTTACTCTGAGTTAAAAGGTCTAGCTAATGTGAATTACAAAAATCGCACATTAAAAATGGACATCGTCAAACGTGCCCTCGTTATCGTGGTTATGTTCATCATTCTTAACATTGCATTTGTTGCATTAATGACTATATTTGATGAACACGTGCCGTTACAATATTTAATTTTTGAATCAGCATCTGCCTTTGCTACTGTTGGCTTATCGGCTGACTTGACTCCAACATTATCTCGTTATAGTCAGACTTTGCTGATGATGGCTATGTTCATAGGAAGAATTGGACCGATAACCTTGTTTACTGCTTTAGGAAATAATCGCAGAAAACGTAGAGACATCACATATGCAACTGGAGATATATTAATTGGATAATAAAAAGGAGAAAACAAAATGGTTAAAACAGTAGGCGTATTAGGTTTAGGTATCTTTGGCTCAACTATAGCCAAAGAATTAGGTGAGCAGCATTACGACGTGATTGCTGTCGATCAAGATATTGAAGACGTTAATCGAGTAGTAGAATATGTGGTTCAGGCAGTACAGGGAAATATCACCGATCTTGATTTGCTTGAAAGTATTGGTTTTGAGAATTGTGATGTAGCCGTTATAGGCACGGGCACTAATTTGGAAGCCAGTGTCTTAGCTATTATGAACTGTAAAAAATTAGGGATCAAAAAGATTATTGCTAAAGCAAAGAACCGTTCTTATATGGAAATATTGCTTGAAATGGGAGCAGACGAAGTTATTCGTCCTGAAAAAGAAATGGGTACAAAAGTTGCCAGAAATATCATGAGACACAACATTTTAGATGTGATTAATCTTGACGATGAGAATTCAATTATTGAATTTATGGCTCCAAAAAGATGGGTAGGTAAAAGTTTGCAAGAGTTAAACCTTCGTCAAAAATACGATATGAATATTATCGGCTTTAAATCGACTCCTTCAGATACATTATCCATCGTTATCCCACCAGAACAAAAAATAGAAGCCAATAGTTTCATAGTCGCTATCGGAAAAACGGAAGTGTTTGAACATTTGGATTACAGTAATAAATTAAATTAACGACAAAAGCACTGGAGAAGGATTAACTTCTCCAGTGCTTCATTTTTTATTTAAATGAATTATAGAGTAACTGGGCTACCACCGGTTACTCCGTAGATTTCACCTGAAATATAACTTGATTCTGGTGAAGCCAGCAAGACATAAACGGGAGCCAATTCAACTGGTTGACCGGCACGACCTAATGGACTGCCTTGACCAAACTCCGGTACATCCCCATCGAGTTTACCATCATCTAACTGTAGAGGCGTCCAAATTGGGCCAGGAGCCACCCCATTAACGCGAATACCCTTGGGTGTGAAGTAAGTGGCTAAGGACACGGTAAAGTTGCTGACAGCTCCATTTGTAGCCGCATAGTCCAGTAAAGACGCACTTGGACTGAAGGACTGAACAGAAGTCGTTGTCACAATCGTGCTTCCCGGTTTCAAGTGGCTTTCAGCTGCTTTAACTGTTTCAAACATACTGATAATATTCACTTTAAAGGTGTCATGAACTTGCTTCATGGATAACTCATCTAATGATGGCTGAGCAATTTGCTGAGCCGCATTTAAGACTAAAGCATCTAAAGCACCAAAGGCTTCGACCGTTTTTTCAACGATTTCAGTCGCTGCGTTATCATCTCTCAAATCGTACGGCAGCAATAAAGCTTTTCTGCCTTCTTTTTCAATAATATCTTTTACTTCATTGGCATCTTCTTCTTCGCCTGGGAAGAATTGAATAGCTACGTTCGCTCCTTCACGTGCATAAGCAATGGCTGCCGCACGGCCGATACCCGAGTCTCCTCCAGTGATTAAGGCGTTACGCCCTTCCAAGCGGTTATGGCCTTTATAAGATTCTTCACCACAGTCTGGTTTCGGGCTCATTTTATTTTGAATCGCCGGTGTATCCTGTTCTTGTTCTGGAAACTTATCTGAATAATACAACTTACGTGGATCTACTAAATGTGAGTCACTCATGTATATCGTCTCCTTTTAATTGTTGTTTAAAGCCTTACAAAAATAAGAATACCAAGATTGTATTTAACTTGCCATTAAAACGCTTTTATACCACTGGGTTTTTCTGATAGAAAATGAGTCCCTATCACCGGACAGATGATAGGGACTCATTTTATTTATTAATAAGCGATTTGATCTTCAGGGTAATAGGATAGTGACGAAAATTTATTGTATTCCTTGATAAAGAGCAGTTTAGCCGTTCCCCTTGCTCCTGAACGGTTCTTCTCTAAGATGACCTCAACCACGTTATCTTCGGTTGATTCACCTTCGTCGTCGTCATCTTCTCCTCTGTAATAGTCATCTCTGTAAAGGAACGCAACGATATCTGCATCCTGCTCAATCGACCCGGACTCTCTTAAGTCACTTAAAATTGGCCGTTTATCTTGCCTTTGTTCTACTCCACGCGATAGTTGCGACAGAGCAATAACAGGAACTGATAATTCTTTAGCCAGTTTCTTTAGCTGTCTTGATATCTCTGATACTTCTTGCTGGCGACTTTCTCGACCAGTTCCTTCAATTAATTGTAAATAGTCAATGACGATTAATCCAAGGCTGCCTTTTTCTTGTTTTAATTTACGGCACTTAGCCCGTATTTCAGCTGTACGAATACCTGGAGTGTCATCTATATAAATATTTGCCTTAGACAAACTTCCCATAGCGACAAATAGTTTGGTAAATTCTTCTTCGGTTAACTGCCCCGTTCTCAAGTTAGATGCATTAATGGTTCCTTCTGCACATAACATACGGTTAACCAATTGTTCCGCACCCATCTCAAGACTAAATATAGCGACCGTTTCATCTGTTTTAGTCCCGATGTTTTGAGCCACATTTAAGGCAAAGGCTGTCTTCCCTACACCCGGTCTAGCAGCTAGAATAATTAATTCATCTTGGTGTAGACCAGCAGTCATTTCATCAAGTGCTCTATAACCTGTAGACAAGCCGGTGATATCATTACCATTTTGAAATAGATCATCAATATTATTAATCGTTTCTCTTAGAACTGTTTCAATATCCACAAATCCACTACGGCTACGCTTTTCTGATACTTCTAGTATTTTTCGTTCTGCCTCATCAAGAAGAGCAGGAACATCGTCTGCTTCTTGATACCCTTTTGAAGCAATTTCTGTAGCTGTTTGAATAAGTCTTCTTAATATAGAGCGTTCTTCAACAATTTTAGAATAGTACTCGACGTTTGCAGATGTAGGAACTGACGTTGCAATTTCAGCTAAATAAGGGGCTCCACCAACGTCTTCAAGAAGATTTTTATTGTCTAGACTATTGGCAATCGTAACGACATCAATTGCTTCATTTCGTTCATTTAATTCTGCCATCGCTTGGAAAATAAGCTGATGAGCTCTTCTATAAAAATCAGATGATTCAATATACTCCATTGCAGGAATCAACGCGTCTGGATCAAGTAAAATAGACCCCAATACGGATTGTTCTGCTTCTATATTTTGTGGAGGCAAGCGATCCCCTATTAATTCCATATGCAGTCTGACTTCCTTTCCAGTTCAATTAGTGTTCTATAATTGTACCTTATCTCCCTATAAATGTATATAAGGGAACATACGTTTATAAAAATGTTTCACGTGAAACATTTTATGTTTTTGAAACAAGGAAAGACACGAGTTCTACTATAGAATAAGGGTTTATCCCTCTTCTTTAAGTAGCTCGTGTCTATTCATTCTCCTATTTAGTTTGTTTCAAGCACGCGTACCGTTAACTCAGCTGTCACATCTTTGTGTAATTTGATGTCCATTTTCTGGCTACCGACTGTTCTCATCGGAATCGTTTGATTTATTTTTCGCTTATCAACTTTTATGCCCAACTGTTTTTCTAACTCTTGAGCAATTTGTTTCGTTGTTACTGATCCAAAGAGTCTACCATCTTCTGCAGCTTTACTCTTGATTTCTAAAGGGTTATTCTCAATCGTTTCTTTGTCTTTTAGTGCTGCTTGTCGCAACTCTTCTTCTTCTCTTTCTTGAGCCTTTTGTTTCATTTCGTGCTCTTTCTTAGCTCCTGAAGTCGCTTCTTTAGCTAAGCCTTTTTTCAGTAAGAAGTTATTTGCGTACCCATCAGATACAGTTTTCACTTCACCTTTTTTCCCGGTTCCTTTAACATCTTTTAATAGAATGACTTCCATTTTATTCTTCCTCTCTCTTTTAATTCAATTTAGAATTTAATCCAGTTCAGAATTCAAAACGTCTGTTAGCTCTTCTACTATTTCAGGAATGCTTTTCCCATCCAGTTGAGTAGCTGCGTTGGACAAATGTCCACCCCCACCCATTTTTTCCATAATAAGCTGGACGTTAATTTTCCCTAAGCTTCGGGCACTAATACCTACTGTATCGTCAGAACGGCGAGTCACAACAAAGGCTGCTTCTACTCCTGACATACTTAACATCGTATCAGCAGTTTGAGCGGACATAATAGGTGGATAAATGGTATGGTCTTCACCATGGGCAATAGCCACCCCTTCTTTAACAAATTGTAAACTTTCAATTAACTTACTTCTTTGAAGATAATTTTCAGGGTCTTCTTTGAGTAAACGTTGAATCATAGCTGAATTAGCCCCAACTGATTGTAGATAACTCGCTGCATCAAATGTTCTTGATCCCGTGCGTAAACTGAAGTTATTGGTGTCAACCACAATGCCTCCAAGAAGCGCTGTCGCTTCGATTCGATTAATGGGATCTCCGTCTGTGGATACATATTCAAATAATTCAGTTATCAATTCTGCTGTGGATGAGGCATACGGTTCGATATACACAAGCAAAGGGTTCTCGGTAAAATCTTCCCCTCTTCTGTGATGGTCAATAACGATATTGCGTTTTGTTTTCTTCAGTAAATTCGGCGCAATAGATAAGACAGGTTTATGGTGATCAACCAAGATAACTAAATCTTCACTAGTAATAGTCTCTTCAGCTTCTACTGGAGAGACAAAATTCTGGAAGACTTTCTCATGTGATTTTATCTCATTCATTAGCTTAGACACATCGTTACCCATATCTTCTTTATCAATGACAATGTGAACAGTTTTTTGAAGCATCATGGCAATTCGCGCAATACCTAATGAAGAGCCAACAGAATCCATATCAGGATGCTTGTGACCCATTACATAAATATCGCCACTGTCTTTCATTAATTTCTGTAATGCCTGACTGATCATACGAGAACGAACCCTCGTGCGTTTTTCCATAGGGTTTGTCTTTCCACCATAATACCTAGGTTCTTGATCAACTTCTCTCACTATCGCCTGGTCTCCACCACGGCCAAGTGCTAATTCTAAATTGTTCTGAGCTATTTCAGCCAACTTGTCGAAGGACTCCTCACCATAAGCTAAGCCCATACTTATCGTTAATGGTAAGTTACGTTTAGATGTTCGCTCTCTAATATTATCTATGAGTCCAAAACGTTCTTTTTCCAATCGTTCCAATTCTTTTTTACTTAGTAAGAGAAAATAGCGATCATCAGATGTCCGTTTATAGAAAACTGAATGTTGTTTACCCCAATTAGAGAAGTACGTGGTTAGCATGCTATCAAAACCTGAAATTCCTCGATCATCCAACCCTTGCGTGACTTCGTCATAGTTATCCAAGAACATCCATCCTACCACGGGTCTAGCTTCTTCGTAATTGTCTGCTAACTCTGCATACTCAGTGATGTCTAATAAATAAATGGCATGCAAATCACTTTGAATAGTCACACGGTATATCTTATCGTTCCACTCTATCGTTGGGTTAACTTCCTTATTTGGCTCTAAGAAGGCTCGATATAAATCTTCATTTACATCCTTCAATGAATCACCTAAAATATCACTTTCCAATATATGGCTCTGTAGATAAGGATTAATCCATTCAATATGGTTTTCCTTATTCAATAGAATGATTCCTATCGGCATTTTAATAAGTGCTTCTTGTTCTCCTCTTTTCACTCGATAAGAGAGGTTTAATATATATGAATCTAACTCCTTTAAGTATTCTGCACTATATCGCCAAACCACTAAGGCCGTAATCATAAACAATACTAGCATGATGACACCTAGCCATATATAGGCTACAAAACTTAGAATAGTCATTGTCACTTGGATGGCTAATGCCACAAGCAGCAAGAATTTTAGCGATGGAGAAGTCATAAATTGAGGTAATCGCTCACCTTTATTGTTTTTATTCATATTGTCTCCTTCTGAACGATTGACTTTTATCTATTTTAGCATTTTTTCTCTATTCATTCTATAAGGTTCGCAATAATCAAAATGTTTCACGTGAAACATTTTGATCTCAAATCTTTAGGATGTATGTAATCCATTTAAACAATTTAATTAGTTTATTGATTTGAATGAAGTGACTATAGATAAAAGCCTTGTGATAATTAAAGAGTATTTCCTAGTCAATTAACTGGGGTACACTTTTATTATACAGTTGTTTTTTACAAAGTACTGCATGTATTCAAAATTAATTATATCTATTAACAAAAGTATCTTAGTGAATAAAAAAGCTGCAACAGATAAACTGTCACAGCTTTATTGTATTCTATTACTCTTCAGTAACGAATGGCAATAGGCCCATAATACGAGCACGTTTAATTGCTTTCGTTAATTTACGTTGGTTTTTAGCGTAAGTTCCAGTTACACGACGTGGTAAAATTTTACCTCGTTCTGAAATGAAACGTTTTAAAAGGTCAATGTCTTTGTAATCGATATACTCGATATGATTTGCTGCAAAGAAATCAACTTTACGGCGCTTTTTTCCGCCTCTGCGTCCAGCCATGTTATTAATCCTCCTTTAATTCTTGAATCAAAATGGTAAATCGTCATCTGAAATATCAATAGAATCATTGTTACTTTCAAATGGATTCTCATCGAAGTTAGCATAACCGCCCTGGTTAGTGTTTGAAGGTTGATTGTTGTTTTGTCGATTATAATTATTACCACTACTAGTGTTAGAAGAGTAATTATTAGTGTTGGAGTTCCCACCGCCTGAAGTGTCTCCACTTTGAGAACGTCTGCTCTCTGTCACTGACTTAGGTTCCAGCATTTGGAAATTGTCACAGACTACTTCTGTAACGTAAACTTTTTTACCTTCATTATTTGTATAATTACGGGATTGTATACGCCCTGTAACACCAACTAAAGACCCTTTACGAGTAAAGCTGGAAATAATCTCAGCAGTTTTTCTCCATGCAACGACGTTAATAAAATCTGTTTCTCTTTCCCCTTGTGCATTTGAATAGGGGCGTTCCACAGCTAACGAAAACGTTGCTACTGCAATACCACTGCCTGTGTGACGTAGATCAGCATCTCTGGTTAGTCTTCCTACTAAAACGACATTATTAATCAATCAAAGAACTCCCTTCCAGTAAGCAATTATGATATAAATGTTTCACGTGAAACATTAGTTTTCTAAACGAACGATCATATGACGTAAAATGTCGTCATTGATACGTGCTAGGCGTTCAAATTCATTGATAGCCGTTGCATCTGAAGCGTTAAGGGTTACCAAACGGTAAGTACCTTCACGGTAATTCTTGATTTCATATGCAAAACGACGTTTCGCCCAGTCTTTTGATTCAGTAACTTCAGCACCGTTATCTTTAAGAATAGTTTCGAAACGTTCTACTAACGCTTTCTTACCTTCTTCATCAAGATCAGGACGGATAATATACAAAATTTCATACTTAGCTGATTGACTCATCTTTGACTGTCACCTCCTTATGGACTTTGGCCCTTTTAGATTAAAAAGAGCAAGGAGAGTATTCTTTTAATAGAGTACTCACTCCGAAATATTATAGCATAATAGGCTTTACAATGCAAGTTTACAATGAAAACAATTCAATTTTGTTTTTGCGAAATAAAATAGCAACCATCATCTTATTTGACATGTTGATGATGCTTGCTATTTAGGTGTTGAATGGATTGTGAATCAAGTCTCTGCTAAACTGTCCATTCGTTAATTAATCTTCGTCGTCTTGAGTGTCTTCTTCAAGAAGTTCACTTTCATTTTCAACCGGTGCATCGTTTAGCTCTGCGTCTTTTGCATCGTCATTCAATGGCATTTCGACGTCACTTTCATCTTCCTCATCTTCAGGTAAGACTTTAGCTAAAGTGGATACGGCATTGTCTTCCTCCAGTCTCATCAAACGAACACCTTGAGTGGCTCGTCCTGTTTGAGAGATGTTTCTGGCGTGGAATCTTATGATGACACCTTTAGTGGTAATCAACATGATATCTTCATCACCAGTAACTGTTTTCAGTCCAATTAACGGCCCATTTTTATCAGTAATGTTGATGGTCTTGACACCTTTACCGCCACGGCCACGGATAGCATATTCCGAAGCAGCTGTTCGTTTACCGTAACCTTTTTCAGTAATAACCAGTACTTCTGAATCGGGATGTAAAATATCCATCCCGACAACCGTGTCGTCTCCTCTGAGTCTGATTCCTCTAACACCGGAAGCTGTTCTTCCCATGCTACGAACATCTTCTTCATGGAAACTGACGGCAGATCCGTTTCTCGTACCAATAATGATATGGTCAGATCCGTGAGTTAAGGCCACATCGATTAATTCATCGCCTTCTTTAAGGACGATAGCTCTCAGTCCACTGGTTCTGATATTCTTGAATTCCTCAGTATGTGTACGTTTAACAGTCCCGTAACGAGTCGTAAAGAACAAGTGTTCATTCTCTTTAGACTCTCCTCGAGTACTGACAATCGCTTGAATTTTCTCATTATTGTCAATACCTAAGAAGTTAATTGCTGGGATTCCTTTAGCCGTACGGCCGTATTCAGGGATTTCATAACCTTTTGCTTTATAGACTTTACCGGTATTGGTAAAGAATAAGAGCAAGTCATGTGTTGAACACGTCAACATGGTTTCAACGAAATCATCTGTATTCGTACCCATACCTTTAATCCCTCTGCCCCCACGGTTTTGAGCTTTAAATTCTGAAATAGCCATACGTTTCATGTAACCGTTGTGTGACAGGGTAATTGCTATTTCTTCTTCTTCAATTAGGTCTTCGTCCTCAATACTTAACGATTCTCCAACCAATAACTCAGTACGTCTGTCGTCACCGTGTTTATCGGCAATTTCTTGAAGTTCACTCTCAATGATTTCATTCACACGTTCTGGGCGGGATAAAATATCGTCAAGATCTTTTATCAGTTGCAGCAAATCTTGGTATTCGCCTTCGATTTTCTCTCTTTCCAGTCCGGTTAATCGTACCATACGCATATCCAAAATCGCTTGTGCTTGTCTATCTGACAGACCAAAACGTTCAGTTAGAGCCTGTTTCGCTGCATCGCCTGTTTGAGAACCACGAATAATCGATATAATCTCATCAATATGATCAAGAGCTATACGTAAGCCTTCTAAAATGTGGGCTCTTGCTTCTGCTTTTCGCTTGTCATATTCTGTACGTCTTCGAATAACTTCTCTTTGGTGTTTCAAATACTCAACTAAGATCTCTCTTAGTCCAAGTGTTTTAGGAATACCATTAACGATTGCCAACATATTAAAACCAAATGATGTCTCAAGTGGCGTCATTTTGTACAAGTTGTTCAAGATAATACTCGCAGAAACGTCTCTTCTCACGTCGATAACAACACGCATACCGTCTCTATCCGATTCATCATTTAAGTCTGTGATGCCTTCAATACGCTTGTCTCTAGCTAAGTCAGCAATCCGTTCAACTAATTTAGCTTTATTGACTAGATAAGGAATTTCATCAACAATGATTCGTTCTTTACCATTAGGTTGAACTTCAATACGGACTTTT
This sequence comes from Alkalibacterium sp. MB6, assembly GCF_009935905.1. Classification (GTDB taxonomy): domain Bacteria; phylum Bacillota; class Bacilli; order Lactobacillales; family Carnobacteriaceae_A; genus Alkalibacterium. The sequence continues at coordinate 60,392 of NZ_PREX01000005.1, read as the reverse complement.
GCGCGGACCTTAATGGATCCACGTCCCGTTTCGTATGCTTTACGGATGCCGGACTTTCCTAAAATCATTGCCCCAGTTGGGAAGTCAGGACCAGGCAAGGCTTCCATCAATTCATTAACAGAGGCTTGTTCGTTGTGCATAACAATACGGCAAGCTTCAATCACTTCTCTTAAGTTATGAGGGGGGATATTGGTTGCCATACCAACGGCAATACCGGAAGCGCCATTTACTAATAAATTCGGGAAACGAGCAGGCAATACATCCGGTTCTCTTTCCGAACCGTCGTAGTTATCGTGGTAATCAATCGTATTTTTGTTAATATCTCTTAACATTTCAAGAGATATCTTGCTCATACGTGCTTCTGTGTAACGCATCGCAGCGGCACTGTCACCGTCTATGGAGCCAAAGTTACCGTGCCCGTCAACTAATGGGTTACGGTAACTGAAGTCTTGTGCCATACGAACCATGGATTCGTAAATAGCTGAGTCACCATGGGGATGGTATTTCCCCATAACGTCTCCTACAATACGTGCTGATTTTTTATAGGCTTTATCTGGTGTCATACCTAATTCGTTCATCCCGTATAGAATACGGCGGTGAACAGGTTTTAATCCGTCTCTTACATCAGGTAACGCTCGAGACACAATAACACTCATTGCGTAGTCCAAAAACGATGTTCTCATCTCTTTGGACAAATTAATTTGTTCTATACGGGCATCTTTTTCTTCTGCCAAGTAAGTCGTCCTCCTTAACCTTTAACGTTCATTTTACACATCAATATTCGTAACGTACTGGGCATTTTCTTCGATAAAATCACGTCTTGGTTCAACGCGTTCACCCATCAACATATCAAACACTAAATCCGCTTCAATCGCGTCATCAACTGTTACTTGTAATAGGCGACGGTTTTCCGGGTTCATTGTTGTACTCCATAGTTGTTCCGCATCCATTTCTCCAAGTCCCTTATAACGCTGTACAGAGGGTTTAGGCGTAGCTGGAATGCTCTTAAGGTATTTGTTCAATTCTCTGTCAGAATCCAAGTACACCTCTTTTTTACCCTGTTTAACTTGATACAAGGGTGGTTGAGCGATATAAACGAACCCAGCTTCTACGACAGGTCTCATGTAACGATAAAATAGTGTGAGTAAGAGTGTTCGAATGTGTGCACCATCGACGTCGGCATCTGTCATAATGATTAACTTATGGTAACGAGCTTTATCAACTTGAAACTCTTCACCAAAACCAGTACCCATCGCTGTGAATAATGACCGAATCTCTTCGTTTGCCAAAATTCTGTCAATCGTTGCTTTTTCAACGTTCAATATTTTACCTCGAATCGGTAAAATCGCCTGGAAAAATCGTGAACGACCTTGCTTAGCAGATCCACCGGCCGAGTCTCCCTCAACGATGAATAATTCAGATATTTTAGGGTCTTTGGATGCACAGTCTGCTAGTTTCCCTGGTAGGTTACTGATTTCTAAACCATTCTTCTTACGTGTCACTTCTCTGGCTCGTTTAGCAGCCAATCTAGCCTTAGCGGCAAGTAACGCTTTATCGATAATGCGTTTGCTTGTTTGCGGGTTTTCCATCAAAAAGCGCTCAAAATGCAAACTGAAGAGTCGATCAGTAATGGTTCTCACTTCTGAGTTACCTAATTTCGTTTTTGTTTGGCCTTCAAACTGCGGGTCAGGGTGTTTAATACTCAAGACGATGGTCAAGCCTTCTCTAACATCTTCTCCGCTCACGTTTTCTTCATTTTCTTTTATGAATTTATTTTTTCTAGCGTAGTCATTTACGATTCGAGTCAAGGCTGTTTTAAAGCCAAACTCGTGCGTTCCACCTTCATAGGTGTGAATATTATTAGCAAAGCTCATGATATTCATGTGGTAGCCGTCTGTATGTTGAAGAGCCACTTCAACCACGATACCTTCTTGTTCATCTTCTAAATAAATAGGTTCATCGTATAAAACTGTTTTAGTCTGGTTTAAATACTCAACATAACTCTTGATTCCACCATCGTATTGGTACTCCAATGTAACTGGCTCATCTTTTCGGTTATCTTGAATAGATATTTTCAATCCACGGTTTAAGAAAGCCAATTCACGGATTCGAGTAGCTAATTTGTTAAAATCATAAGTCGTTGTTTCTTTAAATATCTCAGCATCTGCTTTAAATCTAACCTCTGTACCAGATAAATCTGTTTCGCCGATTTCTTTTAAATCAAACATGACTTCGCCACGCTCATAACGCTGATGATAAACGGTCCCGTTCTTATGGACACTCACTTCAAGGAATTCTGATAACGCATTAACAACAGAAGATCCAACGCCGTGCAGTCCGCCGGAAACTTTATACCCACCGCCACCGAATTTACCTCCCGCATGCAAAACAGTAAACACAGTCTCGACTGCCGGGCGACCAGTTTTTTCTTGAATATCAATTGGAATCCCACGGCCGTTATCGGTTACTCTAATGGTATCGTCAGGTTCAAGAAAGACTTGAATTTGACTAGCATGACCAGCCATCGCTTCATCAATAGAGTTATCCACAATTTCCCAAACTAGATGGTGCAAACCTTCAACACTCGTTGAGCCGATATACATACCCGGACGTTTTCTAACAGCTTCTAATCCTTCTAAAACTTGAATTTGACTAGCATTATACTCTTGGCCAGCTTCTTCAATCAGTTCTCCTATAATCTCTTCTTTGACTTGTTCTTCATATTCTTCTCTTAATTGTTCAATTTCTTTTGGTGTTAATTGTTCATTTGCCACTAGTTAGTCACTCTCCATTTCAATCTGTCCATTGGTTACTCTAAAAATTCGGGGGTTATCAAGCAATTCCTTTTTTACACCGTCAAGGCTAGTTGTTGTTAAAAACGTCTGAACTTTATCTTGAATTGATTGCAGCAAGTGGGTTTGTCGGTCATCATCCAGCTCACTCAACACATCATCCAATAATAAAACGGGGTACTCCCCCGTCATCTCTTTCATCAATTCAATTTCAGCCAATTTCAAGCTTAAAGCCGTCGTTCGCTGCTGGCCTTGCGATCCATAGGTTTGAACATTCTTTTCATTGACATAAAAACGCACATCGTCTCTATGAGGACCAATCAGAGTGGTTCCTTGCTCGCGTTCTCTTTTTTTGTGATGGCCATATTGGTTTAAAATATCAGACATGATGACTTCTTTATCGGTCTGAGAGGTCACCGGTATGCTTGACGCGTAAGTCATGGTCAATGTTTCTTTTCCTTGTGAAATAGCCTGATGAATAGGCTGAGCCCACTTTTCAAGGCGTTCCACAAAAAAATAGCGCTGAGCCAATACCTCAGCCCCTTCAGCCGCTAGTTGTTCGTTTAAAATGGTTAAATATGTCTCATCGAGTGAACGATTCGGACGGTGCTGCTTCAAGTAAGCATTACGGTGTTTCAATACTTTTTGGTACTCAACCAAATGATACAGATACAGCGTGCTCATCTGGCCCATTTCCATATCTAAAAATTTACGCCTGACAGATGGTGACCCTTTGACAAGGGACAAGTCTTCAGGTGCGAACAAAATAACGTTCAGATGGCCAATATAATTGCTTAGCTTTTTCTGCTCCAAATGATTTAATTTTGCTTTCTTGCCTTTTTTAGACAAAATAATTTCTAAAGGGAAAGAGCTATTGGTTTTTTGAACGGTGCCACTGACTTTGGCAAAGTCTTTATTCCACCCTATCAACTCTTTATCATTCGCTGTCCGATGACTTCTGGCCATTGCTAAAACGTAAATACTTTCCATCATATTGGTCTTGCCCTGTGCATTTTCTCCCAAGAACACATTAATGCGTTTAGAAAACGGGACCTCTGCTATATCATAATTCCTGTACCCTTTTAAGCTCAGTTCTTTCAAGTACATTACTGATCTCCAGCATGACTGGATTCAATGACAAAGCTTCCTGCATCTTCCACTTCAATGATGTCACCATGGCGTAATTTCTTACCTCTACGGTTATCCCGTTCGCCATTTATCCAAACGGGAACGTCCATTAGAAACGGTTTAGCCATTCCACCGCTTGAAATAATGTTGGCATGTTTTAAGAACTGCCCTAAAGTAATATAAGACTCTTCAATTTTTATATTTTCGGCCATTTAAATCGACTCCTTAAAAAAGTAAAGACGTGGATAATTGAATCCACGTTAAACTAGTTTCTCCTCTTAATATTATACCTTAAATTGAAGGATAAAACAAATTTTTATAGGGAAAAATAGCCTCTCATCGTTTTTAGGTCCTTTTTGATTAAATAGATTGTTTTATACAAATGAGCTTAAAAACGTGAAATTTACTTGTTTTAAGATTTTTCAAGTTTATTTATCACTTAAAAAATAAAAATCCCACAAAAGCTCTATTAAAAGAGTCCTTTGTGGGATTGACTATTATAAAGGTTGTGATTTTACGTTGATGTACGAATCGGTGTAATCAATTGAACAAAGTCATTCGTATCTTCAGTTGGTACCAATACGAATGGACGCAAAGTTGATATCAGTTTAATCGTGACGTCAACTGGACCAAATGTAGTTAAAGCTGCTTTTAAATAGTCCGGGTTAAACGAAATATCCATCTCTTCCCCACTAATATCTTTATAAGACACTTGTTCATTCACTCGTCCGACTTCCGGTGAGTTTCCTGTTATTTCGATATGGTTGTCTTTGACAGACAATTTAACCACGTTATTTTTACCTTCATGAGATAAAAGCGACGCACGTTCAACCGCACCAAGTAGACTCTGGGCATCGAGTGTGACTGTTGTTGTGGCTTGCTGAGGGATTAATCGATCGGTTTCCGGATAGTTACCTTCTAAGAGCCGTGAATAGAAATACGTGTCTTCTGTTTTAAAGAGTATTTGGTTCTCAGCAACAGCGACTTGAACTTCGTCTAAGGAATCATCAAGTAAGCGACTTAAGTCCTGCAAGCTTTTACCTGGGATAACTAAACTGTGAGACAAACCTTCTGTTCCTTCAATAGGAATGACGCGCTGACTTAATCGGTGACTGTCTGTGGCAACAGCTTTTAGTTTACCTTCTTTAATTGTCATATGGACTCCTGTTAAAATTGGTCGACTTTCGTGAGTCGAAACAGCTATAACGGTTTGTCTGACAATTTTTTTTAACAAATTAACTGGTAAGACAAAGGCTTGATCTGTATTAATTTCAGGTAAGTGTGGATAATTATCAGCATCTAATCCATTAATCAAAAATGAAGATGAAGCAGATGTAATTGCTGTTTGAATACGGTCTTTCACTTCAACAGTAAATTGATCATCAGGTAATTTATTGACAATATCACTAAAGAAACGAGCGGGTTGCAAAACAACCTGCCCTTCTTCTTCTATGGTTAATTCAGCTTTTTCATCATGAATACTCAAAAAGGTTTCAATTGAAATATCTGAATTACTACCCGTCAGTTTAACCCCATCTGAATTAGCGATTAATTTAATCCCTGTCAATATAGGAATGGTTGAACGAGGGGAAACTGCAAGTTGTACATCTTTTAATTTCTTTAAAAAAGCTGATCGGTTGACAGTGAATTTCATATACATCCTCCATTATCATTTATAGTCAGAACCCTAATTATATTATATATAAGAACTATAGTAATAGTAGTAGGGCCTGTGTATACTGTGGATAACGAATAAATACGTTAGACCTACAAGTTTTCCACCTGTGGACAAGTTGTGCATAAAGATGTGGGTGACTCCTTATTTTATCCACAGTCTTTTTTTTATAGACTCTTTTTAATTTCAGCTATTTGCTCTCGTAACTCGCCATCTGTTTCGCTATCAAGAATTTTTCTGATTTTCTCATGAGCATGAATAACTGTGGTGTGATCTTTCCCACCAAATTCTTTACCAATTTTGGGCAAGGAAGTGCTCGTCAATTCTCTAGCCAAATACATGGCTATTTGTCTTGGCATGACAATTTGACGCACGCGTTTCTTGCCTTTTAAATCAGCTAGTGATATTTGATAGTATTTTGAAACCTTTTGCTGAATGGATGCAATCGAGACGTTTTGCTTCTGATCGTTTTTTAGCATGCTCTTCAAGGCATCAGCAGCTAAGCTTGTAGTAATATCGCTGCGTTGAATGGCTGAATAGGCTTGAACACGCACCAAAGCACCCTCAAGTTCCCGAATATTCGAATCAATCTGGCCAGCAATGTAGCTCAGTGCATCATTTGGGATTTCCAACCGTTCAGCATTGGCTTTCTTTCTCAAAATAGCAATACGCGTTTCCAAATCTGGAGGCGTAATATCTACTGACAATCCCCAGGCAAAGCGTGAGACCAATCGTTCTTGAAGTTTTGGAATTTCATTAGGCAAGCGGTCACTCGTCAATACAATTTGCTTGCGGTCATCATATAACGCATTAAAGGTATGGAAAAATTCTTCCTGAGTTCCTTCTTTGTCTGCAAAAAACTGAATGTCATCCACCAAGAGTAAGTCCACACTTCGATATTGCTGGCGGAACTTCTCTTGCGTCCGGTTTTGAATCGAATTAATAAAATCATTGGCAAAATTTTCACTCGATACATATTTAATTTTGGCATGGGGATTGATCTGCAAGTACTGATGGCCAATCGCATGCATTAAGTGAGTTTTTCCAAGTCCAACTCCTCCATAGAAGAAGAGGGGGTTATAAATCGTTCCGGGTTCTTCAGAAACAACCAACGCAGCAGCATGTGCCATTTGGTTGCCTTTACCAATGACAAAGGTGTCAAAGGTGTACTTACTATTAAGTGTACTCGAAACAGTAGGGGTACTAAGAGAATTAACGGATGACAATGTATCTTGATCGGCCGCAGCAGCCTGTTCTTCAGACGTGACAAAGACAGGAGTTACCTCTCGCTGAAACAGTTCATATAAATATTCGACTACTTTAGTTGATAAATTATTTTTCCAATATTCCTTATGTAAGGTAGACGGAACTTCTATTGTAATCGATTGGTCTGTTAGCCTGACGAGGGACGCGCTTTTTATCCATGTATCAAAACTGACTTTAGACAGAGTTTCTTTAAACTTTTCTTGCAAATAAGTCCAGACCGTTTGTAAATCTTCCATAGTGTTCCTCCTCGCCGGTAAGTGTGCTTTTTTATTTTATCACGTATCGAAACAGTTTTCCACAACAGGTTATGATTGTTGATAAATGTTTAACATCTTGTCTATAAAGATATCCACAGGCAAAAATAGAGTGTGTACAATTATTTTAGCGCATACTTTTTAGACAGGTAATGTGGATAAGTTGTTGCTCACAAACAGCTTGGTTGCAATGCTAAACAGAGTTATTCACAATTGAAAAGAGGGTGTGTATGACTTACGTGAACAGGGTGTTAATCTGTGGACAATCCAGGGGAGAAGATGTGCACAGTTCACTTTAAAGAAAAATTATACCCGTCCTGTGGATATCTTTATGGGATAGTTTCACTATAAAAGTATGTGGATAGTTTGAAGTGGCAACTTTAACTGTGGATGAAGATAATTTATAATGTTTAATCAACATACGATCTTTTCCCCAATTTTATCTTTGTCTCATACAAGAAGTAAAAGATATGTGAACATTTATAAAAAAAATGAAAAAATAGTCACATTTAATTAAAATGAGGAATAAATTAGTCTATGCTACCTCTGAAAAGCTTGACATTGACGAATAAATCTTCTAAAATGACATAGTCTGTCTAGATATAGTAAATTGGAAATTGTTTTTCACTTTTTATTGTGAGATACAGAGGACAAAGCAAAGATTCAGGAGGTGTTTTGCAGATGGCACAAGGAACAACATATCAACCAAAAAAACGTAAACGTCAAAGAGTTCATGGATTCCGCAAACGTATGAGTACTAAAAACGGACGTAGAGTATTACAAAGTAGACGTCGTAAAGGAAGAAAAAGAATTTCTGCTTAATGACGATAGGCGACGAAAGCTCCTTACTGATAGCTATAGTGAGAGCACGTTGCCTTTTTTTTGTACTTAATCTGCTATGAGTGTTTAAAATAGAGATCATTTGATTTATAGAAAGATGGGACATAAATGAAAAAAGCTTATAGAGTAAAAAAAGAAGCGGATTTTCAAAAAGTCTTTCATCAAGGCGAATCAATGGCCAATCGCCAATTTGTTGTCTATGCGTACCATAAACCTGAACAACGGCATTTCAGAGTCGGCTTGTCTGTGGGCAAAAAGATGGGAAATGCGGTGGAAAGAAACGCCATTAAACGTAAAATAAGACACGTGCTGATTGAATTTGATCAAGAGGACGAACTAAAACACGACTTTGATTTCATTATCATTGCTAGAAAACCGGTTCAACTAATGAGCTATCATGAAATAAAGAAAAGTTTACAACATGTATTAGGAAAAGCTAAATTACTTAATTAAATTAAAGTGCTACAGCAGTTATCCATAATGGGTGACTGTTTATGAAGAAGAGAAGAGAGGGAACACATGTGAATTTTTTAAAGAAACGTAAGCGATTGCTCTTAATCCTGGGCATGCTTGGACTAGTTGTTTTCTTGTCTGCCTGTGGAACAGGGGCAGTAACAGAAGACAGTACAGGCTTTTTTGATCGCTATATCATTTACAACTTTGCGCAAGCGATTATCTGGGTTTCCAATTTATTTGGTGGCAACTACGGTATAGGTATTATTATTGTAACAATCATTATCCGGGCATTGCTCATTCCCTTTACTCATTTTCAACAAAAAAATATGCAACAAATGAGTGAATTGAATCCTCAATTAGAAGAATTGAGAGAACGCTATTCTGCTAGAGATACTGAAACGCAAGAAAAACTAAAAGAAGAACAATCACGTTTGTATAGTGAAGCAGGGGTTAATCCTTACATGGGTTGTCTACCGATGCTGATTCAAATGCCAGTCTTTATTGCTTTATATGGGGCAGTAAACCGTACGCCAATCTTAGTAACAGGTAATTTCTTATGGGTTAACTTAGGCGAGCCGGATCCTTATTTCATTTTACCGATTCTAGCCGGTGTCTTTACCTTTGCTCACTCTTACTTAATGAGTATGGGAAGAGATCAAGCAGGCGGAAAAGTGATGACGTACGTGATGCCTTTGTTCATCGTCTTTATTACATTTAGATTATCAAGTGCATTAGCTTTATACTTCGTTGTATCTAACGGCTTCTCAGTTGTACAAACGCTACTATTCCAAAATCCATTCAAAGCAAGAAGAGAGAAGTTGGAAAAAGAAGAGAAGCAAGCTGAAGAAGAACGTCAACGAAGACGAGCTCTTAAAAAAGCACAGCGCTTAAGAAGAAATATCAAAAAATAATAAACATCTGACAGACTGTATGTAATTTGGTAAAATGAAGAAGAAGAGATTGAAAGATTGTGAACGGAGGATAGTTAGATGATGGAGAAATATACCGCACAGGCCCCAACAACGGAAGAAGCGATTCAAAAGGGTCTCAATGCCTTGGGAATCAAAACAGAAGAAGCAAATATTGAGGTTACACAGGAAGCCAAAAAAGGATTCTTAGGTATTGGACAAAAAGATGCCGTCGTGATTGTGACACGCAAAGAGTCTGCGGAAAGCATTGAGCAATTTTTAGCTACAGACAGCGAACCTATGTCTGAACCGTCGAAACCAGATAAAACAGAAGCTGATTCCGATATAAATGAAGTAGAAGAAACGGATGAAGATGAGTTTAAAAGTAGTAACGTGACAGAAGAAGACGTGGTTACCGACTCAGAAGAAGCGAAAGCCGCTCGTCAAGAAGCTAATGATAAAGACGAAAAAGCCATTCAAAAAGTGCGTCGCTACCTTGAAACGATCACGTCGAAGATGGTTGATGACGATGTGACCATTGAGGTTACTAGAGAAGATCGACGCGTACTCTATACCATCGAGACAGAAGATGCTGGTTTGATTATTGGTCGTCACGGTAAAGTCTTAAACAGTCTTCAAACATTAGCTCAAGTGCAATTGCACCAAGAAGCAGCCAATAAACTATACGCTAAAGTGGATGCCGAAAATTACCGCGACCGCCGTCAAAAAACAGTTGAGCAGTTAGCTACCCGCACAGCTGAAAAGGTTAAGCGTACGAATCGTCCAGTCATTTTAGAACCGATGCCTGCTCATGAGCGAAAACAAATTCACCGATACTTGAATCAATTTAAAGGGGTACAAACCCATTCCGAAGGTAAAGAACCACACCGTTACCTCGTTGTCGAACCTTCAAAAGAAGATCAGTTCACTGTATAAACACTAAATGGAAGACCGCCGCTGATAGCCAGTAGCGGTCTTTTTTATAGCATGAATAGAGTGAGTCGCCACTGAGTCCTTCGGTTTATCATTTTTCATTATTCAAAACCCTCGTGCAGTGTTAAAATGGGTAAGGATCTTCAAATTTATAAGGTTAAGGGATGGAATAAGATGGATATGAATGATGTCATTGCATTGGTGAATACCAATAGAGGCAATGGGAAAAAAGAAAGCTTAGATAGAATGAATGCATTACTTGAAAAAATCGATAATCCAGAACGTAACTTATCTGTCGTACATATCGCTGGCACGAATGGAAAAGGCTCGACTGCCAATTTTATGTCAGCTATTTTGAAAAAAACAAGCATTAAAACAGGCCTGTATACCTCACCTCATTTGGAAAAAATCAATGAACGCATTCGCATTGGTTCTGAAGACATCTCAGACGAAGACTTTATTCGTTTAGCAAAATTCATTGAACCGTTTGTTCAGGAAGTAGAAAAAGAATTGGATGAGCGTCTTTATTCTTTTGAAATATTGACTGCTTTAGCGCTCTTTTATTTTGCGGAGGCAGGATGCGAATTGGTCATACTGGAAGCAGGGATTGGAGGCAGATTGGATTCGACTAACGCAATTCCGACTCCAGAAGTGGCAATTATTACGTCTATTGGTATGGATCACATGAAAGTCCTGGGCAACACGAAACGAGATATTGCCTATGAAAAAGCGGGAATTATAAAGGGAAATGGCTTTATTGTTTATCCTTCAATGGGTAAAGATATTGATGAGGTCATTGAAGAACGGGCCGCAACTGTAAAGGCTAAAGCAATAAACATTCAACCAAACGATATTGCAATCACGGCTATGTCCCATAAAGGGTCACACTTTTCGTACAAGCACTTAACTGACTTGACCTTACACATGTTAGGTGAGCACCAAATTATGAACGCTGTTTTGACTATTGAGGCCGCTTGGGTACTTAAAGAAAAAGGCTATGCGATTGAAGAAAATCATATAAGAAACGGGCTGAAAGAAGCCTATTGGCCTGGCAGATTGGAAAGGATTCAAGACGAGCCACTCATATTAATCGATGGGGCACACAATCCTGAAGGGGTTCAAACCTTGAAAGCCAACATTCAAGCTCTTTTCCCTAATGAGACCTTTACCTTTGTCGTTGGTATGATGAAAGATAAAGACTATATGGCCATGATAGATGAGATGCTACCGCTCGCCGATGCCATGTATACTGTTTCCCCTGATCCGTATAGAGGATTCGATGCAAAAGCAGTTGCTGAGCAGATAAGCGACAAACAGGTAAAAGCAGAAGCTTTTGACTCAGTAGAAAAAGTTATCATCAAGTTGAAAGAGAATGACAATCCTTCTAATAAAGTGATTGTGTTTGGTTCTTTGTATTTAATAGGGGACATAAAAACAGGGTGGAATAGATAAAAGAAGAATCCGAGGATAACATCTCTCCTCGGGTTCTTCTTCATTATGATAATTAATCGGTTAGTTCTTGTACGGCTTTCATTCCACCCTCAATCACATGAGGGTTCAATCCTTTTGCTTTAAGGAAAGAAGCAGCGGCAGTACTACGCCCTCCGGATCCACATAGGGTGTAAATCACTTTTTCACTATCCAATGAGCAGTAGTCAGTGATTAAATCTTCAAAGGGAATGTTAATCAAGTTCTTCTTGGGAGCTGGACGAGTGATTTCGTCAGGGTGTCTCACGTCAAGCAAGATATAATCATCTTCTTTGCTTAAAAAGTCTTTTGGAGCGGTTGTCCCAAGCGTTTCTAATGCTTCCGCAGGGATATCTTCTACATGAATATAACCACTCACTTGATTAAAGCCCAAGTCGTCAGCTGAATCAGACAGATTATCCAGTTCTGCTTCTTCTTTGGAACCCACTATAAAGACGAGGGGTTGATCGACGTCTAGATAATAAGTCGCATACTTTTTAAAGTTACTTGCAGTGAGGTTGAGTGATTGTTTCAGATGACCACCTTGGAAATCATGTTGTGAGCGGCAATCGATGAGTTGCTGTTCATTAATATCAGAGTAAGCCAATTGTTTCATTGCGTGTACCTCCTTTATAGTCAGTGTTTAAGACAACTATCTACCAGTATAAGGAATTTATATAGACTAAGCAAGGGCTCCTCACTAAGATAATTCGGTGTATGAGGGTTTTTATTATCAAGTCAGAAACCTTGAGTGGTAAGATAAACACATAAAGATTAAGTGGCTGTTACTTATTTTGGGGACATCAAAAGAAAGGATGATAAAATATAGAATAAACCGCTTGCATTTTTTAATATAATAGTATATAGTAAAAACGAAAGAACTTGTATAGACAAGTACAATGAAGGAGGAGAAGACAAGTGGCAGATTTTAGAAAAGATGCAGAAGAGTTACTAGAAGCCATAGGCGGTAAAGAAAACGTCAATGCCGTAACTCACTGTGCAACACGTATGCGTTTTGTGTTAGATGATCCGTCAGCTGCTGATACAGATCGAATTGAAGATATTCCATCTGTAAAAGGGACATTCACACAGGCTGGACAGTTCCAAGTCATTGTAGGAAACCGCGTAGGCGATTTTTACAATGAATTTTCAAGTGTTTCAGGTTTGGAAGGCGTCTCAAAAGACGAGGTAAAAGGTGCAAGTAAAAAGCACATGAATCCTCTACAACGAACAATGGCTGCTTTGGCAGAAATATTCACTCCATTAATTCCAGCAATCATTATCGGTGGTTTGATTTTAGGATTTAGGAATATATTAGAAGCCGTACCGATGGGATTCTTGAATGACCAAACCATTGTTGAAAATTCACAGTTCTGGGCAGGAGTAAACTCCTTCTTATGGCTCCCAGGTGAAGCGATATTCCACATGCTCCCAGTTGGGATTACATGGAGTGTCACTAGAAAAATGGGAACTACCCAAATACTGGGTATTGTTCTTGGGTTAACTCTTGTATCTGGGCAGTTACTAAATGCTTACGGTGTAGAAAATATTATAGCCGGAGATGTACCTGTATGGGACTTTGGTTTCTTCCAAATGGATATGATTGGGTATCAAGCTCAAGTTATTCCAGCGATGTTAGCCGGTTTCTTACTCGTCTTCCTTGAAAAATGGCTGCGCCGCGTGATACCGGAAGCCGTCTCTATGATTTTCGTTCCATTATTTGCATTAATTCCAACTATTTTTATTGCTCACGCTATTATTGGGCCAATCGGTTGGCAGTTGGGTACGTGGTTATCACAAGGCGTAAACTGGGGATTAAGCGGAACCTTTAACTGGGTATTTGGTTTTGTGTTTGGTGGCTTGTATGCACCGCTTGTTATCACCGGACTGCACCACATGACTAACGCGATCGACTTACAGTTAGTGTCTGACTTTGGCGGAACAAACTTGTGGCCAATGATTGCTCTATCCAACATTGCGCAAGCATCAGCCGTTATGGGTATCATTTGGTTGCACCGTGGAGATGAAAAAGAAAAAGCTGTATCTGTACCAGCAGCCATTTCTGCTTACCTTGGTGTAACAGAGCCCGCTTTATTCGGTATCAATATTAAATACGTTTACCCATTTGTTGCAGGCATGATCGGTTCTGCATTTGCAGGCATGATTTCCGTTGCGATGGATGTGACAGCCTTTAATATTGGTGTTGGGGGATTACCTGGATTCTTAAGTATCCAGTCTGGCATGCTATGGTTCTTAGTGGCTATGGCCGTTGCTATAGTGGTTCCAATCGTTTTAGTTATTGTCTTTGAGAAAAACAATATCATGACGAGTTGGGAAAATGATAACTTACCGATTCCAAAATTGGGACGTTAAGGATCAGCTAATTAATTAAACGAAATAGGTTACTCTATGGGGGAAGGGTATTTCCACTTAATTGTACATTTCTAGACTGAAAAGACTGGAAAAGGAACTAATTAGTGGAAGACCCTTTTTCTGTTGATAGTAATAAAAAAAGAAAGGGAGAAGATAATGAATAACTTTCACGATAAAGTCATTTACCAAGCTTATCCGAAGTCTTATAAAGACACGACTGGAAATGGGATTGGTGATTTAAATGGAGTAAGGGAGAAACTGCCTTACCTAGCTGATTTAGGTATCGATATGATTTGGTTGAATCCCTTTTATCCATCACCTCAAAATGATAACGGCTATGACGTAGCTGATTATACTGATATTGATCCGATGTTTGGTTCGTGGGATGACTTTGATGCTTTAGTAGAAGAAGCAGATAAACACGGCATATCGTTAATGCTTGATATGGTATTGAATCATACATCGACTGAACACACTTGGTTTCAAAAAGCTCTCGCTGGAGAAAAAAAGTACCAGGATTTTTATATATTAAGAGAAGCACAGGAAGATGGTAGCTTACCGACTAACTGGGAATCGAAATTCGGCGGTAAAGCGTGGTCTAAATTTGGAGAGACGGATAAGTATTACCTTCACTTATATGATGTTACGCAAGCGGATTTAGACTGGCGAAACCCTGAAGTAAGAGAAGAACTCTTTAAAGTCGTCAATTTTTGGCTTGAAAAAGGAGTCAAAGGCTTCCGCTTTGATGTGATAAACGTTATTGGTAAAGATGAAGAACTGAAAGACGCCGAAGATGGAGTAGGAAAAGCTCATTATACCGATACGCCTATTGTTCATGACTTTATTCGCGAGATGAATGAGAAGTCTTATGGGCAGTACGAGGACATTATAACCGTTGGGGAAATGAGTTCGACTACGGTTGAACACGGTGTGAAGTACTCAAATCCTGACAGAAAAGAAATGTCCATGATTTTCAGTTTCCACCACTTAAAAGTGGATTACAAAGATGGAGACAAGTGGACTACAATGCCGTTTGATTTCAACGAACTGAAGACTATTTTAGATGAATGGCAATCAGGCATGGCTGAAGGCGGCGGATGGAATGCCTTGTTCTGGAACAACCACGATCAACCGCGAGCCAATAATCGTTTCGGTGATCCAGAAAATTATCCAGTCGAAACAGCAACCATGTTAGCTCAAACCATTCATCTGCTAAGAGGAACCCCTTATGTCTATCAAGGTGAAGAAATAGGGATGACTAACCCGAATTACGCTACGATTGATGATTACGTGGACGTTGAAACGCATAATGCGTATAAGTCACTACTGGAAAATGGTCTGTCAGAAGACGATGCCATCGAAATTATTAAAGAAAAATCCAGAGATAATGGGCGGACACCGATGCAGTGGGATGACTCTGAACATGCTGGCTTTACCACTGGCGAACCTTGGTTGAAAGTGCCTGAAAATTATAAGACAATCAACACAACCACTTCAGAAACCAGTAAGAAAATTAGAGACTACTACAAGAAACTGATACAGTTACGCAAAGACATGCCAATTATTCAAGAAGGGGATTACGAAGCAGTAGAGTTGGATCACCCAAGCATCTTTGCTTACGTAAGAACCTACAAAGGCGAGAAACTACTTGTCTTGAATCATTTCTATGCTGAAGAGGACTCGATTGATATCCCTAAAGAATTGCTAGATATGGAGTCAAGTTACCTCATCGGAAACAGTGGTGACAGAGAATTAACATCTACTTTTAAAATGGGACCCTTTGAAACCGCCGCGTTTTTGTTAAACTAACAATTAAAAAAGAATAGATGAAAAGCTGCCGTTATGGAGAAATGGCAGCTTTTTTGTGATTAAATTATCTAATAATATAAAAATTAGTTTATGTAAATTTCAAGTTTAAGTTAGCCACTTGAAATTTACATCCATATTATTTAAAACAGTTATATTTATACACTTTTATTATATACTATTTGCTAGGTTTTGCAAGGACTTTCATGTATTTTTGTATATCTTTAAGATTCTTCTACATCTTCCTTAAAATTTCGAAAGTAATTATCATTGTTTTCAATCATTTTGACATAAACTATATCACTTACCTTATTTTTCAATTGGCCTAAATTCGTAGGAATTGCATAATCACCGTAGGATTTAAATTCTTGATAACTATCCATGCCGTTTGGCAGTCCTTCATTTAATAAAAAACTGAATTCTTCTAGTCTTATGTTTAATCGATCTAATAATTTTTCTAGTAAGTAAAAGGGAATGTTTTGGTTACGATTTTCGATACTTGATAGAGTTGTGCGCGAAGTAATGTCTTTAGCCAGCTCGTCCTGAGTTAATTGGCGGGCTTTTCTCAATTCCTTTATTAATTGCCCTGTTTCCATATAATTATTCCTTTCAGGTCATTAAACCAATTTTATATTTTTAGAATCCATTTGGTCCCCGACGTCTAGCAAAATCAACAAACTTAAATTTATCCAATCGGTGTCTGGATTCAGTGAATTGAAATAAGGTGGTGTCTTCCAAATGAACTTCACTACGTGTGACCACCACATGGGTATCGCCGTGAAGGGTCATAATCTCCTTATCTTCTTTTGTGGCAGGTTCTACAATAAATTCTTTACGGGCAAAGCCAATCTCAATACCTAGTTTTTTTTCAATGTAATGATAAAGAGAATGCTTAGCTTCTTCATCAGGCAGGTCTGGAATAACGGAAGTAAACAAGTAATCTTTATCTAAAATAATGATTTCACCATCCACTTTTCTTGCTCGGATAACACAATGCACTTCAGTTTCTTTTGATACTTTCAAAAACTCTGCAATGTATTCAGGGATTGTCATGACCTTATTTTCAACAAGGATGGTTTCACTCTTAATGTTTTGTGCTTCTTGCAATTCTTTGTAGCTGGTTAAGCCAGAAATAGGGAAGTCGAAGCGCTTTACATCCAACACAATGGAACCTTTTCCTTGTTTTTTATGAATGTAGCCACTTTCCGTAAGTAAAGTCAGGGCTTTTCGAATGGTTTCTCTAGAGACATCATACTCTTGAGCCAATTTATTTTCACTGGGGAGCAAATCACCGGGCTTATAGTGCTGATTTAAAATATCAGATTCAATGTCCAAAAAAATCTCTTGAAATCGACTCATGTTTATACAGTCCTTTATCTATACATTCTTAATGGGTTGTCCTAGTCAAAAGCGTGAACAACACATTCTCTATTCCCACTATACCAGATTTCTCAATAAAAAAGCATGCAACTTTCTTGCAATCTATTCAGTATTTATTGTGCCTTAACCTATTGATAAAAAAAGATTAAAGAGTAAACTAAAGTATATTAGAATCAATTAGTTAGTAGAGAGGGCAGGGTGACATGGCAAAAAAATCGTTTGGCGAAAAGATGGGCATGCTCGGGCTTTATTTATTATTAGTAGGAGCGATGGCTGTTGTTTTTTATCAAATGGAACTGGATTTATACGGCGGTTATACAGGTAGTGTATTTACCTTTATTCTTATAACAGGACTGATTATGTTCTTCTTACTCCTTTTTTTATTTTTACATATTATCATCCATGAAATAGGTCACTTAATAACAGGTTTGATCTCCGGCTACCGTTTTTCTTTATTTCGCATATTCCAATGGACAGTGGTTAATGATAACGGCAAGTTGCGATTTACCAAACTCTCTATCGCCGGCACGGGAGGTCAGTGCTTGATGTTGCCGCCGGAAAACAATGATAACCCACCTTACCGCTTGTATTTATCCGGAGGGGCATTGGCAAATGTGGTTGCAGCTATCCCGGCACTTTTATTTTACATTAGTCGTCCATCTAGTTTATGGCTTATTTTTGCTATTGCAGGCTTTATATCAGCTGTTATAAATATTTATCCAGCCGGCTTTAATGATGGAATGACAATTAGAAAGTTAACTAAAAGCGTGACAGCAAGAAGACAGTTGATGCAACAATTAGACTATAGCGATCAATTTATAACGGGGCTGACATTCAAAGAGGTTAACCCAGAAGAATTTATTCATAACCCTAAAGAACCAATAACAGAGCAATTCAATACGTATGCCACTCTCATAGAGGTGTACCATTATTTGGATAGAGACATGTACTCAGAAGCTCTTTTTTGCCTTCAGCCCTTATGGGAAAACAAAGAAGATATTATTGGCCCTTACCAAACAGAAGTCATAAGAGAATACATCTTTTGCAATATGATTCTTGGAAATGTAGACGAGCGACTAATTGACGAGGCTTTAGAGAGCAAAGTATTCCAAAACTACCTTAAAGCGACTAATACAGAAGCTAACCGTATGAAAGCAGCATTAGCTTGGTTTAAGGATAACGACAGAAAAGAAGCAGTCAAATGGATCGAAAAAGCGAGACATGCTTTAAAACACTCGACCAACCTAGCTGATAAAGAAGTGAATAAGCGATTAATAGACCAATTAGAAAAAGAAATTGGCTAAGTATAAGGGGACACGCAAAAAGGCTCAGTCTGACTGAGCCTTTTTTGTTTTACATTTAAGGAATAACAAGAACCTGACCGACACGAATGAGATTAGGGTTGGAAAGTTTATTTGCGGAAACTATTTTTTGAACAGTGGTTCCGTATCGTCGTGCAATAGAGTAAAGTGTATCTCCAGCTTTGACGGTATAGCGTCTGGTTGTAGAAGGAGGTGGGGTTGGGGCAGGAGTTGATCCACCACTTCCAGGAATGACAAGCACTTGTCCCACACGGATGAGGTTAACATTAGTGATATTATTGGCAGCAGCTAGTTTTTGGACAGTTGTTCCATGTCTCAAAGCAATACGGTAAAGGGTATCTCCGGAACGAACGGTATAAGTTCGTTGAGTAGAAGAAGTTAAATTTAATAATTGTCTGACAGTCACAAAACGGTAGCCCATATTTTTGAGTCGTGAAATGATAGTAGGCAAGGCTTTTGGTGTACCGGATGCGCCAGCACCAGTATGCATCAAGATAATGGCTCCCGGTGTGATTCGATTCATCACACGCTGAACAATATCATTGGATGAATTACCGGTCCAGTCAACTGTATCAATGGTCCACATAATATTATAGCGGTAGCCAGCGTCTCCAATATGCTTCAAAACAGTTGAATTATAAGCTCCAAAAGGTGGTCGGAAGAGAGGTTTGGTTGATTTTCCGGTCAATTGACGAATGAGATCTTCCGTACGCTGTAATTCACTTTTCATTTTGGTAGATGAGATCGTTGTAAAATCAGGATGAGAATAGGAATGGTTAGCAATATCGTGACCACGATTGGCAATGTCTCGAATCTTAGTAGGATGATTAGCTGCTCCAGAACCTGTTAAGAAGAAAGTGGCTTTGACGTTATGAGTCGCAAGCGTGTTAAGAATAGATGTGATATTGGTGCCATCTGAGCCATCATCAAAAGTTAAAGCAACAACTTTTTCAGTTGTCTGACCTTTGGTAACGGTTTGAGTAGGTGCAGCGGATACGGCAGAAAAACCAGCAGTGAAAAGAAGCAATAAACCAATCAATAAGCTGATCACAGCTTTATGAAGAGATAATTTAGTCTGACGTTTCATTGAACTCACCTCTTTCAAAAGCAACTGAGCTATGTAAAAAAGAGGCCAATTATCTTCACCTAATTATAACACACAAGTTACAAATGTTACACGAAGATGACACAAAAAAGCTCGCTTTATTTATTGAAAAGGGAGCAGTATGTAGACTAATTAATCTAGTTTTTTAGCGTAACAAATAATGCGGTTCACTTCCTTAAAACCGAGGGAGTGATGAAAATGAGCACTTGTTTCATTCGTCAGTTCGACATCACTGGCAAATTCTTTGGCGTCCATAAATCTTGCCCAATCTTCACAAACGCAGACTAAGTCCTTGCCGATTCCTTTGGTGCGGTAATCCTCTTTGACGTATATGCCCTCAAGGTAACCTACCGGACTCGATTCAGTTCCTTCGACATAATCATAACGCAGCTGAACATGGGCAAACCCGACGACTTGATTGTCTGCTTCGCAAATAAATAGTTCGGCCGTACTGTCAGAAGGGTAATGGTGCATCTCTTTTTGCAAAGCCTTTAAATCCTCCGTTGGCCATAACAATAAAGCGAGTTGAGTAATGTCTTTGATGTCTTGATCGCTAGCTTTTTTTATCCTATACATCTTTCCAACTCCTTGAGTCCAAATAAATTAAAAAACACCTACTTAATCATACTCAATAGTCTATCATATTCATTAATGAAACGCTTTATTTAAATGCTGAAAATGTAAAACTAACTAATCTTTCTGTATTTGTCCCTGTAACAGCTCAAGAAAACGGTTCTTGTAACGTTTTGTTCAAATTTACTTATAATAAATAAGTGGGAAAAGGTTGACATTTCAAGCTATTACTTATATTATTTTACTTGTTGAAGAAATAAAGAAAACTCAAAATTACTATTATGGTAAAAGTAGTGAAAGTGCTTTTCCACCCCGAACAGTAGCAGTGTATACTTTTTGTGGAGTGGACCGGGCGCTTTTTTTTATGGAGAAAAACACACGAAACGAACGCATTCCGTTAATGGAATAAGAAAGGAGACAAACAAGTGGCTATTGAATTTGATACGATTGCAGCGATTTCTACCCCACCGGGAGAAGGCGGGATTGGGATTGTTCGAATCAGTGGAGATGAAGCGTTGGAGATTGCCGACCGCATCTACCAACTCGGAACGAAAAAGCTATCCGATCAGCCGACTCACACGATTCATTATGGACGAGTGGTTAACCCGAAATCGAATGAACCGATTGATGAGGTGATGGTCACGGTTATGCGTGCACCAAAAACCTATACAAGAGAAGACGTTGTTGAAATAAATACACACGGCGGCATTGTGTCGGTTAATAAAGTCTTGAAAACCGTCTTAAACAATGGTGCTCGACTAGCTGAACCGGGTGAATTTACTAAACGTGCCTTTTTAAATGGACGCATTGATTTGTCTCAAGCCGAGGCAGTAATGGACGTGATTCGTGCTAAAACCGATAAGGCGATGCATATGGCTGTGACGCAACTGGACGGAAATTTATCCCGACTCATTAAACAGTTGCGCCAGGATATACTGAACACCCTTGCTCAAGTGGAAGTGAATATTGATTACCCTGAATACGACGATGTGGAAGAGATGACGTCTCGCTTGTTAATTGAAAAAGCCAGTCATGTTAAAGCGCAAGTAGAGGCTTTACTTGAAACAGCCAGCCAAGGTAAAATTTTAAGAGAAGGCTTAGCGACAGCTATCATCGGCCGTCCTAACGTTGGAAAATCAAGTTTACTGAATGTCTTGTTAAAAGAGGAAAAAGCGATTGTAACAGATATTGCTGGAACGACACGGGATGTGATTGAAGAATACGTCAGCGTTAAAGGCGTTCCGTTAAAATTGATTGACACAGCAGGTATTCGTGAAACGGAAGACATCGTTGAACGCATTGGGGTTGAGCGAAGCCGTAAAGCATTAGGCGAAGCAGATTTAATTCTATTGGTATTAAACCAAAGCGAACCGCTGACACAAGAAGACGAGCTTCTTTTGGAAGCAACAAACGGCATTAACCGCATTATTATTTTAAATAAAACAGATCTAGCCAATCAGCTAGACTTAAATGATTTGAAAACAAAAGTAGATCCTGACAGCATTGTCCAAACGTCTCTAGTGACTCAAGCAGGACTAAACGAGTTGGAAGCGAAAATCGCAGATCTCTTTTTCTCTGGAAACACCGGCGAAAAAGATGCAACATATGTATCGAATGTCCGCCACATCGCTTTATTAAATGAAACGATTGATGCCTTTAACGACGTCATCGAAGGCGTTGAAATGGACATGCCAGTTGATTTGGTACAAATTGACATGACGCGAGCTTGGGATCTATTGGGTGAAATAACGGGTGACAGTGTGCAAGACGAACTGATTACTCAATTATTCAGCCAATTCTGCTTAGGAAAATAAACTGACTATCGAAATAGAAAGGAACACGCTATGCAAACTTATGAATCTGGACAATACGACGTTATTGTAGTAGGAGCGGGACACGCCGGATCAGAAGCGGCTTTGGCTGCAGCTCGAATGGGCGTCAGCACTTTGCTTATCACTATGAACCTAGACATGATTGCTCATATGCCATGTAACCCGTCCATCGGCGGACCGGCAAAAGGCATCGTTGTACGTGAAATCGATGCTCTCGGTGGAGAAATGGGCCGGAATATTGATAAAACGTATATTCAAATGCGCATGTTAAACACAGCGAAAGGGCCAGCTGTTCGTGCGTTAAGAGCTCAAGCTGACAAGTACATGTATTCAAATGAAATGAAAAAAACCATTGAGCGCACAGAGAACTTGGATTTAAAACAAGGTATTGTTGAAGAATTGGTTGTAGAACAGGGCCAAGTTCAGGGCATTATAACGAATACTGGTGCCATTTACCGTTCGAAAGCTGTTATTTTAACGGCAGGCACATCCTCTCGTGGAGAGATTATTATTGGTGAATTGAAGTATTCATCCGGACCGAATAACACGCAGGCGAGCATCAAATTATCTGAAAACTTACTTGAATTAGGCTTTGAACTGGAGCGCTTCAAAACCGGAACGCCTCCAAGAATTCACAAAGGATCCATTGACTACTCTGTAACAGAAGAGCAGCCAGGCGATGTGGAGCCTCATCACTTTAGTTTTGAAACCCCAGACGAAGACTATTTGGATGAGCAGATTTCTTGCTGGTTGACGTATACCAGTGAAGTGTCTCACAACATTATCCGTGAAAACTTACACCGTGCGCCTATGTTTACAGGAATTGTGGAAGGGGTAGGGGCTCGTTACTGCCCATCTATCGAAGACAAGGTGGTTCGTTTCAGCGATAAACCGCGTCACCAATTATTCCTAGAGCCAGAAGGCCGCGACACAGATGAAATTTATGTCCAAGGTCTGTCTTCTTCTTTACCAGAGGACGTTCAGCTAGCTGTTTTACAATCAGTTGAAGGGTTGGAAAATGCCAAAATGATGCGTACGGGTTACGCAATCGAGTATGATGTCGTGAAACCCTATCAGTTGCGTCCGTCTTTAGAAACAAAACGCATCGGCGGTTTATTTACAGCGGGTCAAATGAACGGGACATCAGGCTACGAAGAAGCAGGTGGACAAGGATTAATGGCTGGTATCAATGCGGCGCGTTTGGTTCAAGGCGAAGAGCCGATTGTTCTCAAACGTAATGAAGCGTATATCGGCGTGATGATCGATGACCTGGTTACGAAAGGAACAAGCGAACCTTACCGTTTACTAACGTCTCGTGCAGAATACCGTTTGCTTTTACGTCACGATAATGCAGATTTCCGATTGAGCCAGACGGGTTATGATATTGGCTTACTTTCTGAAGACCGTTACCAAACGTTCTTGACTAAGAAAGAACAAGTCGAAAAAGAATTGGAACGTTTGAAAACCATTCGAGTGACACCAAAAGACGTTGCAGCCTATTTGGAAGAAAAAGGCGAATCTCAATTAAAAGACGGCATGCTACTCTATGACTTCCTCAAACGCCCATATGTGAAGTACAACGACATTATTCCCTATGCGCCAACAGAAGAACCGATGCCAAAAGACGTGAAAGAGCAAGTCGAAATTCATATCAAATATGAAGGGTACATCAACAAGTCCATCCGTAAAGCTGAAAAAGTAAAACGCATGGAAAACAAACGTATTCCTGAAGACATTGATTACAATGACATTAATAGCTTAGCAACTGAAGCAAGAGAAAAATTCATTAAAATTCGCCCGGAAACCATCGCCCAAGCTAGCCGTATCAGCGGGGTAAACCCGTCTGATATTTCTATCTTGATGGTTTACGTAGAACAAGGCGACCACAAACGAGTGAAGAACTAAATCATAGAAGGAGGGGCTGGGAAAAAAGTCACCTTTTAGTAATAATTTATAAATCTGAGTAATTAAAAACACCTTCAAATCAAGGATCATTTTTCCTAGATTTGAAGGTGTCTTCTAATTCAGCTAGTTATTTCCCAGCCCCTTTTACATAAGGAAGCTGGTGAATGAGTTGTAATCAAAACGGCAGATGATGTCGACTCGGAAGGAAATTATTGAATGAGCTGTAATCAAAATAGAGTATGATGAGACCCCCATACGAAATAAGTTCATTTCATCATTCTAGACACGTAACTTTTCATGGCCAGTCGTTAAACAGAAAATAATCTGTTAGAATGATAGCAAAGAGAGTCAAAATAAAATGTAGTAGTTAAGGAAGGATCACATGAAAAAAGTTTTAGTAGTGGAAGATGAACTGTCAATCGCAAAGCTCCTTCAATATAATCTTGAAAAAGACGGCTATGAAGTTGATGTCGCCATGGACGGCCAAGAAGGCTTTGACATGGCTAAAGAAGGTGTTTACGATATTATTCTGTTGGATATTATGCTTCCTGGAAAAGACGGCATGGATGTTTGCCGTGAGTTAAGACAGGAAAAAATAGAGACGCCGATTATTATGTTAACCGCAAAAGATTCTGAAATAGACAAAATTGTTGGTCTTGAAATTGGTGCCGACGATTACATTACAAAACCCTTTAGTCCTAGAGAAGTACTTGCTCGAATGAAAGCTATCTTTAGACTTTTGAGCAAGCAGTCCTCGCCAGACACCAAACAAGAAGAACAGGAAACGAAACTCTTATTCGAGGATTTAGCTATTTACCCTGACAAGTATGAAGTCATTGTCAAAGGAGAAAAAGTTGATTTCACACCGAAAGAATTCGAACTCTTGCTTTACCTTGCCCGCCACAGCAACCGTATCCTCAGCAGAGAACAGCTCCTTTTAGCCATATGGGACTTTGATTTCGCAGGAGAAACGAGAATTGTTGATGTGCATATCAGTCACTTAAGGGAAAAGATTGAAAGCAATCCAAAAGAACCGAAGTATATTAAAACGGCTCGAGGTTTCGGTTATAAATTTGAGGCGCCAAAATGAAACAGTTACGAAGCCGAATCATGGTATTCTTTACTATCATGACTATCTTATTTAATTTACTGTTTTTTATGATCGTATCATCCACGCTTGAAAATCAATCAGTCGACCAACAGGGTGAGCATTTGCAATCGCAACTCTTAACGCTATCCAGTCAGTTGACAGATTTAAGCGACACTAACGAGGCGGGTTTAACAGAACGGCTCGACCGGACAGCCAGGATTGTTTCAGAACGTCTCACGTTTATCTTACCTTCTGGAGAGGTTTTGTACGACTCTCATGCAGATATAAATGAACTAGATAACCACATAAACCGGCCGGAAATTCAGCAGCTGATACAAGAAGAAGAGATTAGTTCTTTTAACCGACGCAGTTCCAGCACCGGTGACACGCAATATTATGTTGCCACGTCCATTTTCTCTGAAACTGACGACCTACTGGGGTACTTGCGTTTATCGAAAAATGTAGAAGATATGGCCGGTTTGACAACACAAACCGTGCTCATTATCTCCTTATTTATGACGATTTCCATTGGACTTGCCTTTCTATTTATTAGTTATTGGACGAGAAAAATAAGCAAACCGCTGGATTATATGAAAGACGTAACGGAAAAGCTGTCCAAGCAAGATTATGATACCCGCTATTATTTAAGTTCATTTGACGATATCGATGAGTTGGGTATGTCGATTAATACCTTAGCTAGTAATTTGGATAATCAAATGCAAGAAATTCAAGAAAATGATACCCGACTGCGTGAGCTAATCAATCATTTGGTCATCGGTGTACTGGTTGTCGATAATGATCGAAACATTGATATGGTAAATTTAGCCATGAATGAAATGTTGGAAGATAATCTTTATGGGCACATTGGTAAGCCCTATAATGAGGTCATTCATAGTGTTAGTCTGGTTGAAATGATTGAAAAAGCATTTGAAGAAGAAACCCTTCAAAACCGAGAAATCACCATGTATTATCCTGAAGAAAAGATCGTGGATGCGAATGTGGTGCCCATCTTTGGTCAATTCAGGCAACCGATTAATTTTATCGTGTTACTGTACGACATTACAGAAATTAGGCGATTGGAAAAAGTACGGTCAGATTTCGTTGCGAATGTTTCTCATGAGTTGCGCACACCCATAACGGCGTTAAAAGGCTTTAGCGAAACCTTATTAGACGGTGCGATGCATGAAGAAGATGTCCTTGTTGAATTTTTGAAAATCATTTACAAAGAATCCATCAGGCTCGACCGGATGGTGGAAGATATTTTGCATCTATCTAAATTAGAACAAAGACAGGCGATCACTCATGTGGAAGCTGTTCGAGTAAAAGATGTCATCACGGAAGTTGCCAATATTCTGCATCAAAAAATGGACTTGAAACGCATTACGTTCACTATTCATGAAGAAGGCAGTGTAGAAGCGGAAGTCGACCGTGATCAATTCAAACAGATTGCATTGAATCTCATTGGGAATGCCGTCTCTTATACTCCTGAAGAGGGACAAGTAACTGTTAGAATAAAAAAAGATAAGAATGAAGCATTAATCCTTTTTGAAGACAACGGTATTGGTATACCCGCTGACAAACAAGTAAGAATTTTTGAACGCTTCTACCGAGTAGACAAGGCACGGAGCCGCAATTCAGGAGGCACAGGACTCGGTTTATCTATTGTTAAATGGCTAGTTGAAACCAGTCGAGGCCGAATCGAACTCGAAAGCGAAGAAGGAAAAGGCTCTACCTTTAGCGTTTGGTTGCCACTCAGCACATAACGAAGAACAAAAAAAGCGACCCCTTATCATTTTTTGATAGAGGTCGTTTTTCTATGCGTTAATTTGAATAAGAGGCTACTTCTATTGGCAATTGGTCATTTAATAATGAATCGCCAGGAGAAAGACGAGCTTTTTGTTTTTTACCTGTTTCCCAAAAGACTGCTAAGATGATGAGTGAAATAACCATTGCACCAATGTAAGCGGCAGGGGTCAGACCTAAACCGAAGCCGATCGGTTCGCTGAAAATATAAACCGATACAGCGTATAGCATAAAGACTCCAGGGAGCAAGGTCACATAGTAGTTACGGTCTTTCAAATACAAGTAACGGGTGGATACCAACAAAGAAATCACTGCAGTGACCTGGTTAGCCCAGTTGAAGTATCGCCATAGAATATTAAAATCGACAAAGGTTAAAGCTAAAGAGATAGCGAACAAGGGGATAGTAAGCATTAAAATCTTTGGAATTGAATCTTGCTTCACTTTGATATAGTCAGCCAAGATAGTCCGTAAACTTCTGAAAGCTGATAAGCCAGAAGATACAGGCAAGACGATAACACCCATAATGGCAATTGTTCCAAGAGTACTGCCGAGGAGCATAATGGATACTTCATTTACTACCAATGATGCTGTTCCGGCATTAATCATTTCGCTCAATGTTTGACCACCAAATAGAGCCATTGAAGCTGCTGCCCAAATCATAGCAATCACACCTTCTGCAATCATCATACCGTAAAAAGTGAAGCGGCCCTCTTTTTCATTGGTACTCGTACGAGAAACCATTGGTGTCTGAGTAGCGTGGAATCCTGACATCGCTCCACAAGATATGGTGAAAAACAAACCTGGGAAGATAGCTAAACCGCCAGGGTGGAAATTTTGCAATGTATCGATGCTTAAATTAGGCATAGAATAGCCGCCAAACAGTAAGGAAATTCCGATTGCGGCCGTACTTGTAATAAGGATTGCTCCAAAGAGTGGGTAGACTTTACCCATCGCTTTATCAATAGGTAAAATAGTGGAAATAATATAATAAATAAAAATTAAGGCTATCGCAATGCCGATCGTCATCCAACTAGGCGTGATACTAGCAATCAGGTTGGCAGGCGTTGTGACGAAGACGGTCCCAACTAATATCAATAATAGCATTGAAAATATATTTACCACATGTTTAACCGGTTTGCCTAAGTAACGACTGGCTAACTCGGGCAAATGTGCCCCATCATTACGTAAAGAGATCATACCAATCATGTAATCATGCACGGCACCAGCAAAAATACACCCAAAAATAATCCAAAGGTAAGCAACGGGGCCATATAAGGCTCCCATAATGGGACCAAAAATAGGTCCGGTGCCTGCAATATTTAATAATTGTATAAGTGAATTTTTCCATTTAGGCATTGGCACAAAGTCATACCCATCTTTTAATGCCACTGCAGGTGTTACTCTATCAGGTTCAATCGAAAAGTTCTTTTCAATAAACTTACCGTAAGTGAAATACCCAATAATTAATAGCGCAATACCGCCTAATAATGTCACCATAATGATTCCTCCATTTGTAATCGTTTTCTATAGGTTCATTATAGGAAATACTAGGCAAAAAAGAGGAAAAAGGAGCCGAGATGCCGGATACATCACCTCAGTTGCTTTTTCCTTGGGCTAAGATACAAGAGATTAGTTAAGCAAATTCATCTTTTCTTTAAAGGCCTTCATGTAAGATCGGCTGACCGGCACGTTTAAACCGTTACTTAATGTTAATTGATAGGTCTGATTGAACCACGGTTGGATTTCGACTATTTCATTTATATTCACAACATAAGATCGGTGGACTCTCATAAAAAAGGGACTATTGAGTTTCTCCTCCCAAGAAGCAAGAGAGTCGGGAACGGTGTATTCTCTTAATTTCCCGTAAATGGTCGTTTCGCCTTGATTCACTTCAAGAGCTAAGATATGAGTGAGTTTCACCATAAAAATACGTTCTTCTGCTTGAATGGGAACCGTTCGGTCTTCTATCTCACTCTCACTTAAAGACGAAGCTGTAGACTTCAGAGATTCTGCTGCGCGTTTGGCCGCTTGTTTCACTCGTTCCTCTTCAAAAGGCTTTAATACATAATCTCTAGCATTGCGTTCAAAAGCTTGAATCGCATAGTCATCGTATGCTGTGGCAAAAATGATAAGGGGTGGGTTTGGCATTCGATTTATCTTTTCTGCCAAATCTAACCCACTTTCGTTAGTTAAGTGAATGTCTAAAAAAATAAGATCAAAAGATTGTCGAAGTAATCGCTCCAGAGTGCTTTCTATCGAATCAGCCTCCTCCACTGTGCCAACTTCTTCATTTCGCTTCAGTAAATAAGTTAATTCATTTCTAGCTAGCGGTTCATCATCCACAATTAAAATGCGTAATGTCATCTAGTTGTCCTCCTTTTTGGGCAGTCGACACCAAACGAGTGTGCCATTCTCGTCAGATTCAAAATGTAACTTGGCCTCTTCACCAAACAAACTAACTAACCGCTTAGTTAAATTTTCCAAAGCAGAGCCAGTCCCTTCAGTCGAAGTGACAGGGGTTTTCCCTAAATCCGACTTGTCTTCCCGAACAATTCCTGCCCCATTATCTTTCACGCTTATAAGTATATGATTTAATTCCTCACAAACAGAAATCACAATCTCATTAGTCGTTTTTCGCTCTTTAAAGGCATGTTTAAACGCATTTTCCACTAATACCTGAATTAAAAATGGAGGAACCAAAACAGATTTCAAAGACTCATCAATCTGTTCTTGAACACTCACTCTCTCAGGAAACCGAGCTTGTTCAATTTGCAAATAAGCCGTGACTTGATGCAGTTCTTTATGCAAAGGAATCAAGTTGGTCCGAAACCCTTGCAAGTTGGCTCGAAAGAAATGGCTCAAATGAATGAGTAAGGAGCGAGCTTGTTCGCTATCTACACGAATCAAAGCTGATATCGTGTTTAAAGCATTGAAGAAAAAGTGAGGATTCACTTGGGCTTGGAGTGACTTAATCTCAGCATCTTGAAGCAATCGTGCCTCTTCTTCCGCCTGGCCCAGTTCAAGCTGACTTGAAAAAATATTCCCCAAACCCTCAGCCAACTGCCTCTCAACAAACGTTAGCGCCTCTTTATCAGTAAAATATAATTTTAATGTGCCAACGATTCGATCTTTGGTATATAAAGGAATGATTACAGCTGCTTCTAAGGGACAACCAGGAACTTGGCAGCCAATAGCCTCATGAGAATGGGCCTCTTTTGTCTGGCCTGACTTGATGACTTCCCTTGATAAATCAGTGATGATTTCTTCGCCTGATTGATGGTGGTCGCTTGCGGCCCCAACATGGGCCAAAATACGTTCGTGATTAGTAATGGAAACGGCATCGACCTTTATAAATTCCTTTATAATAGTGGCGGCTTCCTTTGTCGATTGTTCGTGTAGGCCTAGTCGAAAAAAGGGTAGAGTCTTATTGGCTAATTCTAAAACGTCGTGAGTTTGCACAGCTCGAGTTTGTTCTTCTCTTCTACGAGTCGACTCTATGATAGATAAAAACATGGCTGTTCCTAAACTGTTAATCAAAATCATCGGCAAGGCGATAAAAGTAACCAAGGAAAGGGCGTTCTGAAATTGACTTCCTAGTAGCAAGATAGAAAACATTTGAACTCCTTCCATCAATACCCCAACAATAGCTCCCTCTTTAAAATTCGGGAACTGGTTTTTGCGGATAAATTGTTTTCCAAATAAACCGGAAAGTAACCCTATTAGTAAAGAGGAGACCACGTAAATATACGGCTCTGCCCCACCTTGGGTATACCGAATGATTGCGGAAATACCACCTACAAAAACACCTACAAATGGGCCACCCACAAGACCTGATACACCGATCGTTAACACACGTGTGTTGGCAAGTGACGATCCGGGAGAAAGAGGAGAGAACAATTGCTCGATAATAATATCATTTTCAAAAATTTCTACCCCTGTAAAATTAGAAATGATGGCAAATAAGCTGAAGACAATGATGAGTTGAACCTTTGCATTCATACGCTGGCGATGATTGAGTAAGTTTTGGAAGTGTGGAATATTAACTAATAAGTATGCCAGAATAATAATCAATCCCGCACGCTCGAGCATTAAAATAAATAAAGCTAAAATGATAAGCACCTTCTTTTAATAGTGTTTAAGTCTAGTTTACCTTATCTAAGAGAAGACTATCCAGAAATAATCGGTTTAGTGACAAGTTAAAATGAAATTTGTTCAGTAACTAGTACCCAAATCGGTTTAGTAACAACTTAAATCGAAAAACGAGAAGTAAGTTGTACCCAAACCGACTTAGTAACAACTTAAAGCAAAAGTAGCCAACGAACGTGCATCAATCTGCCCCCGTTACATTAAATTTACATTCCTTTACGTATTCCATACATGAAATATATAATACCCTAATAAAACAAGACTATAGTTAGTACTGAAGACAGGAGATGTCTAACACTTGTTAAAAGGAGACTATTACATGAATACATTGTTTAAATGGGGAGCTATTTTAGGAACGACTGCTACTTTGGTGGCTTGTGGAAATGGGGACGCAGAGGGAACTGGGTCGAACGATTCTGCATCTGAAGAGTTTGATACATCTAGCTCACTTCACTTGGTTACCCGTGAGGTAGGATCTGGAACTCGTGATGCTTTTGCAGAAATGATTAACTTAACTGATGGAGATAACGATTTAATTGATCCAGCTGCAACAGCTCAACAAGGAACCAATGCTGTCAACACAACGGTTGCTGATGACCAGTATGCGATTGGGTATACATCAGTTGGTGCATTAAATGATGACATCAAACCGGTTCAAATTGATGGCGTCGATCCAACAGCGGAAAACATTTTAGCTGGTGATTACAGTATTGCCCGTAACTTCAACGTTATCAGAGGCGACGAGTTAAGCGAACAAGCTCAAGCTTTCTGGGACTTCATGTTTTCTGCGGAAGGACAAGCAGTCGTAGAAGAAGTAGGCTATATCCAATCTGACACGGAAGCTCCAGCGTATGAAGGAAGCGATCTTGATTTGTCTGGCGATATCGATGTGAACGGATCGACAGCTGTTTATCCGGTAGTCGAAGCGATGGCTGAAGCGTTCGGCGATATCCATCCTGATGTTCAAATCTCTGTCCACTCAACCGGCTCAGGAGCAGGTGTCACATCTGCCATTGACGGAACAACTGATATTGGTATGGCATCTCGTGACTTAAACGATGATGAAGTCGACCAAGTAACAGAAGTGGCTCCTATTGCATTAGACGGTATTGCCGTTATTGTTCACCCAAGCAACCCGCTTGAATCGTTAACAGTTGATCAAGTATCAGACATCTTCAGCGGAAACGTCAGCACGTGGGACGACGTATCTAATTAATAGAAAATAATTTAACCTAACTAAATAAATAGAGATGGGGCAAAGAAGGATGTAGACATTCTTTGCCCCATTTATCTGATTATAAAGCGTAGGAAGGAAGGCATATATGAATGATTTAAAAGAAAAAGTAGCGCATGGTGTGTTTTTACTGGCCGCCATCACCTCTATACTCTCTTTAGTGGTCATCGTCATTTTTATTTTTACAAATGGCTTACCCATGATGATTGATTATGGCGTATTTGACTTTTTACTTGGTACAACGTGGAATCGAACAACCTTTGGTATTTTACCAATGATAGTTGGCTCGATTGTAGTCACCATTGGAGCTGTGTTAATAGGTGTGCCGGTAGGAATATTCACGGCCATTTTCATGGCTGAATTTTGCCCGCCAAGTGTCTATCGATTTTTAAAACCGGCAGTGAACTTGATGGCTGGGATACCGTCTATTTTGTATGGATTTTTTGCTTTACGTATCATTGTTCCTTGGGTAAGGGATACATTTGGCGGGCCAGGAAACAGTATGTTGGCAGCTATTTTGCTGTTAGGGATTATGATTTTACCAACTATCATTTCCTTGTCTGAATCGGCCATCCGCTCTGTTCCGCGCTCTTACTACTCAGGCAGTATCGCATTGGGAGCAAGTAAAGAAAGAAGTATTTTTGCTGTTTTAGTGCCAGCTGCAAAATCTGGTATCTTTTCCAGTGTGGTTTTAGGCGTGGGACGTGCCATTGGTGAAACGATGGCTGTTGTGATGGTTGCAGGAAATCAGCCGATTATGCCTCGAGGATTAACGCAAGGGGTCAGAACGCTGACAACCAATATTGTGATGGAAATGGCTTATGCTTCAGGTCAACACCGTGATGCTTTAGTGGCAACAGGTGTCGTTCTCTTTGTTTTCGTCATGCTCATCAACGGGATCTTTTTGTATATTAAGAATAAGGAGGCCAAATAAACATGGGAAGTAAGATTTTAAACGGGTTAGTCTATCTATCAACCATTTTAACGTTTGGAGCTCTGGGTTTTCTTGTTCTTTACATTCTCTTTAATGGTGTTCAGTATTTAACGCCTTCTTTGTTTGAATGGACCTATACAACTCAAAACGTATCGATGATGCCCGCTTTGATTACGACACTGTATGTTGTATTGGGAACCTTATTTATAGCGACTCCCATTGGTGTCTTTACCGGCTTTTACCTTGTCGATTATGCTAACAGAGATAATAAAATTGTTAAAGCCATCAGTATGGCAACTGATACCTTAGCTGGTATTCCATCAATCATTTACGGCTTATTCGGTATGTTATTTTTCGTTATCTTTTTAGGCTTGCAGTTCTCTTTACTTGCAGGGATTCTGACCGTTACGATTATGACTCTACCTGTGATTATTCGTGCAACGGAAGAAGCGCTAATTGCAACAGGTATGCCGATTAGACAAGCCAGTTATGCGTTAGGTGCCGGCAAATTACGGACCTTATTTAAAGTTGTTCTACCTATGGCTATGCCCGGTATTTTATCCGGTGTCATTTTGGCTACAGGTAAAGTGATTGGTGAAACAGCGGCTTTGATGTTTACATTGGGTACCGCTACGTTATTGCCACAAAGTTTACTCGCTTCAGGAAGAACCTTGTCTCTTCACATGTTTATTCTGTCTGGAGAAGGGCACAATGTCAATGAAGCCTATGCTACAGCCGTTGTGTTATTGTTATTCGTTTTAGTGATAAACGGCCTTTCAACCTTTATCAGTAAACGGTTATCTAAAGGAGGAAAATAATAGTGGTTACTCAACCAAAAATTAAAGTGGAAGATTTAAAACTATGGTATGGTGATTTCCGAGCCTTACATGGGGTGGATTTGGATATTAATGAAAATGAAGTCACTGCTTTTATCGGACCATCCGGGTGCGGGAAATCAACCTTTATCAAAACATTGAACCGAATGAATGACTTGATTCCATACGCCCGAGTAGAAGGGAAAGTGGAGCTTGACGGTCAAGATATTTACAGTAAAAAAATGGACTTAAATAACTTGCGTAAAAAAGTCGGAATGGTGTTTCAGCAGCCGAACCCTTTTCCAAAAAGTATTTATGACAATATTGCTTATGGGCCTCGTACGCATGGGGTAAAAAAGAAGAGCGAACTGGATGAGATTGTGGAAAGAAGTTTAAGACAAGCGGCTATTTGGGATGAAGTGAAAGATCACTTGGACCGTAATGCCTTATCGATTTCTGGGGGACAGCAACAGCGTATCTGTATTGCTCGTGCTTTGGCAGTTGAACCGGAAGTGTTGTTGATGGATGAGCCGACAAGTGCTTTAGACCCCATCTCAACAGCAAAAATCGAAGAATTGGTGTCTGAATTAAAACAAGAGTATACTATCGTCATGGTTACTCACAATATGCAACAAGCCTCTCGGATTTCAGATCGAACAGCCTTTTTCTTAAATGGGCACATTATCGAAACCGATCAGACAAGAAAAATTTTTACTAATCCAAATCAAGAAGAAACAGAAAATTATATTTCAGGTCGATTTGGTTAAACCATTAAAACGGATAAGGGGGAAATAGAATGAGAAGAGCGTATGATGAAGAGTTGGAACGACTGCACCGCCTGTTTTCTCAAATGGGGAATATGGTTAATGAAGCAATATATAAATCAATTAAAGCCTTTGTGACGCATGACAAAGAGTTGGCTAAGACAGTTATCTTGGAAGACTTAAAAATCAATGAAATCGAACACCAGTTGGAGCAGGACAGTATCGAGTTAATTGCTTTACAGCAGCCGGTTACGGGAGATTTACGTAAAATCATTACAGTAATGAAAGCTTGTGCTGACTTAGAGCGAATTGGTGACCATGCTGTCAGTATTGCTAAATCAACGATTCGAGTAAAAGGAACGAGACGGCACAAACCAATTGAAGATAAAATTTCCTTAGCAGGGGATAAAATTAAACAAATGGGGCAAGACATTATTGATGCTTATATTCAGTACGATGCTGAAAAAGCGTTAGAAATTGCTAAACGCGATAATGACATTGATGAACTGGCGACTCAGATTAGAAAAGACAGTATCGAAGAAATGAAGAAAGATTCTGATTTGGTTCTTGGAGCGACCGACTACATTTTAGTTAGCACATATTTAGAGCGCATGGGTGATTATATAACCAATATATCTGAATGGATTTTATATTTTAATACAGGTGAGATAAAAGAATTAAATACACATCATGACCTTGATTAATGAGAAGGATATGATAAAGAGATTAAAGACTAGAGTGGACATTCTCTAGTCTTTTTTTCATTGTTTATGTTAAGATTAGAGGGTTTTCGATGATAAGCTATAGCAATAGCCTACCTACTTGTGTATAATGTGGTGGTATAACTAAAATTATAATGGCAATATAATGAGAGGAATAGGGTATGCGATTAGGGGAGAAGATAAAAAAGAGGAGAAAAGAAATCAAGATGACTCAAGCTGAACTTGCTGAGGGGATTTGTACTCAAGCAATGATAAGTCGAATTGAAAAAAAGAAAGTTCGACCGAGCCGCGACTTAATCGAGAAAGTAGCTGAACGTCTTGACGTGTCAGTCCACTACTTCTACGGAGAAGATTCAGTCGACAGTCGGTATTCCAAGCTTGATCAATTGAATAAGATGATAAGAAAGCACATGGAAAGAAAAGAATACGACAGTGTCTCTTACTTAATGAAAGAGAATGAGACAGTGATTGCACAGTCGTCAGGTGAGCATAAGTATTTTTTTAATTGGATTGATGCGTTGCTGCTGTGTTACCAAGATGGGGATGAAGAAGAGTCACTCCTTCGATTGGTAGAAATTGAAAAGGGCGTTAAACACGGGGATTTACGTCTGGAAATTATTGACAGTATTGGTCAACTATATATGAGGAAAAAAGAATATCAAAAAGCAGAAACATACTATAAAGAAGGGGTACTATCCTTCACAGACTGGATGGATGTCAAAACCAAAGCCCTGTTGCTTTTGCATTACGTGATGTGTCTGTTCAACCAGCTTAAGTATGAGAAAAGCTTGGAAATTGTCTTTTCAGGCTTAGATTTATTAGTTAATCACGGTATGCTTTATTTATTAGGGGATTTTTTCTATTACAAAGGCCACTGCTTGGAGCACTTGTATCAACAAGAAGAAGCAATAGATGCCTATGAAAAAGCCTATACTCTATTTGATATTCAGCAAAACGAGAAGTTCACCCTTTTATTGAAAATTGCTCAAGCCAATTTAAAAAAGCAAACAAAAAAAGCAGATACATTTGAAGCGGAAAATTAAAAACACGAACACGTTAAAAAGAGACAGGTAAAAACCCATCTCTTCATAACGGTTCGTGTTTTTTTATCCAAAAAATGGTTGGTTAAAGTGAATTAGTCATTCCCTTTAACAATTCTTGACGCAATATCAAGTGTACGAGTCACTTGGTGCTCAACGGCAGTTCTAACGTCTTCAAGCATGTTACCGTCTTGGTCAACTGTTACAGAGGTACCATAAGGGTTTCCGCCTGCGCCAAATAATACTGGATCAGAGTAACCAGGTGCTGCAATAATCGCACCCCAGTGGAACATTTGAGTATAAAGAGAAAGGATCGTTGCTTCTTGTCCACCATGTGGGTTTTGTGCTGAAGACATTCCGCTGACAACTTTGTTTACCGTTGCTCCACTTGCCCACAATCCACCTTGAGAATCGATGAACTGTTTCAATTGAGAAGGAATGACACCAAAGCGTGATGGCATGCTGAATAATAAAGCATCTGCCCATGTGATATCATCAGACGTTGCTTCAGGAACGTCTTGTGTTTCATCATAGTGCTTTTTCCAAGCAGGGTTAGCTGCAATAGCTACTTCTGGAGCTAATTCAGGTACTTTTACTAAACGGACTTCTGCACCGTTTGCTTCAGCTTTTTCTTTCGCCCATTGAGCTAACGTGTAGTTTGTCCCTGTTGAACTGTAGTAAATAATGGCTAATTTGACTTTAGTCATAATCAATCGTCTCCCTTTGAATAGTTTTGATTCGTGTATCTCTATTTCGAGATACTTGCATTAATATAGTAACCTACATATGTAAGCATGTCAACCCTTTAGGGGTAAAGGCAAAAAACCCCCTAAAGACAGTGACGTCTTTAAGGGATAGTGTGGTTATACTGTTGATTCAGAACCGCTTGACTGGTCTTCTGAAGAGTCATCACTTTTACGCATCTTTGAAGAAGCGCCTTCAACTTCACTTGCTACATCTAGGTACGCATCTTCTGCAGTGTGTTTCACTTCGTCTTTAAGATTCATTGCGTCTTTTCTGATCTCATCGGAAGCATGATGCAACTGGTCACGTAATTCTGAAGCTGTTTTTGTTAACGTGATTTTGATGTTTTCAGTTGCTTCTCCTGCTGTCTGATACATTTCACCGGACTTCTCTTTTGCTTTACCCGCATAGTGTGAAGCTGATTTTTTTGAATCATCAAACTTCTTAGATAAATCCTCGCGAGTGTCTTTCCCACTCTTTGGTGCAAATAACACGCCTAGTGCTGCACCGATTAATACGCCTTTAATAAATCCCATGTTGGTTTCCTCCTCATTAATGAATGAATGTCGTTGCTTTCTCTATTATAGAACACTTTTCTAGAATTTGAAAAGAGAATAGCTTACAGACTTTATTTCAAGCGGATTTTCTCATCAAAAAGAGAAAAGCATATGAGAAAGTAATTACCTCAGTACTGTGATACCATATAATTGAAGGTCAATCTGGTAAGGAGGCGAGAATGTGAAGGCAATAGTGATTGAAGAGTTTGGAACGGTTGATCAATTAGTGATGACAGAAATAGACAGACCCGTGCTTAAAGATAATCGACTGTTGGTTGAGGTTCATGCAACATCAGTTAACCCGGTTGATACGAAACGCAGAAAAGGCTTATTTGGTGGAACATTACCTATGATTGTTGGCGGCGACGTAGCTGGTGTCGTTGTAGAAGTCGGTTCACAAGTGACCGGTTTTACAGTTGGCGACCGAATCATGGCCAACGGCGCCCGCACCTATGCTGAAATCGTGTCGGTTAATCCTGATCGGGCAGTTAAACTAGCTGATCACGTTTCTTTTGAAGAAACTGCGGCAATTCCATTAGCTGGGCAAACAGCCTATGAAGCCATTATTAAAAGAGGTCAGGTGTCCGAAGGTGATCGTGTTCTCATTCATGCAGGAGCCGGGGGAGTCGGATCTCTAGCTATTCAACTGGCAAAAATACAAGGAGCCTATGTATCAGCGACAGCTGGGCCGGACAATCAAGAATTATTAAAGATGCTTGGAGTCGATCACCCGATTAATTATAGAGAAAAAGAGTTTGCGAAAGAACTCTCCGACATCGATTTCGTTTTGGATACGCTCGGAGGAGATGTTTTAAAACAAAGCGTTTCGGTATTGAAAGAGAAGGGTCACCTGTTATCTATTGCAGAAGAACCTGATCAAAAACGTGCTGAAGAAAAACAGATAAATGCTGACTTCTTCTCCATGAGTCCGACGAGAGAAGGACTAGAAGCATTGAATCGCTGGTTAACCGATGGAAAGTTAAAACCAATTCTGTCAAAAGTCGTTCCTTTTACAGAAGAAGGAGTAAGGGACGCTCATGAATTAAGTGAAACAGGACATGTGAGAGGGAAAATCATTATAAAAATAAAAGAATGAGATGATTCTTAACTCTTTTTTAAACATGCTCATTTATACTGAAGTAGAATCAGAAGAGACTAAATGCTTAGGAGGACTAGCGATTGGATATTGGAATAGATAAAATAGGTTTTTACACGCCTAATGTATATGTAGATATGGAAAAATTAGCAGAAGCTAGAGGTGTCGATCCTGCGAAATACACGATAGGTATTGGCCAAGAAAAAATGGCGGTTGCTCCTCTTCATCAAGATGCAGTCAGCATGGCAGCTAATGCCGCACTATCCATCTTAGATGAAGAAGACAAACAAGCGATCGATTTTGTTCTTTTTGGAACAGAATCAGGCGTTGACCACTCGAAATCAGGGGCCGTATGGGTCCATCAATTAACAGGCATTCAAAAAGGTGCTAGAAGCATAGAATTAAAACAAGCTTGCTACGGGGCATCAGCGGGAATCAAAATGGCAATGGGCCACATTGCATTAAATCCAGAAAGTAAAGTATTGGTTTTAGGTACGGATATTGCTAAGTACGGCTTACACACTGGCGGAGAACCAACTCAAGGAGCAGGAGCTGTAGCCATTCTCTTGTCTCAAAACCCGCGCATTCTTTCATTAGATAACGACAGTGCGGCCTTAACAAAAGACATTTCGGATTTCTGGCGCCCTCTTTATTCAGATTACGCCTTTGTAGACGGAAAGTTCTCAAATCAAGCTTACCTTGAATTCTTAAGTGATGTATGGGGAATTTATAAAGAGAAAACAAATCGCGACTTAAGAGATTTTGAAGCGATGTGCTTCCACGTCCCTTATACAAAAATGGGTAAAAAAGCGATTATGGTTTTAACTGAAGACGCTGACGAAGCCGATACAGAGCGTTTGATGAGTTATTACCAAGACAGTGTTTACTATAATAAGCAAGTTGGAAATATTTACACTGGTTCGCTTTACTTGAGCTTGTTGTCTCTTTTAGAACAAGGAAAAGAATTGGAAGCTGGCGCACGAATTGGTCTGTTTAGTTACGGATCAGGCGCAGTTGGCGAATTCTTCAGCGGTACGTTGAAAGAAGGCTACAAGTCACAGGTTAGAACAGAAGCTCATGAAGCGTTACTAGAAAGCAGAACTGAGTTGAGCATTTCAGAATATGAAGAGATACTAGAATTGGCCTTGCCAAAAGACGGCACAGACATCGACATCGATCATAAAGAAGTCAAAGAAGGCACCATCTATTTAGCAGCCGTTAAGTCCCACATTCGAGAGTATGTCAATTAAATAATAGTTAAAAAGAAGCGGCTAAACATGTCGCTTCTTTTTTTGTGCCTGTGTATTCTCTATACTCGTCAGAAAAAGACAGGTGAGTCTATAGATAAAGGTCGGTTATCTCTATACTCAAGAGAAGAATATAGTTGAGTCATGCAATAAAACCCCACCGGATAAACATACTCTGGGGTAGGGTTTTGGTCAGTTAATATAAAAAGAAAAATAATATAGGGATAAATAAAGCAGGGACAAAGTTCATGACTTTTATTTTAGCGGCATCCAACATGTGCAAACCTAGTGCGACAATTAATAAAGAGCCAATAGCATTCATGTCTTGAATCATCACGTCAGTCAAAATTAAATCTAAGCCGCCAGCAAATAAGGTGATAGCTCCTTGGTAAATAAAGACCAATATGCCAGAAAATATGACCCCTACACCGAGACTGGAGGCCAATATAATACTTGTAATGCCATCCATCACTGCTTTGGTGAATAAAATCTCATGATTACCTGACAAGCCACTTTCCAAGGATCCGACAATAGACATGGCACCAACAGCCATAATTAAACTACCCATGACAAAACCTTTAGATAAGGAAGCTCCCTCTTTTTTACTAGGGTAGCGGCTTTCTAAGGCATTGCCTAGACGAATAATGTTGTCATCTAAATCTATCCACTCACCGACTGCGGTTCCGATAACCATGGATAAAATGATCACAATGGTATTCCCACCCGAATAGAGTCCGGTTACCCCTATATAAATGGCGCTCAATGCCAATGCTTTCATGATCGCTTCTTCTATTTTAACGGGGGTGCCTTTATTGACAACTAGGCCAATCGTTCCGCCTGTTAAAATAGCTAGCGCGTTAACAATCACTCCCAAAAACATATGACGACTCCTTTACAAATCATATTTAGTTTGAAGTCTCACTATAGAAAGACACCGTGTTTGCTTGTTGCCATTGTTTAATGACATACTTTATGAACTCATCCAAGCCAGGTGAAAGGGATACCGTCTTGTGTGTTACTTTCCATAAAGAAGAAAATCCGGATAGTTCAGCCGGCAATGTATGGACAGTTAACTCATCGAGTACCTCTGGCGAAAAAGAGTGGACAATGGCTGGTGTAGCAATAGTCAGAGCGTTTTCCGTACGGAGCATTCTGATTAAGGCATTGATATTGTTGGTTCTCAAAAGAATGGTTGATGCATAATCGTAAGAGAACGTTTCAGATAAAAACTTATCAATTCCTGGCTCGTTATAGAGCGCCAAAGGGAATTTGCTCATCCATCCTTCTATGTCATCACAATCCATTTCTGGAGCGCATTTAGAGGTAATAAAGACGATAGCCTCTTGTCCTATGTGCTCCCAATTCAATGTCGGATCTTTAACCGGGTCATTAGAAAGTAAAAACCCTACTTGTGCTTGTTTGGAATTGACTCGTTTAATTGACTCTTCTGCGCTGCCTTCAATAATTTGCCAATGGATCGGTTCGTCTATTGTATCATTAAAATAATCTAGTATAGAGTCCGTGATACCTGGGGTAGTGGCAATACTAATAATCTCTTTTCCAGATAACTGATGCCGTTGAACCGCTTTTTCCAATAAGTGAATCTCTTTTAAAATCGATTCAAGATAAGGAATGACTTTATGACCGTCTTTACTCAAGGACACACGCTTATTACTTCGAATAAACAATTGACAGTTGAGTTCCTTTTCTAAGCGCTTAATGGAAATACTAATAGCTGAAACAGTAATATTGTTTTTTTCTGCTGCTTTAGTGAATGACCCTAAATGATGAACATCCACGGTGTATTGAATTTGTTCAATTTGCATAACATCCTCCTGAATACTGCTAAAAAACGAGTATAATTTGTGTATTACTTAATAATATAATAGAAAACGAGAAAGCGCAATCAAGTAGTGAGTAATACGGTGCATAAAGATACAATCTTTGTTAAATATAAAAACACGACCCGCTGTATACAAGAAGGTCGTGTTTTATCACTCGATTAATACTCTTCCGATTTGTCCAATTGATTCAACTCTTCAGACGGAAGAGTAGCAGATTTAGCAAGTAGATCCCGAATGTCTTCTAAATAGTGTTCAACTGTGGGGGCTTCCACTTCGACCTCAGGCTCGGTCTCTTTTCTGCGGAGCACTGTATTTAAAGCTTTAATAATAATAAACAGCACCAATGCAATAATAAGAAAATCAATGACAGCTTGTAAGAAAGCTCCATAAGTAAGAGTAGCCGTACCGATTTGCACACTTAA
The DNA here is from genome assembly GCF_009935905.1 of Alkalibacterium sp. MB6. Lineage (GTDB taxonomy): Bacteria > Bacillota > Bacilli > Lactobacillales > Carnobacteriaceae_A > Alkalibacterium. Next base: position 17,919 of record NZ_PREX01000005.1, on the reverse strand, counting down.
ATCTGATATATTGGCGTTTCCTGATACAGCAACGATAATAGGGGTAATAATGTGTTCGACTAGAGCAGTAACGATAGCAGTGAAGGCAGTTCCCATCACAATACCAACGGCTAATTCAATCACATTTCCTCGCATAATAAATTCTTTAAATTCTTTAATCATATAATAAATCCTCTCTACTTTAATTTTTATATATTCATTATATAACAAATACACTTGTGGGAGAAGAAAATGAACATTTACACTATCTTTACATAAAGTCAATGAAAATCCAACATACTAGAGGGTATACTTGTAACTGGTTCCACATCAAGGGGTGTAAGGGATTGAGTTTAATGTTCGTGTTTTCAACTGTTTATTAAATAAAATGACAAAAAAAGAATAGACAGGTCTAATGACGAATGTTATTATCGTTAATAGAGTTAAAGTTACATAATTTTTGAGTGCACGACTGTGTGCTTGAACATAATTAGGAGGAGTTACGTTGTCGAAAAAATGGTTTAAAGGATTAGGAATTGCTTTTGCTTCTGTATTGGTGCTAGCCGCTTGTGGAGATGGTGATGCAGGTTCAGATGATGCAACCGATAGTGGAACAGCAGATGGCGAAATGATACAGATTGATGAGTTATCCGTAGGGTTTGTGCCTTCACGAGATCCCGACGAAATTGTCACAGCAACTGAACCTTTAGAACAATTGTTAATTGATGAATTAGCTAATCATGGCTATGACGTTGGCACGGTCGACATTTCTGTCGGAACGAGTTATGAAGCTGTCGGAGAAGCGATGTCCGCTGGAACATTAGACGTTGGATTTATTCCAGGCGGAACCTATGTCTTATATGACGACTCAGCAGAAGTTATATTAACCGCTACTCGAGCTGGATTGAATAACGATTCAGAAGACCCAGCAGACTGGAATGCCAACAAACCAACGGAACCAACCGATGATCAAGTAACTTACTATCGTTCACTAATTATTGCTGGACCGTCAGCAAAAGGACAAGAATTAGCTGATAAAGTAAACAATGGAGAAGAATTGACGTGGGAAGATTTGGACTCTGCTTCGTGGAGTGTGATGAATTCATCTTCTTCTGCAGGATACATTTATCCAACGATTTGGCTTCAAGACCGTTTCGGCAAGTCTTTAACTGATCTAAGCCAGATTGTACAAGCAGACTCTTATGCCAACTCCTTTGCCCGCTTAGCTTCAGAACAAGTCGACTTGGTTGTTGCTTTCGCAGATGCTCGTCGTGACTACGAAGATATTTGGGAAAGTGAATATGGCCGCGATGCAAGCATCTGGGATGAAACAAACGTAGTCGGCGTGACTCCAGGTATTTATAACGACACCATCAGTGTGAGTATGGCTTCAGATGTGGTAGACGATGCACTGAGAGATGTTTTACAAGAAGCATTTATGAACATTGCAGAAACGGAAGAAGGACAAGAGGTTATTTCTATCTACAATCACGAAGGCTATGAGCCAGCAACAAGTGCCGATTATGATGTAGAAAGAGAAGCCCAACAAATCCTACGTGATGCATCGAATTAATTTGTTAGTTTAAAATGAAAAGCTGGGAGCTAAACTCTCCCGGCTTTCTTTATGTAGTCAAGCTAGAGCTGAGAAAGGAAAGCAGAAAGAATGATTGAATTTAAACAGGTCAATAAAACTTATCCGAATGGTGTCACCGCCTTAAAAAATATCAATTTAAGCATTGAACAAGGTGAATTTGTTGCGATTATTGGTTTATCCGGAGCCGGAAAATCAACGCTTATCAGATGCATCAACCGTATGCATGACATTAACGATGGAGAATTAAATGTCAACGGAGTGAATGTCAGTAAATTAAGAGGCAAACAAATCAGAGCATTTCGTCGTAAAGTAGGGATGATCTTCCAGTCCTTTAACTTGGTCACTCGAACCAGTGTCTTGAATAATGTGTTGATTTCAGCTGTGCCTGATTTGGCATGGTGGAGAAAATTATTGGGTCTTTTCCCAGAGCAACATAAAGTAGATGCTTTAGAAGCACTGGATAAAGTGGGGATTTTAGACAAAGCTTATAACCGAGTAGATCAATTATCAGGTGGGCAACAGCAACGGGTAGCCCTTGCTCGAACACTCGCTCAAAACCCGGATATTATTTTGGCGGATGAGCCGGTCGCATCACTAGACCCAGTTACAGCTAAAGTCGTCATGGATGACTTTAAACGAATTAATAAAGAAACCAATATGTCTATTTTACTTAATATTCACCACGTCGAGTTGGCTTTAGAATATGCTGATCGAGTGGTTGGCATTCGCAAAGGGGAAATCGTCTTTGACGGCAAAGCAACTGACGTCACTCAAAAAGAGTTGGATATGATTTATGGTAGTCCAGAGAATGTACCTAGTATGGATGACCCAGAAGAAGCCGATGTGTAAGGAGAGAGAATCATGAAATTAACTTGGTATGACAAAGTATTTAAACCAAAAACCTATACCTTGTCAAATGGAAAAGAAGTGAAGCAACGCGCCTCTCGCACGCCGATTGTGCTAGTGGTTGTCTTGCTTGTCACGATTATTTCCTTTGAGGTAACTGGTGTCGATTTATCTCTATTAAGAACGAGAGGCCATCAGTTCTTTGTTATCTTATTGGCTATGTTTCCGCCAAATGCAGATTTTTTCAGCAGTATATGGGGACCTTTGTTTGATACGATTCAAATGTCTCTGCTTGGATCAATTCTTGGCGCAGTGCTGGCTATCCCGTTAGCATTACTTTCGTCAAGTAATATCATTCGCAATGTCTTCATCAACGGCCTGTTCAAGTTCTTTTTAAGTGTTTTGAGAACTTTGCCTACTATCGTCATGGCTTTAATTGCGACTTTCCTTTTTGGCTTAGGAACAATGGCTGGAACGGTGGCAATCTTCCTCTTTACTCTTTCATACATCGGAAAACTAATGTATGAACACATCGAAAACGTGGACATGGGCGCATTTGAAGCACACGAATCCATGGGCTTAACCAAAGTAGAAGCCTTCCGTTATGCGATTGTTCCGGAAATTTTACCGACTTATCTATCTGTTTCCCTGTATGCTTTTGAAGGAAACATTCGTCACGCTTCTATTTTAGGGTACGTTGGAGCAGGCGGGGTCGGCTTGCTGCTAGACGAGCGCTTGTCATGGCGAGATTACCCTAGTGTAGGGATGGTTTTATTAACCTTGATGCTCGTTGTGTTTGTCATTGAACGCATCAGTGAATACTTCAGAATGAAATTGACGTAAAGGAGAGTATAAAATGAATGAATCGATCCAACTTCAATTGGAAAAAGCACCTAACCGCAAAGCTTATTTATCAACGATTGCCCTGATTTTGCTTGCTCTTCTTGTATGGTCTGTATACGGAGTGAACTTAAGCGGGTTCGATCAGCGTGGAACACAAATTGCGTCCAACATTATTAGAGGAATCATTAATCCGGACCTCGACTTTTTATTTAACCTGACTTCTGCAGGTGTGCCTTACTTATTATTTGAAACCATGGCCATTGCCTTTTTAGGAACGATATTCGGATCATTTTTAGCGATTCCAATTTCGTTCTTGATGTCACCAAGTGTCGTCAGTGCACCTGTCGCTTATGTGACGCGACTCATTGTTATTTTCATTCGGACCATTCCCTCATTGGTTTATGGTCTCATGTTTATCCGAGTATCCGGACCAGGTCCTTATGCAGGGGTACTAACGATGTCTCTGACCTCGATTGGGATGATTTCCAGACTCTACGTGGATGTGATAGAGAATTTAGACAGAGGCGTTTTAGAAGCCATGACGTCTATGGGGTGTACCACCTTTGAAAAAATCAGGTACGGTATTTTACCGCAACTATTCTCAAGTTTCTTATCAACAACTATTTACCGCTACGATATGAATTTACGTGATGCCTCTATCCTTGGTTTAGTAGGAGCCGGGGGGATTGGAGCACCTTTAATCTTTGCAATGAATTCATACCGGTGGAGTGAAGTCGGGTCCATTTTAATTGGACTGGTCGTCTTGATTCTAATCGTTGAACTCTTCTCCAATAGATTACGCTCTAGACTGGTTAAAGGGTAAGTATACTATATAGAAGATCCTTTTCTTCATTGCCGCTTCTGTGCAATAGGGAAAAGGGTCTTTTTGCGAGAAGAGGTTTGACTAATCGGGTTCCATTCAGTAAAGTGGTTTAGAGTTTAATCGTTAGTATGGAGGATTATTATGAGGCAAAGCACGAAATCATTTATAAAGTATGTGAGTTTAAATATGCTCGGCATGTTGGGGTTATCCATTTATATTTTGGCAGATACCTTATTTATTGCCCAAGACCTTGGAGAAGCGGGCATAGCAGCTCTTAATTTAAGTATCCCTGCCTTTGGAGTCATGCAAGGGATTGGCTTAATGCTAGGACTTGGTGGAGCGACTCGTTTTCGCATCTTACTGTCTCAACAAAATAAAGAACAAGCGAAACGAGTGTATTCACAAACGCTTCTTTTCGCCATATTACTCAGTTTAGTTTTTGTCTTGTTAGGATTGGTAGCCTCCAATCAGTTGGCATGGTTATCCGGTGCAGACGCAGAGACGTTTTCCAATACGGCCATTTATCTAAGAACGATTCTGACCTTTGCACCATTCTTCATTTTGAATAGTGTGTTGCAGTCATTTGTCAGAAACAATGGAGATCCGTCTTTATCCATGGCAGCGATGGTTGTAGGAAGTTTATTAAATATTCTCTTGGATTATGTCTTCATGTTTCTCCTGGGAATGGGAATGTTTGGGGCCGCCTTGGCGACCAGTATTGCGCCAATTATCAGTATCTCCATCTTGTCCATTCATTACTTTAAACCGTACAACCAGTTAAAGTTGACCTTACAAGCTTTTCAGAGTCGAGTGTTAAAAGATGTGATGTATTTAGGTTCCACAGCCTTTATCAATGAAGTAGCTGCGGCATTCGTTATCTTTACTTTCAATATCATTATTTTTTCTTTGGAAGGAAATGCTGGACTTGCGGCTTACGGCATCATCGCAAACATAGGATTTGTGGTGTTGTCACTCTTTACCGGTATAGCCCAAGGAACCCAGCCCCTGCTTTCAGAAAGTTACGGCTACAACGATTTAAAACAAATGAAACAAGTCTTGAAGCTCTCCCTTTTGACGTCTGGCTTGTTAAGTATCCTTGTGTATACGACTACGGTCCTCTTTACAGATGAAATTATTTCCGCCTTTAATACAGAACAAAGTGAACATGTCGCTCAAATGGCGGCGATTGGCCTGCTTATTTATTTCTTTGGCTTCTTTTTCGCAGGCATGAATACGGTACTGACTACTTACTTCAGTGCTACCGATCAGCCTAGACGCGCTTTGTTTTTCTCCCTTTTAAGAGGAGGCATCATTATCCTGCCTCTAGTCGTAGTGTTGAGCCGATTGTTTGGAATGACCGGTGTCTGGCTATCCTTTGTCCTCACCGAGTTGATTGTATTGGTCATTATTGTGTGGCGAATGAATCCGAATAAACGGATAAAGAGTAGGAAACTTTGAAATGAGATTCTTATTTTGAGTGGCTTAAGTAGGGACGATTGTGTTAACTGCCCACTCGCAAGGGTTTGGCATCTGAGTGGTCAGTTAACTGGATTTAACTGCCCACTCGCAAGGGTTTGAGCATCTGAGTGGTCAATTAACTGGGCTTAACTGCCCACTCGCAAGGGTTTGAGTATCTGAGTCGTCAATTAACCTACTAAAAAAATGAACGGCCATTATCGAAGAAGAGAAGAAGCTCTCACTTTCAATGATGGTCGTTCGTTTTACTATTTATCTAGATTGTTTAATATGTCTTTAGCTGCGGCTAAATTCTTATGAGGTGCTTCTTTTAATCGATCAGCAACCCGTTGGACTTGTTCGCCTTTAGCACCGGCACTAATCGCAAGGGAACGGGCATGCAGTCCCATATGACCTTTTTGAATTCCTTCCGTTACTAAGGCTCTGACAGCTGCAAAGTTTTGAGCCAATCCAACGGAGGCTAAGACACTCTCCAACTGTTTAGCTGTTGGATGGCCTAATATGGCGTGTGCTAGCTTTGCGCCAGGGTGGATACCAATTGATCCACCTACTGTTCCGATGGGAAGAGGGAGCGTTAATGTACCGACCAAGTCACCAGCTTCATTCTTGGTCCATTTGGTGAGCGAGCGGTATTGCCCCGACCGTGAAGCATAAGCATGAACGCCAGCTTCAACAGCTCGCCAGTCGTTTCCAGTTGCGACAACGACTGCATCAACTCCGTTCATAATGCCTTTGTTATGAGTCACCGCACGGTAAGGATCCACGGTCGCAATTTGGGTCGCTTCAATGATGCGGTCCCTTACTACGTCACCAGAAAATTGAGGCGTGCTTAATTTACTAACAGGAATCGTGCATGTTGAAGTAGCTAAACATTCTGTCGAGTAATTAGAAAGAATGCGCAATAAAGCTGTTCCGCGGGTTAATTCTTCTATATAAGGAGCAATGCCTTCCATCAACGTGTTAATAATATTGGCACCCATCGCTTCTTTCGTATCAACATGAAGGTGAACAGACAAGAAAGTAGGTGAGTCCGAATCGTCTTCTGATAATAGGCGGACGTCCATATTCTTCGCTCCACCGCCTCGCTTAACAATGGAGGGGTGAGCTTCGTTTGCTCGACTTAAAATGGCTTCTTTGTGCGATAGGACTGTTTCAGCTGCAGCAGGCAAATCATCGATGCCTTTCAACGTGACTTGACCAATCATCAAGCGGTCGGACACGGCAGTCGTAAACCCGCCAGACGACGCAATAATTTTAGCCGCAAAACTGGCGGCCGCAATCACGGAAGGTTCCTCAATTGCCATAGGCACAACCATTTCTTGCTCATCGATAATGAAATTCATGGCCACTCCAAAAGGAAGGGAGTAGTTGGCGAGGTAATTTTCAATCATATGATCGCCCGTTTCTTTAGATAGATCAAGCTGATCACGTCTCAAATTCTCCGCATCTTCCGCATTAATCACTCCAGCAGCTTCCAAAGCATTAATCTTTTCTAAATGACTCTTTTTGTAAAATTTAGCTAATTGACTCGTATCCATTTCACTCGTTCCTTCCTGTTTCTCTCTCCTCTATTATGACGGATTAGAGGAGAAAAGAAAAGGAAGACCTGAATAAGCCAATATGATGTTTACAAAAGAAGATTAGTCTAGTATACTATTAAAGGAAACACCCCATTAACGGTTCCTTAGCTCAGTTGGGAGAGCACTACCTCGACAAGGTAGGGGTCGCTGGTTCGAGCCCAGTAGGGACCATTGCACTACATTAACGTCTTGTGTACTAAAGGTTTTTTAGGTTTGGTTTTACGTACGTTTTTACTCATATTGAAAGATTTGCCCCTTAAATGGGGCTTTTTTTATCGTATAGGAAAGTATAAGATTTTAATGTGGATAAGAGTTGACGTGACAAGGATAGTTTGGGTACAGTGAAACTATATTAAACGGTAAAGGTTTGATTATATGAAAGATAAACTTCGTATTCATATGGATCAACTAAAAGCAATCTTCCTTGATAATCACAATTGGGAAAGATTCAAAAAGAAACATAAGAAAAAGATTCGGCCAATCGTTATTAGAGAGGTAGAAAAGTTTTTGCACTGTGGCGATTTATCGAATGGTTTTCGCGTGTTTAAATGCGAAGCTTGTCCTAACGTGCAGAGATTCCCTATTCGATGCAAGGGAAAGTTTTGTCCAACCTGTGCGGTTGGTGAAGCACAAAAGTGGGCAGAGGTTCAAGCAAACGATATGTATCACACCATGCATAGACATGTCATCCTAACAATAGATGAAGGGTTGCGTCCGATTTTCGCGCATCATCAGTATCGAGAAACTTTGTTAAAGGGATTGATGGATGAAGCCGCTAAGGTTGTCACAAACTGTTTTCGTAAACAAGAAGCTGGGGCTATCGTCGCTTTGCATACCTTCGGATCAAAGTTAGAATTCAATCCGCATGTCCATCTTTTAGTAACGATGGGTGGCATTACAAAAGATGGGAAATGGGAAGAGTATAATTTTTTACCCTTTGTAAAATTACGCAAGGTTTGGCAGACAGTGGTTTTAAAATTGATTCGACGCACATTGTCGCAACGAGCGAAAGCGAAAGTGCAACCCTTGCTTCAAGCTGCCTTCAAAAATAATCCGGACGGATTCTACATCCATGCGCCAAATCAAAGTCGAACAGATGTAAAAGCTACTCTAAGCTACATTGGTCGGTATATGAAGCGAGGACCAATCGCCTTACATCGCATAAAAATGTATGATGGAGAGCTTGTGGCCTTTGCTTATCAAGATAAGCGTGATGGCGAGTGGAAGATAGAAGAACTTTCTGTAGAGGATTTTATTGGACGATTGATTCGTCATATTCCCGATGACCAATTTAAAATGATTCGTCACTATGGCATCTATTCTCGTCGAACAAAGAAGGTCATGAAAAAAGTCGTTGAACATTTCCAAAAAGAGATAAAACGATTATTGATAAATGCACAAAAGATAATAAAAGGAAAAAAGTGGCGAGAGCAAATAAAAGAAACCTTTGATAGGGATCCATTGGAATGTTCGGAATGCGGGAACTACTTAGAGTTCAGAGGGATAGCTGTGCGCAAAAACGGAAGTTTAGAAGTGGCATATGCGAACGATAAAGAAGCACACCAATATATACGACGGGAGATTGATAAAATTGAATCAAGGGCGTATAAAGTTAAGAAAAAAGAAGCAACGAGAGAAGCTATTAAGGAATATGGGTTCAGTTGGGACGCACTCGCAAAAGCAATCGAAAGAAAACAACATAGCATTTATCTGCCAGAAGTGTAAAGTAACAGAAAAAATACCAAAAGATGTCGTCAAACAATTAGATTTTATGGATAGTGGAGATCCGATGGATCCCCCACGATTCAGTTGCGAACAATGTGATGGTTCAATGGTCCCTTTGTATTATGAAGGGTTACAAGGAATCACTTATGACAATAGGCACCTCAAAAGAAAAAGCTAAGTGGGAACTAAAAGGGCTCGGGCTTTGCCCGAGCTTTTTTTAATTTTATTCAGACAATAATTGTTTACATTCTCACTTTATTTTAAATACAGCTTCTGGTCATTAATTTCCCATACTTGGTCCGCTACTCTATCCACGAAGTATTTATCATGAGAGGTAAAAAACACGGTGCCTTTATAATCTCTCAATAAATGTTCTAGTGCCTCGATTGTCGAGAGATCGATAAAATTGGTTGGTTCATCAAGCACGATGATGTTGCTCGGATCAGTAAACAGCTTGGCAATCGCCAGACGAGTAGCTTCTCCCCCACTCAAGTTCGACACAGCTCGATCTGTATCTGACTGATCGAAACCTAAATTATTCAATACGGCCCGAACGAGTGGTTCTGAATACTCGGACTCGTACAGTAGATAATCCAATATACCTGTTGACTCTGCCAACTTATAGTCCATTTGTCTATACACAGCAAAGCGCACTTTTGGAGACAAACGAACCCCTTCTTCCTTGTTGAGTATATGAGAGAGCAGGCTCGACTTGCCAGCTCCGTTATGCCCGGTAATTGCAATACGTTTTCCTCGTTCGAACTGAGCATCTACTTCTTCTAACAGTATCTGATCCCCTCTGATAATCGTGACGTTTTCAAGCATCACTGGGTAGGGGTTATGAATTTCCACCGTTTTAACTTCAGGAAACTGAATCGTTCTCTGTACAGCAGGCAAGTCGACGTCCTCGATTTGTTCCATTCGCTTTTCAATCGATTTAGCCGTCTTATGCGCCGCTTTCTGAACGGTATCTTTCTGTTTGGAAGAAGACAGGCGGCTCGGCCTTATATTCCTGTTTTTCTGCTTGTGACTGACTTTGCTCATCTTCTGAGCTTGTTCATGCTTCTTTTTAACAGCCAATTCCAGTCGAGCTTTTTCTTTTCGAACAGCTTCCTGTTTCCGTTCAGCTTCTAATTTATTCTGTGCTTTCTGCTCCACGTATTCTGTATAGTTTCCCGGATAAACGGCAACTGTTCCATCTTTCACTTCCCAAATTGTTTCAACAACTTGATCAAGAAAATACCGGTCGTGACTGACAATTAAAAGCGTGCCGTAATAGTAAGTCAGTTCGTCTATCAGAAACTGGATGCCTTCTGAATCCAAATGAGTCGTTGGTTCATCCATCAGCATCCCCAGTGTATAACGGGAGAACAATCTGGCCAGTCTGGCGCGCGTTCTTTCCCCTCCACTGAAGACATCTGTACTATACTTTGGCACGTTCAGTCTGGACAGCATCTCAGGATCAACTTGGTCTCTAAAGAGTCCAGTTTCCTCTTCGATCTGGCTGTAAAATTGAAAATCAGTCAACATTCTGACTTGACCTTTATCCGGTTCAATGGACTGGTTGATAAGCTTCAGCAACGTACTCTTCCCTTGCCCGTTATCCCCTACTATACCGATCCTTTCATTTTGATATACTTTCAAATCATCTATGGAAAGAATCGTTTTTCCGTTGTATGACTTTTCAATATTTTTTAACTCTAATACTAGTTCTTGCATTTGTGAACACTCCTTTATTACAGGCCGTGTTCTATATATCAGAGGAAGCATCCTCGCTATTTTATTGCAAAACAAAAAGAGATAGACCTGCTATCTCTTCGACAAATAAGCTTTTCCGTTGTGGAATAAAATGGACGGACTGCTCCCTTGTTTCTGTCATATAAACAGGACCTTGAATAGTTATTTAATTAACGATTCAAAGCCACAAGTCGCAATCTCATCGAAGCCATTTTCATTCCTCCCTTTTTTTGGTGACCTAATCATAACATGTCTATCTTGATGACTCAACTGTACTAACATTATTTATATTCTTAAATTACTTTGTTCTACTCAGACGAAGAACTTCCTTTAATCGACTCATTCTCATATTCACAATAGTTTTAAGACATCATCTATATAAAAAGTCAGCTGTTATGTGAGCATAAGGAAAAGGGTATTTAGCTATTATAATCGCATGTAATCATTATATCCCTGCTCGTCCTATTCCCTTTTAAACTTGGTAATAAGTACTAGTTAAAACAACTATTATACTCTTTTTAATATTTTCTCTTTCATTACATCTGCTAACATCAACTTGCCTATCAGAAAAAATAGTATACCTATACTTTCTATATAAAATGAAATGGTCACTACAACACCTATATTAATTAATGTAGATATAATCCACTTTTTCAATCTCATTCATCCTTTCAATTCATTATTTCATTTCGCTTTCTTCAGACTCTTCTAACGCTTTTTGTACATTGAGCATAAATTTATCTATCAATTCATTAATAAGTTTTTTTTCATAATCTGTAAAATTCTCTGATAGCTTTTTTTTAAGCATCTCTTGACGATTTATAGCTTCTTCGATAATCGGATGGGCTTCGGAGCGTATCGTTAAGTGTACTTTTCTTCTATCGTTTTCCTCCCTTTGGGTAGATACATAACCATTTTCTTGTAGATGATCCAGTGCTTTTGAAATGTGAGATTTAGAAAAAAATCGATATTTGACCATATCTTTAGCTGTATCAAGCGTGGGGTTATAGTGTAAGAAAAGAAGAATGTCAATTTCAATTTTAGGCATGTCAAATTTCTCACATACCACTTGTATATATTTGTCATGTAGTTTGCGAAGATAGTGCCCATTTAATAATAAGTTAGTTCGATCCATTGAATTACTCCTTTTTGAAATTAGTTTACTACAGAACAGTTTTATTTTGAACTAATTATAAGATTTAAAATTTACTGTGTCAAGTTAATCATCCATTATAAAATGAACCCCGCATTCTTTTTTTATAATAGGGTCGCAAATAATTTATAAATTGAGTACTATGAATTTCAAATTTATTCATTTAGATTAAATACTCAAGTTTCGCACCCTTAAGAACTCCGTTCTATCCTTTACATTATAAGGATTATTTAGATTAATCAGCTTAAAAGTAAAGAAAAAGACAGCTCTCTTTGGTAAAATGTGAGTACCACTACCAACATTCCAAGGAGAGTTGTCTTATGGCTAACATTTTACCAAATAATTCAGAAAAAAACGAGTTTTATTCGAGTATTGATCACTTTATCAAACAATTCACAGTCGGAACCCTGTTAAATCGGTCCAATATCAAAAAAGAAGAAGGAGTAAGTGTGACCGCTATCGTTACCTTCTTATTTACTGTTGCCTTTCATGGTGGAAAAAGTATGAATCAATTAGTGAATGATTCTGAAAGACAGCCGGGATTTGGAAAAGATACAGTGAATCGATTCTTGAAGAATGAACGATTCAATTGGCGAACCTTCCTGCTATTACTATCTGAAAAAGTGATTGCGACGTTAATCCCTTATGTCCAAGAGGACAATGAACGGGTACTTATTCTGGATGATTCCATGTTTAGCCGTAATCGAAGCAAAAAAGTCGAGTTGTTAGCTAAAAACTATGATCATGCGAGCGGAAAATATATGAAAGGCTTTCGTATGTTGACTCTAGGTTGGAGTGATGGTCTCACCTTTATTCCGTTGGCAAAATCTTTTCTCAGCTCCAAAAAGAAAGCCAATCGCTTAAGTGAAGCAGATGAGCGAGTAGACAAACGGACCGTTGGATATAAACGCCGTCAAGAAGCTCAAAAGAAAGCAACAGAAACAATGTTTGATTTACTAAATGCTCTACCTTTAAACCGTTTAAAGGCAAGCACGATTCTCTTTGATAGCTGGTTTGGTCACGCTGCAGTCATTAAGCAAGTTGTAACAGACTATCCCTTACAGGTCATCTGCATGATCAAACCCATGCGTGCAACCTACGGCTATCAAGGACAGCGCTATACCCTTAAAGAGCTCTATGCCCATTTGAAGAAAAAACGGGGACGCGCCATTATCAAAGCAGAAGCTATCGTTAGCCTTGGGCTAAATGATAAGGGTGATGAGATTCATGCCAAAATTATATTTGTTAAAAACCGAAATAGTAAAGGTAAGCGTAATTGGTTAGCGTTACTTTCTACCGACACTGAACTGGAAAATGAAGAAATTATTCGTTTATATGGCAAACGGTGGGACATTGAAACGTTCTTTAAATACTGTAAATCCTACCTGCAGCTCGGAAAAGAAGTATACGGACGAAAGTATGATATCATGATCGCTCACACTACTATTGTCTTTATGCGCTATATATTCTTCGCCCTTGCTTCACGAAATGAACAGGATCCACGAACGATCGGAGATCTGTTTTATATGGAATGCGATGAACTCGAAAATATTCGCTTCACAAAATCCCTCTCTCTTTTATTGCATGCGTTAAAAGAGCTGTTAGAAGGTGAATTTGTACTATCTGAACAACAGGTGACGAAGGTGCTGGATCAATTAATTGAGACATTACCGACTTCATTTAAAGAAATTTTATCTGGAAACCAGCCCAATCAGGCATACAGCACTGTTTGATCTCGTTGATTAACCTTAAGCCGATAGGCTTTCCAAGGTCTGATTAGGGTGCGAAACTTGAGTTAAATATAAATTTAGCCACTGATACCCATCAAAAAACCCTCCGAACTGTGGATTCACCACTTATCTGAGGGTTTTTAGATAGACTTACTTGTATATTCTATTTTATTTTATAATCTAAATTAAAAAAATCGATTACTTCTGATTGTCACCCAAATCGATTATTTCAAAATTATGAAAGCTTTCCTGACCAGTATTATAGAATATGGCTTCCTCGGTTGTAATCAGCCTGTCCGTGAGCTGACCGAGTGCTACTTGCTGAACGTCTGATCCGTCCAACTCACTCATATACATGCCATTATCTTGGTGTTTTGTTCTGTCTTTAATAAGTTATTGGTAACGTGATGCATGCGTTTCATGCGTATCAGTATCTATTTCTATAGTTAAGATTTATAATTAATTTGTAAAACATTTGCAATTCATTATAATTCTTGGAGGAGTATGAAATGATAATAGTAGCGATAGTTTTATTGTTATTAGTGGGTGTCGTAGCATTTTTAAATATGGAAATGGTCATGCTTGATCTTTATTTAACGAGCTTTGATATTCCATTATGGTTGGTGATTGTCGGTACACTGTTGTTAGGTATGGTTATAGCCGGGCTGTTAGCAAGTACTGTAATTGCGCGTAACAAAGAAGCTTTAAGAGATAAAGATAAAGAAATGGAACGTGCTGAGGCAGAAAGAAGAGAATCGGTTGACAAAGTGAGAAAAGACGCAGATACTCAAATCGAACTACAGAAAAAAGAAGCTGAAATCCAACGACTAAATGCAAAATTAGCTTCAAACCAAGATAGAAATAGAAACGTACCGGAGAATGAAACTAGGGTAGAAGTACCTGATGATGGTCAAACTAGGGTGGAAGTGTCCGAAGATAATTATACCAGAGTAGAAGTACCAGAAGAAAACCATCGTGGTAAAACAAGAATTAAGTCAAGATAAAAACAGCTTGTGGTCAGCAGACCAAAAAAGAAGACCCCCAAAAATTGGGAGTCTTCTTTTTCAATTCGCTTAAGGAATTAATTCGAGTAGTTCGTCAGAATGTGAGATTGACTCACTGTTCGTTGGCTTAACTTCTTTATATTCCGCAGTGTTGGTTACGATAATCATGGTTGTTGTATCGTAGCCTTTTGATTTGATAAAGTCTAAGTCTGCTTCGATGAGTAAGTCACCTGCTGAGATCTTGTCGCCTTTTTTAACATGGCTGACAAATCCTTCTCCAGCAAGTTCGACAGTGTCTAACCCAACGTGAATCAACAATTCGCTTCCATTCTCGCTCGTTAAACCGACAGCGTGGTTGGAATCCATCATGACTGTTACGTCCCCGTTGATTGGTGCGTAAACTTTTCCGTCAGAAGGTAAGATGGCAATACCCTCTCCCATCATTTTAGAACTAAACACGTTATCGTTAACTTTCTCTAATGTCACCACTTGACCAGTCATTGGAGACACAACGATTTCACCGTTCATTTCAACAATGTCATCGGAAGAATCAGCGATGGTATCGACTGAAGCCGTTTCTTGAACAGCTTCAACTTCTTGAGTTGTTTCGTTTCCGCTGTCAGGGTTTGCTTTTAAGAAATCATTTAAATCTCCAGCAATGCCTTCAACTTTTGTTCCGTAAATCACTTGAACAGATTGACCGCTTGCCATGATACCAGCAGCCCCTGTTTGACGAAGAAGGCCTTCGTTCACTTTGCTGCCATCTTTTACTGTTACACGTAAACGTGTCGCACAGTTAGTGAATGTATCAATGTTATTCGATCCACCAAGACCTCTAGTGATCTGGTAAGATAACTCGTCTTCTTTTGATAAACCAGAAGATTTAGCTGATATACCAATACCATGTTTCTCACGGTATTCATTTTTAGAACGCAATTCAACCGGTGCATCTTCTTCTGTTCCAGGTGTTTTCAAGTTAAATTTCTTAATGCTGAAACGGAAGATGAGGTAGTATAAAACGGCCCAAATAATAATCGGTAAAATCAAACTAGTCCAGTTTGTACGGTCATTACCTGGTAAGATACCATAGATAATAAAGTCAATTAAACCACCAGAGAATGTAAAGCCAACGCCAGCGCCTAACCATTCAACCATAATAACAGACAAACCTGCTAAGATGGAGTGCACACCATAGAATAGGAATGGTGAAGCGAATAATACAGTAAACTCGATTGGTTCAGTAATTCCTGTAATGATAGAGGTAATAGATGAACCAAATAGTAATCCTTTGACGTCATCTTTTTTATCTTTGCGAGCAGCGTGGTACATAGCTAAAGCGGCTGCTGGCCAACCACCAATCATTAGTGGGAATTGGAAAGAGAAATATTTAGCAAATTCAGGTGCGACGGCTTCACCAGCAGCAATTTGAGCGAAGACAATGTTCTGTGCGCCGTGAACCATTTGACCAGCGATTTCTGCTGATCCACCTAATGCCGTTTGCCAGAATGGCAAGTAGAACACGTGGTGTAACCCAAATGGAATTAACGCTCTGTAAATGAATCCGTAGAAGAATGACCCAATCGCTCCAGACTCAACAATTAAACCGCCTAGTGCTGCGATACCCGCACCAACGTATGGCCAGACGAACGCGAATAAGAATCCGACAACGGTACCAGCAACTGTGGAAATAATAGGAATAAAGTGAGTCCCTTGGAAGAAGGACAAAGCGTCTATGAATTTCACACGGTAGAATTTGTTATGTAAATACACAACAACTAATCCAATAATAATCCCGCCGAAAACACCGGTATTAAGCGTTTCTTCAAAACTTAATACGCTGCCAATCAATCCATCGATGTTTCTTAAACTATCCATATCTCTAAAGTGATGAATTGAACTCGTAATAGAAGCATACATGGTAAAGTATCCAACGACTGAAGATAGCGCAGCGACTTCTTTACGGTCTTTAGCTAACCCAAAAGCTACAGAGATAGCAAATAAGAGAGCCAGGTTTCCGAAGATAACATCTCCGACATCTGTCATGACGCTTAAAATACCATTTAAAAATGTGCCTTGGCCCATAAGCGCTTCTAAGCCGTATTGCACAATAAATGCATCATTTGTTAAAGCAGAACCTAATCCAAGGAACAATCCTGCTACTGGAAGAAGTGCTATCGGTAGCATAAATGTTCTTCCCAGTGTTTGTAACTTATTGAATAATTGATTATTCAATGTAAATCCCTCCATCTTTCTATAATTGTTTAAACTAAACGACGACGAGCTGGCTTTTATCCTTAGTGATTATCTATGTAACCGGTCTCTTACAAGACGTAAATGTAAAGAAAAAGGTTTCGTAATCTTCACTTTTGCAAGAACACGATTAATCAATGAAAATGAACCAACATTATATAAGGTACACTACTAAATAACTTAAATCAATTAGAAAGCGATTATAGTTTTCACAGATGGAGACAACAAGCGTTATCATTTGCTTAATGACACACTATTGAGAAACACCATCATCCATGTGGTTCGCCTAATAAGAGATTTCAACCACATGGATGTTTATATAGTGTTAATGGATAATAATAAACATACCCAATGAGTTGTATTGGATGTTCGAACGTCAGAAGGCAATTGGCCATATTCTTCTTTGAACTTCTTATAAAAGAAGGTTTTATTTAAAATCCCAACCATTTGGTGAATGGAACTGATGGGGAGTTCGGTTGTCTGGAGAAGCAACTTGGCTTTCATCGGCCGTTTTTTCGTGACCAACCCTGTAAAGGTGTCCCCGCTTTTTTTAATCACATTGGCAGTTAAGAGAAACAGCCTCTAGACGTCGAATGAAATTCACGTTTAGAGGCTGTTTTTTCTATTTAAAAGTTAATCCAGATCTTTTTTATCTCTTCTTTTATCGATTATGGCTTTAACTATATATAGAATAGCTCCGGACAACTACATGATTCCAAACAAAAGGTTAAGTCCTCGCATCGTTAATTTACCCTCTGATAGAAGAGGCGAAGAGAGAGAGGTAACGAGATAAAGAAGGCTAGATAATAAGAACAAGGGAATAATCAAAGCAGGCGTTTCATTTTTATGAAAATAGGCCCCTTTATATATGGACATAATAAAAGAGTAGAAGACTGCGATGCTAAGTAAAAATAAATATTCTGCTTCTTTTGTCTCGGCCCATTGAATACTCCAAATACTACTCATAGAGAAATTAAAAGCGGATAATACCACAACGATTAAAAAGGAATGAAAGCCGTATTTATAGCGCAATAATTTCTGATACTCATCATAAGGGTTCATGTTAGTCCGACTCCTTTTTATCTCTTTTTTGATCAATATGGATAGGTTACACTTAGCTAGACAGAAAAGATAAGGTGTGTGATAATACGTAAGCAATCACACAGGAGGAATCATATC
>NZ_PREX01000059.1 GCF_009935905.1 Alkalibacterium sp. MB6 | reverse complement strand
CATCCTCCTCGTATAATAAGATTAGTCTTAAATGGCTAATCTTTTTTTTACTATATTTGTCATTTAAGGCTGACTTAAACCTGTAACTCTTATGAGTTATAATTGTTTCGTATAGATAGAGGTCGTAGGTATCCTCCTTGAAGCTTGTCTTCCTTAAAAAGACTGACGCCTCTTCTCTACGGACAGTATATGTATGAGCTGGATAGAACATCGTTTCTGAATCTCACACGAGGCTATATCGTCCCTAGAGTATAGAGGCTAACCCCTATCTAAATCTCAAACAGAAAGGCTGATTCTCATGTTTTTTGTAGGTATTGACATCGGAAAACGAAACCATGAAGCGGCGATTATTGATGAACAAGGAAAGCCCATAGGTAAACCTATTCGGTTTAGCAACTCGAAAGCCGGTAGTGAAAAATTACTGGAATTCATCAATGACCATGACTTATTGCCAGATAATTCGTTAATCGGTCTGGAAGCTACTGGTCATTATTGGCTTTCTGTATTCTCATTTCTAACCGCTTTAGAATTTAGTGTGGTTCCTTTCAACCCCATTCAATCCGACACCCTACGCAACTTCTATATCCGCAAAACGAAAACAGATACCATTGATGCCGTCTTAATCGCCCAAGTGGTTCGGATGGACTTGCCCGATCAAACATATTTGCCTTCCGAAGATATTGTTCGTCTAAAGCAATTATCCCGTTTTCGTTACAGCATCGTTGACCAGACTTCTGATCTCAAAAGAAAAGTCATTGCGTCTTTAGACCAAGTGTTTCCAGAATATGAAACACTTTTTTCAGATATGTTTGGAAAATCGTCGACTCAACTCTTACTTCAATCGCCTTTACCTGAAGATTTACTGGAGACCGACGCTCAGAAGTTGATTGACCTTCTCAATGAAGCCAGCAATGGTCGTTTAAGCATCGAAAAATCAACCGAGAAAGTCCACCAACTCAGAGAATTGGCTCAAGATTCCTTTGGAATCCGAGTCGCAACAGATGTTTATAAACTTCAGATTCAATTACTGCTTCAGCAAATTCTTCTTTTAGAAGAACAATTAAAGACGATTGAAGACGAGATGGCTGAACTGGTTGCCACTCAAGACCAATATCTCACCACCATTACGGGCATTGGGCCTATTACAGCGGCGGTTATTCTCTCCGAAGTGGGGGACATTCATCGCTTTGAACGTCCCAATCAACTGCTTGCCTTTGCGGGGTTAGACGCTTCTGTTCATCAATCCGGTGATTTCACAGGCACTAGAAACAAACTCTCTAAGCGCGGATCCCCTTATCTTCGTAGAGCCATCTGGCAAGCGGCCTTTATCGCTTCTAATCGTGATCCTGCGCTGTCTATTTATTATAAAAACTTACGAAAACGTGGAAAGCATCATGGAACAGCCGTTGGGGCTGTATGTCGGAAACTTGTCAATATTATCTTTGCGGTTTGGACAAAAGGAAAACCTTATGAAGTGCATATAAATCCTGACTTAAAAGCTAATTGAGATTATTTTTTTGAATAGTTTTTTCAGGGTTTATTTGGGTTGCCTTTCTTTAAAAGCAATAACATAAATTCCTTTAAAATCACACTTCAGAATCAGGTCTTAAACTTTCAATTTATTCCTTGACATCTTTATAGCTGGCTT
>NZ_PREX01000058.1 GCF_009935905.1 Alkalibacterium sp. MB6 | reverse complement strand
TGGATAAGTCATCCGAGTACTAGTATAAAGGATTTTTTTATACGATGGAACAGTTTAAAATTTTAATGCAACACTAGTGATAAGAGATGAAAAGAAGTCTGAATTAGTAGAAGAATTACTAACACCTGAAATTTTAAATGGATATCAAATTATTAGTAATTATTTTGATACGAAAAAAGTTAATAGAGAGACGTTTATTAGAAAATTAAAACAAGTATTTATAGTACGAGTACAAGTTCCGCCGAATATCGATCTTAATCATTATTTTGAAATAATGAATACTCGTGGTGAACAGCTTGAGCTTCATGAAATTGCTAAATCGAAGCTATTAGAAGTTTTAGAAACAGACAAAGAAAGAGATATTGCAGCTCTTATTTGGGAAAAATGTTCAGATATGAATTCTTATGTCCAAATGAATTTTGATAAAACTATTCGAGATAAAATATTTACTACAGATTGGTCTGCTTTAAAACAATCGATTAAGAATTTTAAATCTCTTGAAGATACTATATCAATAGAGAAAGAAATATTAGATACAATTTCACTAGGTGATATTTTAAATAAGAATAACCTATTACAAGAAGATCAGAATCAAGAGGAAGAAGATGAAAATAGACGATTTGAATCTACTATTACTTTTCCTAACTTTTTATTGCAAGTGAATGCAGTTATAAGTAATTTAGGAGAAGAAGATTCAACTCTTGATGACAAAAACTTTCTTAAAAATTTGTCATGGAACTGGAAATCATCAGATAATGCAAAAAACTTTTTATTTCATTTATTGAAATTACGTGTTCTTTTCGATAAATTAATTTTGAAACGGGAATTTGCAAGAGATTATAAAGAAACGGGTAGATGGTCATTACAACGGTTAGAAAAATATACTGATCAACACGGTGCTAAACCTAAATATGTAGGCACATTAGGGGAGAATGGGAATGACAATCAACAATTAAGAACTTTACAATCAAGTTTACGTATAACCTATACTTCACCTAAGACAATGCACTGGATTACAATTACACTATCTAATTTATTAATAAATGAAAAAACTAATCTTATACAAATTTTAGAAGAATATTCAATGAAGAAAGTTGATGAATCTGATTATAAATTTAGTTCTGGATTTGGATTTGAGCGAATTGTATTTAGTTATCTTGACTACTTGATTTATAGAGATGGCTACTCATATGAGGGAAAAAACATTGTAACTCCGATGCAGGATAACTGGCAATTTCAGTTTAGAAATTCTATCGAACACTATCACCCACAAAATCCCATAGAGGGTGAAGAGTGGGATATAGAGAATCTGGATGATTTTGGTAACTTAGCATTAATTACCGTTTCTGGAAATTCTCGATTTTCTAACTTACCACCAAGTGGAAAAATTAGTTCATACCCAAGCATCATTAATCAGAGCATGAAATTGAAAATAATGGAATACATGACAAAAATTGATAATGGGAAGTGGACAGAAGAAAAAATGAAAACTCACAGAGATGAAATGTTTAGAGTTTTAATGAATGAATAAATCCTCTTACAAGCCATTATGTTAGTAGCCTCATCCGGATACTGTAACCGTCAAGTAGAATTGTGCACTTTTTGCCAGATAACTTTGTGCACTTTTATTATTCAAAAATAGTCTCTCTGTT
>NZ_PREX01000057.1 GCF_009935905.1 Alkalibacterium sp. MB6 | reverse complement strand
ACTATGTGTAAAATTAATGTCGGAGAGGGAAAATAATAACCCTAGACAAAAAGAAAGAAGACCCTTAATCTAGAGATAACGACAACGCTAGAAAAGGGGCCTTCTTATGAATCAAATTATAACAGAAATCATTCACACTTTAAAGGATTCTTCTACACTTTTAGAAGCAGAGTTGGCACTGGAAACCGTCTTTCAAAACGTCACCCAACACCTTTTAGCAGCTGCTTTTAAACAAATTGATTTAGAACTTCTTTATGATTATAAAGAAAAAGGCTATGAGATTGATAGTATCCCTGACCGTACGCTTCAGTTTACCTTTGGAACAATGGCTTTTAAACGACATCGTATGCGAAAAAAAGGCGAGAAAAGTATCATTCCTTTTGATAAAGCCATTGGCTTAAAGGCACGCATCCGCAATTCTCCGCTGGTAGAAATGAAAGCAGCACAACTCGCTTCAGATGGAACGTATCGAAAAGCAGAAGAAGCCATTGATCTGCTTACATCGTTTTCATTGAGTCACACGACCATTCATACGCTGACTCAAAAGGTAGGAGAAACGATTCAAGAATGGACAGAAACAGCTCCACTTCAAGATGAAACGCCTATTAAGGATAAGAAGAAAGTCCCTGTTTTGTTTATTGAGGGCGACGGGTTGATGCTTACGAGAGGCAGAGAAACGAAGCGTCCTGAGCTTCACCGTGTTCAGTTTCATGAAGGCGTTGAATACGTTGGAAAACAAAAGAGACCCGTTCTTAAAGAATCAAGGATGTTTGAAAGTACCGTATCAAGCCAAGAGGCTTTTAAACGAGCCAGTCTCTGGCTAGAAAGTATCTACGACATACGAGAAACGATTGTGATCTCCAACAGTGATGGTGGCAGCGGGTATGGGAAAGACACATTTCACCAAATTATAGGAAAATGCGCAAAACATGAACACTTTAGAGACGCTTATCACGTCAATGAAAAAATTAAGCAACGTCTGTATTTTGATAAAGAAATGGAAAAGAGAATGCGAAAAGCCGTCCGTTTATATAATCAACCTCTCGTAGAAACGATTCTGACTACAGCTGAAAGTCGCATTGATCCAAAGGATCTAAAAGCAAAAGAGTACCAAGAAGAACTCAGAAAATTAAGAGCCTACCTCAATAGAAACTGGGAGAGCCTTAAACCATTGAGTATGAGAGCGTTACCCATAACTAAAGGAATTGGTGTGTGCGAAAGTAATCATCGCCCTTATAGTTACCGTATGAAACGACAGGGACGAGGTTTTTCAGCTAAAGGCGCTGGCAATGTGGCGGCGATTATATCTGCACGGAAAAATGGCACGTTTCTCAAATCCTTGACAGATCAGTTACCTGAACTCTCCACACCGTTTGAACCAGAATTTAAAGGGGCTTTAAGAGCGGCCTTGAAGAAGAGGAAGCATCGTCCGTCGATTGGTGTGAAGCTGGGTAAAATCGCTAATTATGGTTCGTCATCAAGTCCTATGGGGAAATTAGCGAGATTATTCAAATAAAAAGCGTCTGTCATACCCTATTGAAGCTTGAAAAGCGAGATAGGGTATGACAGAAACTGAAAATCTATAAACAATCACTACAAAAACAGCGTTTTTGCATTTCTAGATAAGGTTTCCGAGA
Source organism: Alkalibacterium sp. MB6 (assembly GCF_009935905.1). GTDB lineage: Bacteria > Bacillota > Bacilli > Lactobacillales > Carnobacteriaceae_A > Alkalibacterium. The sequence goes on along the minus strand of NZ_PREX01000057.1, from coordinate 17 downwards.
ATAACTTGACACATACA
>NZ_PREX01000056.1 GCF_009935905.1 Alkalibacterium sp. MB6 | reverse complement strand
CCTGAATAATTCATAGCTTTAATTCTTTGGCACATTTTATTGAAATATGTATCACTAATATCCCTATCAACTGATTTTGACTAAAAAGTTACTTCAAACATTCACTGTTCAAAAATATTGAGGAATAAATTTTGGGTGTAAGGCATTTTGAGCATACTTCTCCCTGGATAACTTCCCAGTAAAAAAATCGTTAGATTGTTGGATTAGATCCATTGACTGGCTCGCCTCAGGCGAGCAAAGACCCTGTAGAATTCATTCTGATACACATGATAACTAGATAATTTGAGATAGACTCGTCTACCCGTTTGGACTAATTTCCCAGCAACTTTCAGAAACTTCAATCGAATAGAATGAATGGTCATTCCCTTTTGGACTTCTTCAAAGCCAATCGTTCTTAAGAAGTTGACTAAGTTGTAAGCTATCAAGCTGAGCATCATTCGGACATGATTCTCCAAAAAGCGAGGACTGTCTGTTTTGTCAAAGTAAAAGCCAGCTTTCGCTTCTTTAATGAAGTTCTCCATTGTGCCACGTTTGGCATAGATAGAAAAGATGGTATCAGGAGAAACATTTTCTGATAGATTCGTCACGATAAATTCATGTCGAAAGAGTAGTTCGCCCGCTTCACGTGTTGAGCGTATACACACGCGACGACTTTGTGACCAGGATTGTGCTTGATAAGTGGTCGAGAAGTACTGAACTTCTCGTTCTTCCCACTTTTGATTATCGCCATAAAGTACTGATTTCTCAGCTATTTGACCTAGTCTACGATTATTCTTCAGTCGAATAACATAATGACTCTTTTTTGATTCACACGAATCATACACACCAGGTGTAGCGAACCCGCTGTCTCCACGAACCAAGATGTCAGTGTTTGGTAGAGAGTGATTATAGTGCTCTAATAAAGGTGTGAGAAACTCCTTTACGCCTTTTGATGTATATTGATTTCCTGAACGTAGTTCAGCTTTTAAGAAGTCACCAGTCAATCCGTCAAAAGCTACCAATGGATGGTAACCATAGGTTTGGTAGTGTGTATTATAATTCGTTTGTTCTTGGTGACCAAATGTATCTGAATGGGTCGAATCTAAATCAATGATTAATTCCGTATCATTACGGATGAGGCGTGCTTTATCGATAAGTTCTTGGTTCAAAGCTTGAAGTTCATGGATATTCTCCTCAGATAGTCGATCTAAAAATCGGGAAAGTGAAGATTGAGAAGCGAGTTCTTTCCTATCTAAAACAGCTTTAAACACAGGATCTTGTCTCAGGAGATTAGCTGCAGAATCAGCTGAGTAACCAGCAATTAATTGCATAATGAACTGCTCAAGTATGGATAAGTTGTCATGAGTAAAATACGCTCGTTCGTCTTCAATGTGAATGTGTTGCTTAGCCAGTTCAGAAAAACCAAAGATGTTCATCAGCTCTTTCACTAGGACGAGACCCGAATCACTCGATAATTGACCACCTGTATGAGAAATAGTGATATTTGAATTGAATTTTACTTGGTTTTTGTGTAAGCTAGTCATGAAAAGAACTCCTTTCTTTTGGTTGGTTTAGTCACTTTAACCATAGCAGAAAGGGGTTCTTTTTTCATCACTTAACGGGTGAAGATGAAAAAGTAATTGTAAGCTGCCGTGAGGCAGTTTCACATGGTTTTAATTAAAAGTATGAATTATTCAGG
>NZ_PREX01000054.1 GCF_009935905.1 Alkalibacterium sp. MB6 | reverse complement strand
GGTAACTCCCAATAATCTATGAAAAATTATGTTTCCCAAATTTCTCGTTGCTCGTATGATGATTTCTGTCGATTAAGGTAATATAATCCAATCCTTGTCTGGATTAAACAGCTTTATAACAGATCCAGTAAAGCAACGAGAAGTATAAGAAGGCATGTTTAAAAAACTTCGTTTTTTTGAAGTTTTTCGAGATATGTAAAATCACTTCTACAGTATTAGTCCGTGTACTGTAGAACACTGTTCCCGAAAGATAATAAACGGATCCACTTGTCGGGCATTGTTTTTGCATCATCATGGACGAATGGAATCCTCACAGGAACTTCGCCATCTAATGACTGATGTGGACGTAGAAAGTTGAAGCAGGCAGTAAAGCAAGCGACATGAGCACGTGCACCATTTTGAGATTTAAATCCATGGGTGCCACGGTAATTGCCTTTGTAAGTCCGGTTCAATCGTTCGATGATTTGTTTAAGGGGCCTATATTGCCTAGATACTTCGTCCTCGTTGGTTAAACCAATGACTTGAGTGATATCGAAGTTCAGGCCGTGTTGGGCCAGGAAATGTTGTGCCAGTTTGTAAATGGGGTTTCCATCAACGATGAGGTTTAAATCCTCAGGGATTTCGCTAGCTATATAGTGGTCGAGCACATCGTGAATGGCCCTGATTGCTAATTCAGTATTGCGTTTTTCAGACACTCTTTGGGATAAGATGATTTTATTCTTTGCATCGAAGAAGTAACAGATATAGTGCCATTTTTTCCCGACACGGATGTAGGTCTCGTCTCCACAGATCTGATCAGAAAGATCATAGGGGTAATGTTGAGTAAGGGTGTAAAGTTGAGCCCCTGCTGCTGCCGCGTAGTTTAATATCGTCTGTCTACCAATCTTTACTCCGTGTATGTCGTAGATTAATGCGGCAACCTTAGGTGCAGGAAGGCCGTAATTAACGTGGTAGGTCAAAATCTCACCTAATAATCGAGGTGAGGCATGAATGCGACTTAAGTCAACTGGCGATTCAATCAGTCCATAGGACTTGATGTCCTCGAGTTTTAAATTAAACTGACGATAGACGTATCGTAGCTTTAAGTAGTATGGTGCGACAGTATAGAGTTCCTTTTGCTCCTCACTCAACTGGTTTAACGCCTGAATATAATAAGGGCAAGTGTCGTTTTTACACTTGTAGATGTCGAATTCGGACCGTTGTTTAATCTTCTCAAGACACTTCTCACAGTGAGGACATTTGAGAATGACATCTTTAGAGTAACGATTCTTCGAATTAAATAAAGCAGAACAGACTTTGCACTGATATTGTCCGTGCACACCATTATTCTTATAGAGATAATCATGGGGCGCATGACACTTAGCGCAACGTACATGTTCAGGAACTTCAGAAGATGACTTGTGGCGACGAACAGGTTTGATCGGTTTACCTGCTTCCACGGCCTGTTTTAGAAGGTATTTATAGTCCGCCCGTTCAATCTTTACAACTTTCGGTGGGTCATCAAGGGTCAATTTGTTGTAATCAAGCTTTGTGATATCGGTCCCTTTAGGTGGTCGATCACCCGCATCTTCAAGCCAAGTAATATAATCGTTTAAAAGTTGAATTAAACTGTTTTGCCACTTGATTTTATTAACTAAATACATGATAATCTGAAGTAGATTAGGCATCTCTTTTCACTCCTTAAGTGATGAATGTTTGTTTTAGTGAACTTCATTTTATCAGATTAAGGGGGGGAAGAGGTGCCTTTTTGTATTTTAATTGATAGAGCAACGATAGTTGCATTAAAACAACACGAAAAAACAAAAAAATTGGTAATTACTA
>NZ_PREX01000053.1 GCF_009935905.1 Alkalibacterium sp. MB6 | reverse complement strand
TTTAAGTCAGCCTTAAATGACAAATATAGTAAAAAAAAGATTAGCCATTTAAGACTAATCTTATTATACGAGGAGGATGAAAGATGATTAGTTCAAACGATCAACCATTCTTAAAACGCAGTGTCGAATTAGCTAAAATAGCCTTATTAAAGGGTCATGCGCCTTTTGGTTCGGTTCTTGTATCGGAGGATAATCAAGTTTTATTTGAGGACCACAACCGTAACGGAACAGGTGATGAAACACGTCATCCTGAATTTGAAATTGCAAGGTGGGCAGCCGAACATCTATCACCAGAAGAACGAGCAAAAGCGGTTGTGTATACTTCTGGCGAGCATTGTTCAATGTGTTCTTCTGCTCATGCATGAGTAGGATTGGGTCGAATTGTCTATGCGAGTTCGAGCGGCCAGTTAAACGAATGGAAAGAAGAGTGGGTAATTAACGCTGGACAGTTGAAAACGTTAGCTATTGAAGACGTAATAAAGGATTGCCACGTTGATGGCCCAGACGAAGAACTGGCGAAAGAAGTAAAACAATTGCAGGCAAGGTATTATGAGATTATATAGAGTTTTTGACCAAGGTGAAAGAATAATGACTGTTTAAATTTCAATGACTTAAGAATATACTTGTTGGTAAACTTAATCATGCTTTTTAGTCGGATGGTCTTAAAAACGTGGTCGTTAAAATGATTAACGACCACTTATTAATCAAAATAGTAAAAATAGAGTTTGTTTAGACTATTAAAAGTCAGTTAGTAATCTAACGACAGCATAAGTGAGATCGATAAGACTGATACTTAGTATAATGCACTTACTTTTTTCGGTGATCTGAATGAAACTATATTGGTCGTCTTTGTTTATCTTTAATTTTCCATTCTGAACTAATTTAGATTCGTACTATCATTTGTTAACAACTGAAAATAATAGTTATACTTTTTTTGGATATGTGTTATCATTAGAATATGATAAGAATGGAATGGTTAATAGTACCGTAGTTGATAAGCTGTATACTATTGATAACATGAACCTAAAAAAGATGAAGAGGAGAATGCAGTATGATGAATTCAACAATCAAAAAAACTGTCGGCGTTACTTTTCTAGCATTTGTATTACTTGCTGGTTGTACGACAGAAGAAAGTGCAGATGTAAAAAGAGTTATTGAGGAGGACGGTGCATTCAGCTTTGACTTCGGTGACTCTCCAGTCATAACGTTCCAGGCTGAAGGCATGCAAGTAATGAATGCGCATAATATTCCGGGAGATTACCCATTTCCTTTCGATTCCGAGGATGTTTATGAAGAGTACGATGTCACGTATACGGACGAGACACTCTTCATCGAAGCAGGTGACGACGTTTACGAATTGGAAATATTAGGTCCCCGTCTTTACCGTGACAACGACAATGATTTAGAGCTGAGTACAGAGGCCTTTCTTTTTGATGAAGAGGGTTAACCAACCGTATATGAAAGTCGTTTTTCTACTTAATTAATATGGCCTTGATTGGGTCAAACATACATCAAAGCACAGAAGGGCTGTTAAAACAGTCTTTTGTGCTTTTTAAATTGGTCAGCTATATCCACAATTCCTTAGATAATATAAAGAAGAAAGGGTAGAAATCATCACTATCAGTGAATTAATCAATCTGTTATTTTCATATAATTCTTGGTACCGTGTTCATGTAAGAAGGATCATGATATAATAAAACTATGAATATAAATCTTGACACATTAGGATAGGAGCATAGGAATTGGCTTGTTTAACCATTTTTCAATGTATATCCTAATACAAAAAACAAGAGAGGAATACCAGGATGCTTGACTACAAAATTAATGAAGACATATCTTTAAAACTAAAAGATTATCAGGACAGCAATGAGCTATTCAAACTGATAGAGTCGTCCAGAGAGCATTTGAAGGAATGGATGGTGTGGGTGGACTCGGTTCAGACAGAAGAAGATGTAGTTAAATCCATTCATAAGAACTTAATTGAAAAGTTTATGAGCGCATTCTCGTGACTTTAGTCGTGAGTAAGCGATTTCGCATGTTTTTTTGTTTCTACATATGATAAAATACATGTAGAGGTGATTATGGTGAAAAAAGCACTAAAAGGAAGAGGTTACGTCTACTATATTCAGTACCATATAGTATGGTGTGTAAAGTACAGAAAGCCGAT
>NZ_PREX01000052.1 GCF_009935905.1 Alkalibacterium sp. MB6 | reverse complement strand
TGTGTTTTGCAAGATAAATGTTTAGAAAATTGCAATGAAAAGTTAAGAACTTTGCCAACCACTTTTAGTTCAATTATTTCGCATAGATAATGCATGGTTCACTCGGTAGCTATCTCCAGTAAAACTTAACACATGTGCATGATGAATCACTCGATCCACCAATGCAGCCGTGAGACGAGAGTCAATGAACATACGATTCCATTGACTGAATTCTAAATTCGAGGTAATGACTAAACTTCGTCTTTCGTACCAATCTGATATGAGCTGAAATAGACATTCTGCGCCTTCTTTACTAAATGGGACATAACCCATCTCGTCCAAAATGATCATGTCCACTTTATCGAATTTCCGACGAAATGACTCAAACCGTCCTTCTCTCCAGTGCTTTTCAAGTAATGCCATTAAATCAGCGACCCTGTAAAAACGTACCTCATAACCGTTTCGACAGGCCTTACGGCCTAACCCTGTTACGAGATGGGTTTTACCTGTTCCAGGGGAACCAGAAAGAACGACATTCTGTTTCTGTTGAATAAACGCTAACGATTCTAATTCTTTCTGGTCGAGTTGAGGTGGGAATCGGATATGTCCATTCCACTGATACGTTTCTAATTCTTTTTCATTAATAAACTTTGCCTTCTTAAGATTTCGCTCACCTCGAGCTAATTCTCTTAATTCTAATTCTTGTTCTAGTAACGCAGTAACGTATTGTTCAGGATTCTCAAAAGGAATCTTTTCATAAAGGTCTGCCACGTATGCCAATCGTAAAGATTTACATCTTTTTCTTAGGATATCTGACATATTATATTTCCCCCTCAGTTGCAGAATGACTGACAGGTTGAAGAGAATCATATAAACTCCAATTAACGTCATAGGGATGAGAATCCTCGTTTTTATTCGTTGCCTGTTCATCCTGTGGCACATAATCATAAAAGTGATTATCAATTTCTTCCAGACTATAGCTAGATAATAGTTTGAGAATCCACTTCACTCGTTTTTTTCTTAATTGAACAGAATCTATGTTTAGATAATGAGCAATTCGCCCCGGGAGATAGGGGAAGTATCTTGAATAAACAACTGACCTAGGCTTTATTCGCCATCTAGTAAATATAGAAAGCCACGGGATATCTCTTTCTTGATTCATATATGGTCTAGGGCCTTTAGAGAGTAACTCTCCATTAGGAGAGACAACTTTATACTCATTCCAGTAGGTGATTAATTGTAATTTAGTGTAGTGATAACTAGTCGGAACATGAATCGCTACACCATCAACCTTTACTTCACCATATTTATTCGCAGAAGCTAAGGTTTCTTTGAAAACAGGGTAAGGAACATCAGGTAGCGCTAACCCATATTTTCTTTCTTCTTTCATCAAGTCAATAATCTTGATTCCTTTTTTATAATGAGGCCGCTGATGATCTTCTTCTGTTTTCTCGTTTAGTAACTCCTGTAGATGAGTGAAATCTTTTATGACTGGCGAAGGTGTGAAAAAATTATAGCGGACATACCCAACCTTGTTTTCGACATGTCCTTTCTCATTGCCTTTTCTAGGGTTGCACGCTTGAGGTTCAAACCCATAATGACTGGCAAAACGTTGAAAAGCTTCCGTGAAGACTGTCTCTTTCCCATTGCCACGTGCTTTAACTACGGCAGCGGATAAATTATCTAATCGCAATTTTCTAGGGACATAACCCGCTTGATTAAATAATGTTTTTAAGCCTTCTAGAAAACATTCTTGATTCTCCGCTGGAAGAGGTGTGACTAAGCCAGCGTTACTATAAGGAAAACTCATCACGAGACAATGGACATCTTTAAACTTTCCATCTTGAACAACCTCTGTCACCCCGAAATCAACTTGTGCCTCCGCAGGAGGTTGAGTCAATCGTTCATACTCTTCTTTATATTCATCGGCTTCGTTTATTTTAGCTTGGTTCCATTCTTGAATGAAGTTACAGACAGTACGATAAGATCCTGGGAAACCTAGAGCTTCTAATTCTTCAAATATCTTTTTATTGTTTCTTCTTAGTTTTTTCTTTAAAGCACGATCTTCTACTAGCCAGTCAGAAACGATGTCTCCCCATTCTTCTTCATACATCATCCCTTTTTTCAAAGAATGTTTTTCTACAGGCAACTGATCTTCATCGGCGTATTTCTTAACTGTCGACCAACAAAAACCAGTCCGTTTGGATATTTCGTTAATAGATAGTGATTTATTATTTCTCAAATGTTTGATATGATTAATTTCAGGCATTGCTAGCATCCTTCCACTTCCTCTTCCATTATTAGTTTAGTCACCAATAACGGTAAGGGATTTTGATTGGGCTGGCAAGCCTTTTTTGTTTGTTCAAGCTTCTAAGATTTTCGTTGCAATACTATCTACTTTTATATTGCCATAAACA
>NZ_PREX01000051.1 GCF_009935905.1 Alkalibacterium sp. MB6 | reverse complement strand
TGTAACCGTCAAGTAGAATTGTGCACTTTTTGCCAGATAACTTTGTGCACTTTTATTATTCAAAAATAGTCTCTCTGTTTTTCATGCGATGACTATCTCCATTCATATGAATAATCTCACATCGATGAAGGAGACGATCAAGAATCGCTGTAGCGATACCTTGATCTCCAAGCATTTTGCTCCAACTATCAGGACCTTTATTCGATGTTAAGATAATAGAGCTTTTTTCATATAAATCACTCACTAACTGAAAGAACAGATTGGCTTCATTCGTTTCCATAGCCATAAACATCATGTCATCTATAATGACCAAATTAGATTTCCTAACACGGTTTAACCGTAGTTGAGACTTTCGTACATACTCTTCTGTTTTAAGTAAGGAAATTAATTCTGCCATTGATATAAAAGAAACTTGCTTGCCTTGCTTAATAGCTTCCATTCCTAAGCCAATTGAAATATGCGTTTTGCCCACCCCTGGTGGGCCAAGTAATAAAAGATTAAACGCTTGGTTCAACCATTCGAATTCTTTTAGTTGACCAATTTGTCGGTCACTTAAGACAGCCGCTTGAGATGTGTCAAAATTGTCTAGTGTTCTCTCAAATGGGAATTGTGCCCATATCAAATATTTTTGAATCATCTTTTCTTCACGGCGTTTTTCTTCATGATTACATAGAGCCACAAGTAATTCCTGATAGGTCCAAGATTTCTGCTCGGCTTCTCTTAAAAAAGTAGGAAGGGCATCTGCTGTTTCAGTCATTCGAAATTGCTTAAACTGGCGCTGAAGGGTTTGTGTTGTTCCTATGATGAATGACCTCCTAACAGGGTTAAATACGAGTCCAGGCTTCGTTCTGTTGCTGTTATCTTCTGGTACTCCTCTGGTAAAGTTTGGCTTTCCAGATTGTTACTTTCTGTCTGAACCTGGCGACGTGCGATTTCTCTCGCTACGTCTCTAAACTGATTGGCACTAGTAAAGTTCAGTGCGATACATTTGTCCAAAGCTTCTTCTATATAATCACCATCTCTTTCTGCTACTTTCTCCATAACACGTAATTGATCCCGAATATGTCTTGGGTAGTTCTCTTTTAATTTGTAGATGTATTCCTTTGCTTTTTCTTTGTCTTTAAAGAGGTTTAGTACCTCGCTTATGTGTTGATTTAGTTTTCGATTCTTCTCTTGTTCTCGGCCATGTGATGGATTTTTGACTAAGTTTCCTTTCCCTTTGGAAAGGGGGTGCGCATCAATCCACTTGCCTGTATTATAATCAAATAAATCTAGAAGATCATCACGTTCAGCGATACGAACTTTAATATGTTTTTTTGGTTGATACATGCCTAGTGGCACCGAATAATAATTAGATTTATACTGAATCGTATTGTCTTTCAAAACGGTCTTTGTTATACTTTCATTGTTCGATCGAATGATTTTATTTGAAACCGAGATGAGGTGTGACTTTTCCAGGGCATACACATTTTTCGGTTTCTTTTTTGTTCTTTCGTGGACTTTATCATTTCCTGTTCTTACCAGCCACCGTTCACATTGTTCTTGCCATGTGTCTAATGATTGGTATCGTCTTCCACGCGCAAAGTTATATTTAACAAACTTGATGACTGACTCAATTTTCCCTTTTGATTCTGGATCAGCTGCTCGACAAAGATAGATAAGAAACTGTCGTTCCTGTCTGTACGCTTGAAATTGTTTGGTGTATAGAATATCTCCATTATTTTCACTGACAATCATGAGCTTATCTTGATCATATACAATCTCTTCTGTCCGACCACCATAGTATTCAAACGCATTTTCATGAGCTCTAATCACATCGTTTGTTGTAAAAGGCTTCTCTTGCCATTCTGCGTATTTATAACGTGAATGAGAGAGGACAAAACCAATGCAATACAACTTCACATATTTCCCGTTCTCTGTTCGCTGTATCTTCATTTCTCCGAAATCGACTTGCATCTGTTTACCCATTGGCAATTCAGGTACAGCTTCATAGTTGCGATAAGTCATAACTTTAGGAATCCCATATTGTTCACGTAACTCCTTAACGTATGAGCGAATGGTACTTGGTGCAGCCTCATAGTAATTAAACTGTTCTTTTAACCAATCTTCTACTTGTGCTGCGGATAATTCAGGTTCATCACTCAACCAGTCATGAATCTTCTCTTTATAAGGATCCAGTTTTTTTGAACGAGTTTGTCGGGATTCTACCCAACGAACAGACTCATCTGGATCTTTATCTAAGTATGTTTTCACTGTGTTTCTATGGATACCTAACATGCGTCCGATTTTTGCATTCTTAAATCCTTTCTTTTTATATTGATGTACTTTTGCGATTGTATTCAACTTTTTAAAATCCACCTTTTCCTTCTCCTTTAACCAATAAACTAACTAATTCAGTTTATCAAATTAAACGAGGTTATAGGATAAAAGTGCATATTCTTATCTAGCAGAAACTGCTACATATAGTTTAGCAGTCACAA
>NZ_PREX01000050.1 GCF_009935905.1 Alkalibacterium sp. MB6 | reverse complement strand
CTAGTAGTAATTTCTACTTCCTATAGTCTGAACTTTAAGCCGTGTCTTTCTCGCATAGAAACTTCACCATCAATTAAAATACTATAAGAGTCATGGACAATCCGATCCAGAATTGCATCAGCTACGAGGGCTTCGCCTAGTTTTTCATACCACCCTTCAGGAGCGATTTGTGAACAGAAGATAGTAGAAGCCATCTTTAATCGTGATTCGATTATCTCAAACAGCGTTAGGGTATGTTCTTCTGGCAAGTTGGTTAATAACCACTCGTCAATAATGAGTAAGTCTACCTTCTTATATTTCTTAATCAACCGACGAAACTGCCGTCTGCTTCATTTCTTGCTGAAATGAATTCATCTAATAATTCAGGTAGTCGCACATACTTTACTTTATAGTTTTGTCGACAGGCTTGAATGCCGAAGGCATTTGATAACCACGTTTTACCATTACCTGAAGCTCCCATTAATATGATATTTAAATGTCTTTCGATATAATTACCGGTAGCTAATTCTAAAATAAGGTGTTTATCTAAGCGACGATCGGGATGGTACTCAATATCTTCAATAGCTGCTGACGGGTCACTAAATTGAGCTTGGTTAATCAGGCGTTGTAATTTATTTGACTGCCGACGAGAATACTCGTGATCTACAAGTAAATTGAATCGTTCTTCAAAGGTCATCTCCTGATAACCAGAATTTTTCAGTTGTTCTTTATAGGAATCTGCCATAGCACCCATATTCATCTCTACTAGCTTTCGCAATGTTTCTTCGTTTCTCATTTTCGGTTCCCTCCAAAGTAGTCCGCGCCACGCACGAATCCATAATTTTCATTCGTTATCATTTTTGTCACTGAGCCATCCTCTTTTGCTCGTTCACGCTTTTTGTTTCTATTAAGGATTGTTTTAAATACACTAACCGTAGGGTTAGTAGAGGCGAGAAGTAAGTTTTGAGCAGCTAAATTCATCTCTTCTTTTGAATATCTTTTTTCTAAACTACGTAAACTCATCAATTGATTGAGAGCCTTTTTTTCAGAACTACTCTGAAGTAACTTATCTACAAACTCTTCCATATGCGTTCCAATCGTTTGTGCCCATTCTCGATTGTTTTCAGGTGTATGTTCTAAATATAGGCGGTGATTATCCGGCATATGTTCTGAAAATGTAGAATATTGACCGATTTCTCCGTATAATCGTTTGTGGGATGCAATTCTAGATTCTTTGAAGTATACTTCAATTAAATCCTTTGAAAGACGGACATCAACGTCACACTGGATATACTCGTAAGGAGTGGAGTAATACATGCGTTCAACTTGAATGTGATAATTGGATTGAACCTTGGAACGCTTCCATTCCGATAATTTGTATCGCGTTTGACGTAAGGGGTGAAGGTAGGATTTCTCCTCTTCGTCAAATGCTTTTTTCCTTGAACCTGGACGCTTTTGAAAGGGTTCTTTATTTATTTCATTAAGTTTCTTCCAAATTTGCTGGTTTAAATCACGAAGATCAAAACACTGATAGTGGCGTAAAGCAGCTATAATTTGTCTAGAAATGAACCCTACGGTTCCTTCTACACTTGCTTTATCTTTCGGACTCCGAACTCTGCCAGGAACGATAACTGTTTGATAGTAATCAGCTAATTCACGATAAGCTTCATTTAGAATAGGCTCTGCACGTAAAGCCTTTGAAACCCCTGTTTTTAAATTATCAGGGACTAAGGTCTCTGGGACACCACCAAAATATTCAAAAGCATGGATATGACCGGTTAACCAGTTTGCTGTTTTCATGTCCAAAAAGCCTTCTACATAACTGAACTGACTATAGGGTAATGTAGCGACAAAAATATAAACCGTTAATTGTTCACCATTCTCACGACTAGTAATGGATAGTGTCGAACCAGCCCAATCAATCTCGAGAATTTCTCCTGGTTTTCGACGAATGGGCATTGTTGCTTTATATTTTTTGGCGTACTTGCCATAGTTCTCGGCAAACGTCCGATAAGCATAAGGCACTTTGCCTCCATCTCGTGCATGCTTATCATACTCCACATGGAGTAGTTTTAAAGTAACATTCTTCTTCTGTAATTCCTTATGAACTTCCTCCCAATTAGGCGGAAAGAACCCTTTTTCAATAGCTAGTTTCTCAGGAAAAAGTAGTTCTTCAAGCCAGCGATTAGTCATCTCATCAGTCAAACAGTTTAAGTCGTGTTTTACGGCTTGATTAATGACATCTGATACGGTATTCCTAGAACTTCCAACGCTAGTACTTATAGTACGCTGAGATACATGATTGAAATGTAACTCAAGGATTTTTCGGTATTGAATCATAAAAAACCTCCTGTAACTGTTGTCATGCCTAGAGGCATGCACTATCATTATACAGAAGGTTTATAATATATAGCTATTAACATTTAGTGGCTCTCTACATTGCAATGGGTGGTTCTGTGTTCCGCATTCACTGGCTCTAATCACCGCATATATGGCTCTCATCAACCGCAATATTCA
>NZ_PREX01000004.1 GCF_009935905.1 Alkalibacterium sp. MB6 | reverse complement strand
GGCTGGCAAGCCTTTTTTGTTTGTTCAAGCTTCTAAGATTTTCGTTGCAATACTATCTACTTTTATATTGCCATAAACATCGATTTCGACTAATGCCTTTAGCTAATGTTTTTGGCATACGCCTCTTACATGAAACTAACAAATATAAAAAACGAGCAGACATCTTCTAGATGAATGCTCGTTCAAAATAGTTAATAGATTCTGAATTAGAATCCGAAATAGGCGTCTATTCCTTGTTTAGTAGCGATAGCAGCATTTCTTTGATAAGAGCTTGTTCTCACTAGAGATAATTCTCCAGCGTGATCCATAAATCCATATTCTAGTAAGACAGCTGGCATATTGCTTTCCCTAAGGACGTGGAAGTTATTGCCTTTGACTCCTCGGTCAAATTGATTGGCTACTCTAACGACTCTAGGGTGTATTTCATCCGCTAGTGCTAAGCTATCTTTAATACGTGGATCACTTGTTCTAAACTGACTACGGCGAGTTTCTTGGCCAAAGCCACTAGCTACACGGTGATGGATAAACGTCTCCACTCCACGAGCTGAACCAGCGTGTGTGCCGCCCATAGCGTTATGGTGGATACTTACAAAAATATCTACCTTTCTAGCGTTTGCTTCATTTGTTCTTTGGGCCAGAGTAAGGTATCGATCCGTATCACGAGACATAATGACATCGTAATTTCCAGAAGCAACCAACTGATCTCTCAGCTGACGAGCAATTTGTAGGTTTAATACTTTTTCAGATACGCCTCCGTAAACTGGACCAGCATCGCTTCCGCCATGACCGGCATCCACGTAAACTAAAGCTTTAGGATTTAAGTACAAATCTTTAAAGGCTGTCATGACCTTAGGTGCTAACGTTGACTCCCCGCCAAGTAATGTGAAACGATCAAGCTGCTTACTTTTCGCATACTCTTTAGCAGATTCAATGTGTCCATCTCGGTTACTCAACAGTAAAATACCAGAGGATTCTCTTGCCCCTAAAACTGAACCTGTTAAGACATCAGCAAAGGCATCACCTGATCCGACATACACATGTTTACCATTAATCCCCCAATTGTTCAGTACAGCTTTATTGACTTCATAACGATTACTTCCTGATAGTCGTCTAACATTTCGTGTTTGAGCGTTTAATTGATTCTCTACTTGGCGACTAACTGATGTGTCTCCACCAATGATGCGCCAGTCTTTAATAACCCTTGCCACTCTTTGTACGTCTTCATGCAAAGTATGAGATCTAGTTAATAAGATGGGTTGCTTATATCTTCCAGCTACTGGAGATATACTAATTGCATCTGCATAAGCTTCCCCATTGACTAAGTGGGCCGTAGATGGTCCACGTAAGCTAATTAACTCTTCTGCAATAATACGGGATGTGTCATAACGGTTTTGACCTGCCAATCGACGAACAGATAAACCTCTATTTCTTAATGTCGTTATAATATGCTCAGGAACAGAGTTTACCCCACCCAGAACAATGACTTCTTTCGCTCTCAATCGAGTGATTTCATTTAACGTCTGAGGAGAAATACTATTTCCGTTAACAAGTAACATCGGTGCATTATAATGTGCCGCAAGAGGAGAGCCAGAAAGAGCGTCAGCAAATTTGTATCCATTAGCAAGGACTACTCTATCACTGCGTGTCCACCCTTTTCTACTAATATTCTCTGCTACTCTCATTCGGTTTTGGCCCGTTACTCTATCTACTACTGTTTCTCTTTCCACTCTACGGTTTGACCTATTAGAGGAAGTAGACACTGAGCTTGTCGTTATCATATTCATCGGGTTTATGCGGGCTTGCATATCCCTCACTTGATTTTCAACTCGGATATCAAGTAGGATAGCTTTTAGTTTATCTGACTGTCCAGCTCCAAGTCTGTCCGGTACCAACACTTCCAATTGTGAATGCACAGTGTATTCATCATCTATAAATAGTTGGAAATCGTTAATGTTTGCCCGAACGGCCTCGTTAGATAAGTCCTCTATGGTAGTCAAAAATTCTTTGAATGAGCGTTCCATGTCAGTATACGAGTCCTCTAGTCCTTCAAGAAATAGAGCTTCTTCTATTACGTCGTCTGTTTCGTCTGTTTCTTCTATTTCTACTTCTTCTGCTTCTTGCACTGTAGGAGCGACTTCTTGTTCTAGACTCTCAACCTCATTTTGTTCTCCTTCGTCTAAAACAGAACGGTCATCAGAAGATTCCTCTACGTCTGGCTCTTCTTGCAAAAAGGTCTTTGGAACATCTTCCTCATGACGTTCATCTGATTCTTCTACCAGATTATCTTCTTGTTGTCCGTCACCTTCATTTAGTTGCTCTTCATTTGCGATTGCTGTGTTTTCTTCTGCGAATGCAACCATTGAGAAGCTAGACCCGATTGGTGTGGCTAGTAGAATTACACTCATTGATATGACTATAGATTTTTTAATTTTTTTTATAATAAAATTCATCTTTATTCCCTTCTATGTGTTCTCTTCTAAACTTAAAAACAATTCCTTACTTTCCGATTAATCAAAGCGAGTTAAGTTATAATTATTAATTACTCGTCTAATAGCATTAAAGTATTCAGGATCTGTTGCATAGCCTCTTAATCCGCCATTATCTAAAACTTCCATGACGTCTTTTGTATTCTTTCTCCATGTTCCTCTATAATAAAAGTCTTCACCTGTTCCTCTTCCGCGACGCATCATGTTGGCGTATACGTCTAAAGATTGAGTGTAGGATGGAAAGCTTCTGAATCTAGCAATAACATCCA
Organism: Alkalibacterium sp. MB6; assembly: GCF_009935905.1. GTDB lineage: Bacteria > Bacillota > Bacilli > Lactobacillales > Carnobacteriaceae_A > Alkalibacterium. The sequence goes on along the minus strand of NZ_PREX01000004.1, from coordinate 110,329 downwards.
CACGTATGCCATTCATTACTTCCCATGTCCATGCGGCAACATAGTCAGGGTTGTTACCCGCCTTGATTCCAAATAAGTTATGGTAAGGCGGTCTTGATAGAGAACTTAGGCCAATCGTTCTAGCTGCTCCACTTTCATGTATGGCTTGAGCTATCATCAACGACGGGTACAATGCTTCCTCACCTGATCTATTGGAAACTTCAATCGCTGAAGGGGCCATCCAGTCAATGAACTCATGTACTGACTTAAACGGAGAAGGATTATTTGTTAGCATTAATCTTGCTTTATCCGCTGATGAAAGTAATTGTTCTACACCAGTACGGGTTACGGCGAGGGTTTGACCAACAGCCAACACATTTATATTTGGTATATGTCTATTCCACACAGTTAACTGTAGTGGACTTAAACCAAAACTGTCAGCTATTGCATTAAACGTATCGCCTCTTTGAACAGTATAAAGTCCATTCTTATGGCCACGAGTAATGATTACTAAAGGATAGAGATTTGAAAATCGAGTAACGATTCCTTCTGAAAGGGTATTTGGTCCCCCGAGAATAACAAAATCATTAAGATTTTTCGTTTTAGCATACTGTTCAGCACTTGCGATATGACTTTCTCGTTCACTTAAAAGTAAAATACCTGTATTTTCTCTAGCAGCTAATACAGATCCAGTTAATATATCTGCAAAAGCATCGCCAGAACCAACATAGATTTTTCGTCCTGTCATGCCCCATGTGTTCAATACGTTTCGATTGACCTCATATCGATCAGCACCGGATATACGTTTAACGGTGTTTACCCTTTGATTCAATTGTGTTTCTACAGTATTTGTAATTGAGGTATTTCCACCGATAATATTCCAATTTTTAATTGAATTAGTCATGGTTTGTACTTCTTTATGTAGAGCGTTTGCTTTTGTTAACAGAATCGGTTGCTTATTGCGACCCGCTACTGCAGAAATACTGACAGCATCCGCATAAGCTTCTCCATTAACCAAGTGTGCAGTTGTTGCTTTGCTTGAGTTGATTAACTCTTCTGCAATTTTTCTTGATGTATCGTACCTATTATTTCCAGCTATACGTCTAACATTAAGACCTTTACTTCTCAATGTATTAGCAATATGTTCCGGAACAGAGTGAGGTCCGCCTAATATAATAATATTTTTAGCACTTAATCGACTAATCTCATTTAATGTCTGAGTATCTATACTTTTTCCATTAACCAATAACATAGGCGCATTGTACTGTGCTGCAAGAGGGGTTCCAGAGAGTGCATCTGTGAATTTAAAGCCATTTGAAATGAAAACTGTATCACTTACTTTCCATCCTTGTTTACTAATGTTTTCCGCAAGGCGCATGCGGTTATCTCCTGACAGTCTAACGACAGACGATGTCGCTTGCTGAGATGATTGAGTCGTCACAAATGTTCTTGGTGCAGGTGGTGCAACTGTAGTAATAATTTCATTCTTTTCAATGAATTCCTCAACAGTATGATAGTCTTCCGTTTCAAAAGATTCTTTTTGCTCAAAAGTATATATATCTTCTCCTAATGTTTCTGCTTGAACGTTTAAGTTCTGATCATGTTCCCCAGCTCTTATCAACAATAATGAATATGCACTGAAGATTAAAGATTTTCTAGCCAATCGTTTTTTGCTCATTTTTCAAAAAACTCCTTTTCAACTTTATAATAACTTAACACTGTTGTTAGTCTACCTTTTATTTCCAGTTAAAAGTTATGAAAATTGTTACAGTTTACTGACAATAAGTGTTCTTTTTGTTCAAAGAGTTAAATAACTTCCCTCCACCGTTTATAATCGGTCATTTTTAGTTATCATTAACACGTTTCACCTTTTTTAGTTACTTGCATTATAAAATAAGTGTGAAGAAAAAGGAATCACCTCCTTTCTTCACACTTATTTTTTATTGTCTGTTTTACATTTTACACATTTTCTGATTAATTTTTGTATAACTAATATACATTGGATATTGTAGGATTTCCTTTTTTGATTATGTTGTTTTCACTTTCCTTTTTTTCTGTTAACTGAACAAATGCGATGATTACCGCCCATAAGACCCATTGCCATTCAATAAAAATATTTGATGCTGACGATATAGATGATGCTACAAAACTAATGACGTAAGCAAACAAAAAGAAAGATGACGATCTAATAAACGGATTATAAGAATATTTATAAGAGACATATAATTGTCTTAAGATGTAAAGGTACATCAGGGTGTATAAGATAAAGGTAATCAATCCATACGCAACAAGAATATCCATAAACCAGTTATGAATGTTGGGAGCGTCTACTACAAAAATCGGTGACTCAACCATCCATGTCTCAATGTTACCTGCCCCAACCCCGAAGCCAAAGGATTGCGCCAAGAAGGCAAAGCCGTTTAGTAGCAAATTGATTCGATAAACATTAGATCCTGATTGCCTAATAAAAGCGATAACTACACTATAAATAGAATAACGTAAAGATGGAACAGCAAAATAAGCCCCTATAAACAGAACCATAAAGATACAAATGGAATATAAAATAACCCTTAAGTAACGGCGCTTCATTGTTTTAAGTATGAATAGAGTAAAAACGAACAAAATTAACGCCAGTTGATTTCCTCTTGAGCCTGTTCGGTAAAGCAAAAACAAAGTGGAAAGAATAGATAGAATACTTAATCCTTTGAGCCATTTTTTGTTTGTATTAAACAAGATAATACAGGATAGTGGAATACTGGCAAAAATCAAAGTTGAATAATCGTTGATATTAGTAAAGGTGGTGTATGGAACTCGAGCCCCACTATTAGCCGAGAAGTTCGCTCTAACTGGTCCTGATAAATCAGCCCATATATAATGATTCGTCATTATTTCGTATAAGCCCATCAATTGATGAAAACCTATCATCGAAAATAAGATGACGAAACATTTTTTTAGATCCCTTTGACTAGTCATAAGGGTGCTAGTCAGAACTATGGTAAAGGTCCCTACTCCGACGAAAAAGATCCCTTTCATCCAGTTCCCACTATCTCTTGCCCATATAAACGAAAATACACCAATAATTAACCAAATGAGATACACATACCTGAACTGATTATCTTGAAGATTAAATCTCAAGCTAACTGCCGGGTCTCTTCTAATATAGATAAAACTGATAGTGATCACGCATAGAGCTAACAGCATTCTATACATTGATACTTGTGCTATACCAGCATTAACAGCTAGTATGTCTGTTCCTAGAAATACGGAAGCAATGAGTAGATAGCCTAATTTTTTCATGGGTCACCTCTATTCGGTTAAGCGTACTACTTATATTTCAATAATTTTTGTACGTGCAGATGGATATAATTTTAAATTCTTGCGTTGTGATGCGTACCAATCTTTGCTAGTTAATTTTCGCTGAATAATAATCGAGCATTCTTCAAATCGTTCGTCAATAGGAATTGACGTCACATTTGAATGTATTGAAAACTGATGCTGTCCCATTTTAGTCAATGCATTAACCAACTCTTCTGATAACGGGTGTTCAGTTAGAATCACCACTTTATCTGCATGGCCACTTAATATATCATAGGCAACTTTATCTCCTGCCTGATTCAATTCACGCATATAAATATCATCAGATTTCCAACCATAAGTAAAGCTGTATAATATCTTGTCATGTAGTAGAGCTTTTAAGATTGCTATAGCAATAGCTGCTACTATACCGAAAACCAGTCCAATTCCTGCCATAAGAATGACGGATACAATAGAAGCTGTTGGCCCTTCTCCATTAACAAAGACTGGTTCTTCTTCAGTTGCTTCTGGTTCTGATAACAGATAAACATTCTTATCATCGAAAAATGGATGTTCTGATTCGCTTACCCAAGAATAATATGCTTCAGCTAGTTCTTGATTTTCTTCACTGGTCCCTACACCAATGGTTACGGTCATCACATTGGTAGATGTGTTGCGCTCAATATTTATAGGATCCTCATTAGTATATACAGGATCAAAATTTTCGCTAAATTCATCTAATACATCTTGAATGACAATTCCCGTTTCTTGTTCCATACTTGATACAACTTCCGGCTGAGTAGCTAAGATCTCTATTAAGTACGAATTAGTAAATGTCCCTAAGTTATCTTGTTCAATAAATAAATCAAAGTTAGACGGGACCCCTTCTGTTTCGATTGTTTCCGTTCCAACTGTTTGAAAGTCCCACTGCATCAGTAGTCTCACTCCTGCAAAGAGTAAGGAAAAAATAATTGCTAGTGATGCGATTAATTTCTTATAGTCTTTTATTAGCTGCCAGACCTCTAAACTAAACGATTTTAAATCCATCTTAATACTCCTTATTTTTTGACATTCGAATGCGTTCATCCGTTTGATTAAATTTCATAGGATTGAATTTCTTTGTTTAAAAACTGTACATAAAGTTGCGCAGACGTCTCATTAGTAAATTTGCTTGAAATCAGCTTGTCTTCAATGTCTTCTTTCTTTACTGGCATTGGTTTAAACGTCTCTATTTCGTTCGCCCATTGATCCACATGATCAATCGGTAAAAACTTTACCATTGAGAGGTTTAAGTCACATTCTTTAGTGATGGTATGCGATAAGATACAAGGTGTTGAAGATGCTTGCGCTTCAATGACAACGGTTGGTAGTCCTTCATCGAATGATGGCAAGACGACGACATCCATCATATGAAATAGATTCTCAATGTCATCTCTTCGACCCAGAAATTGAACAACGTCTTCAAGATTTCTTTCTTTAACTTGATTTTCAATCTCTTCTTTTAATAGACCGTCCCCTGCAAAAAACCAGAGAAATTCAATCCCTCTGTTTTTTAATTCTTCAATTATATCTAACATGAACGGGTGGTTTTTCACTGTTTTAAATCTTCCTACATGGCCAATGATTAAGCGGTTGTCAGTTACACCTAATATCTCTTTTTTTAATTGTATCGGATCAGATTCTTTCAAAAATCGTTCGTGAGCAATACTATTGGGAATATGAACAATACGGCCCTGTTCAACTGCATGTTTCCCAAAGATATTTTCAGATGCTTTAATCCCACAGGATACTTTTTCTTTAGACATCCTCTTATTTAACTGACGCTTGATTTTATCTTGTTTACTATTCGGACTGCTTAACGGACTTGCCGTATGAGCGTGAATGACAAATCGTGACAATCGGTTCTTTTTAGCTACTAGATAAAATGGCAAGGCGATCCTCCCATTGACATGTGAATGCACGAGTACATCTTTGGGTAAATCTTTCATAATGGTGTTTACTTGGCTAAAGAATTGTTTAAAACCGGCTTCTTTTGGGTTGCTTACTCTAAAAATCTGCCCACCCGTTTTCTCAATTGATCGTCTAAATTCAGCCCCTACTTCATCAAACGTGATCACATCAAACCTAATGGCTTGATCGACTAATGCTTCTGCCTTGTTTTTGATAAAGGAGGAAATCCCCCCTCCAAAGCCACTCATGATATGAACCACTCTATTAGTTTGTATTTTTTTTTGCATTAGATAACCTGCCTTTATCGTGATTCATTTTCATAGATAGTTAACAATTTTTCAGATAGTTCTTTCCAATTAAACTTTTTATATGCTGACAAAGCTTGCTCTGATATAGCATCATAATGAGATAAAATCTTTACTGCTTTGTCTGCCACATCTTTAGGATCATTTGAATCGACAGCATAGCCGACCGACCCTTCTTCAAACTGTTTATAGAACCCTTGACCTTTAGAATAAAGAACAGGCAAACCTTGACTCATTGCTTCCGGATAGACTAGACCAAATGTTTCATATCTTGAAGGCAAGATAAAGAGGTCATGTTCTCTGTATTCTTCTATTAGCTTTTCTTTTGGAATATACTCAATTAATTTAAATGGAATACCTGTCGCTTCCAGCTTTTCTAAATAACTCTTTTCTATGACCTTACCTACCATGGTTAACTCGACTGGTCTTTTAATCGTTTTTTCAATTAAGGATGCTGCTAAGAGAGTGACATCCTGATTTTTACGCTTTCTAATTTGCCCAACAGTAATAATTCTTAAAGGTTTAGTTGCATCTAACTTTTTAGGTTGTCCTTCATTTTCAAACCAGAAGTCATCTATGCCATTTGGTACTAGAACTGCTTTTTGACGAATGCTTTCTTTCAATTGAGTATCTTTAATGTAAGTATCGATTAGGTTTTCTTTACTATGATCTGATAAAAAGATAATTTTAGATGCCTGTTTTAATATCTTTCTACCACGCGCTCTTAGGTTAATTCTTTTATGAAAAAAACCTTCGACATCTGTAAAGCTGCGCACCGTTACCGCATAAGGGATACCATACTCTTCATATAGTTTTAAAGCGACATTCCCATCAGTAAATAAAGTATGCGCGTGAACAAATTGAATGTCACTCAATGGTATGGTCTGTTTTAAAGTGTTGTATATCTTTCTTTGTTTCCACGTGAAAATGTATTTATCAACATCATTGAACACAATTGGAGAATGAACTTGGTGTTTGGAATCATATAAAATGTCTTCCTTTTTTTCTTTTTTCATAGGCATATAGATGTGATTCGTGACATTTCCTTGGGATAAATAATCCATTACATTTTCGTGCAACCAAGAGGTTAGGTAGTTAGAATTAATGTGAAGAATGTTTTTCATTTTTTACGACCTCAACTTTATTGTGCTTCGTTATAACAGTATAAATTTTGTGCAAAAGAATATAGGCAGACTTTAACCAAGATAATCCTTCAATATTGTATAAGACGTTCCATTGATGTGAAATCAACTTAAATTTATTTGAAGACAAGGATTGCGAACGGACTCGATAAATGGAGTACGTTTCATGTAAACCATGCACATGTCCCGCTTTTTTTATCACTTTTAGCCATAATGCAAAATCATTTCGTCTCTTAATTTCTGGTGCGTAAAACTTACCTAATCTTTTAGCATTATAGATAATGGTCGAGTTGCCTGGGCAATATTTTAATACACCATTATAATCCAATTGGTCACTTACTTCGATAAGGTTAACAATGGCGCCCTCTTCATTCATTTCAGCATATTCGGTACACGTGAAATCATAATTATTCTCTCTCATAAATTCAATTTGCTTTTCCAATTTTTCTTCTGTCCATAAGTCATCACTATCCAAAAAGGCTAAAAATTCTCCCCTAGCCTGTTTGATTCCTGCATTGCGAGCGACAGCTGCGCCGGAATTTTGTTCTAATTCAATCAATTTAATTCTAGAGTCATTGAAAGAGTGCACAGTATCAACCGTACGGTCAGTTGAACAATCATCAATGATTAATAATTCCCAGTTAGTATAGGTCTGTTTTTGAACAGATAAAATAGACTCTTTAATGAAGCTTTCAGAGTTGTAAGCCGGCATGATGATTGATACTAAATGATCAACTAAAGTATGTGTATAATCCAATGATCTGACTCCTTAATGTTTCTTTTTATTGTTTTTATTAAGCTTATCTCCGAACTGTCTCAACCGTTTCAGCAAAGGTCTTCTGTCTTCCCCTACCAAACCAATCAATTCAACAAACACTTCTAATCCGATAAGTAACGCAATCGTAATTAACACGGACCCCAGTAGAGTAGATATAGGATACAGTAAGGCAATCATAGAAAAGATACCGGCTACTAGATAAATAACTAGTACAGTCTGTCTATGTGTTAATCCCAAAGTCATCAATCGATGATGCATATGGTGTTTGTCTGCGCTAGAAATAGGCATTTTATTTAGCTTTCTACGAAGCATGGCATAAATAGTATCCGTAATAGGTATCCCTAATATAACGATAGGGATAATTAATGATATCAGTGTAACGTTCTTTAATCCATATAGAGACAATACTGAAATCATAAACCCTAAAAATAAAGCCCCAGTATCTCCTAAATAAATTTTGGCGGGGTTAAAGTTATAAGGTAAAAACCCAATAATACTCCCCACTAATGTGAAGATCATTATACTCGTTTCGAAACTATTGGTATCTAAAAAGAAAACCCCTATAATCCCCATCGTCGATAAAGCGATGATAGAAACGCCACTTGCTAAGCCATCCAACCCATCTATTAGATTAATCGAATTGGTTATAGCTAAAATCCATAGAATGGTGAACGGTAAGCCAATCCACATAGGAAGGTTGATTTCTCCTATGAAAGGCACACTTACCTGGGCGATAGTTAAATCGTTTAAAAAAATGATGATTAGGGCGGCTGCTAAAAGTCCAGCCATTTTCATTTTAGGGCTAATTTCTTTAATGTCATCAATCATCCCTGTCAGAATAACAAAACTAGCCGCTATAAACATTGGGATAGCAATTCGATTAGCGACAGGTTGTAAAAAGATGATCGTGAAAAAGAAAACGAGGTAAATACCCAATCCACCCATTGAGGGCATGATTTCAGTATTCATCCTTCTCTTGTTTGGTATATCCACAGCTCCTATTTTATAAGAGAGCTTTTTAATTAATGGGGTAACGCCCACACTTAGTGCGATTGATAAAAGTATATTGATGAGCACTTGATACATATCATACATAATAAAAATTCCTTCCAATCTATACTATCCTAATTTTCCTTGTTAAATCCGTATAGGAAAATCATAAGTAAAAACAACCAAAACGCTGGGTTTAAATAACCGCCTTTAGCTACATTCATTGTTACAAAAAGAATAAAAGCAGGTAGATTCAAAATAAGAAGATATATGGATAGGCCGATATATGGAATCAATCCTATCAATCCAAAATCACTTAAGGCATAGGCATAGATATTAGTCACAGGTGGTGTATGCCCAATCCCGTTTCCAAAGAGAAGTCTCTCTCTTTCTACATATATCCAGCTCTCAACCAGTCGATTATAAGCCGATGTATCTGTTCCATTCAGGATATTTAATGTTCGTTGAATAATCGTTTCGTTAATCATATCCCATAAAAAGTAAAAAAGGATGACTAAAGGTATTAATAGTAAGCTATACCATTTAGACCACTTCCAGTCACCTTTAATTATATTATAAACAAAGGCGACTGTATTTGTTAGGAAAAAGATGAGAATCATACTATAACTAAACGTTAATAAAATACCTAAGGCCATTATACTTAAGACCAATTTATTACTTTTTCGTTTTGAAAAGAGATTGGCAAAATAAAGTGTATTTAAGTAATAACCCAAATGAGCCGGTTCAGAGAATATACTTCTCGTCCGAACAATCGCTGCATTCCCCGCAAAGTAAAAGCTTCTGTAATCATCTCTAGTAAAGCGCCATAAGAACGTTGCTAAATCTCGATTATCTAAATAGATGCCTATAGTGATGAGTACCCCAAGCAGAATGACTACCATTGCGAAACGGTTGTTAATTCTCAAGAATTGATTTAATGATTTATTGTGATTTAAAAAATTGTAAAAAACAACGAGTGAAATGATATAGAACATAAACTTGATGGACGACACAACAATACGTTGCGGATTCACCCAATAATCGTTAAAAAGATACGATAATATAATAGTTAAGAGTAATAAACCAAAGACTGTTAATAGTCCGTTCATTTGTTGTTTGTCTATTTCAAGTCTTCCCACTAAAAAAAGAATAAGAACGGCCAAGGCTAATATAAAATCCCCAAAGGAAGAATAAAGTATTAACCAGTCACTCAGAACAAAGGCTAATGCAATTAGCGACATAATAATTGAAGACCAAAACATTGGTGAAACATTATACGCCCTTACTTCTCTCATTTTTATTTCCACTAATGTCCTACCTTCTTTCAGTTGAAGTACGCTTTCATCGCCTCAACAATTTTTATGCTAGCCGTTCCATCTCCATACGGATTCAAAGCCTGAGCCATTTTATCATAAAGTTCCGTGTTGTTTAATAACTCTTTTACATTTTCATATACGCTTTGTTTGTCTGTTCCTGTTAACTTCAGTGTTCCCGCTTCTAGCCCTTCTGGTCTTTCTGTTTTCTCACGCAAGACCAGAACCGGTACGTTCAAAGCAGGAGCTTCCTCTTGAAGCCCTCCGGAATCAGTTAATACAAGTGTGGATTTATTGATTACACGATGAAAGATATCGACCTCTAGAGGCGCAATTAAATGGATACGATCATGGTCACCTAAAACTTCCTTAACCACTGACTGAACAATCGGGCTAAGGTGCACCGGCATGAGCACTTCTATTTCGGGGTATTCTTCTACCAAATCTATAACCGCTTCGAATACTTGACTCATGGGTTTACCATAATTCTCTCTTCGGTGCATCGTTAACAGGAGCCACTTTTGTTCAGATTTGCGATTCATCTTGTCTAGTATGGGGTGTTGTTTAGTTAGTTCTTTCGTATACTTGATAGCATCTATCACAGTATTTCCAGTGACAATAATAGATTGACTGTTTTTATTTTCATTTAGCAAGTTTTCCTTAGTTGCTACAGTCGGTACGAAGAAAAGATCAGTTATTGCATCTATTAATTGTCGGTTCGCTTCTTCTGGGAAAGGGTTATAGGTATCATACGTTCTTAAGCCCGCTTCAACATGAGCAACGGGTATTTGATGATAGTATGCTGCTAAGGCAGCGGCAAAACTAGTCGTTGTATCCCCATGAACAAGAACAAGGTCGAAATGTTCTTGAATAAATACACGCTCAATTCCTTTTAGCACAGTGGTTGTGATGTCAGATAGTGACTGGTTTTCCTTCATAACATTTAAATCCCAATCTGGGGTGATTGAAAAGACACTTAATACTTGATCCAACATTTCTCTGTGCTGAGCAGTGACAATGACTTTCGTTTCAAATATATCTTGATGTTTGTTGAGTTCCAAAATAACAGGAGCCATTTTTATGGCTTCAGGTCTTGTTCCAAATACAACTGCAATCTTTTTCTTTTTCACTTGGTATTACTCCTAATCCGATTGAGATAATAGTTATAGTTCGTAGGCTTCTGATATTCACGCATCATTTTACCATAAATGACCTCATCATCAACCTATCTTCTTGTATTTCCCTTGATAACTACGCCTTCATCCATTGGCGGATGTCTTTCTTTTCTGTTCTTCCTATTATTTGTCACAACAACTATAATAGTTTATGACTGAAATTTGAAAACTTTGTAAAAGATTGCACTTTCTTTTTACGAGATATTTACAATTCGAGATATTTGCATTACACTCGATTTTAAGTAATAAAGGAGGACTATTATACATTGCAACTATTTACAAAAAGAAACCTCATTCTCTTAAGCTGTTTTTTACTCATTGGATTAGTCTCTTCTATTCTTGCTAGTTTTGTCGTTCAATATTTTTATATGGGCTTTAATTTAGAGAATGTTCATAATTTCATCTTCAATATTCGTACCGAAGTATTTATATTAAGTTGTTTGGTTTTCTTCAGCCTTTTTCTTTTTCTTGCCTCTCTAATCGGCAGTGCCGTCTTAAGTGGTTCGTTTCTCACTGTTTTCTCTTTAATTTTAGGGTCTACTGCTTATTTAAAGTATCAGTACCGTAATGAGCCATTATTTCCTAGTGAATTATCCATGATTTCGGAATTGCCTTTTTTGGTCGAAATGATTAGCATGCGAGAAATAATCTTCATTCTTGGTGGCTTATCAGCTATCCTCTTTCTTATCGTTTTAGTCTACAAGAACTTTTCTTTGAGAGCTAAGGGTTCATTAACCAAACGTTTTCAGTTTATGTGGCGCTTTCCTCTGTTTGTCTTATCTCTTGCATTAATTGCTAACATCTATCGCTTTAATTACCCTGGCAATCCCCTTAGACAGGTATATAACCAATACACAGACTTTGTCACCTATGATCAAGACCTTAACTACGCACGTAATGGTTTTGTAGCTGGTTTCTTATTTAACTTAGGGACTGAGGTAATGGAAAAACCAACTGAGTATTCTCGTCATACCATTGAGGAGATTCACGAAAAATATACTGAACTAGCAAATGAGATTAATAGGGATCGACTATTGTCAGAGAGCCCTGCTAATATTCTATTTATTATGAATGAATCGTTCGCGGATCCATCAACGATTGAAGGTTTTTCATTCAATCAAGACCCTATTCCTTACACTCGTTCTTTAATGGAATCGACATTAAGTGGCCAAGCTTTTGCCCAAAACATTGGTGGCGGAACAGCAAACAGCGAATTCGAAGCCTTGACGAGTCTATCTTTAGAGCCTCTGGCTTCTCGAATTTACTCACCTTATGTGGAAGCAGCAGATGAACTAAATGATGTTCCTTCCCTTGCTAAAAAAGCCAATGATCAAGGAATGACCGCTACGGCTATTCACCCTTACAATGCAAGGCTCTACAAACGAACGACTGTTTACGATAACCTTGGTTTCAACGATTTTATTTATGACGAACACATGACTTTTAATGAAAAAATCGGCAACAGTGATTATATTTCTGATGATTCAGCCTACAAAGAAATGATCCAACGGTTAAATGAGACTGATAACCTCGATTTCATTCACCTAGTTACGATGCAAAACCATATGGCATACGGTCATAAGTATGATGACCCGTTATTTGAAACCTCTGGTGCCACAGAAGATGCTGAAGGCAATGGCTACTTACAAGATTTATACCATAGTGACCAATCTTTAGAAGCGCTCATAGAAGAAGTGGATCAGCATGATGAAGAAATCTTTATTGTCTTTTGGGGAGATCATCAACCAGGTATTTATTCCGATGATACTATTAGCCAAAACTCTAGACTGACAATGAGAGAAACCCCTCTTTTCTTTTATTCAAATAAAAGAGAGTTGTCAGGAGATATCGGAACAATCAGCCCCATCTACTTTATTAATTACATTCTAGAAGCTTTAGATATGATGGTATCACCTTTTGAAGCGATGTTAATGGAGCTTGAAGCAGTGCTGCCAGGTATCTATGGTGGATTATATTTAGAAGAAGGCATTGATGGTCCTGTTTCTTCAAGACACGAATTACAAGTCGAAACGATTCGCTTACTAAATGAGTTTACTTTGATTCAGTATGACTTATTTGCTGGATCAAACTATTCACACGATATTGGTTTTTACGACTTACACACTAATTAAACAACTATACCCCTATATAGATAAGACTTATCAGTGCTTAAGATAGCTTATTTATATAGGGGTCTTTTTTTCATTTACATTCTTTGTTTTATCTTTGCCAATACTAAAAAGACTTTATCCTTAAACGTGACTGATTTTAATTCTTTTAATTTCCGTTTGTTTTCTGGGTGAATATCCGCTTGTTGTAAGCCGTTATAGACAGACAATAGTTGACGTTTGATAAACTGCTTTTGAGCTGGTTTAAGCTCAGGTCGTTGGTAGTCCTTTTCAAGTGCTTTAAATATTTTCAAATAAGACTCAAATGATTTTAATTTGTGTAAATTAGACTGCTCAGTCATTGTAGAAGCCACTCGGTAGCGACGATTGTAATAAGCTTTATTTATGTAGGTCATCGATTCTATGGCGTAAAAGAGTCTGGTCGTAAAATACTCATCTTCATGAAGGACGCCTTCTAAAAAGTATAGGTTGTGTTGGTCGATGACCGATTTTTTAATCAGGTATAAACAAGGAGATGCTGAGAAGCTTCTTCTGTTTTTTTCGAGTAAATCGTCTCCCCTGTAGACTTTTTGATGCTCGAGTTGATGGGAGAAATTGTATTGGCCTTCTCTTTCTAGAGTGACTTCTCCTTCAGAGAAGGATTTGCCGTTGAAGCGAACTAAATCAGCATCGGTTTTCACCGCTTGTTCGACTAACTCTTCGATGGTATTCATTTCAATCCAGTCATCAGAGTCTATAAAATAGATGTACTCGCCTTTAGCAAGCTTCATACCTTGATTACGTCTTGCTCCCTGCCCTTGGTTAAGTTCGTTTTCGATAATTTGAATGCGACCTTCATATTGTTTCAATAAATAAAGCGTCGCATCCGTTGAGGCGTCATCTAAAACAATGATTTCAATATTTTTATACGTTTGGTTCAGTAAGGAGTCGATGCACTCTTCTATATAGCGTTCGACATTGTATGCCGGAACAATGATACTAACTAACGGCTGGTTCATTTCATGATTCCTTTCCTTTATCCTCTGGCTTGTTTCACTTCAGTTACTAGTCGTTTTACTTCACCAGTCATGAGTAGACCGACTATCCAAACGAATAGGAATAAGCTCCCTTTAATGAGCAAGTTGACGAAAATAGAGAAGTTGAGTTCTGGTAAAAAGTAGAAAGCAATTGCTTGCATAATGGCCAGAATAAATGGTTTTTTTAATACGCTAAAGAACTCTAATAATGTAGATTTAAACATGACTTTCATCAGCAATATATTGGCTTGGATAAAGTTTAGACTGAAGGCGAGGATTAAAAAGAGAGCCACGTATTCGATTTGTCCAAACAAAACCCCAACAACAATGCCTATGACATTAAAGACTGTAGAAAGAATCCCAGACAATAATAAGAGATCTGTTCTATTGCCTGACTGGAAAATACCACCTGTACTGGATAAAATCATTTGAATCCAAACGGATAAAGCTAAAATCTGGAAGACTGGTACACTATTTCCCCACTGTGTCCCAAATAGGAAAAACAAGACATCCTGTGCAGAGAAGAATAAGAAAACGGATAAGGGTAGTCCTATCGTGGCAAGTAAGTTCGAAATTCTTAAGTAAACCCGTTTAATTCGTTCTTTTTCATCCTCATAATCTGATAAAATCGGATGAATCACTGAAGTCACTAAACTAGTTAGTATTTGGTTCGGATAAAGAGACACTTGGTAGGCACTGTCATAATAAGCCAATGCACTAGCCGAGAAGTATCGTCCTATTAATAAACTATCTAAGTTTCTAGAGAAATAATTGATAAAATTAAATAAGAACTGGTTGCGTGAAAAGGCGAATATTTTTTTGAGCGGCGCCCAACTAAACTTCCATCCAATTTTAACATGTGTTTGACTATAAAATACGATGAAAAGCGTAAAGGCTTTGGCAGTATTTCCTATAATAATGGCATAATAACTGAAGCCCAATAGTGCTAAGGTAATCGATACGATGCCTGAAACGATTGCACCCGATACCGTCGTTAAGTTAACCAGTTTGAAGTTTTTCTCTCTAAGTAGTATCGACTGTGGCACGACTAGTATGCCGTAAAAGAAGACGGCAATTGCTAATATCATACTGATTGGAATGAATACTGGGTTACCGTAGAATAAACTCATTGGGTAACCTAAGAAGACAAAGAGTATGCTCAAACCAATCGCTACGTATAGGCTGAAAGAGAATATTGAATTCACTTCTTTTTTGCTTAAATCTTTGTTCTGAATAATAGCTGGTCCTATTCCAAAGTCAGCTAATAGCTGGAAAAAAACTAGAAAAATATTGACGGCTGATACTATCCCGTACTCGTTAGGAGCCAGTAATCGTCTTAAAAAGGCTTGGACAAGGAGTTGAACAACCACTATGGAATACTTTCCAAGTGCCGTATACAGTATGCCTTTTTTAAATTGATCCATCATCGTGCGTATGCTCCTTGTTTCTGTTTTACAGAGTTAATTTTTGAAAAAGTTTCTAAAAGAATTGAAGGTTTTTGAGTACTGCTTGGCTACTTTGATACGATTAGACATTAAAAACAATGCACGTCTAAAATCATTACCTTTGTATGCATTTAATAATGCTTTTCTAAATGGGTTGTTTTCCTCTTTTTTGTGCTCAAGTACCCATACTTTTGCTTGAGTTTCCCATAAATAAGCCAAGCGTTCGGCCTTTTCTTTTGTCGACAGTGGGCAAGCAGGATGAACAAGATTCACTGTTTCTTGGTATAAGACGTTGAAATACTCTTCCGCAATTAAATCGGTAAAGGTATCGGTCTCTCCCCATGACTTAATCATTTTTTGGAATGATCGAGCGATGTTCAGCTCCATATCCATTCTATCCTGTCTGTATCGGTTAATGGCAGACCCTTCATGTGTAACATAGTGATAGTAAGCATGCCTGTTTACTGCGACACTGGACAAGTGTTTATACACCTCTATGTTAAAAAGAGCGTCTTGTCCTTGTTTCTGATTACCGAATATAATACCATTCTTCATTAAAAAGTCTTTTTTATAGAGTTTGTTCCATAAGGCATATGGATAAAAGTGATATACGTTTCTAAAATGCATTCGGAAATCTTCTCGAGACTCTAGCTGAGGAAGATTGGGTAAGTTTATTTGTTGATTGTCCCCATTCGAATCCTCTTGTTTGAAACCAAACATGACGACTTCAGCGTCTCGCTTTTTAGCGTGTTTGATATTGTCTTTAAGTAGCGTATGGTCAAAATAATCGTCTGGATCAGCAAAGTAAATATACTCACCAGAAGCTTCCTTCAATCCGGCCTGTCTTGCTGGCCCTGAGCCTTGGTTTTCCTGGTGAATGACTTTAATTAATAGTGGCTCTTCTTTTGCATAAGCATCACATATCTCTCCCGACTGATCGGTTGATCCATCGTTGACTAAAATCAATTCTAACGAAACCTCTTTTTGATTTAAAGCAGACTCAATTGCTCGAGGCAAATGCTCGCTGACGTTATATACCGGCATAATAATCGATACGTGATACATAGTGAATCCCCTCTTTGTTTGCTTTCCATTTATAGGCTAGATTTTTAGACCTGGCTAATTCCTCAGACATTATACCATAGCGACTAGCGGAAAATAGAGTTTTCATGAATTCTTTACAAAGATGAAAGATAATCATGACATACCAGTGGACAAAAAGTTTAGGTTTTATATTCTCTTTTAAGGAATTCTACGAAGTTAGATAAAAATTGACAGCTTCGTCGTAGAATTAAGTATTAATTACACGATTAAGATAAGAAATCTTCATTTCTATCGTACAATTCAGTCAGATTTCTACGATAAGAAAAATGAATCAAGTATGACTTCGTAGAATTGATAATATTTCAAGAAAAAAGAACGAGCATTCTAAAATCACACACCTCACTTCTTCTAATATGATACAATAGCAGAAGCGAAAGGGATTTCCCCCTTTATTAAATGAAAGTCTAAAGGAGCGATTAAATGGCTATTTTAGTCACAGGTGGTACGGGTTATATCGGAAGCCACACAGTTATTGAATTATTAAATGAAAATTTTGACGTTGTCATCGTTGACGACTACTCGAATTCAAAACCTGAAGTCTTGAAACGCATTAAGGAATTATCTGGAAAAGAGGTCACTTTCCACGAGGTAAATATTAATGACAAAGAAGCTTTAGGTCAGGTGTTTGAGCAGCACAATCTTGAAGCAGTGATTCATTTCGCTGGTTATAAAGCGGTTGGTGAGTCTGTTGCTAAACCTCTCAAATACTACCAGAACAATCTAAATGGCACACTAGTCTTAATGGAATTGATGAACGAGTATAACGTGAAGAAAATGGTGTTCAGTTCAAGTGCTACCGTTTATGGTATGACTAATGAAGCACCATTTACTGAGGATATGCCTTTATCCACAACAAATCCTTACGGCACAACGAAAATGTTTATCGAACAATTTTTACAAGATCAACAAGTCGCTGATGATTCTTGGAGTACGGCTTTACTGCGCTACTTCAATCCGATTGGTGCTCACGAATCCGGACGCATCGGTGAAGATCCAAATGATATTCCAAATAACTTGATGCCTTATATCACTCAAGTCGCTGTCGGTAAACGCGAGAAATTGTCAGTCTTCGGTTCCGACTACGATACACATGACGGGACTGGAGTACGTGATTATATTCATGTTGTCGATTTGGCAAAAGGACACATCCGCGCTCTAGAAAAAGTGTTGTCAACGACTGGCATTGACGCGTATAACTTAGGAACTGGAAAAGGTTATTCCGTACTCGATGTCGTCAAAGCCTTTGAAGAAGCTAGCGGCAAAGAGGTTCCCTATGAATTGGTTGACCGCCGTCCAGGAGATATCGGGTCAAGTTACGCTGATGTGTCGAAAGCTAAAAATCAATTAGGCTGGGAAGCGCAACTCGGCTTAGAAGACATGTGTCGCGATTCTTGGAATTGGCAACACAGTAATCCCAATGGTTATGAAAACTAATTAAATAGATAGCCCTGTTTTTCAGTATACTATACTGAATGAACAGGGCTTTTTTACATTAATTAATCAAATCCAACACATGCGTTCTCTTCAATAATTTTATAAATTTACTGCTGTCCCCTTTTGGATTCACTTTTCCGCACTGCATTTGCATCACGGTGGCGTTAATGGTTCCTCCGCCTAGTATAGC
Source organism: Alkalibacterium sp. MB6 (assembly GCF_009935905.1). Lineage (GTDB taxonomy): Bacteria > Bacillota > Bacilli > Lactobacillales > Carnobacteriaceae_A > Alkalibacterium. The sequence goes on along the minus strand of NZ_PREX01000004.1, from coordinate 92,085 downwards.
TAAGGACAACTTTTGTAAAATGGCCAACATGACCATGAAGCTTCCCGTTAAGGTAAAGAAGGTTGAGTCATCGGGTAGTTGGTTTAAAAAGAGTTGGTCTAAAGTCATCCCTAAAAAAAGAGCGAGTGTTGAAAAAAGTGCTCCCGGAATGACACTCCTGAATTGTTGAATGACATTTGGAACGAAATAGTAAATAAAGCAAAAGGAAAAAAAGACTAATGGAATTAAGACGAGCCATCTGATTAATGAACCTGCAGCGAACAAATGAACGAAAAAGACCAGTGCACCTATCCAGGCAGCAAAGACGAGTGTCATAAAGAAAGCCAGTATGCGCAAGAGCACAATGTTTTTCCGATTCTCTACACCGTACGCTTTATTTAACCCCATTAAAATAGAAGCCATGATCCAGCTGACTGTCCATACCGTTGAAACGGTGGCGACGATAAAAATCCCGACGTGTGAGCTTTCAAAGACTTGAAGCATGTCTTGTACGATGATTTCGGCTAAGGGTCCCGGTACAATACTGTACACAAACCAAGCCAAGCTGTTTAGTGTTCCGCCAAAGGCTTGTAGGCCGTTGATGATCCCAACAAGTAAAGGAAAGGCGGTCAGCGGTCACTTAAATCCAATGACCGATTTGGCTAAAAATTAATTAAGGCTGGTGACCGAGTTACCTTTGTCATGGCTGAAGAGATGAGAGAGACGATTGAACAGACGGGCGCTGACTTTGTCCCTTATGATGATTATGATTCAAATCAAGCTGAGATGCGCCGCTATTTATCTGCTTTTCAAAGTGCGTATCAAACGGCTAAACGAATTGGAAAAGACTATGACTGTCTGGTTTATGAAATGCTGTTTGTGTTTGGTTCCCGGTTGGTATGCGATGAATCACCATGTCTTGGACCGAGTTATCGATACTGCTGGCTTACCTTTGTCTATCTTCTAGCATCGCTACCCTGTGCACCGGTCGATGATTGGGCACTACAAGCATATTAAGCAAATGATGTACCGGACTGATTTTTTAGATGAGTTGGCTGAGGAAGTTCCTGATTTAAACATTGTCTATACGTCAAGAGAATTTCAGCTGTTTGAAGATGAGTTTGATGAGCGGTTTCACTTTGTCGGTCCCCCTATTTCAGATGATGGTGAAGGTTCTCAGGATATTCCGTATGATGAGATGGACGGGCCGCCCGTTTGTTGATTGCATCTGAACCCTATCAGAGTAACATGAAGCGAGTCAGTGAAATGATGTGCTCCCTTGGTGGGAACAACCGAGCGACCGAGTTGATTTTAGACTATTTGAATAAGTAAATACAAGAGACCTTCTTTGCTAATTAGCTTTGAAGGTCTCTTGTTTTAGTGCTTCTATAAGGAAAGTATCCAAGCGTTTGACTATAGTTGTGCTGGTCAATTGATTTAATCCGAATACTTCCCAGCCTTTATACACTTCTGGTGTTTCTTCTTGAAAGATATTCTTGAGTGCTTCCAAGTCCCAATAGTGATCGTAAGTCGTTAACTCTGCTTGGTCGAGATAGTATGTTAAAAAGGCATCGGCTACACTTTGGCCATACATTTGTGCTAAGTTTACTCGGCAGTGAGCGATGTCCATTTCTCTTGGTCCGATGCAGGCATTGGGCCAATCAACGACCGCTGATACCTGATTGTTTTCCCATAACACATTAGTTGGGTGGAAATCCCTATGAATGAAAGTGGGCTCGTAGTCAGGTATGGTTGTTTCTTTCAAATAAGTAATGAGTCGTTGCCAGTTTTTAGGAACGGAGGACCAGTTGGCTTTGGGCTTGGTGATGTCGTTATTGTAAGAAAAGTATTGGTGAGTGATGGTCGGCTTGTTTAAAGAGTGAATCGTCACCAGCGTTTGTGCTAGTTGCCTTAGCCAATCAGTCCGGTCTTTAGGGTTTAAGTCAACTTTACCGCCCACTTTTGACATGAGTATTGACGGCCGTCCGGCGGTTTCCCCTTTATCGTCTACTGCAATGAATATCGGTGTAGGAATCGTTAAGTGTCTGGCTTCTTTTAAATTCAACGCTTCTCTGTATACGACGGTTGGGTCTTCTGTCAGCCATTCTTGATTGTTATATTCTCTTAGGACAACGGCCCTACCCGATGTGGTTGTCAAATGATGGAGTAACGATGAGGTGCCTCCTTTAAGGGGTGCCATTTGTATGATGCGCTCACCCAGTTCTTTTTCCGCCCATTTTAATGATTGACGTGTTGATTCACCCATGTGCCTTCTCCTTTCTGCCCTTCTTTAAAAAAAAGAAGCACGGATCGGGTCCATGCTTCTTGTGAGTTATTCGCCTGTTTGTTGGGTTAAGATACGCGGGCCGTCTTTGGTGATGGCTAGCGTGTGCTCGTATTGACAGCTTAGGCCGCCGTCTTGGGTGCGGGCAGTCCAGCCGTTGGCATCCATTTTTGAGCGCCATGTGCCTGTGTTGACCATGGGTTCGATGGTGATGACCATGCCTTCTTTCAAGCGTATGCCTTTGTTTGGCTCGCCGTAATGGGGCACGCTTGGGGCTTCGTGAAGGGTTGGTCCGATGCCGTGGCCGATGAATTCGCGGACGACTGAGAAGCCTTTTCCTTCGACGTAGGTCTGGATGGCGTGACCGATGTCGCCAATGCGGTTGCCGATTTTAGCTTGTTCGATGCCTTTGTATAGGGCTTCTTTCGTGACGGCCATTAGGGTTTGTATGTCGTCTGATGGTTCGCCGACGCTGTAGCTCCAGGCTGAATCGGCTAGTGCGCCATTTAGGTTGATAACCATATCAACGGTAATCAGGTCGCCTTTTTTAAGGGTTTCATTGCGTGGGAAGCCGTGGCAAATTTCGTCGTTGACGCTGACACAGGTGGCGTACTCGTAACCTTGATAGCCTTTTTGCTCAGCGGTGGCTCCGTGCTCAGCGATTAATTTTTCAACGTACTGATCAATATCTGTTCCGGTAATTCCCGGTTTAATGAAATCGCGCAGGGCTTCGTGGATGGCCGCTAAGACGTCACCGGCTTTATCCATTGCATCGATTTCTCTAGGTGATTTCAACGTAATCACAAACATTCTCCTCTACTTATCTAGTATCCTTATTATTATAGCGAAAATAGTGGAGAGACTAAACCCTTATTTTGGAATATAGTATGTGCCACGTGTTTTGCCAACGACTTGAAAATGTTTCATCATTACTTTCCTGATGGTCTGCAAATGAAATGTCTCTCCACACCAATGATTTATCCGGTTAGTTGTCAATTGACTTTCAGAGAATAAGAGTCGGTACTGTTTAACGGCGTGCAGGATTGCTTCTTCAATTGAGGTGACTTGTTTACAGTCATCGCAATAATTATTCCGCTGATTTTCCCACGTCAATAACGTTTCGCAGTGTTTACAACTTACTCCTTTTTTAACTGTCTCTAGCTGGAATGGTGGTAATTTTTTTTGGTAGGGTGCTTCTACTATCACATGTTCAAGTAGGCGGTTGGCTAAATTATAGCGATGATGACTTAGTTGATTCGTTGAACGGTTCAACGTATTGACATGATCTTCAATTTGATTAGCATAAATAAATGGACTCGTTACTTGATCATTGTAAAGGTGAAAATTAGGATGAACGAAGACGATATGTGTTACAAGTGGCAAATGACTATGGGCGTCTTTCAAAAATCGTCGGATAACTTGTGATGACTTCTTCAATTGTAATGTAGGATCAGGTATCTCGTCTCCGTGTAAGGTAATAAACTGTTCATTAATTAATTGGTATGTTCCTTTATAATTTTTGACTTCGTACAAATAGATGGCGTTGTTAGTGATGATAAGAGAATCAATTTGAATCGTTGTGTCGTTATAATTTATGAGTAAATCGTTCACTATTAAACTATCACTTTTCAGATTTTCCTTTATTAAAGCATCAAAGTGGAGCTCGCCTTCAAGTCCTTTTTCTAATTTATATAAGTCCTTTTTATGTCTATCTAACAGATTCATTCTTTTATTCAGTATTTGTAATCCTTGAAGTAAGTCGGACTTTTTTCTATCTTTTATTACGATCATTAACATCCCTCCTACTATATGTATTACCTTTTTAACATCAAAAAGAACTATTTTTCTTTCGATTTTTTTATTTTCTATGTATGAATTGCCAAATATTGGACATAATTAAAGAGTTGGATGGTCATACTCGCTTTTAAGCGAGTATGTTCTGCCTTTTTAAGTGCATTTGGAAAAAACTGGCCCCAGTTTTTTTCCTTTATAAGACAAGCTTTCGATTAATGCTGCGAAATAAAGAAGGCATTTACTATGATCTCACACAATTTGTGCCTTTATTCTACGATGAAACTTCTTTTATCCTTCTGACTTCGTCGAATTACCTGTTTATTCTACGATGAAAGCTACCGATTTGCTTCGTGTTCGTACAATTAGCTTCTAATTGTACGACGAACGTTCCGTTTCAGCTCTGACTTCGTCGAATACACTACTTACTAGGGATTTATAATGGGCATACTCGCCTAAAAGCGAGTATGTTCCGCCTTTATTAAGCTAAAACGAAAAAAGTCTTCCCGCTTGGGGAAGACTTTTACTTAACTGTCTATTAGTTCGATGGTGTAGCCTTGGGTTTCGAAGAAGTCGACGATTGTTTCTTTTCGTTGTGCGTTTGACGGAATCATTAGGTATAAATCCGATGTGGTGTCAAATTCTGTGAAGAGTGGAATCTGATTCGTTTCCATTGCCATGGTGTTGTCGTAGATATCTGTACGGTGTAAGTCTTCTTCACTTAATTCAAGGATATCGAACTCTTGCATGGTTCCAAAGTCGGCATACTGACGGTATGACTGTTCATCCATCAATATTAAATCATATTCTGCCGCAGATAACTGAGCGACAAATCGCTCGGCCAATTGACCATATGGCGTAAAGGTGACGAATATCGATTCATTTTTCCCTTCTGGCTGCAGTAACTCTTCCAACTCGATAGCCAACGCTTCTTCTTCTTCTGGATCAATCTCCGGTGACAAAACGCTCACGTGGAAATAAGGAACCGGTCGGTTGATGAAATCATATGTCATGAAGCCAAAGAGGAGTAATCCTAATGTGGCTATAATGACGTGCCATCTGTAGTAGCCCCACAAATAGTCAAATTTTTCTTTAGGTGTATCGTTTGATTTCAGTATTTCTCTTACTTTCGATTTTGCCATTAAAACCGTCCTCGTATTCGTTTTCTTTATTCTCTTTATAGTTTAGCATAGTGAAGAAGTGTATTCAATTTGAGAACAAAGATTGATGTTTTAATGACCTTTATTGGAGGACTATTTTTATTCAGTCTCTGCCGGAACAAATACGTCAATGTGATGCTTAAATACTTCGACGGTTACGGGTAAGGCATCGCCTTCGTCGCCGTCAATATTAGTTAAAACGGTTTGATCGCCTGCTTCTTCTCTCAGTTCAATGCGGGCTTTTTTTATTTTTCGGTAAAAGACATGGTCGTCTTCAGTCAGTTTGCCTGTAAAGATTTTTGGAACGAGGTTAGCAATGCCAATCTTGCTTTGCTTTTCAATAGCAACTAAATGCAAATAACCGTCATCTACTGAGGCTTCTGGAATCATTGTTTTAATGCCGCCCACTGAATTGGTCAGTGCCACTAAAACGAGAAAGCTGTCGAGCTCGACCACTTCATCATCAAAGCTGAACCGCAATGGGTAATTTTCCTTGTCCACAAAAGCTTTCGTTCCTTCCAAAACGTATGCTAAAGGACCCAATTTAGTTTTCTTTTCAATAGGAACATTTTGAACGGAGTCGGGAATCGATCCGATGGCCATAATGTCCGCAAAATAGTGATTGTTCAATCTGCCAATATCGATGCGCTTTTTCTTATAAGACGTGATTTCATCGACTGCTTCTTCTGAATCCATCGGTATCCCAAGGACTCTGCCTAAATCGTTGACCGTGCCCATTGGGATGAAGCCAAAAGCCGGTCTGACTGGTTCTGGCGCAATGCCGTTGATGCATTCGTTAACCGTGCCGTCTCCGCCTAAAGCATAGATGGCATCGACTCCTTCTTTGGTCGCTTCGTTTGCAAAACGTGTGGCATCGCCTTCTCCTTCAGTCCAACGCAAATCCACTTCGTCATATTTTTTTAATAAGGCTTCCTTTACTTTGGGCCCCATCTCTTTACCCTCTTCTCGACCAGATGTTGGGTTCACAATCACAACTGCTTTTGACATCGCTCATTCTCCTTTTTTATCTGTTTCTATTAGTTTACTCTATTCTTTATTAATTATGAAGAAATGACTCTTTTGCATAAAAAAACAGCTTCCCCATTTAGTGATAAAGGGAAGCTGTCCATATTATAATTCTTGTCCGTTCGTTTCGATGACGTTTTTGTACCAGAAATAACTGTCTTTCTTATACCGTTTCAGTTCTTTTTCGTCCAGTTCTTCTCGGTCAACGTAAACGAAGCCGTAACGTTTCTGATAGCCGTTGAGCCAGCTCAGCAGATCAGTGTAACTCCATGTGCAGTAACCCATGACGTCCACCCCGTCTGTTATGGCTTCTTGAATGGCCATGACGTGTTTCTTCAAAAAGTCGATTCGGTAATCGTCATGAATGGAGCCGTCTTCTTCCAAGGTATCATAGGCACCGAGTCCGTTTTCTGTAATCAAAATCGGCATGTTGTAGCGGCTATTAATGCGTCTCATCGCGATTCTCAAGCCAGTCGGGTCAATGTCCCAATCCCAGTCAGTCCGTTCAACATGAGGGTTGGTCGTGTTTTTAAAGAGACCCGGAGCGCCGCTTTCTTCACTGGCACCTTTTTTACCTGAAGTGTTCATCTTACCTTCCCCAACGCCGCCGTCTAATGGATTGTTGGCGACGGTATTCGTTTGGTAGTAATTGAGTCCCATGAAATCCGGTTTGCCTGCTTTAAGTAACTCCTCGTCGCCTGGCTTAACATCGGGAGTGAGTCCGTGTTTCTCGTAATAGTTCCAGACAACGGATGGGTATTTACCAAAGACATACACGTCCATCCATAAATGAGCGTTAAACTCTTCATGGTTTTGAGCAGCTAATTGGTTTAATGGATCGCTGTCCAAAGAATATGTCGGGCTGTAAGCAAAACTTGGTCCGATTTTTCCATCAATGCCTAATTCTTTAAAGCGTTTGATGACGGATGCGTTCGCTAAGTTAGCGATGTGATTTGCTTGAATCATGCGTTTCTCGTCCGTTACATTTGGTGGATGAGCCGCCATACGGTATCCCAAAGTCAAGAATATGTTTTGTTCGTTCAAAGACACCCAGTATTTTACTCGTCCATTGAATCGATTAAACAAAATATCGGCGTAACGAGTGAAGTCCTCGATGACTTGTCTGTCTTCCCAACCGCCGTATTTGTCCTGCAAGGCTTGCGGGATATCCCAGTGGTATAAAGTTACGACTGGTTCGATGTTATACTTTAATAATTCATCGATTAAGTTGTCATAAAACTCTAGACCTTTTTCGTTTACTTCGCCGTTGCCGTCTGGAATAATGCGGCTCCAAGCGACAGAAAAACGGTAGGCTTTTAAGCCTTGGTCCGCCATTAATTTGACGTCTTCTTTGTAGCGGTGGTAATGGTCGACGGCTACTTCACCGGTCGTGCCCTTAAAGGTTTTGCCTGGAATCTGGACAAAACGGTCCCAAACGGACTCGCCTTTCCCGTCTTCACTGGCTGCTCCTTCAACTTGGTACGCCGCTGACGCAGACCCCCATAGGAAATCTTTTGGAAACTGATCCAACTCTTTGTGATACATAGCTCCACTCCTATTTTAAAATTAGTTTATTCCTTCATCTGATGTTGGGGCTTTAAGTGGTTTTTCACCTGTTTTAATCATGTGGTCATTCCATTTCGCAATAACAATTGGAGCGCCCACACATGTGATAATGACAGCAAATAAAATTTGAGCTGTGGCTGCTGACACATACGGCTGAAGTGGCGGATACGAATGAGCTATTAAAGCGGGAACCGAGGTAGTTAAGCCCGCTACCGTAACTAAAGACAGGCCATATAAGCCATCATTTTTCAGTACCATACGGTCGGTGATGACCAAAATGGATGAAGCGATAATGTAAATAAGTGTCAGAATGAGTCCAGGAATACCTGCTCTAACTGCTTCAATTATATTCAGTCCCTGCCCTAAGTTCCAGCCTAGAATCGGTAGTAAGCCGCCAATAGCTGGTCCAAATAATTTGTAAAACCCGCGGTCTATATTTCCGACAATGATACCAAGGATAAGAGGGATTAAAATAGACAGTACAGGAGTCCAGTCCACGTTTCCACCGGAAGCAAAGACAAAACTATAAATAAAGGTCGGTAACAAAGGTAGACTTAAAATGCCGAAGAAACCAAAGGCCCCCGTATCAATTTCGTCTCCATATTGTCTAGCCGTTAATAAGTAAATAGCTGTATTCGAGCTGGTAATGACCGCAACGAATGCAAGTGACGAAATACCCAGCACCCCGTGTTGGCCAAATAATTGCAAGAAAATCCATGATAAGGCCAAGCTGAATAGAGCTTTCACTATAAACAGTACCCCTTGACGCTTGAGCAGTCTGCCTGTTTGTTTTACATCGACAGCCGTACCGGAAATAAAGGTTAAAATAGCGGTAATTACCCCGACTCCTTCACCAGAAAACAGGGCCTGTGTCATCCCTCCTATCATAAATAAGTTAGGCCAAATGGTATAGACAACTATACTCAATATAAGCGGAACTAAAAACGTTCCTGCAGGAATCTTGTTAATTTTTGCTAACATCGTTCTATCTCCTTTTCCATAAATGAATCAGTGCACTAGAATAGGATGGATTGACGCTTCATTCAGTGAGTGCTAAGAATAGTATACCTCTTTATGAGCATTCTTTAAACAGATTCAGCCCTTAATCTAGTATGTATCTGATCGCTCGCCTCGAATATTGAAAAACAGTGATTATCGTGGTATGCTTTTTGGGAATCATCTGTTCAAACGTAATACCGACAGATGAATGAGGACGACTGCCTGAGTCAAAAGCGAGAGGATGACATGAATGCCTAAAGTAATGATTGTATACGCCAGTTTGACTGGTAATACAGAAGAATGCACAGATATTTTAGAAGCAGCGTTTCAAGAACTGGACTGCGACGTTGAAGTAACGGAGAGCGTGTTTGCCGATCCGGAAGATTTTTTAGACTATGACATATGTGTTGTGGGCACGTATACGTACGGAACGGACGCTGATTTACCTGATGAAATTGTCGACTTTTATGAAGAATTGGAAGACGTCGATTTAACTGGAAAAATATACGGAGCCTTTGGATCTGGCGACACCTTTTATGATAAGTACTGTCAATCAGTCGATGATTTCGATGAGCAATTTGCCAAAGCGGGGGCAACTAAAGGCGCAGACAGTGTGAAAGTGGATTTAAATCCGGAAGATGATGATGTGGAACACTTGAAAGCATTCGCAGCATCGTTAGTTAAAACATTTGAATCAAACTAATAGACAAGACACCTACTTTTCATAAGGGTGTCTTTTTTCTATAAAAAACACTTTCATTGGAAGTCTACTGCCACTTAACGTATAATTTTATGTAGAAAAAAAAGCGAAAGTAGGAATGCATATGTCATTAACGGATACGTATAAGATGAATAATGGGTTAGAGATTCCAAAGATTGGCTTTGGAACCTGGCAGTGTACCAATGAGGAAGCTAAACAGGCCGTTTTGTGGGCGCTTGAAGCAGGCTATCGCCATATTGATACCGCAGCAACTTACAAAAATGAAGAAGGCGTCGGTCAAGCGTTGAAAGAAACGGATGTTCCAAGAGAAGATATTTTTGTCACCACGAAATTGCATAACCGGTGGCACGGATATGATAAGACGAAAGAAGCGATTGACACGTCTTTAGAAAAATTGGGACTCGACTACATCGACTTGTACTTAATTCACTGGCCAAACCCTCTTTCCTTCCGTGACAGATGGCAAGAAACCAATGCCGAGAGTTGGAAAGCAATGGAAGAAGCGGTTGAAGCCGGGAAAATTAAATCGATTGGCGTCTCAAATTTCCGCCCGCATCACTTAAAGCCGTTGCTTGAAACAGCTAAAATTGTTCCGGCTGTGAACCAGATTATGCTCAACCCAAGCGATATGCAGCCTGACCTTGTGGCTTTCAACAATGAACACGGTATTATTAATGAAGGCTACAGTCCTCTTGGTACGGGTAAAATTTTTGAGGTGGACGAGTTAAAAGATTTGGCTGAGAAGTATAACAAGTCGATTGCTCAAGTCGTCTTGCGTTGGAGTCTGCAGCATAACTTCTTACCTCTTCCAAAAACCGTTACGAAAGAACGCGTCTGGGAGAATGCCGATATTTTTGACTTCGAACTCGACGATGAGGATATGACGTTAATTGATGGACTTAAAGGTCGCGCCGGTCAAGCGACTGATCCGGATACGATTACCTTTTAATACATGCTTAAAAGCTTGGAACGCACTCACCCTGGAATAGGGGTAGGCATTCCAAGCTTTTTTCGTTTCGTAGGATTGCTTACTGACCTCTTTTCTACGAACTCGTCAGAGATTTCCGTTTGAGTTCGGCGAAATGGTCCACTTATCTACGAACTCGTTAGAGTTTTCCGTTTGAGTTCGGTGAAATGGTCCTCTTTTCTACGAACTTGTCAGAGTTTTCCGTTTGAGTTCGTAGAATCGGCCAACTATTCTCTAAACTAAAAACTACCCAGCCGAGTGAGCTGGGTAGTTTTGCATCCATGTTAATTAAACTTTTTGAAAATCTTTCCACACTGATACAGAATGGTCCACGATATTCTCTGCTCTCGTTGAGAGACTTTCTTCTTCATAAGTGCTTACATTTTGGGCTGTTAATACAGCAACACCGAATATGGTCGGCCATATTATGCTCAACAATGAATCTCGGTCACTTTCAGTGAGATTTTCTAGTCCTTCCGTACGGCTAATCGCTTTATGAAGGGAATCTTCAATGAAGGTCTGAAGAGTCACAATAGACAATTCCCCGTGAGTAAACAGTGCAGAAAATAAAGTTTGTTCTTCACTGGCAAACTGTATGTAGTTAATGCATGCTTCTTTCAAACCGGTTCCTTCGTCGTGTAAACGAAACACTTTTTCTCCTAGCATGTCTATAACATAGTCGGTCAAATTAACTTTCAAGTCATCCATATTGGTAAACTCTTTGTAGATGGGTTGCGTAGAAGCTTTAAGGTGATCTGCAATCTTGCGCGCAGTGAAATGCTCAAATCCTTCTTCTCTCATTAAATTGAGAGCAGCCTCCAAAATATGTTCTCTATGAATTCTTCTTTTTCTGGGCACACGTCTACTCCCTCTCACTATTATTATCTAATGTAAATATAGATTTAATCCACTATAGTATAACATAATAAACATCTTATAAAAAGGCTCTACTTATCTTTCACACTATTTACATAACTAGAATAAAGGTTAAATAACAATCGTTTTTGTTATATTATTCATTATGTTTATGACTAGTTTATATGGCAACCGATATTAAATTATTACAAATTGACCAAAGTGTCTTATTTATTTGTGATTGTGACGAATTGGTGAATATGCTAAGATGAATGAGTATTTCAATCATAGAAGGAGGCAATTTCATGGTATTACCAGATTTCGAGAAACATTTGAAAACTTATGCAGATTTACTTGTGTCTACGGGCGTTAACGTTTCAGAGGGACACACGGTTATTTTAAGCATTGACGTTGATCAAGCACCTCTTGCGCGCTTGATTACAGAAGCAGCTTACGAACGTGGCGCTAAAGAAGTGATTGTTAAATGGACGGACGATCAAGTCACTCGTTCAACCTTTAAACACGCTTCAAAAGAAGTCGTGTCAACGGTTCCTCAATACAAAGTCGATGAGTCTAACGATTTTATCGAAAAAGGTGCTAGCCGAATTAGCGTGCGCTCATCAGACCCTGATTCACTAAAAGGTCTGGACAGCACGAAAATTGCTGCGGCACAGGCTGCCAATGGACGTGCGTTTAAAGCGATGCGTCAAGCCACTCAATCCAACAAAGTCAGCTGGGTCGTTGCAGCGGCCGCTGGAGAAAAATGGGCTGAGAAAGTATTCCCTGAATTAGAAACAGCTGAAGAACGCGTTGACGCGTTATGGGATGCTATTTTCAAAGCGATTCATTTATATGATGAGAACCCTGTAGCGACTTGGGAAGAAAAAGACAAGACGTTGGAATCTAAAGCTGATGAATTGAATAAAGAACAGTTTACTGCTCTTCACTTTACAGCTCCTGGAACTGACTTAACGGTTGGCTTACCTAAAGGTCACCGCTGGGAAGGTGCTGGAAGCTTGAATGCTCGCGGCGAACGCTTCATGGCAAATATGCCGACTGAGGAAGTCTTTGCAGCTCCAGATGCGAACCGTGTGGATGGTGTGGTTGTCTCGACTAAACCACTAAGTTATGCAGGTACGATTATCGAAGGCATGACATTCCATTTCAAAGACGGTAAAGTCGAAAAGGTTACGGCTGATAAAGGCGAAGACGTGATCAAGCAGTTAATTGAAACAGATGAAGGCGCTGCTCGTTTAGGCGAAGTGGCACTTGTTCCTGATGCGTCCCCTATTTCTCAATCTGGTTTGACTTTCTTCAATACATTATTTGATGAAAATGCGTCTAACCACTTGGCTTTAGGATCAGCTTACGCGTTCAACCTTGAAGGCGGAACTGAGATGTCAGAAGATGAACTGAAAGCAGCCGGTTTAAACCGTTCTGACGTTCACGTTGACTTTATGATCGGCTCAAACGAAATGGACATCGACGGCATCCGTGAAGACGGTTCTCGCGTGCCTGTTTTCCGTAAAGGTGCTTGGGCTTAATATTTAAAAAACTATAAGGCCTTCCTCGACGATTGTTGGGGAAGGTTTTGTATGACTATTGGAGGTTCGTGATGAATCACGACATGACTTTGTACGATGACCCGTTTAACGCGATTCAGTCTAAAGAAAAATTAGTAGAGATCCGTTTATGGGATCAAAAAAGGCGTCAGCTTAAAGTAAACGATACGATTACCTTTACCAAGCTGTCAAATCCTTTGGAGACTTTAACCGTTCGTGTTATGGCATTGGACCGCTTCCCTACTTTTAAAAAGATGTACGAAACATTGCCTGATCAAATTTTAGGCGCACAAGGTCAAACGGTTGAACAAATGCTTGAAAATACTTATAAAATTTACTCCCCTGAACAAGAAAAGCAATGGGGTACTGTCGCTATTCATATAGAGGTCATTGACTAATGTGTTGTATTAACTTTTTAGGAGTCTATCTCCATACTCAAGTAAAAGATTCAACTGAGTATAGCCATAAAAAGAAGCTGGAACGGAAAAGGCACTGCGCCTCGATCCGTTCCAGCTTTCTTTTATTTCTCGACTAGCCAAGGTAGTGCATCTAGTAAAAATGTATTCCAAAAGTCCCAATTGTGGTCACCAGGTTCTTCCCGGTATTCGTGATCAAAGCCATTTTGGATGAGCCAGTTATGGAAGACTTCATTTTCTCGAATTAAATGGTCGTCCGTTCCGCAGGCCAAGTACAGTTCCGGCTTGTTTTTTGCCTGTTTGACTAAAGCGTAGGTGTCCATGTTGTCCGGCAAGTCGCGGTAGGTCTTTGATGGGATCAATGGCCACAAACTTCGGTTAATGGGCGTGTCTTCCGTTAAATCATGGAATGTGTTGTCTTCTTTTGAAAAGACTCGACTTGATAAAGCGATGATTTTACTAAAGGTGTCACTGTAGGTATAACCGTTTCTCAGTGCGCCAAAGCCGCCCATAGATAAGCCGCCGATGAAGGTGTCTTCCCTTTTGTTGGATAAGGGAAAGAGTTGTCGCGTGACGTTGACTAATTCTTCTCCAATAAAGGACCCAAAATTGTTGTGGTGTGGGTGATCCACGTAAAAGCCGTTTTCTCCAGAAGGCATTATCACTGCCAAGTTATACTCTTCTGCCCATTCAACTATACGACTGTTGTGAACCCAGTCCATATAGTGTCCTGACCAACCGTGTAATAAATACAAGGTTTTAAACGGGACCACTTCTTGTTTTTTAGTTTGCTCATTATATTTAGTTTCTACTTTGTCAGGTATGACTGCAAAATAATTCACTTTCCTCATTAATTGTTCGGAATGAACTGTTGCATTTAGTGTCGTCATCATGGTCTCCTTAATTTAATATATTTATGCTTCTGCTGCTTCTTCGCCATTTAAAATAACTTTGTAACTTAACTCTGCATTCAGTGAATTGGCTACAGAACAGTATTTCTCATCACTTAGTTTAACCGCACGCCAGACTCGGCTGGCTGGAACGTCTCCGTCTACATGTACAACTAATTCGATGGCTTTGAAATAACGAGGCGGTTCGTCGTTGCGCTCGCCAACTGTATCAAAGGTCATGCGCTCAATCTTGTCTAAATAAGGCTTCAATACCATTACCATGTCGATGCCCATACATCCTGCTAATCCTCCAAGGACCACTTCCATTGGCGACGGCCCACTGCCCTCTCCACCGTTAGCGACAGGTGCATCCATCCTCATTGTATTGCCGTTTTCATTCGTCATTGTAAAGGCCATATTGCCTTCCCACGTTGTGCTTGCTTTCATTTCTTTCACTCCACTTCTTATCATGTTAGCCTTATTATAGCACACGGGTTTAGTCTAATCTTCTTTAAGACAGTGGTCAATTGAGTGTGGTATGGTAAACTAGAGACAGACGAAATACTAAAGGAGCGATGAAAGTGGCTTTTGCTTTTAAAGGATTGGATCATATACAAATCACTGCCCCACTTGGGTCGGAAAAAGAAACACGGCACTTTTTTATAGATATTTTAGGTTGTGAAGAAGTAGAAAAACCAGACTCACTGAGTCATTTTGACAGTTTATGGTTTGATATGGGCAGACATATTTTGCATGTCGGCTTGGACGAGTGGTTCAAACCGGAAAAACGAGGTCATCCGGCTTTTGAAGTGAGCGATATTGTAGCGCTGATGGCCCATTTAAAAGAGAACGATATACCATTCGAAGAGGACAGCAATATGCCTGGCGCCAAACGCTTTTATACTTATGCCTTTTTTGGTCACCGCATGGAGTTTTTGGAATGGTTTGAGAAGCCAGATTCTATGAAAGAGACCCTTATTAAACGTGGAGGTATAAGATGACTAGACATAAGATTTTTGATATGCCTTTTTCAAAGGTGTACCCTATGTATGTGGCGAAGGCTGAACGGAAGAACCGCACTAAGGGAGAAGTTGACGAAATCATTCGTTGGTTAACTGGGTATTCGCAAGACGAGTTGCTTGAACAAATTAATCGTGATGCTGATTTCGAGAATTTCTTTGAGGAAGCTCCGGCTATGCACCCTTCTCGTGACAATATTACGGGAGTCATTTGTGGTGTTCGTGTCGAAGAGATTGTAGACCCGTTAATGAAAGCCATCAGACAGCTTGATAAGTTGATTGATGAATTGGCAAAAGGAAAAGCGATGGAAAATATTTTGAGATAACATAACTAATGAAGACTCTATACCAGCTTCCACTATAGGGTCTTTTTTATTTGTCATTGACTTTGTATCCGTTTCAACGTATGATAATTCTTGGATATTATAAAGAAATTGAGGTAGATTATGAAAAAAATTAAATTAACTTACTCACTAATTGGTACACTCTTTATCAGTCTTGCTGTGTCTTTTTTCCGTTTGGCGGACTTTGGTACGGATCCTTATACGATGTTTAACCTTGGTTTCAGTGGCTTTCTTAATATGGAATTTGGCGTATTCATCATGATTTCAAGTTTGGCTGCTTTAATATTAATCTATTTTGCGGATCGGTCAATGATAGGAATAGGGACCTTGATCAACATATTTTTAGTAGGTAATTTATCAGATGTAACGGTTTCCACATACTTGAATCTGTTTGGGACCCCAGACAATCTAATCTTACGCGTCGTCTTTTCTATTTTAGGTATTTTATCGCTTTCTATGGGAGCGGCTTTGTATATTGAAGCGAAAGAAGGTGTGGCTCCTTACGATGCCCTACCGATTATTGTGACTGACAAATTAGACGGTCGGTTTTCTTTCCGAGTGGTCCGTGTTGTTTTAGATACTGCCTTTGCTTTGATTGGCTTCTTACTGGGTGCAACACTTGGCGTCAACACTATACTGACTGCTTTCTTCCTCGGGCCTTTGATTCAATTCTTCCGTGATGTTTTCCAAAAGGATTTGAATACAAAAGAATTAAAATACGCTACAAAAAAATAACTCGTTCTAAACCTTCAGTTTACATGACTGAAGGTTTTTTTATTGTAACAAGTGTTATAGTTTGTACTATCTAAACCAATTATTTATGATTGATTTAATAAAAATAGGAGGTGCATAGAATGAATCATGTAAAAGCTATTGCCATTAAATTGGTTGCTCATTTGGTTTTAGGTTGGGTCGTTTTAAGTCTTATTTTTGAAGCTCCTGCAGGCGATGCCTTAATTGCAGCAGCGATTGTAGCTATTTTAATCTATGTTGTTGGAGACTTACTTGTCCTTCGTAAAGCCGGGAATATTCCTGCTACACTACTTGATGCTGGTACAGCATTCTTAGTGACTTGGTTGTATTTAAATAGCATGAACGATGGAGACTTCTTAGTCGCTAGTTTCGTCTTTGCTATTGGTGTGGGGTTATTCGAATACTTCTTCCATAACTGGTTACTGGGAAATGTTATTCCAGATGAAAGACGTGTCCATTAATTAAGAAAAGACGGCACCCGTTTAATTGGGCTGCCGTCTTTTTGTATTCAGTTATGCTTAAGTGAACTGAACTTGAGTGTGATGGCGACGAGTCACGGCTATTGCATAGCCTACAAAGAAGCCAAGTATGGCGGGTAGTAACCACCCCATGCCGTATTGGAACAAAGGAAGCACCTGATCAGCTGCGTTAACAATCCACTGAATCCATGCCGCTTCTCTCCACAAGCTGGCATTTAGTGCGTCAACTGTAGCTGCTAAAAGTGTGAAAGCTGTTGTCCAAAAGTAGACCGACTGATAGCCTTTAAATAATGGGTTAATCAGGGTTAAAATGATTAATACCATGGCTAAGGGATAGATAAACATCAAGACTGGAATAGAAAAATCAATAATGTTTGTTAAACCAACGTTCGCAAATACCGCAGGCAATATGGAGGCGACTGCTATAAAAAAGGCGTAGCTTCTGCTCGGAAAGAGTTCGATGAAGGTTTCCGAAAAAGAGGTCACTAGGCCGATTGCTGTTTTCAAACAGGCTGAGATGACAATTAGTGCGAGAAGCAAGCTGCCCCCTTGGCCAAGGTAATAATGCGACAGTTGCGCTAGTGCAATCCCACCGTTTTCGCTGATCTCAAAGGCACCGAGACTTTTAGCACCCATATAAGCCAGTAAGGAATAGATGACTCCCATTAATACCATGCTCAACACACCTGAGCGAATCGTATCGACCGCAATATCTTTAGGCTTCGTTACACCCATGTTTCTCAAAGTAGAAATAATAACGACACCAAACGCTAATGCTGCTAAAGCATCCAGCGTGTTGTACCCTTCCAAGAACCCATTTGAAAAAGCTTGTGTCTGGTAAGAAGCTTGGACAGGCATATCTGAAACCGAACCGATTGGATTGATGAAGGCCAAAACCAATAAGACTCCTAAGGTCAGTAAGAAAATAGGGTTCAATACTTTTCCAACATACACAATGATTTTACTGGGTTTTTTCGAATAAAACCACGCCAATGCAAAGAAGGCGATTGAGAACAATGCTAGTGCGAGACGCTGATTTCCGCTTGATACAAGTGGCGCAATCCCAATTTCATAAGACGTTGTCGCTAGTCTCGGTAGAGCAAAGAATGGACCGATAACTAAATAAAGTAAAATGGTAAATAATTTCGCATAATGCTTATTCACTCGAGAGGACAAATCATACACGCTGGCGCTGTTTGACACGCCCATCGCGATGACACCTAAAAACGGGAGTCCAATCCCGGTGATTAAAAAGCCAATGTTAGCCCAAAATACATTTTGTCCAGCTAACTGCCCCATATGAACAGGGAAAATTAAATTCCCAGCCCCAAAAAATAACCCGAATAACATTGAACCGACAAATACATAATCTTTCATACCCAACTTCTTATTCATTTTCCCACATCCTTTTTTTCAATATGCTTCATATCCTAGCATATTGAAAATGAATAAACAATGAGAGTTCCTAATTGTTTTATAAATTTTTAGTCTTTGCATTTTGATAGTATAGGTCTATGTAACGACTTTAGCCGGAAAATTTTCACAAGTCATCAGTTGAACCGGTTTAATTGCTCACTCAGTTGTGATAGGTGACTTGAGCCGTCAATTAAACTGGTTTAATTGCTTACTCAGTCGTGATAGGTAATTTGAGCCGTCAATTAAATCGGTTTAATTGCTCACTCAGTCGTAAAAGCTGACTTGAGTGGGCAATTAACTGACTTCTAAGGCGACTGGCAAGTCGCATCCTTATTGCATTTGACTTAAAAAAGCAACCATCACTAAATCAGTGATGGTTGCTTCTCTATTATGACGCTATCGTCTGGCCTTTTTTCTGCATCTCGTACATTTCAGCATAAACACCATCCGTTGTTAAGAGTGTATCATGCGTGCCTCTTTCCAAAATTTCTCCTTGATCCAAGACTAAAATTTGGTCGGCATGTTGGATAGTCGACAAACGGTGAGCAATGATGAAGGTTGTTCGACCTTTTTTCAACACGTCCATCGCATGTTGGATAATTTCTTCTGTTTCCGTATCGATTGATGACGTCGCTTCATCCAATATTAAGATTTTCGGATTAAAAGCCAGAGCTCTTGCAAAGGAAATCAGCTGGCGCTGACCTGAACTTAAGGTGCTTCCTTTTTCGACGACTGGCTCATCGATGCCTTTTTCGAATTTTTGGAGCAGGTCTTCCCCACCCACATCTTTCAAGGCTTGTATGGCTTCTTCTTTTGAAATCTTAGGGTTGTCCATGGTGATGTTGGAATAGATCGTCCCTGTAAATAAGAATGGATCCTGTAAAACGATTCCCATTTCTTCACGGACAGATTGTCTGGAATAGAGTCGCGTGTTTTGCCCGTCTACAGTGATTTCCCCGTGTTGAGGGTCATAGAAACGAAACAGCAAATTCATAATCGAACTTTTTCCAGATCCGGTATGGCCTACTAAGGCGACGGTCTCCCCTGGTTCCGCGACAAACTGAATGTTTTTCAACACATCCTTGTCTTCATTGTATCCAAAGGTCACTTGATTAAATGCCACTCGTCCTTGAGTGACTGTCATTTTGTCTGTCGGATTATCTTCCGGATCGCTGTCGATCATTTCAAATACACGGTCTCCGGCTGCAATGGCTTGCTGAACGAAGGCCATTTGCTGAATGATCCCTTTAATCGGTTCATACAGCCGACTCACGTAATCTCCAAACAAGTACAGCATCCCTACCGAAATGCCCAGCGTTCCGTTGATGTATTGAGTACTAAAATAAATCATTAACAAAAGTAAAGAGACGCGTCTTAAAAAGTCAGCGAATGTCCATTGGAAGGACGAGTCTAAGATAACGTATTTGCGCATGACCTCATACCATTTGCCATTTGTTTCCTCGAACTCAGCTGAAATCTGCTCTTCTTGTTCAAAAGCTTGAATGATTTGCATCCCTTGAATGGATTCATTTAATTTCCCATTAATATCTGAGTTTAATTCTCTCTCTTCGCGGTGGAATGATCTGGCGTATTTTGTATAAAACTTATTCCAGAAATACATGAGAGGAATTAATAATAGCAAAACGAGTGCCAAACCTGTGTGGAAAAAGGCAATGGCCGTAAACGCACCGATGACATAAAAGACGTTGATCAAAATTTGACCGACTGTTGCAACGTAAAATTGCTGTCTTAAATTTTCCGTGTCGTTAGTGATGCGAGCCACAATTTTTCCTGCTGGTAAATTGTCAAAATAATGAATCGGCAATTCTTGTACACGGGTATACAACTGGTCACGAATGACTTTTATAATTCCATTTGCCCCACGCATACGGTAAATAGCTGAGATATACCGTGTGATAACCGTCGATACAGTTAGTCCAAAATAAATGGCAATCAACCGAACCAATACATTGCTGTAATCTTCGCCGCTTGTAGCCGCTGGTGTGATGACTTGGTCAATAACCCGTTGGACGATAATAGGCGCACCAAGGTCGGTAATCATCGATAAGATGACCAAACCGATACCAATGGTGAAGTGCATTTTAAAGTATTTCATATAAGATAGGAGTCGTTTAACGGTCTTCATTTATTCATCGCCTCCTTGAGTGATGTCTTTAATTTCTTGTTTGGAGAACTGGTCGTAATACCATCCTTGGTCATTGACTAATTCGTCATGAGTCCCTCTTTCAACAATCTTCCCGTTGTCCAAGACGATAATCTCATCGGCTTCTTTAACAGCAGATAGTCGGTGAGTTGAAATAATGGTTGTTTTCCCGTCACGCACCTGACGAATATTACCAATAATGTTTTGCTCTGTTTTGGCGTCCACTGCAGACAAAGAGTCGTCTAAAATTAAGACTTCTGGATTCTTGATTAAAGCACGCGCAATTGAAATACGCTGCTTTTGCCCCCCGGAAATGGAAACTCCTTTTTCACCAATCATGGTGTCGAGTCCTTTGTCCATATTTTTTAAATCGTCTTCAAATGAAGCGAGTCGAATACTTGTTAAAATGTCCTCATCAGTCGCGTCGCTTTTACCAAAAGCAATATTGTCTCTCACGCTTCGACTAAATAACACATGGTCTTGTGGCACGTAACCGATGAGTCGTCTTAAGGATGGGTCTTGGTAATCAGCATACGAACGCGTGCCCATATTAAAGACACCAGATCCTGTTGGGAATTGATTTAATAACTGGCGGATGAGAGTGGTTTTACCTGAGCCAGTCTTGCCTACAATGCCCAACATTTTTCCTTTTGGAAGAGTTAATTGAATGTTGTCTAAATTCGTTATTTCGCTGCCACCGTATTTAAATGTGAACTCATCGAAGACAAAGTTGTCTGCTGTTTTCGCTTCTTCTGTTCCTTTCAAATCCAGGCCGTCTGTGGCATGAGTAATTTCTTCCACACGACGCATGGAGGCACTCCCTTGTCTTAAGATAAGTACCAATTCAGATACAGAAATAATTGGCCAAATCATCATGCCCAAATACATTTGAAAAGCGACGATGTCTCCTACTGATAGGATGCCTCGAACGACAAGAACGGATCCATAGGTTAATGCAATCATGATACTTAAGCCTTCGAATGTTTTAACCGTTGGTCCAAATATAGCTGAAATTTCAGATACACGGTTATTCTTTTTCAACAGATCACTGGTTTGTGATTTGAATTTATCAATGAAGTCTGCTTCCTTAACGTAAGCACGAATCACTCGCATGCCATCAATCATTTCGAGGACGTCATCGTTGACCGTTGAGAATGACTTCTGAGCGATTTCATAGGCTTCATCAACTTGCTGACCTTTAACTTTTATGACATAAGCCATGGGTAACAAAGGTAAAACGGCTGCGACGGTCAAGCCCCAATGGACAGTGACCCCCATCATGACAACGATCGTTGCGGTGAATCCTGTCGCACTCATGAGAACGAGCATACCGTAACCGACTGTGTCAGCTAGCGCACGAATATCTTGTGTGCCACGTGCCATCAAGTCGCCCGTACGGAACTTTTCAAAATAAGGTGCACGCATGCGCAAGAAATGACGCATCAAGGCGCTTCTCATTTGGCGCTGTAATTTATAGGCCCCTTCAAATAATCCATATCCCCAAACAAAATCTAAGAGGTAGGTGAGTATGACCAAGCCACCGAACTGGAGACTGTAAGTGAGTAACAAGTCACTGTTCATTTCTCCAGTCACGATGGCATCAATGATTCGGCCTATAATAAATGGAATTAAGACGGCGAAAACATTCGATATTGCCAAACAAATAAATGCAATTAAGTACTGCCATTTGTTTTCTTTAAAGAAAAATTTCAATTTAAATATAACGTCAAACATGTTTTATCGTTCCTTTCATTCTTGCATTCTTTTGGTGCATGTCCATTTTTAGGTAAAAAAAGACAGTCTATCCCCAAGGCGATAGACTGTTCATGTGTTCTTTTTATGGCATGCAAAAAAAAGGAACGCACTTAATATCTAGACACGGAGGAATGGAGCCGACTTTCGTTCATCGGCTGGCTGCTTTTATAATGACTTTCAGTGCGAAATGTAACGACTGAAATCATGGCATTTCCTCCTCTCCGTTTTTTTACCACCCTATTGGTGGCGTTTTCTCTCATCGAAAATAACTATACACTTAATCTCTTTCTAATACAATAGAAATCGGATAAAATTAGCATCTTTTTTAGGATCGCTTATTATGGAATCGGCATCGGCTTATTAAGGGGAATAATGGCGACTCGGTGGGTGTCATTGCCGTGAATGGATATTAAACTCGACTTGACAGTCTAATCTTTCTTAAACTAAAAAAAGCCTGCCGAATAATCTCAGCAGGCTCTTCTTATCTTCATTATCTTCATTGATTCATTCTATTATACATGTCTACCATTTCTTCGGCTAAATCTCGGTAAGTCATGGCGCTCATCAAGTGGTCTTGGGCATGCACAAGTAACAGATTTACTGGAATGCCTGCACCGGAGGCTTCATTACTCAGTAAGTTTGTTTGGATTTCATGTGCTTCGATTATCGACTGATCAGCCCCTTGAATTTTCTCTTTGGCTAGATCGAAGTCTCCTGTTTTGGCAGCATAAATAGCCTCCATTGCACTACTTCTGGCATCCCCACCATGCATGATTAATGACATGATGACTTCCATTGTTTCATCGTTATTCATTGTCATGTCCCACTCCCCCTTTTCAGACGGTTAGTTCTTTATAAGCGACAAGGCTGTGTCGAGCACATTAGCCCCATTCATCGTGCGGTAATCTGATTCATTAATCGACTCAATTGGAATAGATTTTTCAGCAGCTTTGGGTTCAAACTTTGGTATCATATACCTGACTTGTGGGCCTACTAACAACACGTCAATCTGCCTAGAGTCAAGTTTACGCAGGGCTTCAAGAGCTGAGACGGCTAAAATGGTCACGTCAAGGCCTCGTTTTGCAGCTACTTTTTTCATATTCTCTACAAGCAGAGTACTACTCATGCCTGCAGCACAAATAAGCATAATGACCTTTTTATCCATCAGCTCACTCCCTTTGATTCGTACGATTAAATGCTTTCATTGATTGGTTTGATTCATTTCATCATACCTTTTTCAAAAACATCTGTCCACTATTGAAGCTAAATTATTTCAGGGTGACGACTACAATTTCCGGGCGGTTATTTATTCTAAATGGAAAAGAAGAATTGCCCAGTCCTCTAGAAATAATCATGCGTTTTGAACGGTCTGCACTGAAGTTGAAAATACCATAATCGTACTTGGGGAGCCAGCCTTGTCCTGGTGCATATAAACCACCAACAAACGGTATTCGTGCTTGTCCGGCATGACTGTGGCCACTTAACACTAAATCAGGCATCTTCGTTTTGTCGTCCATATAGTGTTCGAAATGTTCTGGTCGGTGCGCCATTAAAATCTTGGGCTTGCCTTCCATATAAGTCGTTAATTCAATCGGTTGAAGCATCGGCTTTGGTAAATTGTCCTGATTTTGCCGTTCAGCTAAGCCCATGAGAACGAGTGTCGCTGACGGGTCTTCTTCTAGTGTGAGGAGTGTTGCCTCGTCTAAAAGGAGACGTATATTAAACTTGTTTAAGATGGAGTGCAAGACCTCAAAGGAGGCACTTGCGATATCGTGATTGCCAGTAACGGCGTATGTCGGGGCAATCTTCCCTATTTCTTCTGCAAAGTGTCTAAGCGGCGTATCGTCAAAATGATCCATACCTGCTTGAACGATATCTCCGGTAATCATGATGTAGTCAGGCTCTAAGGCTTCTATTTTACTTAAATAAGCATTCACGAAGCCTTTATTAGTCCGTTTTTGAAGATGCATATCAGTTATTTGAACAATTTTCTTTCCAACAAAGCCTTCGTCAATCTTTGGTATGGTCACTGTGTAGTTCGTGATGTCTATTAAATAATTTTGTATGTATAAATACACTAGTAGGGCGATGATTATGCCTAGTAAAATCCATGCCATTGTTTTTCCTCCACGCTAAAACTAAATTTTAATAAATGAGTATCCCTATTGTACCATATGAGCAATATATAAGCGTTAACAATTTTATTATGCTACACTAAAATTAACACATCAGAACGATAATTGGAGGGTCTCTTTATGGACAATAATCCGTCACTTAATCATGACCAGCAACATACTGCTGACCACCTGATTAAAGCGAAAGGTGTTAAAGAAACAAAAGAGTATACTGATCCAGACGAGAACCTTATAGAAAGAGACTTGTCTGAAGAAGAAAAAGAGAAAGCTACTCATCCAGATGATTTCGAGCCTTTTGATTTGAGTAAATTAGACGAAAAGGAAGAGTGATAACATGGCAAATAAAAAGAAATTTACAGCAGACACAGATACACATTTAGGGTCGTTACCAGAAGATGGCAAGAATGAGTTTATCAACAATAGCGAACCTGAGGACATTAACCCTAGTCGATTCAGACCGGAAAACGAAAAAGAAAGTGACCAAGTTGAAGATGATTTTATGAGCTTCAATACGGACAGTATGGATGATTTAGCCAAGCTTAAAGAAGACTTTAATCAATCAGATACAAAAGAATAAAGAAAACAGCGACTAAGGCTCTTCACGGAGCTAGTCGCTGTTTTTTTTAGTTTATATACGTATCACGTTTACTCTTATCTATGATAATGAAGGTTTTCAAAGGATATGGACCTAATGACTTTTCTTTCTTCGATATCTTCTTGTAGTAAAAAAACTGTCCCAACATTCATACGAAACAAATCATCCCACTCCAAGTGGTATCGTTTCAAAATGCTGTCTAAAGGGCAATCCAGTTCGCCATCTGCATTCTCGATGATTTCATTATCTCTAATAAATAATTCTCTAGATTCAGTAGGCATTTGAAGGACATATATAAATCGTTTTTTTAGTGTGTTCATTTCAGATCCTGCTCTCTTTTTTACCATTCAACACGCCTCTGGTGACGTGTTGTGTAAGTAGCCCTTGCTTAGCTAAATTATACAAGAGAGAGAGCCAATTGTCTGTGTCTAAATTAAGTATTTTTTATGCAATGTTTTGTCACACTTTATACATAATTCAGTCATATAATTTCTTTTTAGGTCTATCCTAACGCTTTTTATAGAAATCTGTTAATCCGACTTCATTGTATAAATAAAGCCTGATATTTGAATGGTAATGATGGGCATTAATGCGACTAAAGCAATCATTCCGAACCCGTCAATCATCACTGAGGCGTGATCGACACCTTGAGCTGCTCCTTGAATAAAGGCGAGTATAAAGGTACCTGTCATCGGTCCTGATGCGACACCACCGGCATCAAAAGCCATGGCGACGATGGAATTATCCACAAAATAACTTAATGCGAATGCAATAATATAGCCTGGAAGTAACAAGTGCCACAATTCAAGTCCGAAATAAACGGTGCGTAATGATGCCAGTAAGGTCGCGATACCCACACCTATCGCCAGTGCGATATAAATAAAGCTCGGCTTTAATGCCCCCGCTGTCACCGTTTCCACTTGATTGGCCAACACGTTCACGGCAGGTTCAGCTAAGATGGTCACCATTCCTAAAATAAAGGATAAAATGAATAGCCACATATAATTATCAAACTGAGTTAATTGGTAACCAATTAATGTCCCAACGTTCATAAACCCGAAGTTAACCCCTGTCAAAAACAAAATGAGTCCGACAATATTATAAAATAAACCCAGTACGATACGTCTTAATGGGCGTTTTTTTAATTTTAAAATGGCGTAGTTAAATATAAGAAAAATGAGTCCGATAGGCAAAATTGAAATAAGGGCTTCTCCGACTTGGCTCGCTCCGATTGTTGCAAGAGACCGAAGAAATGACTCGTTGAAACCAAAGGATATGGATAAATCTCCTGAAAGGGTTCCTGTTGAAATAAAAATATCACCGATCATGACTGCAATAATGGCACCCGCTGAAGCGATGGCTACTAAGCCGAAGCTACTGTCAGACGATTTATTTTTAACTTTACTTTTGCTAAGTGTTGAAATCCCCATAGCCATAGCTAGGAGGAAGGGTACGGTGATGACCCCCGTCGTCGCACCTGATGCATCGAATGCGATGGATATAAATTCTGTCGATGTAAAGAATGAGAGGATCAGAATAAGCAGATAACTTATTCCGATTACTTTTATAAATGACCACCTGTATACCAATCTAAGCAGTCCTAAGGCGACCATAACGGCAATACCTACGGATACGGTTATGACCAACTGAATGCTTGACATGGCTCCGGAAGTCACCAATTCTATTTGATTCCCTAATACTAGTAAGCTCGGTTCAGCTACTGAAATGACAAAGCCAAGTAGTAGCCCCACTGGAATTAAAATCTTTAACGAGTTCGATCTGGCAATCCCTTTACCCAGGTTTTCTCCTATTGGGGTAATAGCCGTATCAACGCCCGTTAAAAATAAGGCAAGGCCTATAATAATTAAAATCGTTCCTAAAACAAACGCGCCTAAGGTTGCTATATCAAAAGGAATAAGAAAGAAATGAATAGCCAGAACAAAAATAAATATAGGGGCTACTGATCGTACCACTTCTAATCCTTTTTCCACTACTATATTCATGTCATCGTCCTTTCTATTTTAGTCATCTCACATCAGTCCTATGGTTTCAGTTAGGTTAGTAACAAATAAAATACCTGTATTGGGTTCGTCCAAATGTAAGGCTTTATTAATGCTGTCACTAATGGCTTCTGTTTTTTCTACTTCAGAAATAATTAATACGATATCTTTTTCAGGTTCAATTTCCATATGGAACACACGCTTCGTTTCGTATTCACCTGCTCCGTGGGCATGAATGACCGTTCCACCTTGAGCTCCCGCTGATTCGGCAGCATCTATGACGGTTTCAGCTTCTCCATTATTAACAATAACAACGATGGCTTGATGCATAATCTCTCTCTCCTCATTGGTTTCTTTTTCATTTTTAAAGGAATACGTTCCTAAAACCTCTTCTAAAGGCATGCGAAAACTGATTCCTCTGTTGCGTTTGTCCATTCGCTTTTTCTCGGCTATATAATGCATCGCTTCTTTTGCAATCGAAGACGATGCAACAAAGATAACGACTTCTTTATGAAGCTGGTCTAGTCCAAGCATTCTTAAAATCCCTTGACGTGCGGTCCCTTCTCCATAAAATACGGTTCCTATTTTAACTCCTTTTTCGGAAGCTAATTTAATGCACTGGTCGCCTTCTGATCGGTTAACGATGCAGCAAACCAAATCGACGTTGTCTACCTTACTCATAGGCATAGGTTTTCCTCCACCTTCTAAACTATTATTTTCCACAAAACCTGGTTGGCACTTTTTACATACTACTTAAGTATAGCATATTAATGTATTCTTTTTGGAAATAAAGCGCAAAACCGACCTTTTTTTCAATAAAAAACGAACGTTATGTTCTATCTAGTTTTGATTTATTAGTTTTATTAGTTATTTGGCTTTCCCTATTTAATGTCTCATGGAAATTAATTTTGAGAAAAAAAGTGCTTTTTGCGTTTTTTGGGTAATACATATAATAGGGAGGTTTTTAAAATGAAGATAATGAAAGAACGAAGTGCACCCCATTTACTGACTGTCTTGCAAATCTTAAACAACCGCATGGCATTGTCGACTGATCACCGCCTCAAATTTTTAAATATGAAGAAAGGATATGAAGGAGAAATCTATTTTGACAGGCTACTGAAAGATTGCATTGAGAGTGAGTGTCTTGTTTTGAATGATTTATTGTTTTTAATCAACGATAGCATCGTACAAATAGATTCCTTGGTCATTACTGGCAGCGGCATTTACTTATATGAAATAAAGAACTATGAAGGGGAATATATTCACAAAACTGATCTATTGCGAAGCTCGACTGGATATGAACTAACCAATCCCTTGGACCAATTGAATCGAACGGTCATATTATTGAAGCAACAGTTACGATTTTGGGGATTTAATCTGGCGGTTAAATCATTTGTCGTCTACGTCAACTCGTCCTTTGTTTTATATGAATTAAAATCTGACTTACCTGTTGTCTTGAGTGGACAAATTCCCTCGCATTTGTCTCAGCTAAATCAATCACGACCGTTAAAGAAAGAGCATCATTACTTAGCTAACAAATTACTTCAAGTTAATCTTGAAAAGAGTCCCTATAATCTCCGTTTACCTGATTATTCTTTTGATACTTTAAAAAAAGGAATTACCTGTATTTCGTGTGGGTCATATGATATTTTGTTGACTCAACGATTAAGTTCTTGTCGAATGTGTGGTCACCAGTTATCACTTACAGAGATGATCACTTCTCAAGTTGAACATTTCAATATTTTATTTCCTACTAAACAAATCACTGTGCAGACTATCGTTCAATGGTGTGGTGAAGATTTATCGGTTAAAACAATAAGAAGAGTATTAAAGTCACGCTATCAGATGATGGGTGGGAGTAAATCAAGATACTACGTCTAGTATTGATTTAAACGACTACTCGGTTAACGTATTGCCTTGAGTGGGAAGTTAACTCGTTTTGACTGTCCACTCAGTTAAAATCATTGCCTCGAGTGAGCAGTTAATCGAGTTTATGTGACTACTCAAGCAACTATTTCAAACAAGTAGTCACTAAGGTCTTTATTTTGTAGAGAATTGCCCTGCAATTCTCTTCGCTTTAATCTTTTTAGAAAGAAAAAAGCTTCTGCCAGTTGAGGCAGAAGCTTTCCTTATTTAATGATCTTATAGTTCTGGGGTATTGTCGCCTGGTTCGGCTGGTTTTGCACTTTCTTTTTCAATCTTACTGTCAGCGCGTTCCAGTTGTTTTCTAGCAAAGTCACGTCCGCCTAATCCAAAGGCTAGGGCGAATCCGACTGCTAAGGCTCCCATAACGAACATGAATGCTGTGTTAACAATGGTTGTCGCAAAGTTCAATTGGTTCAATGCCATGAATATACCGAATGCAATGATGATATACTGAACGGCTGCTCCAGCAACTTTGCTGCCTGTTGCTTTTCTAATAGAAGAAGCTAGCATGCTTCCACCAATAAAGGCTAGTCCAATAATGATCGCTGCGAACAATACGTTTGGAAGGTATGCGATGATTGCCGCAATAATTCCATTTAGCATTGCTAGGTTCAAGACGTTTAATGCTTCAACTAAGAAGAATAAACCAATTAAGAATGCCACAACTTGACCAACTAATTTAGCTAGGTCAATATCGATATTGCTTGAACGTTTCAAGTATGAAGAATACTTGTTAAAGCCTGTTCCTCTTAATAAATCTGTTAAGATATCACCAGCAAATTTAGCTAATGCCATACCTACTGCCAATAGAACAACAGCTACCAAGATATTTGGAATAGCTTGTAGAATCGTATTGAGGACGTCGCTGATTGGCTGTGCAATCGTATCAATATTCAATACATCAAGTGCTGCCAAAATGATTGGAATCAAAATGAGAATATACACAATATTAGCCAAAACATTGGCAATCGTGTGTTTGTTTTCTTGTACAGATTCTGAGTCTGTGTCTGCACCTGACCCAGTCAATTTGTTTAAAAATCGATCCAAGTTTGCTGCAACGGCTATATTATACACTAGATTCTTCACAAACTTAGCTGCATAGAAACCTAATAGAAGTATAATAATGGCTCCGATTATATTAGGTAAGAATGCAAGTGCTTTATCGATCATATTTGTGATGGGTCTTCCAATAGCATCTAATCCAAATACAGAAAAGATTCCTGGTAAAAATAGTACCCATACTAAGAAATAACCTATATTTCCTATAGCAGAAATCATCGAGCGCCCTTCATCCTGGTCGTTTGCAGCGCCCCAATTTCTTAGTTTGTCTGCTAAACCTGTTGCCTCCAAGCCTTTGACGATTGCTTTCTTAACGAGCGTTGCAACCACCCAAGCTACCAACACCAGAATGATACCCATTAGCAACTGTGGTAAGAAATCAATAAATTGATTGAACCCACGTTGCAATGTATTCCCAACATCGTTCATGTTATCCGTCTCCTTTTCAAATATATTTTATCTTGAACACCCTTAGTATAGCTAAAGGAATTTAAAAGGACAAACAATATGCATTTTTATACTGAGACAATACCTTTATATTTATCTAACGAAAAAACTCCCCATTCAGATTAGAGTGGAGAGTATTCATTGTTTAGTTTTAAATGTCTGATTATCATTAGTGGTCTCTCTCCACTTCATTAAGGATCGCACCGATTTCTTCTATAGACAGTTGGTCTTCAAACCGTTTATTCCAAATGTCTCTTAAGTGCTCAACTGAATAGCCTCCGTAAATGGCGGTCTGGCTTTCTTTCCATTTCAAGAGTAATTCGACTTTTTTGTTATCCTGTTTCGTTGACTCTATATTTTCATTAAGAGCTCTTGCTCCTTTAACGTTCTCCAGAATTTCATCTGGAATGACCAGAGCTATCCCTTCTTCTATTTGACTCACGAAGAAAAAGCCTCTTTGAATGAGTGGAACTAACGGCTCAACGGCATCCATGCTTTCAAATAAAAACAGTTGCCCTTTATTATCAGGTATATCTGATAGGACCTCTTCTAATAATGAGGCATAAATCGATTGACTCTGTTCATCAATCGCGTCAGCTACTTCCTCAACTAACTTATGTTTTCGCCAACTTTTCTTCGTTTCTACTCTTAAATGATCGGCAATGTCGACTAATTGTGGTTTGGTGTAGTGTGTCAATAAGGTTTCTAAATCGGTCTCTTCTATATTACTTTTAACTACCGTAATGTCTGATGGCGTATGTGACATGGTTCGTCTCCTTCATTTATCATTTTTTTAAGCTACGACCCATTCATGGGTAATGACTTCAATTTCATAATCATCTTCGATTTCTTTTACGGCTAACTCCAGACGTTTTCTCATTAATTGGCGGTCGCTTCCCACCACTCCAAAAGCTAGTGTCGCTTTGTTTAACATATCCCAGTCCCCTACTTCTGCCGTACTTAAGTGATGGCGGTTCTGGGTTCGGTGAAGAATACTCTTGACCGTGCTTCGTTTGTCCTTCAACGAATACGAGTCATAGATGACTATAGTGAATTCTAGGCCCATTACAATCATAGTCGTCATCTCCTTTATACCTATTGTATGCTTCTCTTATTATAACAGGGTCACGATTTTTGAAAAGCTTAGAATCACTATAACACAAAGTCAGGTTTTCTTGAATTTCAAATGAAAGAGGTTACTTTTTATTTCCCTCTTAACTTAGACTTTTCCGTCTTGCTTTTTAATTTTAGATTCGTTATCTTATAGGTTGTATTTAAAAGAGATTTGGTGCTAACGACCTGTTATGTCCGAACGCATTTGAGTCTAAAAGGAGTTTATCATGAAGCGTTTAAAAGCAATGGACTGGTCCAGGATCAGTTATGTTTTAAAAGGTGTTCTAGTCGGGGCTGTCGCAGGTTTTGTGGTCAGTCTTTTCCGTATGTCTGTATATGCTATATTGAATCTCATGCCTGGTGTGTATGAGTCGTTACGCCAAAACCCTATATGGATTATTGGCTGGTCTTTATTAGTCATGTTCGTTGCCTTTTTAGTCATTATTATGGTTCGCGATGAGCCGAACATCCAAGGAAATGGGGTTGCCGAATTAAAAGGTCAACTTCAAGGAACCATTAAACTGGACTGGTTTTCTGTATTGTGGCGAAAATTCGTTGCCGGTGCTTTGGTACTGGGCTTAGGCGTCCCGGTTGGTCGAGAAGGTCCCTCTATTCAAATTGGTGGAGTTGTTGGCCAAGGCATCAACAAATTGTTTAAAGGCAATAAAACGCAGGAAAACATTATGATTTCAAGTGGTGCTGCCGCTGGTCTTGCCGCTGCCTTTAATGCCCCATTATCTGGTTTTGTCATTATTTTAGAAGAAGTGCATCACCGTTTTTCAGGCATTTTAATTTTGTCTGTTTTTTCGGCGTCTATCACGGCCAATTTCTTTGCCTTTTACATTTTCGGTTCACAACCGGCACTCGATTTAGGCTATGTCAGTGAATTCCCCATTGACAATTATTTGTATTTAGCAGGCCTGGGTGTGGTATTGGCTTTGGGAGGATGGGTTTATCAAAAAGTGTTGTTTCAGATTGGACCTAAATTGTTCAAGAAGTTACCTATTCCCCGCTATTTACACGGCTTCATTCCCTTTCTTATTTTAATCCCAACAGGTTTATTTTGGACTGATATGTTGGGTGGCGGCACAAGTGTCATTGCTGAAATTGCTTCTCAGCGTACGTCCACTTGGTTGCTGTTGGGTATATTAGTCTTTCGTTTTGTTATCTTTAACATAGGTTTTGGATCTGGTATTCCTGCCGGCGCATTGGTACCGAGTCTAGCTTTCGGTGCATTAATCGGCGGTATATATGGAAACTTATCTATAGGCATTACCGGACTTGAAGATGAGTTTGTCCGAAACTTTATCATCTATGCCATGGGTGGTTTCTTTACGGCTACATCAAAAGCACCATTGACTGGTATTGTTTTGATTACTGAATTGACCGGCTCCATTACTCAAATGATGCCTATTTCAATCGTTTGTTTAACCACGTATATTATAGCCGATCTGATTCGTCTCGAGCCCACTGATGAAGTGACTTTGTCCAATAAAACCCATCGTCTACCTACTGTATTTGAAGGAAAGGTCGCTCGACTTGACATCTTTGTAGAGCCGGATAGTTTCCTCGATGGGCGAATTATGAAAGATATTACCTTACCTTATAATGCAAAAGTGACGCGTGTCATAAGGTACGACAATGAATTTATTCCCCACAGAGATACTGTCTTGATGGCCGGAGATGAACTCGCCGTTTCCTGTGACAGAGGGTTCATCACAGAAGTGAATAAATATATCGAAAAGTTGAATTGATATTAATTAATTGTAAAATTACCCATTTTTGACTATGCTCCTTTCCTTATTATGATAGAATAGGAAAGGAGCTTTTTTGTGGCTTATATGTATATCGCTATACATAAATTGACTTTTAGAAGGAGAAACAAAATGACTTATTTTTGGATGATTATTAAGGGCATGTTTATAGGCGTTGCGAACGTTATACCCGGTGTATCCGGTGGGACTATGGCCGTTTCTTTTGGCATTTACGACGACCTGATTCACTCAGTTACTCATATCAAAAAAGAATTTAAGACTAGTTTAAAAGTATTGGGACCCTTACTAATTGGTGCTGTACTTGGAGTTGTAGCCTTTTCTTTTGCCATTGTCTGGCTTTTGGAAAATTATACCTTGTATACTGCTTTTGCTTTCATTGGATTGATTTTAGGTGGATTGCCTATATTGACTACTGAATTTAAAGACAGTTTAAAAGATGCTGGTCAACGATTTAATGGCCTTCACATTGTCTTGATGATTGTCTTTTTCATCATTGTGTCTTGGATGGGTATCGCCGACGTGGCCGATTCAGGTATGCAGTCTGTTGCTATTTCTGCTAGTAGCTTATCCATGCTATTTTTAGTGGGTCTCATCTCTGCTGCAGCTATGGTTGTGCCTGGCATTAGCGGATCCTTGTTAATGTTGATTTTAGGTTATTACTATGTCGTGATAAATTCTATCAATACCTTTTCATCAGCACTGGCTTCTTTTGACATAGATGCCTTAATTCCGGTAACTATTCTATTGACTGCTTTTGGCCTTGGTGTCTTAGTTGGTCTTGGTTTAATTAGTAAGTTGTTGGATTATATGTTTAAAAACTACCCACAACTGACTTATGCAGCTATTTTAGGACTTGTTCTTGGTTCTCCTATCGCTGTATTGGCTAATACTCAAGCATTGGATGGTTTGAGCAGCGGAAATGCTGTCCTTCAAATTGTGATTGCCTTAGTCATTACGGCAGCGGGCTTTGCTTTGTCATACGGCATCGGGCAGTTGGAAGATACAACAGAAGAAATTCCACAAGATTCTAAACATACTGCTTAATAAATTCGAAACTCCCCTTTTGTTTGAGGGGAGTTTTGTTATGCTTATAATTTTAGCTGGGTTCTATTTTTTTCAACTCATTTTTATAACTATTTTCGGTCTTTTCATCAAAGGCAGTGAAAATGACTTTTTGTATATCGGTTGAGTCTTTCGTCAATTCGTATACTGTATGAACAGCGATTTCTGTTGCTTCTTTTAGCGGATAACGGTAAACGCCGGTACTAATTGCAGGGAAGGCAATTGTTTGAATATCATATTCTAAGGCAAGTTTTATACTGTTTTCATAACAGGCCTTCAGTTTTTCAGCTTCTCCGTGCTTACCATCTCTGTACACCGGACCAACTGTATGAATCACAAATTTTGCCGGCAATTTAAATCCCGGTGTTAGTTTAGCTTCACCCGTTTCTGCTCCGTTTAGTTTTTTGCACGCTTCTAGTAATTCTGGTCCAGCAGCCCGGTGAATGGCACCATCTACGCCTCCGCCTCCTAGGAGTGACTTATTAGCCGCGTTAACGATAGCATCCACTTCTAACTTTGTAATATCCTCTCTTTGAACTTCCCACTTCATGTTAACCCTCCTTATTTACTATATATGGTAAGCATTATTAAGTTTTTGAGCAAATAAAAAAGCCCGAGGACGGGCTTTATTTATTGTGTGGTCTTATTCACTGTCTGTGATGTGTTCCATCGTATTCACTTTCTTACCAAAAATAAAGACGACTGCTATAGTCGCGGCAAAAGCAATTGGTAATACAACCCAAATGGATAAGCCTAAAGCAGTTGGCAAGTATCCAAAGACGATGGAGATGAATCCGACTGTTAATGCGTATGGCAGTTGGGTGTTGACGTGATCAATTAAGCTCGACCCTGCGCCCATTGCTGACAAGATAGTCGTATCCGATATAGGTGACGAGTGGTCTCCAAATATCGCACCAGTTAACACCGCTCCAGCCGACATAACAACAAATTGCGAATTCCCAGGATCCATCGCCACAGCTAGCGGGATAGCCAAAGGCATTAAAATTCCCATTGTTCCATATGATGTTCCTGTCGCAAAGGATATGATAGCTCCTAATATAAAGATGACTGTCGGTAGTAAGAATGGAGGCATCGTGTCCCCTAAAAGTGTCACTAAATAATCCGCAGTCCCTAAGTCACTCATGACGCTTGATAAAGACCATGCCAACAGTAAAATAACACCCGTGATGATGAGTGCTTTCATTCCAGAAACCCAAATATCAATTCCTTTTCCAAAAGTAAAGTGACCTTTAGACACACCCATAATGAGAGCAATGATACTAGCAATTAAAGCTGCCTGAAAGAGAACAACTGAAGCGTCTGATGCTCCAAATGATTCTCTTAATGCAGCGAGCGAAAAGGGACTGTCTTGGAAGAGTTGAATGAGTTGGACATTGTCGCCGCTCATAATCGCTTGACGCCCATTTGTATAAAAGCCTATGAAGCTGAATACAATGAGTGAGCCGATAGGAATCAAGGCACTCCAAATGGATGGGTTATCTTTTGCTATCACTTCTACTTCATCTTCCAAATCGTCATGAGACCCATTTGGAGAGAGAATTTGTTGTGTGTCACGGGCCCGTTCTTGAGCTTTTTTCATCGAACCAAATTCTCTAAGGGTTAAGGACGTCACAACAACGAATAGCAGCATCAATATATTGTAAAAACGGTAAGGGATGGTTTCTAAAAAAACACCATAGGCATTCACGTCTTGCCCCATGGCTTGATAGGCATCATTAATTAAGCCGACTTCATACCCTATCCAGGTTGAAATAAGTGCAATTCCCGCAACTGGTGCAGCTGTAGCATCGATGATAAATGCCAAACGCTCTCTTGATATATTCATTTTATCTGAGACTGGACGCATGATTGGCCCAATGATGAGCGCATTGGCGTAGTCATCAAAGAATATCAACAGTCCTAAAAACCAGGTAATGATTTGCGTACTGACAGGTCCCTTAGCTCGTTTGGCTAAACTTTCAGCAATCGCTTTTGCTCCTCCAGAACTTGTCACTAAAGCAATCAGGCCGCCAATGGCTAAAACTTGTAAAATAATGCCTGCATTCCACGGGTCAGCTAAAGAATGTAATAAATAGTCTACTATGTCTGTAAAACCATTTAGGATGCCTCCTAAAATAAAGGCTCCTCCGGCATACTGGATAATAATCGTTCCACTGAATATACCTAAAAATAGGGATAACACAACGTTCTTTGTGATAAAAGCAAGAACAATGGCTATAACTGGAGGCAATAAGGTCAATGCTCCTAGACTTTGGCTAAGTGCCACTTCAGCTTCTTGTGCAAAGACAGGCGTTGGAAGCCACAAACTTAAAGAGGCTAAGAGCACTAGAAAGCCGCGTTTTATCGATCGGTTGGTCATTTTGTCTTCTCCATTCATTTGATCATTTTGACATAGAAAAAAAGCACCCCAGGACAGACCTGAAGATGCTTTGAATAGTTCACGCAAAATCTCAGAATAGTCCTCCACGCTAAGCGTGACAGTCACACGTTTATTCAACGTATGCCCAGGATAGTGAGCTGGCACTCAACTTACCCTTCGGCGAAAAACCCTTTTACCATCTGTCATCGGCTGCCTACCTCCAGATGGGGACTCTTTTTTTCCGCGCCTCTATCTTTTTTCTATTTAAGTCACTCATTAGTCTACACGGCTTGACCGTATTTATCAAGTTTCTGTGTAAAATCTAATGTTCAACTGGTTTTATTTATTTATTTATTAGCTTCTCTATTTCTTCTATCAGTTGGTCTACTGTAGTGACCAAGGTTCCCCTTTTCTTCACTAGACCAACTGTGTATAAGTTGACATAAGAAAAGGGTGATTCAGCTACTTCGTCTAAAGCATTTAGTTTTGCCTGATTCCCGTTGGCTCCTTGGCGAATATCAGAATAAACACCAATGATTGGTTTATTCATAGAATAAAAGTAGCCAATTTCTGAAGCGACTCCGGCATCCATCGCGACCCCATCGAGTACGGCAATGAGTAAATCGGATTTTTCGAGATACGCGTTGTCTCCGTCAGCTATTTGGATACTGCTGGCATAGTTAGATTTATCGTTGATTGCATCATTTTCTTGAGGTAAATAAATGTTTACCTGCTCGTTAAACTGATCTCTTAATTTCTTGACGACATGAGCGTTATACAGTTGCTCCATTTCTGAAAATAAAGGCGATGCAAAGTAAATATTTAGTGATTTAGTCATTCGTTACTGTTCCTTTCTATTGATGCTTTTTTATTTATATGACCACTCGGGAACCATCATGCTAATGAGTGAGCAGTTATTTCGATTTATGTGACTACTCATGAACCGTGACGCTAGTGAGTGGGCACTTAAATCGATTTATGTGACCACTCACTTGTATAAATTCTGGTCAGCAGACAGTTAAACTATTTTTACGGCTCTTTTATATAGTTGAAAGCTGCTTGCAGCTTTCTTCATCATTGCTTTAGTTCAGAAAAAATCTGCTTTTCGCTTGAAAAGCAGATTTTCCTTATTTAATAGCTTTTAATGAGTCCGCCGTCGGCTAGAATCGCTTGCCCAGTGACATAGGTGTTGGCGTAAGATACTAAGAAGGCAGCCAGTTTGGCGAATTCCTCTGGTTGTCCGTAGCGTCCCATGGGAATGTTTGCTTCGATGTTGCTTCTCACTTCTTCAGGACTTAAACCACTTTTTTCTGCTCGACTGCTGTCTAACTCTTTCAAACGGTCTGTGTCAATTCGGCCTGCTCCAATGGTGTTAACCAAGATACCATCTGGGGCGAGCTCTGATGCTAGGGTTTTGGATAAGCCCATGATTCCCATTCGAAACACATTCGATAATAATAAGCCGTCAATGGGCTGCTTAATGGAAGAAGACGCATTGTTTAAAATACGTCCTTTGGTTTCTTTTAAATCGGGTAAGACTGCTCGAATGGTACGGATATAGCTGAGCAAGGTTAAGTCGAATGCCTTTTGCCAATCGGAATCTGACATCTCTTCAAATGATCCGGCCGGTGGTCCACCTGCGTTATTGACTAAGACACTGATTTTTCCGAATGTCCGGTGAGTGATGTCGACCATGCTTTTAATGCTTTCTGCATCGGTGATGTCGGCTACTGTATAAGACACTCTTCCACTAGCGACCGTTTCAATTTCTTGTTTCGCCCGCTCCAACTTGTCTTTATTTCGGCTGGTCAACATGACGTTGGCGCCTTCTTTGGCTAGTTCTTTCGCAATTGCTAATCCTAAACCAGAACTCGATGCCAAAACGAGTGCTGTTTTTCCTGTTAAGTGAAGATCCATCGCCTATTCCTCCTATGAGTTGTCGTGCGCTTTTTGGTAAATCACAATTGGTTTTCTAGCAGCAGTGACTTCGTCCAGACGCTTCACTGCTTTTGTGTGTGGTGCCCCGGTGACTAATTCCGGATTGGTTTCAGCATCTTTTGCTATTTCAATCAGTGCATCAGCAAAGGCATCGAGTGTTTCTTTCGCTTCCGTTTCCGTCGGTTCAATCATCAATGCTTCATCAACGATAAGCGGGAAGTAAACGGTTGGCGAATAAAAGCCGTAGTCCAGTAACCGTTTCGCGATGTCTGCTGTTCTGACGCCCAATTTTTTCTGACGGTTCCCACTTAAGACAAACTCGTGCTTGCAGTGAGACGAGAACGGGGTGTCGTAGTAAGGTGACAACCTGGCTCTTAAATAATTCGCATGCAAGACGGCATCTTCAGATACTTGCTGCAAGCCTTCCGCTCCCATGGTTCGAATGTAAGAATAGGCGCGTACGTTTACACCAAAGTTTCCGTAATAGCCTTTTACTCGGCCAATGGACTGAGGATGGTTGTCTGTCAACTTGTAATAATCGCCATCTTTTTCAATGCGAGGAGACGGCATAAAGTCTGTTAAATACGCTTTAACCCCAATTGGTCCAGATCCTGGCCCTCCACCACCGTGAGGCGTACTAAAGGTTTTGTGTAAATTCAAGTGAACCACGTCAAAGCCCATTTCCCCTGGAGTTGATTTGCCTAAAATAGCGTTAGCATTGGCTCCGTCATAATACAAGAGTCCGCCTGCTTCGTGAACGATTTCTGCAATCTCCACAATGTCGACTTCAAATAAGCCAAGCGTGTTCGGGTTGGT
The DNA here is from genome assembly GCF_009935905.1 of Alkalibacterium sp. MB6. Classification (GTDB taxonomy): domain Bacteria; phylum Bacillota; class Bacilli; order Lactobacillales; family Carnobacteriaceae_A; genus Alkalibacterium. The sequence goes on along the minus strand of NZ_PREX01000004.1, from coordinate 52,693 downwards.
CAGCATTAAGCCTGCTGTATCTGGTCCAACGGCTGCTTTTAATGCATCAACGCCGACACGTCCGTCTTCATTCGATTTGATTTCGACCACATCGTATCCTGCAACAACTGCACTCGCTGGGTTAGTTCCGTGTGCAGAATCGGGCACTAAAATCTTACGGCGTTGGTCACCTTCACCGTTGGCTTCGTGATACGCCTTGAATATTAATAAGCCTGCCCATTCTCCCTGAGCACCTGCAGCCGGTTGTAAGGAGATGGCATCCATTCCCGTTACTTCTTTTAAGCTGTTTTCAAGCTGGTGCATTAACTGCAAAGCACCTTGAGCACTTTTTTCTGGTTGCAACGGGTGAATGTTTGCGAAGCCGCTGTAGCGGGCAATGTCTTCGTTTATTTTCGGATTGTATTTCATCGTACACGATCCCAACGGGTAAAAGCCCGTTTCAATACCGAAGTTTTTGTTTGATAATCCAGTATAGTGACGCATCACTTGTAACTCAGATAATTCCGGCAATTCAGCTGGTTCTTCTCTCAATAAATGAGACGGCAAAACAGAAGCTAATTCCGTTTTTTCGACAGATGATTCTGGCAGACTGTATGCGCGCCGCCCTTTTTTGGAGATTTCAAATAGTAAGTGGTCATATGTGACGGTCATCGGTTTTCCTCCTCTGCCAAGGCTTCAACAAAGCTGTTCATTTCTTCTATGGTACGTTTTTCAGTTACACATATGAGCGTCGCGTTATCTGCGCCCCACTCTTTTGATACGTCATAACCACCTACGAAGCCTTTTTCAAGTAAGCGATCATTAACCTCGCTCACAGGCTTAGATAGTTGCACGACGAATTCATGAAAGACTGAATCATTTGATAAGACGGTTACGCCTTTTTCAGCAAGCTTGTGTTTAACGTAATGTGCATGGTTGACACTTTGTTGGGCCATGTCTTGAAGACCTTGTTTTCCAACCGCTGCTAAAAAGACAGACGTCCCTAGAGCTGTGAGGGCTTGGTTGGAACTCATATTTGATGTCGCTTTTTCACGGCGAATATGCTGTTCACGTGTTTGCAAGGTCATCACAAAGCCACGTTTCCCGTCTGAATCCACTGTTTGACCAACGATTCGACTCGGTACTTTTCTCATGTATTGTTTCCTTACAGCAAAATAGCCACAGTGAGGGCCACCGTAACTCATCGGTAAACCGATCGGTTGCGTGTCGCCAACGACAATGTCTGCGCCTAATTTGCCAGGTGATTCGAGTAAAGCTAAAGCTAATGGGTTAGCCATAACGATGAGTAAGGCTTTTGAATCAGCCAGTAAGTCTTTAACTGCTCTTAAATCTTCAACATTTCCAAAAAAGTTCGGGTATTGAATGATCACAGCGGCCGTCTCTTCGTTTATGTTTTCTTTTAACCAATTTAAATCAGTGACTTGATTCTCCAGTGGCGCTTCACTGACTTGGTATTCCATGCCATATGCATAGGTTTTCAAGACTTCTTTCGCCTGTGGGTGCATACCTTTGGAATAGAGAACCTGTTGTTTTTTCGTGACAGAAGTCGCTAAGTTACACGCTTCTCCAAGAGACGTGAAGCCATCGTATAAACTGGAGTTGGCGACGTCCATCCCGGTTAATTCACACATCATCGATTGGAATTCAAATAAAGCCTGCAGTTCGCCTTGGCTTGCTTCAGGTTGGTAAGGTGTATAAGCAGTCATAAATTCAGAACGCAACAAGACGTGGTTCACAATACTTGGGACGTAATGGTCGTAAACGCCTGCGCCTAGGAAATAAGCATGGGTGTCTGTGGTTGTGTTTTTTCCAGCTAATTGTTTCATATAAGTAGTCAAGGCTTGTTCACTTAATGCCTCTTCCAGCTCAATGGCTTTGTTTTTCGTTGCACGAGTGGATTCAGGTATATCGGAAAACAAATCTTTGATAGATGAGACGCCGATGGTTTCCAGCATCTCTTTTCTGTCTTGCTCGGTTGTTGGTAAATAGCGGTGTTGTTCGGTCAATGTGGTCACTCCTTTGATAAAGGTTACATTTGCAAAAAAAGGGAAAGAAGAGAGGCGTGTTCACTCTCCTCTTTCTCTTGTTTAAAGGCTATCGGTATACTCTTGGTATGCTTTTGCATCCATTAAGTCTGATAAATCTAACTCTTCGCTTACGGTTATGTCAACGAGCCAACCTTCTTCATAAGGTGATTCGTTTAATTTTTCTGGTTCATCTTCTAAGCTCTCGTTAATGTTTGAGACTGTCCCACTAACCGGCGTATAGATTTCTGACGTTGATTTAACTGATTCAACGGTCGCGAATTCTGAGCCCGCTTCAACTGTGGCGTCTACTTCTGGTAATTCGACAAAAACGATGTCACCTAATTGCTCTACTGCGTAATCTGAAATGCCTACGCGCACTGAGTTATCACTTAACCGTTCAACCCATTCGTGGTCTTTTGAAAACAGTAAATCTTTTTTGTCTGTCATTATAGTGTCCTCCTATTTTTGGCCTAATACATTTTTCTTCGTTAGTTTTGCTGGGATCTGTTTTTTCCTTACTTGCACGTAAACAATCTCTCCTAACTTACCCGCGTCTTTAAAGATACGCATAAAGCCAATGCTTTTTCCAAATGTGGGCGATTGGGTGCCTGATGTGACTTCGCCGATTTCTTCTCCGTCTGCGTTTAATACAGGGTAGCCGGGTCTGGCTATGCCTTTGTCTAGTAACTCAAAGCCTCTGGATAAATAAGTCGTTCCCGATTCTTTTTGTCTTTCTAAAGCTTCTTGTCCAATAAAGGGTTCTGGTTTATCCCACTTAACTGCAAAGCGCAGTCCCGCTTCTAAAGGCGTAACGTTTTCGGATAAATCTTGTCCATACAAAGGCATGCCTGCTTCTAATCTTAATGTATCTCTAGATCCTAAACCGCACTCTTTAATGCCATAGGCTTCGCCAACGTCTAAAAAGGTTTTCCATAACTCTTCCGTCTGGTCCCATTTAACGTAGCATTCGTAACCGTCTTCCCCTGTATAGCCTGTTCTAGAAATTAAAGCCTTATCGAATGTCTCGCTTTCTGTTTCAGTGGTGAAATGATAGGGTTTAATGTCTTTAACCGCTTCCCCAAATACCTGTGCGACAACCTCTTTAGCATATGGACCTTGAACCGCAATTAAACCAGTCTCAAGTGACACATCTGTTATGGTCACAGCATCGCATTGGTATTTAATTAACCATGTATAAATTTTACCCGTGTTAGAGGCATTTGGTGTGAGTAAATAGCGTTCGTCGTTGTATTTAAAAATAATAATGTCATCCATTATCCCACCGTGTTCATTGGTTACCATCGTATATAAGGCTTGGTTGTTCTCTATAGTCGTTAAATCATTCGTGATCAGACGATTTAACCAAGGCGTTGCCTTCTCACCGCTCACTTCGATTTCTCCCATATGAGACACGTCAAACAGACCAACTTGTTCTCTAACAGCTTTGTGCTCCTCTTTAATGCTTGTGTACTGAATCGGTAAAGCCCACGAGCCAAAATCTGTTACTTTTATGCCATTTCTTTGGTAGTAATCGTATAAGGGTGTCCGCTTTAACTGTTTATCTTCTTTCGACAATGCCATCCCTCCACTTTGCGAATAAAGTTACTCGTTATTCTTTACTCTCATTCTATCACGATTCAATCCCTTCTGAAACCTTATTCGAATCGCCAGCTCTAAAAAGTTAATCCCAACAGTCTTTTGGGTCCACGCTTTTCCTATGGTATAATTAAGCTATCATAACAAATGGAGGACATGAGATAATGACTAAAGAAATCTCGAACTTTACATTTTATAATCCAGTTAAGGTTTTATTCGGCAAACAACAAATTGAACACCTTCCCACTTTGATTCCTGAAGATAAAAAGGTATTGATTCTTTATGGAGGAGGCAGTGTTAAGCGTTTTGGGACGTTGGACCGTGTTAAAGGTGCTTTGAAAAATGAGGTTGTCGGTGAGTTTAGCGGTATTGAAGCCAATCCCACTTTTGAAACGTGTATGAAAGCCGTTGAGGCAATTAAAGACGGTCAGTATGATTTCTTGTTGGCAGTCGGTGGTGGCTCAGTGATTGATGCGGTGAAATATATTGCTGCTTCAGCTAAATTTGACGGTGATCCGATTGATATTTTTGGAAAAGGTGTCGGAAAAGGCTTGCCTATCCAGTCCGCTTTGCCTTTTGGAACGGTATTGACTCTTCCAGCAACAGCTTCCGAAATGAACAGCACATCGGTTATCTCCTTTAAAGAAAAGAAAGCTAAAGTCAGCTTTAGTCACCCATTGGTCTTTCCACAGTTCTCTATTTTAGAGCCGGAATTGACCTATACCTTACCTAGACGTCAATTGGCAAACGGCTTAACCGATGCCTTTATGCATATTTTGGAGCAGTATCTAACTTACCCTGTTGGTGGGATGGTACAAGACGAATTCGCTGAAGGGCTGTTGCGAGTGTTAATTACTATCGGACCTGACGTGGCAAATGAAGACAAGCATGATTACAACTTACGAGCGAATTTCATGTGGACTGCAACCCTTGCGTTGAACCGTATTCTCTCTCCTGGCGTGCCTGGTGACTGGTCAATTCATGCCTTGGGTCACGAGCTAACCGTTTTAAATAACACGGATCACGCAAGAAGTTTATCTGCTTTATTACCGGCAGTGATGATTGTGCGACACGAAGAAAAATGGGATAAACTCGTTCAATATGCTGAAAACGTCTGGCACATAACAGAAGGCTCTGAAGAAGAAAAAGTGGAAGGTGCCATTAGACAAACCGTCGCTTATTTGAAATCAATCGACATGCCGGTGACCTTGTCAGAAGTTGGCGTAAAGGCTGAAGATATTGATGGGCTAATTGACCAACTTGAAGCTCGCGGCAACACAGCCATAGGTGAACGCGGGACCCAAACCCTTGAGGTGTCACGAGCTATTTATGAAAAAGCATTGGATTTGAACTTTGAGGACGATGGCAGTGATTCACCGTTTTTAGGTGTCATCGATCCATCATCATAATTGAAAGGAGTGAGTGTGATGATGAAGAACAGTTGGAAAAAGGCGTCTGTTTTATTCATTGCCGGAATGGTTCTGAGTGCTTGTGGAACCGACAATACAATTGATGAACCTCTTGATGAGGAGGAAGTTGTTGCCCCAGATGTCGATGAAAACGTCACAGATGATGGAACAAATGATGATGATACCAATGATAGTGACGAAGACTCAAATGGAGAAACGAACCAAGTTTCTCAAGACATTGAAACCTGGTTCCCTCGCTTAGAAAATACCCTCTTAGAATATGAGGGCGATGAGATGGAATACAGTTCCTTTACTCGTTATCCACAGTTTGCCCACGATGACACTTTACAGATGCTTGAATCCACGGGTGGGACTGACGTGGCTATCATTTATGAGTATACAGAGAATCAGATCGAAGAAGTGTTTATCCGACCAGAAACGTATTTCCGAGAAGATTTTGTTGATACTGGCTTGGAAAGTGAACACAGTGGATTTAATATTATTTTACAAGCGCCTATAGAGGTTGGTCATTCTTGGGAAAGCCCCAATGGAACGACTTCCGAAATTACTGAGGTAGGCATTGAGATGGACACGCCTATGGGGACTGTTGAAGCGATTGGTGTCACAACCATTTTTGAAGATGGTATAGAAGTCTCTTACTATGGTGAAGGCATTGGTTTAATTCAACGGGAAATGGTTCAAGGCGACGACGAAGAAACTAAAGTGACCTCGCGATTAACTGCTTTTGAGGGAAACAAGGCCGAAGAAATTCCTTTAACCGTTTATGGTGTGGATGATCAAGCACTCGGAATCAATGCCGTACCGGTCACGATGTCTTTGATGACTAACGATCCTGCACGCTTAACTTTGGCCTCATTGATGCGTGGAGAGAGTCCAGAAACTGAAGGACTTTATCTGTTGACTGAAGGGGTTGAGATTAATTACATGTATCTCGGTCATGACGGCATCGTTCATGTTGATTTTTCTTCGGAACTGGTTAATGAAATGAATGCTGGTTCAGGCACTGAAGGCCTCTTGCTTCAAAGTATTGCCAATACGATTGGTGGCTACTACGGTGTTCAAGAGATTGCCTTAACCGTTGATGGTGGCTCATACGAATCGGGTCATATTCTTTTAGAAGAAGGTGACACCCTTACTGTTGACCATTCGAATGTGAATCAATAATTGGATTGAATTTAAAAGGACCCCCATCGATTCGAGATGGAGGTCCTTTTTTAAACTGATTTAATTGTCTTCGCTACCAATGTCTGAATCTTAATCAGCTGGTGGTTCTTCAGGAGGAGTCACTGGTTTACGAGCTTCTTCTTCAGCTTTTTCTTTGGCTAATCGAGCTGCTTCGGCTTCAGCTTTTTCTTTAGCTAATCGAGCTGCTTCGGCTTCGGCTTCAGCTTTTTCTTTGGCAATCCGGTCGGCTTCTGCTTTCTCATCGGCCAATCGATCGGCTTCAGCTTTTTCAGCGGCTTTCGCTTTCTCTTCATCTTCTTTAGCTTTTTCTTCACGGGCTTTGCGATCTGCTTCTTCTTTTTTAGCTTGTTCTGCTGCTTTTTGCTGATCGGTTTGTTGTTGTGCCGGACGTGTTGGTCTGGTAGACGGTGTTTGGTTTTGAGCTGGTGGTGTTGGTGTCTTCGCCGGTGTTTGATTTTGGGTAACCGGTGGCGTTGCCTTACTTTCTTCTGTAGACGGTGATGTGACCGGCTGAACCACTTCTGTTACTTCCGGTTCTTCAACAGTTTCTTCCACTTCTTCTACATCGTCTTCTCGTTCCTCAATTAGCTCAGTTTCTTCTTCGATTTCTTCTTCGATCTCTTCTTCTAAATCTTCATCTATTTCTTCTTCAATCTCTTCAACTGGTTCATCCAATACCTCTTTATGTTCAGGCGTTTCTTCTCTTTCTGTCTCTTCGTCAGAATCCTCACTAGTCGCTTCTACAGATTCTGTCCGTTCGTATTGAAGCGTTCGTAAATCTACTTTTTGCTGTGATCGGCCGATACCAATCGTTACAATGGTTACTAATACTAATAGTAAACCCATGATGATGTTTGTCTGAAGCCGGTATTCTTTAAAATATGTACGTAGGGATTTAATCGATTCGGAAATTAATCGTTTCATGACTGGTCTCCTTTTTCAGATTTTGCTTATAGTATACCATATCTTTTTGCACGTATAGATAATAGTTACGAATCTATGCGATTTTGCTTATAAAAAAACTCCTTCCCAGGAGATTGTCTCACCCGAAAAGGAGTCGTGTTTTATTAATCTTTCACTAATTCATAAATGGCTTCCGCATAGATGGCCATTGCATTCATCAAGTCATCCACAGCCATGAATTCATTGGCTTGGTGCATGGTATCGATACTATTTGGGAACATTGCGCCGTAAGCGACACCTCGTTCCATCAATCGGCCGTACGTTCCTCCACCGATAACCATTTCGTGTGCTTCTAATCCAGTTTGTCTATTATAGACATCTAGTAAAGTAGACACGAGTGGATCATTTGCAGGGACATAATGCGGCTCTTTTCCAGCATCTTTAGATAACGTCACGTCATAATTACTCAATCGTTTTTCAAATTGAGCGAAGATTGCGTCAGCCGTTGTGCCTTGTGGGTAGCGCATATTAACCGTGATTTTTCCGCCTTCATTGGCTTTGAAAGAGAATACGCCAGGATTTGATGTTAACTCCCCCATGACTTCATCTACACTATCGATACCCAATTTTTTACCTTCAGGATCATCGTGTAGATACAGTGAAGTCAATTCTAAAAAGGCATTCGCATCTTTTGCAAAGGCGAAATCTGTTAAGAAGTTAGCCAAATAAGTCGCTGCGTTCACACCACTTGCAGGTTTACTTCCGTGAGCCGCTTGGCCAGTCACTTGAATAGTCACTTGATCGCCGTCAACTGATAAATCCCCTTTAACCGGCAGGCCGTCCAGGTAGTTGTCAAAGGCGTTTTCCAATTCTTCAGGCTGTGCGCTTTTCACTACTGCCACAGCATCTTGAGGAACCATGTTTGGACGCAAGCCCGATTCGAACTGAACCAATTCATGAGTGGCGCCATCCACTTCGCCGCCAAATTCGATATAAACAGTTGTATTCCCTTTTTCCCCGTTAATAATTGGGAAGTTAGCATCTGGTGAAAAACCGAAATCTGGTTCAGGTTCGTGTTTGAAATAGTGAGCGATTCCTTTCCACTCACTTTCCTCATCTGTTCCTAAAATGAAGCGGATTTTTTTATTTACTGGCAAGTCTAGCTCTTTGATGATTTTTAGTGCATAGTAAGCTGCCATTCCTGGTCCTTTGTCATCACTTGATCCACGTGCATATAAACGCCCGTCTTTAATAACCGGATCAAAGGGATCAGTTTCCCAGCCTGTTCCTGTAGGGACAACGTCTACGTGAGCCAGTACACCCATTAACTCGCTGCCTTCACCGTATTCAATGTGTCCGGCATAGTTGTCGACGTTTTTCGTTGTGAAGCCGTCACGCTCACCGATTTCAAGAAACGCCTCAAGCGCCTCTTTCGGTCCTGGTCCTACTGGTGCCTCGTCTGTTGCTTTTTCGTCATCACGCACACTATCAATACGCAATAGAGTAAATAAGTCTTCCAAAAACTCATCTTTGCGTTTCTGAGCTTCTTCTTTCCAATTGATGTTTTCAACTGTCATTCTTTCGTCCTCCTTAAACTCACATCGTATTCTATTAACTCTCTTTTTCTATTTTAGCACTAATTTCTTTAAAGACCAATATTTACAAAAAGATGCACTGATATTTGTTTTACGTGACTCTTTTATCGGCAAGGATTAAACTATTAGAAAGAGGAGGTCATATCATGAAACTAATTACAAAAGATTTCGTGCAGTCGTTGATTCCTAAAAGAGAAGACAAGAGTTACAAAGGTGATTTTGGCAGAGTCTTATTGGTAGGTGGAAATGCCCGGATGGGTGGAGCGATTATTTTATCTGCTTCAGCCGCTGTTCACAGTGGGGCTGGGCTTGTGACTGTCGCCACTCATCCGACTAATCAAACGGCTTTGCATTCCCATTTGCCTGAAGCCATGTTTTTACCGATGACTGATCACGACAGTTTAAAAGAGTTGGTGGCGACAATGGATGTAGTCGTTGTTGGCCCAGGATTAGGTCGAGACGAAGACTCTCTTGCCATTTTAGAAATCATTTATTCTATTATAAAGGAAGATCAGCTTCTTGTAGTCGATGGGGATGCGATTTATCTTCATGTGACTCATGATTTGCCGAAAGCAAAAACAACAACCGTTTTCACTCCACACTTAGGGGAATGGCGGACACTAACTGGCCTGGAACCTGATGAAGAAAATCAAGAGGGTAATCAGAATCACGCCGAGCGTTTAGGTGCAACTATCGTTCTGAAAAAGGATCGGACAGAGGTCTACAGCGAAGGTGAGGTTTGGCAGAATACTGCGGGGAACCCGTCGATGGCTACTGGTGGTATGGGTGATACCTTAGCTGGAATGATTGCAGGTCTTCTTGGACAACTACCGAATAAGAAACACGCTATCTTATTGGCTGTTTTTCTTCACAGTTATATAGGGGACCGCCTAGCTGAGATTCAATACGTCACTTTGCCTTCTCACATTATAGAAGCCATCCCAAAAACGATGAAAGAGCTTATTAAAGGCAATCCTGTAAAATGGGTTTAAGTCGATGCTGTCATTCTTTGAATGTCTTTTTCAATTAATTGATTGAGCTTGTCAGACTAGCTCATTCAAGGTACAATGAAGAATGATTTTTGAATAAGGATGATGAGAATTAATGAAGAAAAAATTAATCACAAGTAGCATATGGGTATTTTTACTCGGTTTCTTATTATTATGGATGGATTTGCAGCTTCTATTTTTCTTAGGAATGGCGGGTTTCTTCGTCTTCACTTTATGGGCCGGTGGACCGAGTTCCGATGGGCATTATACTGAGCAACAATACCAAAGTGACAAACGCACAAGTATTTGGGTCATGACTCTTGCGGGAGTCTATATCTTGTCTGGCTTTTTGGTTTTAATTATCAAGACGTTTATCATGGGCTAACGACCTATATTCTCAAACAACTACTATCTGGCAACTCCCGTTTCTGTGGAAACGGGAGTTTTCCTTATTTCAGCTTTTGGTTTTGCTCGGTTTTCGACTGGGGAATCGTTTAGTGACAACTTCATTTGGTTTTTCTTCAGCAAGTTGTCTCAATATGAGTTTGGATACACCTTCATTTGGAATTTCTTCAGGAAGTTGTCTCAATATGGATTTGGATACAACTTCATTCGGTTTTCCTTCAGCAAGTTGTCTCATTATGAGTTTGGGTACACCTTCATTTGGAATTTCTTCAGGAAGTTGTCTCAATCGGGGTTTGGATACAAGTTCATCCAGATTTTCTCTAGGAAGTTGTCTCATTATGAGTTTGGGTACACCTTCATTAAAGATTTCTCTAGTATCTTGTATCAAAACTAGACTCCATACAAAAAACAGCCTGCCGTTTAGAGAATAGTCTCTAAGCGCAGGCTGTTTGCCATTATACTTCTTTTAATAGGTTGATTTCGTCATTGGTCAGTTCTCTATAGCTTCCTAGCTCGAGACTGCTGTCCAATTCAATCGGTCCCATAGACACACGTTTTAAATAGACGACTCGTTTCCCAACGGCTGCCATCATGCGTTTGACTTGATGGAACTTGCCTTCTCGAATGGTCAACTCAGCTATTGAACGATGACTATCTTGGTCTGTTTCTAAAATAGTGAGTTCTGCTGGCATGGTTTCGTAGTCATCGTCTAGGACGACTCCTTGTTTAAATACGTCGATGTCTCCTTCAGTTAATAGACCTTCAACTTCTACGTAATAAACTTTGTCAACGTGACGCTTGGGTGATAATAGTCTGTGAGTTAAGCGACCATCATTTGTCAGTATCAACAGACCTTCCGTATCGATGTCCAAGCGGCCTACCGGATGCGGTTCTTGCATACTGTCATTCGGTTCGAGTAAATCCAAAACTGTATCGTGCATCTCGTCTTCTGTTGCACTGATGACCCCTTGAGGTTTGTGCATCATGAAGTAGACAAATTCTTGGTAATCAATCGGCTCTCCACCAACTGTTACCTTGTCCGTATCCGGATCAACGTGTGTTTTAGGATCGGTTACGATAGCATCATTCACTTCAACGATTTTCGTTTTAAGCAACTTTTTCACTTCTTTTCTCGTGCCTAACCCACTATGAGCGAGCAGTTTATCAATTCTCATGGTGACTCCTCTCTCTTTACTTATTTTATTCTTAACTTACGTCTCACTTTTGAAGCTTGTACTCCAATCAGTTTATCGGCTAATTTTGTTTTCAATACTAAGTAGCCATAAACAGCTACTCCAAAGGCAGCAGCAACGCCCATCCCAATTAGTGCCTGCGATTTATCTTCATAATTTAGGAATTGTCTTAAGCCTAAATCAGCCAAGAATGTCGCCAGTCCCATGACTAATGATAAAACAAGAATCAATAAGGAGCGTCTGAACAATCGGGTTGCTGAAAAGTGAATTTCATTATACATTATGCGCATCATCATAAAGCAAATGACCCCAAAAGCCGTTATGCCTGACAAAATCATTCCATAAGGTCCAAGCCAGGCTACGAATATCAATTGACTGATTAATTTAGTAGCAAAGCCGACGATTAACGCTTTAATAGCCGGTCTTGTTAAATTAGCAGCTTGAAGCATATTCCCTAAAACGGCATACATCGCTACAAAAATACTCAATATAGCAGAGACTTGTGTGATGCTCGTCCCTAATGGATTATTACCATAGAAAACGGTATAAAGAGGTTCGGCAACGATTATCATCCCGATAGCAGCTGGGAACATGGCAAACAAAAGCAGCTGAACGCCGCGAGAAAATTGCCTTCTCACTTCTTTAATATTTTTATTTGCCATCAATTTACTTATTAAAGGAACTGAAGCTACGGCTAAAGCCGTTCCGAATGACGTTAATACCATAATCAATTTGTGGGCATTTCCTTGAGTGATACCATAGGTTCGTTCTATCATTTCCTCCGTCATACCAGAGAAGGCATTCATGATTGGTGAATAAGTTAATTGGTCAATCATTTGGAAAATAATAATGCCTGTTGAAATAATGATAAATGGAATCGATGTTTTGACAATTTCAATGATTAATTGGTTGGGTGAAACGGACAAATCGCCTTTACTGTCTTCTGCGCTTAAATTCAGTGCAGTTGTCATTGTCTTCATTTTATATCCAAGATAAAGCAGTGCGAAAATGGCTCCGACAAAAGCTGCAAAGGTCGAGAATGCAACTGCCGTGACGACTTCTCCACCGTTTACTTGACGAATAATAAAGACAGATGTTAATAGAAAAATAATTCGGGCAATCTGTTCGATAATTTGAGAAATCGCTGAAGGCGCCATTGTGTTATGCCCCTGTAAGAATCCACGTGTAACACTTAAAGTCGGGATAATCAGTAAAGCTGGAATAAGGGATCTCATGACAATCACTGCATCAGCTGAACTTGCTGACGGGCTCGTTTCTGCTAATAGGGGTGCAATAAAGAACATGGCCACAGCTGAGACGAGGCCTGTAATCCCCATAATCTTCATCCCTTGCTTATAAATGCCTTTGGATATTTCGTATTCGCCCAACGCATTATAATAACTCACCTTTTTAGAAATAGCTGATGGTACGCCTGCTGTAGCCAACGCTAAAAAGAAGGCATAAGGCGTGTAACCCATTTGATACAAGGCATTGGCTGCATCTCCAGGGCCTTGCCCACCCATCCAAGCGAACCAAGGGATGATATAAAGAGCACCCAGTACTCGAGATATCATGCTTCCAGCTGTCATCCAAGCGGCACCACTTACCATGGTGTTATCGTCTTTTAACTTTTTATCAACTGTACTCGTTACCATTTCATTTTCCATTCAAAAGAAACCTTCTTTCACCATTTCTCTTCTCGTTATTCTAACTAACAAAGAGAGTTCAGTGCCCTTAAAACGTTAAGGACACACGCGATTACAGTACACTATTATATTAAAGTTTATATTAAGAGGCGCTTTGTATCCCTCTTTATTGCAAGGCAAAAAAGGAGCAATGCTGCTCCTTTCTTACGCTAAACTCTATTTTACTTCTTTATTCGATGAGGTTCAATCCTTTGCGGAAAAGATTCATTATTCGTTCGTTAATTACATTTCTTATTCCTCTGATAATTGTTGACTAGCAAATAGTTTATACAAAGGATGAGTGTGCACTAATTCCTCGTGGGTACCTATCCCCGTCAATTGACCGTTCTCAATAAATAAAATCTTATCTGCATCCACTATCGTACTTAACCGGTGAGCGATGACAAAGGTGGTTCGACCGGCCATTAATTTGTTCAGAGCCTGAGAGACCATTTTCTCTGATTGACTATCCAAACTGGCAGTCGCTTCATCCATCATTAAGACTTTTGGATTTCTTAAAAAGGCTCTTGCAATATTAATCCGCTGGCGTTGTCCGCCTGATAGTTTACTTCCTCGTTCACCGATTTCTTCTTCTAATTGATTGGGCAGATTTTTGATAAATTCTGCCGCAAACGCCATGTCCAGCACCTTCCACAAATAGTCATCTGTTAAGGTTTCTGGATGTGGTAAGCCATAGCAAAGGTTTTCTCTAATCGATCCCGACATCATGGCATTTTCTTGTGACACATAACCGATTTGACTTCTCCAACTCGTCAAATTTATCTCTTCAGCTGGCGTGCCGCCTACTCTAATCTCTCCACTGTCTGGTCTATAAAACCGCTCCAGTAAAGCAAAGAGTGTCGACTTGCCTCCACCACTTGGCCCTGCGAACGCTATTTTTTCTCCGGGATTGGCTTGGAAAGAGACGTGCTTGATGACTGCTTTTTCGGCTTCATATGAAAAAGTGACGTTGTCAAAGATGATGGGGAGGTTCTCAATCGATAAGTCGATGCCCCCCATTTTTGCTTCTTCTTGTTCGTCTAAAATCATGGTGATGCGTTCGGTTGCGCCTGCCGCTTTTTGCATTTGCATGAAGAAGTTCATAAAGGTGGTTATGGGGAAAATCACTTGAAAGAGATACAGTAAAAAGGCGACTAATTGACCGGTTGACATGTTTCCCTGTGCAACTCGGACACCGCCGTATCCAATGAAAAAAACCATCACGCCCATCATCAAGGTATAAATCATGGGACCGATAATGGCCATATATTTGCCTTCTTTTAGTCCGATTTGGTAAAGGCTGTAAATGTCTTTTGTTCCTTTTTCTTTTTCATAGTCTTCTGCGATTGATGATTTCATTAATCGAATTTCAGCGATTGTCTGCTGGATTTTCCCTGAAAAGGTCGCTGTTTCATCCTGCATTTCCCGGGATACTTTAGCAATTCGCCTGCCTAATGGACGCGTTAGTGCCAAGCTTAAGGGAACTGCTGTCAACATCACCAGAGTCATTTGCCAGTCCATAAAAATGAGAATGATAAATATGCCGGTTAGCGATAAAATCCCATTAATAAATTGCGGAAAAAAAGAGGAGATTAAGTTTTGAACGATGCTTGTATCATTGGTCACTCGACTGACGATTTCTCCTGATGCATAACGGTCAAAAAAGTCTACGGGTAACTTGATCACTTTATTCCACAAGAATTCACGCAAGCCGGACACGACTCCTTGGCCAATTTTATGCAAAACATAATTGGAAAAACCATTTAGTAGGACTTGCAAGATAAAGATTCCGATAATAGCTCCAATCATCCACGGTGTAAAGGCATCAAATTCAATCCCATCGATGAATTGTTGAGTGGCTAAAGGAATCAATAATTGTGTCCCCGTTGTCAATAAGCTTCCAGCCAGACCAATGGCTATGAGACCTTTTGATATGTTGGTAGACCAGACGAGTTGGCCGAATCGCCTTAAATCTTGCTTCGTTAATTCATTGACTTTTTTGCCATTTTGCATCTTTCTATCCTCACTTCAGTTGATATGTAAAGAGGGAAGGACAAGCCTTCCCTACTCTAGTATTTAATTCGCAACAATATTGACTAACTTACCAGGAACGACAATCACTTTACGTATTGTTTTCCCTTCAAGTTGTTCGTTTATTTTTTCATCGTTCAGTGCTAGCTGCTCCAAGTCATCTTTTGAGATAGATGGAGACGCTTGTGCTTTAGAGCGAATTTTTCCGTTAATTTGGAAGACCACTTCTACTTCATCTGTGACCAATTTGCTCTCATCATAAGTTGGCCACTCTTCGTAAGTGATGCCTTCTGTGGACTTAGTCAATTTAGTCCAGAGTTCTTCTCCCAAATGTGGGGCAACGGGTGCTAACAATTTAACGAAGCCTTTCACGTACTCTATTGGTAGACCGTTTGCTTTGTAGGCTGCATTAACAAAGACCATGAGTTGAGCAATAGCTGTATTGAATTGCAGTGCTTCATAGTCTTCCGTTACTTTTTTCACTGTTTGATGGTAAACCACTTCAAGTGATTTGTCATTAAATGTTGTGACTCGGTCTCTTACTTTATCGTTCTCATCAATGAACAGACGCCACACACGGTCAAGGAATTTGCGTGACCCTTCCAAGCCGTCTTCACTCCAAGCGATCGCCGCTTCAAGGGGTCCCATGAACATTTCGTACAGTCTAAGTGTGTCTGCACCATATTGATGAACCACGTCATCTGGGTTCACTACGTTACCTTTTGATTTAGACATTTTTTCGTTGTTTTCGCCCAAAATCATTCCTTGGTTAAAGAGTTTCTGGAATGGCTCTTTTGTTGGGACAAGGTCCAGGTCGTAAAGAAATTTGTGCCAGAATCGAGCGTAAAGCAAATGAAGAACCGCGTGCTCTGCTCCCCCAATATACAAATCAACCGGCAGCCATTTTTTCAACAATTCGGGATCCGCCAATTGCTCTGTATTTTTCGGATCGATAAATCTCAAGAAATACCACGAACTGCCTGCCCATTGCGGCATGGTATTCGTGTCGCGTTTACCTTTGCGTCCTGTTTCTTCATCAACCACGTTAACCCACTCTGTGATGTTGGCCAAAGGAGATTCCCCTGTACCAGACGGTTTGATGTGATCGGTTTTGGGTAAAATAACCGGCAACTGGTCTTCTGGTACGACTGACGAGGTACCGTCTTCCCAATGAATGACTGGGATAGGTTCACCCCAATACCGTTGACGGGCAAATAGCCAGTCTCTCAATCGGTAGGTCGTTTTCTTGCGTCCCAAACCTTTTTCTTCCAAATACTCGTTCATTTTTTGAGCGGCTTCTTCATTTTCCAACCCATTCATAAAGTCCGAGTTAATGTGTTTGCCATTACCTACATAAGCTTCTTTTTCAGTATCTGTGCCTTCAATCACTGACTGAATCGGCAAGTCATATTTTTGAGCAAATTCAAAGTCACGCTCATCGTGAGCTGGAACGGCCATAATCGCTCCTGTTCCATAAGAAGCCAACACATAATCAGCAATCCAAATCGGCATGTCTTCTTTAGTGATTGGATGAATCGCATACGCTCCAGTGAATACACCAGATTTGTCTTTGTTCAAATCGGTACGTTCCAAATCTGATTTTTTATCAACGGCTTCTTTATAGGCTTGAACAGCTTCTTCTTGTTCTTTAGAGGTGATGCGATTAACGATTTCAGATTCTGGAGCTAGAACGGCATAAGTTGCTCCAAACAAAGTATCCGGTCTAGTCGTAAAGACAGTGAATTGTTCTTTGGAATCTTTAATATCGAACGTGATTTCAGCTCCTTCAGATTTACCAATCCAATTACGCTGCATGTCTTTAATGTGTTCAGGCCAGTCAACCTCTTCCAAGTCGTCTAGCAAGCGATCAGCATAAGCTGTAATTTTCAGCATCCACTGCTTCATCGGTTTACGGTAAACTGGATGCCCGCCTCGTTCAGATTTCCCATCAATCACTTCTTCGTTAGCCAAAACGGTCCCAAGTGCTGGACACCAGTTAACCGGAACTTCCGCTTCGTAAGCCAAGCCTTTTTCATACAGTTTAGTGAAAATCCATTGCGTCCATTTATAGTAGTCTGGGTCAGTCGTGTTGATTTCTCTTTCCCAGTCATAGCTGAAGCCAAGTGAATTGATTTGACGTTTAAATGTCTGAATATTCTTTTCCGTAAATTCTGCTGGGTCATTCCCTGTATCCAGTGCATATTGTTCAGCCGGCAAGCCAAAGGCATCCCAACCCATTGGGTGAAGAACGTTATAGCCTTGTGCCCGTTTCATTCTTGAAACAATATCTGTCGCTGTGTAGCCTTCCGGGTGTCCAACGTGAAGCCCTTGCCCTGATGGATAAGGAAACATATCCAGTGCGAAAAAATTCCCTTTTTCTTTATCTTCTGTCGTTTTAAATGATTGGTTCTGTTCCCAATACGCCTGCCATTTCTTTTCAATCTCCAAGTGATTAAAAGACATCTATTCTCTCTCCCTTTTTTAAACTCTATTGTTTGAAAAATAAAAAACCCTATGATCAACAGATTAATCTGCTAATCATAGGGCGTTCATATCGCGGTACCACCTAATTTTATTGCTTCTATGCGGACGAATCCGTTAGAAAAGCAATCTCAACTCCTTAACGCGGAGAACGACTTTGAGTACGTTATTTCCCCAAAGGCACTTCCAGGCGAGTTCAGCTTACATTCTGTGTATTTTCACCAACCATACACTCTCTAATAGGAATGAGTCGCTTACTGCTCCTGTTCGGTGTTTCTTTATCTCTCACCTATTCTACCAAAGAGTTCAGCTTCCCGCAATCCTTTATTTATTACAGTTTTTCGATTTCGTTTGCTACAAACTCAACTTCTGTTCCGACGACTACCTGTAAATTATTTTTACCGGCTTTTCTAACACCAGGAACATTGGCTTGTTTGATGCGATTTTCGTCTACTTTATTCATATCATTTAACTCAAAACGCAAGCGTGTTGCACAGTAATTCAAACTGGCAATGTTTTCTTTTCCGCCAATACCGTCCAAAATAATTTCCGCTTTTCTACGGAATTCATTATCTGCTGAAGCTGTAGCTGTTTGCTTACGTCCGTCAGTGCCTTGGTTAGCTGTTGGAGCTGCTGGAGCTAGTGTGTCTCCTGCAAATGCTCCATCATCCAAGTCCACTTCATCTCCACGTCCAGGCGTTTTCAAATTGAATCGCTCGATTGCCCAACGGAAAGCGAAGTAATAAATAACTGCAAATACTAAACCTTGTAAAATTAACATATACGGTTGGTTAGCTAGAGGTAAGTTGAAACTTAAGAAGCCATCAACAAATCCAGCACTGAAGCCAAATCCGGCTGTCCATCCAAAGAATGCTGCGATGAATAACGAAATACCTGTTAAGATAGCATGAATCAAGAAAAGTAATGGTGCGACGAACATGAAAGCAAATTCGATTGGTTCAGTTACCCCTGTAAAGAATGAGGCAAAACCTGCAGCCAACATCAATGATCCCACACGTTTTTTCTGGTCATCATGAGCCATATGGTACATAGCTAAACCACCAGCAGGAAGTCCGAACATCATCACTGGGAAGTAACCACCTTGGTACATACCTGTGACACCTAATTCTCCCGTTCCAGCCCAGAAGTTACCAATGTCATTGATACCAATGACATCAAACCAGAATACAGAGTTTAAAGCATGATGTAAACCAGTTGGAATCAATAATCGGTTGAAGAAGCCATATAGTCCTGCCCCAACTGATCCGAGTCCACTCATAAATGTACCAAAAGCAACGAGAGCATTGTATAGAACAGGCCATACAAGCATCAATATACCTGCTACAATAAGCGACACCACGGCCACAATAATAGGTGGAAGTCGACGCCCACTAAAGAAGGCAAGAGCTTGAGGTAAGCGTGTTTCGCTAAAGCGATTGTAAACAAGAGCCGCAATAATCCCGACTAAAATCCCAATAAATTGAGTTCTAGTCGCCCCAAAAGCTGCATCCACTTGCTCAACCGGAATATCCATCAGCATAGCAACAGTATCTGGTGCCAGCATGGTAGTTGTCACTAACCAACCGACCAATCCACTGATTGCTGCTGATCCATTATTATCCTTGGACATTCCCAGGGCTACCCCAATGGCGAACAATATACCCATATTGTCAATCAGTGAGGAACCTGCACGAATTAAGAAGGCGGCAACTTGGCTTTCTCCACCCCATCCGCTCGGGTCAATCCAGTATCCAATCCCCATTAAGATCGCAGCTGCAGGTAGTACTGCTACTGGCAACATAAGGGAACGACCAATGCGTTGTAAAAACTTCATACCTTTGTCACTCCTTTTTCCTTTTTTCATCTCCTTTGTTTATAAAAATAGTATTAAAAATAAGTTCGTTAAACAAAGAAGATGGTAGCTTTATTATAACTAATCCGCTTTCAAATGACTATAGTTTCTTTATTCATGAAACTTTGTACCATGAAATGAATAAAAGCCAGCCCCAAGTTGGCGGCTGGCTGAAACTTTAATTCTTAATGGTTAATACTTGGTCAACAAAAATCAAGTCTGTTTTCAAATGGTTCCATTCTCTGAGTGATTGAACAGTCGTCTTAAAGCTTCTGGCAATATGTGATAAGGTATCGCCGCTTTTAACTCTATACGTACTGGTTTTCACTTCAGCTACTTTTTCGTTTGTAGAGGACGGTGGCGTGGTCGATCCCGTTGTTGGAGACAGAATTTGAAGCTCTTGGTTCACGAAAATGATGTCACTCGTCAACTTATTCCATTCTTTTAGTTGATTAATTGTCACATTATACTCACGAGCAATATGAGATAAGGTATCTCCCGCTTTTACTTTGTGAGATAAAGTCTGACTCACTGGTTTTACTTCTGGCTTAGCTGGTACAGGTGCAGATTGTTGATTAGTTGTTACCTGCAGTTGTTGCCCTACAAAAATGCGGTCAGCATTGTCCAACTTATTCAGTTCACGCAAGTTTGCAACAGTCGTCTGATAAGTTTTAGCTAGTTGACTTAATGTATCGCCAGCTACAACAACGTGTATTCCTGTTGGTTGTGCTGGTGTGACCGGCTTGCCTACTTCAGGTTTCGCTGGAGAGACAGGCTGTTGGGTGACATTAGAAACGAGCAAGCTTTGACCAATATAAATGACATCACTTGTTAAGTTATTGTCTTGTCTTAATTTAGCTACTGTTGTGTTAAATTCACGAGCAATTTTTGATAAGCTGTCGCCACGAACGACAACATAACTACCTCTTACTGGAGCTGTTTCTTTAACAGGTGGTGTAGGCGTAGTCGGCTGTGTTGGAGACGCAATGGACAAGACTTGACCGACTCTAATTAAGTCAGACTGAAGTCCATTCATCTCTTTTAATCTCGCCACTGTCGTTTTGTTCAAGAGGGCAATACGGATTAAGGTATCGCCTGCTTTGACCGTGTAACTGCCTTGTCCTTGTTGGCTGTCAGGTGTCGTTACAGGTGCCTTTTCAGGAGCTGGCTTTGTTTGTTCTTCCAAGGGTTGAGGTAACGTCAGTCTTTGACCCACATAAATGGTGTCAGAAGACAACTTATTCAATGTCTTCAATGTGTTTACTGTTGTTTTATAGTTTCTTGCTAAAGCAGATAATGTGTCTCCGGCTTTTACGACATGAGTCTGGCCACTTGCTGATTGATTATCATTAACGTCTGGTTTAACTGTTTCAACAGGTTTTTCAGGAGTTGAAGCTCCTGGAATCACTAAGATTTGGTTAACGTAAATGACATCGCCAGTTAGTTGATTGGCCTCTCTTATGGCTCCTATAGTCGTTTTGAATCGTACGGCTATATGAGACAATGTGTCTCCTCTTGAAACAGTATAACTGACCCCGTTTTCAAGAGGACGGTCAGGTGTCACTGTTTCTACGGGAGTTGACGTTTCCGGTTTAACGGACTCTTCCGGTTTAGATGGTGCAGGTGTGACGGGTTGACTTGGTGTCGGCTGAACAGGTTGCGGTTGACTTTGTGCAGCTGGTACGATTAATCGCTGACCAACAAAGATCAAGTCCGTTTTCAGGTTGTTGGCAGCTTTCAACGCATGTACCGTTGTTTTATGCTCTAAAGCAATTTCACTTAATGTATCCCCTCTAACGACGAGGTAACTCGTCGTCTGACCACCGTTATTGGTAGGCGGAGTAACAGGTGTTTGCGGAACTGGAGCCGGCGTTGGTGCAGGATTCGGTTTAGTTACGCCATTTACTGGTACGTCATATTGAGTTAAATTGTACAGTTGAATCAAGTTATTCAGCTTACTGGCATAAGTCGGGTCAGTAGCGTATCTGCCTTCTAACCATGCCGTTGCATCACGGTATGATGTCGTATTCTCTACCCATGTTCCTGAATAGAACTGTGGGTTCCAACTTGTTCCTCTTCTTAACAGTCTTGCATTGTCACGCAGGGACGCTTCATAACTTGGGTACTTTTTAAAGTGGTCAGTAATCGTAATCCAACCTGTATTTGAATAGTATTCACGCGTCTGCATGGCAACAGACTGTCCTTGGTATGATCCTTTGATACCGAATAAATTGTGATTTGGTGCAGTAGATAAACGGCTTCTACCATAGCCCGACTCTAAGCTGGCTTGAGCAATCATAACAGACGCATATAGACCGTGTTCCTGAGCCACTTGTTGAGCAAAGCCTGCGATTTGATTAATAAAAGCTTGTGGTGTTTTAGCTTGTTCCAAGTTTCCAGGTATGCTTTGTGTTGGTTTTGGAGCTTGGGTTTTTCCTGCTTCATTGATAGCTAAGGTTTGTCCAACTGAGATACGGTTCACATTGGTTAAGTTGTTTAATGATGCAATAGTGTTCACTGTCGTTCCGTATTGTTGGGCAATTTTATTTAGAGTATCACCCGATTTAACCACGTGAACGATTGCTTTTTCAGCAGGTTTTTCAGTTTGTTTTGGTGCTTGGGCTTTAGGTGTTTCTAATTTCGGCGCTTCTTCAACCGGTTCTTCTTCTGGTTCTTCTACAACCTCTTCTTCAATCGTTTCTATTGGTTCTTCTGGTTCTTCTGGTTCTTCTGGTTCTTCTGGTTCTTCAAAATTTTCTTCAGTAATCGGCTCTTCTACTTCCACAGATTCATCAGAACTGTCAAGTGCTAAACTAACCGTTTCTATTTCAGTCGTTTCATCAAGGTCCGTTTCTAACTCGTAATCAACCTCATCACTGATTTCTTCTAATTCCTCGATTTCTTCTGTCTCATCAAGTTCAACCACTTGGTCAGCTGATTGCAGTTGACTTTCAAGCAGTCCGGTAAAAATAGCGTCTAACTGTTCGTAGGATAAGGTTTGGTTATGTAATTGATCCAGAACAGATTGCCCGCCTGCCATTTCAATCATTTTGATAAGCTGATTTTTTATGTAGGTTAATTCTTCTTTTTCTTCATCAGTTAGGGTTTCAATTGCAGCTTCTGTTTCTTCTACAGACGCATTCGCTTCTTCCATTGCACCTTCTAAAGCAGTATACTGTTCATATAAATGAAGCAGTTCATCATGATCCACTGACCATTCTTGTGCATCTACTGCTTGTGAAAATCCACCTGTCGCTAAGACGCTGACAAGTATACCGGCAGATAAGCTGACTGGACGTAATTGTTTTGTTGGTCCAATTGATTTGTTAAGGGGCACCTTATATTTATTCATCTTCATTAAATTGCTCCTTTCAAATTAAGCATGTCTTTGTTCATTTATTATACCTGTCCTGTGTCCAAAGAGAAACGGTAATTTTCTTCAAATCAACTTTGTTATTTATTTGTAATATAAATATGAATGAAATGAGTCGTTATTCACTTTTTGTTAATCGTCATCGAAAGGAGCCTCTGTTTTGTTACAATCCCCTCTTGCTTTTTCACATGCGTTACTTAAACAAACAGTTCATGCAGGCGATTCTGTCATTGATGCAACCGCTGGGAACGGGAACGACACGTTATTACTGGCTAATTTGGTTGGTAAAGACGGTCGAGTTATTGCTTTTGATATTCAAGAAGAAGCTATCGCTATTACTCGTGAAAAACTATTAGCGGCAGGTTTAAATGATAGAGTTGACTTACAGCACAATGGTCACGAACATATACTAGAAATCTGTCCAGATAGTGAATCAATTTCAGCTATTGTTTTTAATTTAGGCTATCTACCTAAAGGAGATAAGTCTATTGTGACTATTCCCGAAACCACACTCAAGGCTTTAGATGCTTCTTTAAACGTATTAAAGAAGAAGGGTATGCTCTTAGTTATGGTGTACCACGGCCATCCCGGTGGCAAAAAGGAAAAATCCGCCGTTTTGGATTTTGCATCTGCCTTACCACAAGAGCATTTCAATGTGCTGAATTATGGATTTATCAATCAAAAAAATGATCCACCCTTTTTATTGGCTATTGAAAAACGATAGCTTATATCCCTTTAGCGGACATTGTATTATTTGAAGATAGTTTAATTGCTGTGTTATCATAGATTATAGTGTACATAAATAGCCTCTCGGAGTACAGAAGGAGATTTTTTCATGGAAAAATTGACCGTATTAGTTACCGCCGTTGGTTCACCTATCGCACACGGCGTGTTAAAAGGATTAAAAGAAAGAGATGACATTCATATTATCGGGACTGAATCCCGTGCCGTTACTGCAGGAAATGCACTTTGTGATACGGTTTATCAAGTCCCCCGCTTCAAGGATAATGTGGAAGACTACTTTAAAACCCTTAACGATATTATAGAAAAGGAACATGTACAAGCCCTCTTCTCTTGTTACCCTCCTGAAATCGATCTTTATGAGGAGTATAAGAACAGACTGTCCATTCCGTTTTCTCTCCCAACTAGTCAACATTACCCTAAGCTTCGGGATAAAGAACAAGCTTATAAATGGCTAAAAGAAGCTGGGCTGGAAAATGTTATCCCTACTTATTATGCTTTTGATACAAGCGATGAATTATTAGCGATTAAAAACAAATACTTTAAAGACCACAGCCACGTCATCGTTAAAGATGTCTCGGGTTATGCCGCAAGTGGCTTTGCTATTTTAACAGACCGCCAGCATTTCTTGAAAGCTGTTCAAAATCAAAAGAATCGGGTTTATTACATAAACGATTATATCGAAGCAGTGCCTGATACACGGCGTATTATGATGGAAGAATTGGAAGCCCCTGAATACAGTGTGGATGTGTATGTTCATGCAGGAAAAACTGTTGTTGCCGTTCCTAGAGACCGAGCAGGTGTGTCGAGTGGTCTGGTCATTGAAGGTTCTGTAGTAAAAGAAGATCGTTTAATAAAACTGTCTACTGAGATTGCTGAGGTTTTTATTGAGGATGGTTTTATCAATCTTCAATTTATGAAGGAGCATGGCGAATTTAAACTAACAGATATTAATCCCCGCTTTTGCGGCAGTCAGGTCATGTCCCTTGGCGCAGGCGTCAACTTCCCTTCTCTCTTCTTGACTTACCAATTGACAGATGACAGACCGGTACCTAAACCAATTTGGAATACGCGCATGTACCGTTACAGAGAAACCTACTTCCATCATTTTAATGAGAGTAAATAACAGACTATTAAAAAGAAGGCCATCCCAATTAAACGGGATGGCCTTCTTTTTTGTACTACTGAGTTTCGTTATTTTGATTTAACGTAGGTATTACCTAGATCTTTAGGTGCTTCTGAACGTCCCACTACTCCTACTAGGATAACAATAGTTAGTAAGTACGGAAGAACTTTAAGCCAGACAGAAGGGATATCTTGAATAATTGGAATATAGTTTCCTACGCGAGCTAAACTGTGAGCGAATCCGAAGAAAATAGCTGCACCCATAGCTCCCAATGGATTCCATTTACCGAAGATCATTGCAGCCATCGCAATAAACCCTTGTCCGGCAACCGTTAAAATACCAAACTCATTATGGATAGCCTGTGCTTGAATCGCTCCACCAATCCCACCTAACAAACCAGAAATCATTACACCTGAATATTTCATTAGGTAAACGTTGATTCCTAACGTTTCAGCAGCATGAGGATGCTCACCTACTGATCGTAACCTTAGACCGAAACGAGTTTTGTATAAGACAATCCAACATAAAATAGCAACCAATATGCCTAGGTAAGCAGGACCTGATGTATTTCCGAAGAAAATAGGTCCGATAACTGGTATACGGTGTAATAAGAAGATGTTAGAACGACCGAATGAGCGTCCTAAAGGCCCTGTTTGTGCAGCTCCATAAATGGCTCGTGTCAAGAAGACAGCTAAGGCTGGGGCTGCTAAGTTAATGACCGTACCAGAAATAATGTGATCTGCACGTAAGTTAATCGTTGCAACAGCATGGATTAGTGAGAATAAGACCCCAATCAGTCCACCTGCCAACAATCCTAACCATGGCGTCATTTGCCCAAATGTTTCAAAGAATGTCAAGTTGAAAACAGCTGACATGAATGCACCCATGACCATGATTCCTTCTAGCCCAATGTTTACGACACCACTACGTTCTGAGAATGTTCCACCAAGTGCTGTAAAAATTAATGGAGCAGCATAGGTTAGTGAACTTGAAACGATTAATTGTAATAATGACTCTAAATTCATGCCTATTCTCCTCCTTCATTTTGAACGGCTTTATTAGTGGATACTTTATTTAAAACGAGTCTAATCAAGTAATTGGCTCCGACGAAGAAGATGATAGCAGCAATAACGATAGATGCCATTTCATCTGGAACGCCTGCACGGTTAGGCATAAAGCCAGCCCCTACATCCAATACACCAAACAAAATAGAAGAGAAGAAAATCCCAATTGGGTTTCCTAGTCCAAGTAAGGCAACGGCGATTCCGTTAAAGCCTATATTTGGCAAAGCGTTTTGAGTAAATAAGTTACCAAAGGTTCCCATTCCATGGATAGCTCCGCCCAAACCAGCTAAAGCCCCACTAATCACCATTGATAAAATTATGTTTTTCTTCGCGCTCATCCCTGCGTAAGTTGAGGCAAATGGGTTTAAACCTACTGCACGTATTTCAAAACCTGCAGTCATGTGTGTCATGAAAATCCAGTAAAGAATAACGACGACTATTGCAATGAAGAAGCCCATATTTAAACGTGAACCTGCTGTTAAATCAGTTAACCAACCCACTCTTAAGCTTGCATTTTCGCTGATACGTTCAGTTGTATTCCCTACTGCTAGAATGTTACGAATAATATAATTTGTTGTATGCAAGGCTGTAAAGTTAAGCATGATGGTAACAATGACTTCACTCGTACCAAAATACGCTCTTAGGAAACCAGCAATACCAGCCCAAATCGCTCCAAATAAGACCCCTGCTCCAATACTTAATGGAACCAAAACCAGTCTTGGCAAATCTGGGAAAGCTAAGGCAACCCAGATGGCGCTGACCCAACCTGCAAGTAATTGTCCGGATACGCCAATATTAAAGAATCCTGCTTTAAAGGCAATCGCAAAACCTAGACCTGTAAAGGTTAAGATCGTTGCTTGTCTTAAGGCTTCACCTAAAAAGTAAGGACTACCAAATACGCCCATTATCATGGCTTCATAAGCTGTTATTGGGTTGTATCCAAAGAACAGCATGAGAATCGCTCCGAAAACAAATCCGAGTATAATGGAAAATATAGGCACCAATAAGTTATCAAGTTTGCTTCTACTTACTTTCAACAAAGGATTCGCTCTCCTTTCCAGTTTCTTTCTTTACTTCTTCATGTGCTTTTTCAGGAGAGACTCCAGCCATGAGCAAGCCTAATTCTTTTTCATTTGTTTCATTAGCATTCACAATAGCAATGATATTTCCGTCATACATCACAGCAATTCGGTCAGAGACGTTCATGACTTCATCTAATTCGTAACTCATTAAAATAACGCCTTTTCCGTTGTCACGCTGTTCTACCAAACGTTTGTGGATGTACTCAATTGCACCAACGTCCAAACCACGTGTAGGTTGAGCCGCAATCAATAGTGACGGGTTACGATCAATTTCTCTCGCGATAATTGCTTTTTGTTGGTTACCACCTGACAAAGCAGCAGCCGGGCTTTCTTCACTTTGCGTACGCACGTCAAATTCCTTAATTAATCGTTTCGCCTGCTCTTTTACTTTATCATGCTGTAAGAAACCATTTTTGCTGTAAGGTTTTTGATAGTACGTCTGTAGAGAAATATTTTCTTCTAATCTCATTGGAAGGATTAACCCATACTTCTGTCTATCTTCTGGAATATGTCCGAGACCGGTTTCAGTTATATGACGAGGCTTTAAATTCGTAATATCTTTACCGTCTAGAGTGATGGTTCCTGAGTCAACTTTAGTCAGACCAGTGATAGCTTGAATTAACTCCGACTGTCCGTTTCCGTCTACTCCAGCAATACCTAAAACTTCTCCTGCTTTAACCTCTAAACTAATCTTTTTAACAGCATCGAATCCACGAGCTTCTTTTACAACTAAATCTTTAATGACTAATACTGGCTCTTGTGGGTTAGCTGGTTTTTTGTCAACTTTAAACGATACTGAGCGTCCAACCATCATATCAGCCAATTCTTGCTGAGAGGTTGTTGCCACCTCAACCGTATCAATACTCTTACCGCGACGAATAACTGTACAACGATCGGCTACAGCTTTGATTTCATCTAATTTATGCGTAATCAAAATGATAGACTTCCCTTCTTTGACTAACGCTTTCATAATTCCCATTAACTCGTCGATCTCTTGGGGAGTCAACACGCCTGTTGGTTCATCGAAAATAAGAATATCTGCTCCACGATAAAGTGTTTTAAGTATTTCTGCTCTTTGCTGCATGCCTACAGTAATCGATGCAATTTCGGCTTTCGGATCAACTTTTAAGCCATAACGATCAGATAATTCTTGAACATCTTTTTCTGCTTCTTTTGCATCAATAAAGCCAAAGCGGTGCTTTTCTTTACCGAGCATGATATTTTCTGCCACTGTAAACTTATCCACTAACATAAAGTGTTGGTGAACCATTCCAATACCAAGTTTATTAGCGACGTCCGGAGAAGAGATTTGAACTTCTTGTCCATTTACCTTGATTGTTCCTGATGTCGGTTCCAATAATCCAGACAATATATTCATTAAAGTCGATTTACCTGCTCCGTTTTCTCCTAACAGTGCATGAATTTCTCCTTTTTTAACATCTAAATGTACGTCGTCATTGGCTCTGAAGGTCCCGAATTCCTTCGTAATCCCTATCATCTCAATAACATTTGCTGTCTGAGCCACTACCGATCCCTCCTTGTTTCTAATATAATTCCCAATAGTTATTATTACTTATTCTATCCTACTATTCAAGTAGTCTTAAGAAATATAATAGAATTCATTGTGACAATGAATTCGTTTTCTATAACAGACTGAAAAAAAAGCGCCAGCCCTCGGACTAGCGCTTTTCATTTATATATCTACTTTAATCGATGAAAGATTAGTTACTGTAAGTGAATTCTGGAACTTCAAGTTCACCGTCAATGATTGATTGACGTGCTTCTTCTACTGCAGCCCAAGCTTCTTCAGACATGTTACCGCGAGTTAGACCAACACCGTCTTCTTCAAGTCCATAAGCGATGTTTTTTCCACCAGGGAATCCTTCTTCCATTGTTTGGTCAGCTGATAAGATAATAGATTTTCCTACACCTTTAAGCGTTGAAGTCAATGTGAAGTTTCCGCCATCCCAGTTTCCTTCTTCTTCTTGGTCACGGTCAACCCCGATTACCCAAAGTTGACTGTCAGGATCTGACTCTAAACGGTTACGAGCTTCCGTAAACACACCGTTACCTACAGCACCAGCTGCGTGATAAACAATGTCTGCTCCGTTCGTGAACATACCTGCAGCGATTTGTTGTCCAATTCCAGCATCACTAAATGATTCTGCGTATTGAACATCCACTTCAATGCTCTCATCTACATGAGCAACACCAGCAGTAAATCCTGTTTCAAAACGGTCAATAACTGGTCCAGCGATACCGCCGATAAAGCCTACTTGACCTGTTTCAGTCGTGTGAGCAGCTGCTACACCAGCAAGGAATGCGGCTTCGTGGTCGCGGAAAGTTAACGATACAACGTTATCAAGTTCAGAAATTTCATCGACAATACCAAACCATTGGTCAGGATTTTGTGCAGCGACATCATTAACTGAATCTAGTAATAAGAATCCAATACCATAAATGATGTCATGTCCGTCAGCTAATGCGGCGTTTAAGTTTGGAACGAAGTCAGCTGAGTCGTTAGATTGGTAATAGTTGATACCGTCTCCACGTTCGCCACTGTATCCATTGTCAACTGCCCATTCTTGCATACCTTCCCAAGCGGACTGGTTAAATGAACGGTCGTCTACTCCACCTTCATCGGTAATCATAGCGATTGAAAAATCAACGGCTTCTGTATCATCACCTTCGTCAGTAGTGTCTTCGTCTGTATCTGTGTCACCGGTATCACCTGTGTCAGTCGACGTATCTCCAGTTGCAGGATCTTCTACTGGTGTATCTCCTCCTCCAGCATCTTCCCCTTGACATGCTGCCAACAAGAAAGCAGAAGCTCCAAGAGCTAATAGACTTCTTAATTTGATCGTTGTCATATCTTATTCCCCCTATTTTTTATCTTGCTCTAAGAAAGCCAACAGCATCAAGACGTTTGTAAAAGCGTATGTACTCAAACGTGGTTCCGCTGTCAACATCCTTTCAAGCATATAGTAACACTTTTGTAATAAAATTAAAAGTTAGAAATCAATAATTATTCTCATCATTTTTTCTTTTATGCATATTCACTACATTCCTAGACTCTGTTGATCTTCTTCCCCAGCTGAATCTTCTACTAACACTTCTCTTGGTTTAGAACCTTCTGAAGATCCAACGATCCCTTTCATTTCCATCTCATCAACTATACGTGCTGCTCGATTATAGCCAATTCTAAAGCGTCTTTGCAAAAGAGAAATACTTGCTGTTTGCATTTCAACGACTAATGCGACAGCTTCATCATATAATTCATCTTCTGATTCTCCAGCGGCTGATTTGGGTTCGTCTTTAGGAATCATTTCTTCTACATAATTAGCTCCTTGTTGGTCTTTAACAAAGCTAACAATAGCCTCAACTTCTTCATCAGAAATAAATGCCCCTTGAACCCGGTTAGCTTTATTGGCTCCCATAGGTTGAAACAGCATGTCTCCTCTACCTAAGAGTTTTTCTGCTCCATTGCTGTCCAGAATCGTTCGTGAGTCTGTTCCGCTTGATACTGCAAAGGCTATTCGTGAAGGGACGTTTGCTTTAATGATACCTGTAATGACGTCAACACTTGGCCGTTGTGTAGCTAGTATCATGTGTATGCCAGCAGCACGAGCCATTTGTGCCAATCGGATAATGGAATCTTCTACTTCATTTGAAGCCACCATCATCAAATCTGCTAACTCGTCTACTATGACAACGATATAAGGGAGTGGTAGTAACTCTTCATCCGACTCCTTATTTCTTTTCTTAATTAATGTGTTGTAGCCTTCCATATTTCTCGATCCACTTGCCGCAAATAATTCATAGCGGCGTTCCATCTCTTGCACAACCTTTTGCAAAGCTTGTGCCGCTTTTTTAGGATTCGTAACCACTGGTGTCAACAAATGAGGAATGCCGTTATACATATTCAACTCAACCATTTTCGGATCGATCATCATCAATTTTACTTCGTTCGGTTTTGCTTTGAGAAGCAAACTGGTGATGATACCATTTATGGCTACAGATTTTCCTGAACCGGTAGCTCCGGCTACTAATAAGTGAGGCATCTTAGACAAATCAGCCATTGCTACGTGTCCCGCTATATCTCTTCCTAAAGGCACTTCCAGTAACTTGTCTTTGTTACTAACCTGACCTTCGATGACGTCTCTAAAGGAAACCATGCTAACTTCTGAATTGGGTACTTCTATTCCAATCAGTGCTTTTCCTGGAATCGGCGCTTCCATACGAATATCTTTAGCCGCTAAAGCAAGAGCAATATCATCGGTTAATCCAACAATCTTACTGACTTTTACACCTGTAGCTGGTTGGATTTCATATTTCGTTACTGCTGGACCAAGATTGGCTTTGGTTACCTTGGCATTTACTCCGAAACTTTCAAATGTTTCTTCGAGTTTCTTGATGTTCTGTTTGATAATGGAATATTCATTGGACTGATCCACTTTCTGACGCTTGTCCAGTAAGGTAAGGGGTGGTAATTTATACGATTCGTTTTCTTTTTCGCTTACCTCGAACTTCACCGGCGAGTCGTCGTCAGTTGTTTCATCTTCAACTTGTTTCTGGCTGTTGCCTTTTGCTTTAGCTTGAGCCATTAGTGTATCTTCTTCGAATTCTAAAGCAGTCTGTTCTCCTTCTAAAGCTTGCCCAGCATCATCATCCGTTGCTTGGTTGTATGTAGGGTAAGCAATAATGGATTCTGAGTCGTCCTCCGTTGCTGCCACTGATGGCTCCTCGTTTTGTAAGGACTTGTCTGTCGTTTTCTTTCTTGACGCACGCTTTTTTTGCTTAGCTGGTTTTTGACTCTTGTTTTTTCGGCTATTTTTGAAACTTGACTGAACAGTCGTGCCAATTGTTTTAAATCCACTACCTATCCACATAAATAGTGACTTCAAGCCTTTTCTAATTCTATCAAATAGATTTCGGTATGATAATTGGAAAAACGTCATCACACCCAGAAAGACCAGGGTCAAAATCATTAAGTAGGTCCCTACGAAGGAGAATAAGAAGTAGCTGGCATTAAAAAATACGGCACCTATCATTCCTCCTCCTAATGCTTCATTTACACTATTAGAGGTAAATTCTGACCAAAAAAAGCGCCAGGTTGCATTCACACTATTAATTGATTCAGACATAATGGCAGCAAATAATCTTGAATGAAGGATAACAAGCCAAGCGGTATAAATTAAACTAGCTCCTTTTGTTTTCGCACCTTTATAACTTGGCCAACTGCCTTTCAAAAGTAAATAAATACCTGTTACCAATAATATAATAGCTAAAAAGTGATACGTATCTCCTACAAAAAATCGAAAGATGTTTGTAAATACTCTTCCGGCAAAGCCGAATGATCCTAATGCTAATAAACTTATAAAAAATAATATAAATCCTGTAATCTCCGGTGCAATTTTATGTTGTTTTTTCTTTGGTCGTCCTCTTTTTCTCGCTCTCGCCATATCGTGACTCCTTTCCACATACTCGCTTAATTATACCATGAAACAAAAGGTCAAGGTAGGCTCGGTTTTCTTCCATAAAGAAGCAAGCGAATGGTAGAATCGACTCTGATACCCTTATAATTGACCCAGCACAAGTATAAAAGGTAAAATGAGATTGAAAGGTTATGAGAACCAAGTCCATCCGTTTGCCTATCTTAATGAAGGAGTGCTTAAAATGGGATCCATGTTCAGAGAGTTTTTTAATAAGGGAAAAAATAGAGAATCGACTGGTGAAGTCATTTATGCCAATGATCCTAAAGAGGATGAAGCCTTGCAAAAAGCTCGTATAGAGATTTCCGGACGTGTTCAAGGAGTGGGCTTTCGCTTTTCAACACAACAAGCAGCTCAAGAGTTGGGTGTTAAAGGTATCGTACGGAATGAATCGGACGGCACCGTTTATGTGGAAGCCATTGCGGAACAAGAGACGATGGACCAATTCATTGAGGCATTGAGGAAGGGTCCTAGTCCAGCAGCTGATGTGGACAAAGTTGTGGTGACATTTGATCCTAACATTGAAGAAAAATCTAATTTTTCTCAAGTCAATTGAATTCAGCTCTTCTTTAATGTATAGTGATGAATAGCGTGGCGCAGATGCCTTGCTTAATTTTTATAAGGGATTGAATGAATTTGAGAAACCGAACTAAAAAATTATTATTATCTGGCGGAATGTTAACGATGGTTTTGTTCCTGTCGGGATGTATTCGAATCGACCAAGAAGGTAACCCGGCTGGTGGGATATCTCAGTTCTTGTTCGACTACCTTGTTATACCAACACAACAATTCATTGAAATTTTAGCTGATTTATTCGGAAGCTATGGTTTGGCAATCATTGCGATTACCATTATCGTCCGTCTTCTGATTTTGCCTCTATCTGTTAAACAACAACGTTCGACTATGGAACAACAAGTCAAGATGGAAGCTATTAAACCAGCTACTGAAGAGATTCAAGCGGAGCTTAAAGCGGCAACCGACCCTCAAGAAAAGCAGGAACTGAATCAGGAATTAATGGAAGTTTATCGTGAACACAATGTTAGCATGCTTGGCGGCTTATCAGGCTGTCTGCCTCTCTTAATCCAATTGCCTATCTTTACGGCGATGTATCAGGCGATTAACATGTCTGAATCCATCCGAAACGCTACATGGTTAGGGATTCAATTAGGACAAAGAAGTATTGGGTTGGCTGTCATTACTGGTATTATTTACTACATTCAAACACGCGTGATGCAAGCTGGTATGCCTGAAGAGCAACGTAAGCAATCAGGTACCATGATGTTGATGAACCCGGTCATGATTTTAATGTTCTCTATCTCCGGTCCTGCCGGTTTAACTCTTTACTGGTTTGCTGGTGGATTGGTTGCTATTGCACAGTCACTGATTACAAACTTGTACTACAAGCCTAAAATGGAAAAAGAATTAAAAGAGAAACACGGCAGGACTAAAGTGGTCGAACGTAAAAAACGACCGCGTAAAACTGTAACTCCAGCTCAATCAGGAGTTGTTAATCCTGCACCGACTGCAAAAGAAAGACGTAAAAATCAAAGTCCTTTCGAGCAAAAAGGTGGACGTAATGCTGGTAAACAGCAACGTCGTTAATTTAATAGACGATTAAAAGAGCGATCACTTAGCTGATCGCTCTTTTTTATTCACTATTTAATTAAAAAACTCCCACATGAAAGAGGTAGACAGGTCTTTGTCTTCTCTCACTCATATGGGAGTTATTTTTTAATTAGTTGTCACTGTCTTCTTTAATTTTAGGTAGTTCGATTCGGAAGATGGAGCCGTGGTTTAAGACACTTTCAGCCCATATTTTTCCGTGGTAACCTTCTATTAATTGTTTAGCGATGGACAGGCCAAGGCCGTTTCCACCTTTGTGACGGCTTCTGGCTTTGTCTATTCGGTAGAAGCGGTTAAAGATTTTCTCAGTATCTTCTTGAGTCATGCCTTCTCCGTAATCTTGGATAGCAATTTGAATCGTGTACCAATTGTCAGACACGCTCACATGAACTTCTTTTCTATCTGTGGAGTATTTCACTGCATTATCTAGCAAGATAATTAAGATTTGCTCCAAATGGTTACGGTACATGTTGATGAGAATATCTTCTTCCAGATCATCATCTAAAATGAACGTCACGTCCGGGTGTACCAATTTAAAATTGTTAAAGGTCTGATTGACCACTTCCCTAATGGGCGTGCGCTCGTTTTTGTAGTGGATTTCGACTTGTCCGGCTCGAGATAAGTCTAGCATCTCTTGAACGAGACTCTTCATGCGTTCAATCTCTTGGAGTGACGCACTCAATGATTCGTCCAATACAACGGGGTCATCTTTACCCCATCGATTCAGTAGTTTCATGTGCCCTTCGACTACCGCAACAGGGGTTCTCAATTCATGAGACACATCTTCTACGAATTGTTTTTGCTGGTCAATGTTTTTCTGCATTCGGTCTAGCATGGCATTATAGGCATTGGCCAGTTCAGTTAATTCATCGTTCCCATCCCCAACATCAATGCGTTCATCGGACTCTGGTTCTTTTTCAATGATATGCATCGCTTCCGTCAGCCGCCTAATGGGCTGTAAAAAGACAATTGCCAAAATATAGCCGACAACCGCACTAAACAAAAGAGCAATGACACCTGCTAACAAAACAGCTCCCAATACACTTCTAAACAATGGGTGATAAAGAGATAAGGTGTTGATCACTTGAATGTAACCAATGCGTTCTCCATTCAAATACGAATTAACAGGGGCGACTGCTGACAGCATTTCATCGTCGACGCCTTCTTCAATCAGTTGAATTTGAACGGTCTCTCTGGGTGTAAAGCCAATTGGGACATCTTTCGATTCATATATCTGCTCACCATTTTGATCGAATACTCGAATGACCATCGCTTCCTGCCTTGTTTGAAGTGGAAAGCTTCCTCTTAAAGGTGATTCCTCTAGTAAAGGCAGTTCAGGAGTCAAGAACGGTTCTTCCGTTTCTAAAACACTCAAGACATCTTCTTCTGTTAAATTATAATAGAACTGGCCAAAGCGTTCCGATAAGCTGTGTACCACATTTCGAACGGATTGCTGTTCATTGTCAATCATAATCTGCTGAAAAGTGACGAACAAAATAGCCGAAAAGATAGTATACGTTAAGAATAGTGCTACAGCAGCCCCGATGGTCCATTTCCATCTTAAAGAAATTCGTTTCTTTTGGTTAACATTCTTTGTATCAATGGCTGCTTGTGCTCTCACGTGCGCATCACATATCCTGTCCCTCTAACGGTTTGAATGTAGCTCTCTTTACCTGCTACATCAATTTTATTTCTCAAATAACGGATGTAGACATCGACAACATTTGTCTCGACTTCTGTTTCATAGCCCCACACTTTATTTAATAAGACTTCACGGGAAAGAACCACGTTCACGTTTTCCATCAATTCAACAAGTAACTCGTACTCACGTTTAGTTAATTCGATGACTTCATCTCCGCGTTTAACTACTCTATTTTCTTTCTCAACAACAATATCTCTATAATTGATGGTCGTTTGACGGCTAACATTCTCTTCTGTTTGAATGTCGATACGACGCAGTAGGGCACGCATACGAGCCAATAGTTCTTCAATCGCAAATGGTTTAACGACGTAATCATCCGCACCGTGATCAAATCCAGATACACGGTCAATAACAGAATCGCGGGCAGTCATCATAATTATAGGTACATTGCTTACTTGGCGAATGCGGCGAGCCACATCGATACCATTCAATTCTGGAAGCATTAAGTCCAGTAAAATAATATCCCAAGAGTCTTTTTCAGTAACGGCTGCTTCCAGACCGGATCGACCGTCGAAACGAACTTCCGTCTCGAAGCCTTCGTGATTTAATTCCAATTCAACAAATCTAGCAAGGTTCTTTTCATCTTCAATGATTAATATTCTAGCCAACTTCTTCACTCCTATCTTTATTCCTCACTTACTCTTCATTAAAACGGTTCTTGACCGTGTACGACTAAGCTCTTCAAGTGTACCACAGTTTGGTCGTTATGGAAATCAAGGACCAGTTAGAACTGCCTTTTACATGAAAATAGCAGGTTTCCCATTAGAAACCTGCTCTCTTCATCTTATTCGTTCTATTCAGTTTGGGTTAGTTCCATCGTTCTTCGCCTTTGTCTTCATACCAGTCAAAGTGGAAAGAACCTTCTTGGTCTGTACGTTCATATGTGTGAGCACCGAAATAGTCACGTTGAGCTTGCACAATGTTAGCTGGCAATCGTTCAGATCGGTAAGAGTCATAATAAGCAATGGCTGATGAGAAGGCAGGGATTGGAACGCCCGCTTGTACAGCCATACCGACTAAGTCACGAACTGATTGTTGGTAGTTGCTCGTAATGTCTAAGAAGTACTCATCCAATACAAGGTTTTTCAATTCTGGATTGCGCTCATAGGCTTCTGTAATCTTTTGCAAGAATCGAGCTCTAATGATACAGCCTGCACGGAAGATTTTAGCAATCTCACCGTATTGTAAATTCCAGTCGTATTCTTTCGAAGCCATACCCATTTGTGCAAAACCTTGAGCGTAACTCATGATTTTACTGAAGTATAAGGCTTCACGGATTTTTCCGATGATCTCTTTTTTATCACCAGTGAATTCAGCTTTTTCGGGTTGAGGTAAAACTTTGCTTGCAGCAACACGCTCATCTTTCATAGCTGAAATGTAACGGGCAAATACAGATTCTGTAATAAGTGGCAACGGCAACCCTAAATCTAATGCACTTTGAGATGTCCATTTACCTGTTCCTTTATTACCGGCACGGTCCAAGATAACATCAACTAAATCAGCACCTGTTTGAGGGTCCTTTTTAGTTAAGGCATCAGCCGTAATTTCAATTAAGAAACTGTCCAGTTCTCCTTCGTTCCACTCTCTAAAAACGTCTGCCATTTCTTGATTTGATAGACCCACGACGTCTTTAAGCAAGTGGTATGATTCAGCAATGAGTTGCATATCGCCGTATTCAATACCGTTGTGCACCATTTTTACATAATGTCCTGATCCGTTAGGTCCAATGTAAGTGACACATGGCTCATTATCGGCAGGTGCTTTAGCTGCAATTTTTTCCAAAATTGGTGCAACTAAATCATACGCTTCTTTTTGTCCTCCAGGCATAATAGCTGGTCCTAACAAGGCACCTTCTTCTCCACCGGAAACACCTGTCCCAATAAAGTTAATGCCTGAGTCTTCTAATTCTTTACTTCTTCTAATGGTGTCTCTGTAGTAGGTATTTCCACCATCAATTAAAATGTCGCCTTTATCCAAGTGAGGAAGCAACTGTTGAATCACTGTATCTGTTCCTTTTCCAGCTTGAACCATTAACAAAATTTTGCGAGGTGTTTCTAATGATTGGACAAATTCTTCCAATTCATAAGTAGCTACCAGATTTTTATCTGGGTTTTCTTCGATGACGCCTTCTGTTTTTGACGATGTTCTGTTATAAATAGAGACGGAAAACCCTCTGCTTTCGATATTTAAAGCTAGGTTTTTCCCCATGACCGCCATACCAATGACGCCGACTTGCTGTTTACTCATTATTTATCCCCTTTCGCTCCAAAAAACAAATTTTAAATCCGGTACTCATTTTAATGTTCTACCCTTATATTAACAAATTATGAACACTTTTGGAACTCTCATTTTAGCGCTTGCAATCATTCGTCAGTTTCATTACACTAATAAGTGAAAAGCTTCTATGAAAGTTGGTGTTCATTCAATGAAAAAAACTGAAAAAAGCTCAACTAGCAAAGCAACGAAATTGATGATCTGGATTTTAGTCGTATCAATGGCTATTCCTGCAGTTGCTTCTTTGATAAGTGTTGTTTTAAACTAAGACAGTCTATCTTATCCGCATAATTAAAACCAGAACAAAAGCCTCTTCTTTCTATATTAACTGACTAAAGTTAATGTAGTAAAGAATCAGAGGCTTTTTTGTGTTTAAGATGTGCCGTTTACTTATCGACTTTTCTTTTTTCTGTCCGCTAATTTTAATAACTCTTGAGCTGTTTCAATGGTTAACTGCGTTAGTTCTTCTCCTGACAACATACGTGCCACTTCTTCTGTGCGCTCTTTGTTTTTTAAGACATCGACTGATGTACTGGTTCGGTCGTCTGACACATGCTTTTTAATATACAAGTGCTGATCGGCCATAGCTGCCACTTGAGGGAGATGAGTGATACACAACACTTGGGAGTGAACGGCAACGGAATGAATTTTGTCTGCAATGGCTTGTGCCACTCGTCCACTGACGCCGGTGTCCACTTCATCAAATATGATGCTCGTAATACCCTGAGACCTTGAAAAGATTGTCTTCAACGCCAACATCATTCGGGACAGTTCTCCACCAGAAGCAACACGTGACAATGGTTTTAACGGTTCACCTGGATTGGTGGCTACAAAGAACTCCACTCTGTCTATTCCTTGTTCCGTTAACCTCGCCGCCTGATTTCCTTCATCAGTCTGTTCTTTAAACACAACCGAGTACTTTACTTTTTCCATATACAATTCTTTCAATTGCTCTAATATGGCGACTTCCAGTTCTTTAGCTGTTTCTTGTCTAAGGTCTGACAGGTCTCGCCCTAAATCAAGGGCTTCTTTTTCCAACTCTGCCAATTTGCGACTGAGATGATCCACTTGCTCTTCTCTATTTTCCAATTTCTCTAATTCTGATTGGGCTTGGTCGAAATGAGTTAAAATGGCTTCAACTGAATTACCATACTTACGCTTTAACTGTTGGATTAGATTCAAGCGCTCTTCTATTTCATTTAAGCGTTCTTCATCATATTCTAAACGGTCAATTTCGCTGTAAATATCACTTGCTACTTCTTGAATTTGGAAAAAAGCAGAAGATAGATGCTCGGAAATGTGTTTAAACCGCTCATCCATATCGCTGATGGCATCCATTTTATCCATAGCCAGACCTACCAAATCCAGTCCGCTCACGTCATCTCCT
This sequence comes from Alkalibacterium sp. MB6, assembly GCF_009935905.1. GTDB lineage: Bacteria > Bacillota > Bacilli > Lactobacillales > Carnobacteriaceae_A > Alkalibacterium. The sequence goes on along the minus strand of NZ_PREX01000004.1, from coordinate 13,457 downwards.
TGAAGAGCGTTGTAACTAGTGGATAAGGACTCAACAATCGTTTGATAGTTGGTTAACTTCTTTTCTTCTTCAAGCAGAGTTTCTTCTTCGTTGGGCTGAAGCTGTGCATTTCTTATTTCTTCTACTTGGTATTTTAAAATATCGAGCCGCTGCGCTAGTTCCTGCTCATTAAAATGCCATTCTCTACGTTGTTTTAATAGCTGCCTGTAATTGGCATACACTTCTTGGTAGGCCGCCTTTTTCTCTGCTAAGGCTGTGGAACCAAATTGATCCAGTAAGTGAATATGGTTTTCCGTTACCATTAATTCCTGGTGTTCATTTTGACCGTGTATGTCAATGAGATGGCTGCCGACTTCTTTTAAAATAGCAATGGTGATGATACTTCCATTCACACGACACACATTGCGTCCGTTACTGAATATTTCCCTTTGAATCAGCAACGTCTGGCCTTCTTGCTCTATTTCGTGCGTTTCCAGTAACTGATCCAAAGCTTTCGTTCGATTGTAGGTAAATTGGCCTTCTAAGATACACTTTTTAGTGCCGTAACGGACAAACTCAGCTGATCCTCGTCCGCCAGCTAATAAGCCAACCGCATCGATAATAATTGATTTACCGGCACCCGTTTCACCTGTCAGTACCGTCATGCCTTCATTAAATTCCAGTGATAATTCTTTTATGATAGCAAAGTTTTTAATTGTTAACGATTCTAACAAAGACAAACCTCCTTGTTGTATTCCTCACTAAATAAAGGAAATGATTCTTCTTTGAAACCGCTCAGCACTTTCTTCATCTCTACAGATAATTAAAACGGTGTCGTCCCCTGAAATACAGCCGAATACTTCTTTATAATTGGCTGTTTCAATCAATGTTCCAAGGGCAAACGCATTACCGGGAAGTGTTTTAACTAATACAAATTCCTTTTGAGTATCAATGGAAACAAAGGCATCTTTCATTAGCCGTCCTAATTTTTTTGAAATATTGTAGTTCATTTCGGGTGGCAAATTGTACTGGTAGCCTCCGTCTTTTGCAGGCACTTTAATGAGCTGCAGTTCTTTAATATCTCTGGAAATGGTTGCTTGAGTCACTTCAATGCCTCTATCTAAAAGCTTGTTAACAAAATCCTCTTGCTTCCTAATGGTTTCTTGCTGCACTAATTGTCTGAGCAGCTGGTGTCGCTCTTTCTTCTTCACTATGCTTCACCCCTATGCATGATCTTCATCTCTTAATCTTCTTCTAGTATAATTATACAGTATATTAACATTTATTATACTTTTTTTTACGGTAAGTTCCAATCAAATGACCTTTACTTTTTAACGATTAATACTGAAGACTGCATAGTGTGTTTATATGGTATCAATTAGCTGAATAAATCTTCTGTTAACAGCGACTTCATCAAGTCTTTCTCAGTTACATCCATAGTGGGTACCCTTTTAATATAAGCTAAATATTCCTTATTTCCTTTACCACCTTTGATTGGTGACGGGATAATGCCATGAATCATAAAGGACTGATTATATAGAAAATGGATTAGTTGCTTTAACACTGATTCATGTACTTGAGGGTCAAGAATGATGCCGCCTTCTCCTACGTCCTCTTTGTGGGCTTCAAATTGTGGTTTAATTAAGATCACCGCATCACCCTCTGGACTTAAAATAGTCTTTAGAACCGGAATAATCTTGGTTAAGGAAATGAAAGACACGTCAATGGTTGCTGTGTCAGGCTGACCTTTTTTGAAATCCGCTGGGGTAACGTGGCGAAAATTCGTCTGTTCCATTACAACCACACGCTTATCAATTCTCAACTTCCAAGCCAATTGATTGGTTCCTACATCTAAGGCGTAAACCAATTGGGCGCCATTTTTTAAAGACACATCTGTAAACCCACCTGTTGACGCCCCAATGTCTAACACCACCTTGCCGGATAAATCGATGTTAAAGTAATCGATTGCTTTCTCTAACTTCAAGCCTCCACGGCTAACATAAAGCTGGTCCGCTCCTTTAACATAAACAGTCGTATCCGCTGGCCATTTTTCTCCAGACGTCTGGAGTTTTTCTTCCTTACTTGTATAGGCCTTACCCGCCATAACAAGTCGTTTGGCCTGGTCTCTGTTTTCTGCCCAACCTTGTTGAACAAGCAAATCATCCACGCGTTCTTTTTTCATCTTGACTCCTTTATACTTTAGTTGCGTTATTTTTCATACTTAGAAAGGGAAAGAGACTGGATAAAGGATGCTAATAATTCGTCATCGTAGTTTCCTTCTCTTGCTTTAATGTGTTTATTTAACTGTTGTGCTTCTTCTAGCTTTTGATTGAATAAGTCGTTGGCTTCTTTAAGCCCTAATAAAGCTGGATACGTACTTTTACCTAACTCAGCATCCGCTCCTACTCGCTTACCCAGTTCTTCTTGCGTTCCTTGAACATCTAAAATGTCATCTCTAATTTGGTAGGCAACACCTAGTGTGTATGCCATAGTCACTAAGTCTTTCATCGTGTCTTCACCGACATCAGCCAGTAAGCCACCTGTCCAAAAAGCAAAATGAATTAACTTACCCGTTTTACGCGCATGAACAGCTTCCAGCTCTTCTACTGTCAAAGATGACTCTTCACCGTCAATATCAGCTTTTTGTCCGCCAACCATTCCTTCATTTCCAGAAGCTAGAGCAAGTTCTCTAATCATCTTCACTTTCGCTTCATCACTTGCTTCACCTTCTGTCATCATCTCGAAAGCTTTCGTCAAAAGGGCATCTCCTGCAAGAATGGCTGTAGCTTCAGAAAATTGGATGTGATTCGTTGGCAGTCCTCTTCTTAAATCATCGTCGTCCATTGCAGGTAAATCATCATGAATTAATGAGTAAGTATGAATCATCTCAAGAGCTGCTGCATAGGGGAAAGACGCTTCAACGGATTGGTTGAAGGCTTTGACAACGGCAAATAACATTAATGGTCTTAATCGCTTACCGCCGGCTTCCAATGAATAACGCATGGATGCTTCCAAATCTGTTCCACTGTGTTCCTTCACTTGCTCCGTCACATAGGTTTCAAACGCTTCTTTGTATTGAGTCGTTAATTCATCAAATAACATAACTGTCTCCTTTTGTTCATTTTTAATGGCTGACTTTAGTCGATGATGCTTTCTTCCCCATTTTCACTAACCATTCTAGTGACAGTCTTCTCTGCTTCGTCAACAATCCGTTTGCAGTAGCGACTCAATGTGATGCCTTCTTGAAATTGATCCAAGGCTTCTTCTAACGGCACATCTCCCTGCTCTAATTTGTTCACAATGTGTTCGAGTTTTTTCATTGCCTCGTCAAAGGTCTGATCCTTTACTGTCTGCTCATTTTTCATTAACTTTCCTCCTGCTTATCTTTGCTCAATACGTGTGCATGTATGATTCCATCTGAAACGAAAATATCAATTGCATCATTCTCTGCTACTTGGTCAATCGATTTGACCACTTGCTGGTCGTGCCTTGTAATTGAAAACCCTCGGTCCACTACTTTCAAAGGAGATAAATGATCAAGTGACTGCATCAAGTAATTAATTGTCTTGTCCTGGTCGGAAATCACTTGCTTGGTCGCTCTCGTTAATTGTTTGGTTAACCGGTCAATATCCGTTTGTGCTTGGTGTAATCGAATGGTCGGGTCAAAGGCTTTTAATTTTTGATTCAGTAAGGCTGATTGCTGCTTGCTTTCTCTGACTTGGTCTTCCATTGCACGAATAAGCTGTGTGGTCACCTGGTCCAAGGTCTGGTTATAGCCATCATATAATCTCTTGGGCTGTCTGAATACATAAGACTGTTCATAACGCGACACCCGTTCTTTTTGGTGCCTTAAAAAGGCTAGCATCGATTGAACTAGGCGCTGAGTCGTTAAATCAATTTTACCCAGTTCTTCTAAAAGGACAGGTACAGCCAATTCAGCTGCTGCCGTCGGAGTCGCCGCCCTAACATCCGCTGCTAAATCTGCTAATGTGGTGTCTGTTTCATGACCCACTGACGATATAATAGGTGTGTTTGCTTTCGCAATAGCTAAGGCTACTTTTTCTTCATTAAAAGGAAAGAGGTCTTCAAAGGAGCCTCCCCCACGAGCGACGATTAATGTATCCAAATCCCCACGTTGGTCTGCTCGTTGAATGCTGGAGACAATAGAGTCAGCTGCTTTATCTCCTTGAACCATGGTCGGGAATAAATACAGTTGCACCATAGGAAACCGTCTTTTAATCGTCGTTTGAATATCTTGTATCACTGCCCCGCTTGGACTTGTTATGATACCAATTCTTTTAGGGAAACGGATTAAAGGCTTTTTCAGCTCTTGGTCAAACCAACCTTCTTCTGCTAATTTCTTTTTCGTCCGCTCGTATGCAGCATAAAGCTGACCTAAGCCTTCTGGTTCAATATGGTCGATATAGAGTTGATATGAACCTGTTTTTTCATAGACCCCTAATCTACCTACAGCCATCACACTCATGCCTTCTTCTAGTTCAACTGTCATATTCTTTTGTTCTTTTAAAAATAATACAGCTGATAGTTTGGCTCCTTCATCTTTAATACTGAAATATTGATGAGCATATCGCCTTTTCGGATTGTAGTTTGAAATTTCCCCTTTAATAAAGACTCTTTCTAAATAAGGATCGTAGTCGAACTTTCGTTTAATATAACGTGTTAATTGAGTGACTGTTAAGTAATCTTGCTCCATAACCGCCCTCCTTCCTGACTAGTTTACGTTTTTTTCGTTTAAAATAAATATAGAAAAGAGCAGAAAAGTAGAATGCCTCTCACACTCTACTTTTCCGCCCTTACTCACTGCCTAATCAACCTTATAGACTCTCTGGACTTGTGCCATCTTTTCCAGACTTCTTTTGAAAAGTGAGAAAAAAGTGCTTACTGTTGATCGGCAATACTTTGTAATACACCATTGACGAATTTACTAGCTTTTTCATCATTGTAAGTTTTCGTTAACTCTATCGCTTCATTCATAACGATTCGCTTATCTACCTCATCTTTTTCAAATAACAATTCATAAGCCGCTAAGCGAAGGATCAACAAGTTGGTTCGTTCTAAACGGTTGAGTGTCCATTTTTTGAGATGCTGGTTGATTGTCTCGTCAATGACTTCCCTATTGGTTTGTACACCTTCAACCAACTTTTTCAAATAAGTAAGTGAATCGTCTACGATTTCTTTACTATTTGATTTCTCAGGCAGGACAAGAGCCATAGCTGCTTCAAGTGACCGCTCTTCATTTATCGGAAGGGTACTGTCCAATGACAATTGGATGGCTTCTTCATTTGTTAAATTCTCATGTGTAGATAATTGAAAAAGAGCTTGGAACGCTTTTTCTCTAATTACCCGCCTTACAGTTGTCACTACTTCTCATCTTCTTCCCCATCCAGATCGAACAAGTCCTGGATTTCTGTTTTTTCAGGTACGATATCTGCTATATGAACGTTTACTTCTGATAATGTGATATCAGTCATATGCAAGATTTGCTCGCGTACTTTACGTTGAATGGTTCTGGCAACTTCTGGCACATTTACTCCAAATTTTAAGTAGCAGTATATTTCAACTTTTAAGCCATCTTCGTCACTAATTAGATGAACGCCCTTTTTATGGTTGGTTTTGCCAAAAATATTGTTCATTTTTTTTGTAATTTTTCCTTGCATGGCATACACACCATTTACCTCATTTGCTGCGATACCAGCAATAATCTCCATAACTTCGGGAGCGACTTCAATTTCACCATGTGGATTGGGTCTTTGATAATCTCTAACACTGTCAACCATATCTGGTTCCTCCTTTTTCTATAAAACCTGCTTATGCGCGGGAGACGTAACTTCTTTCAGATGTATTGACAACGATGACATCATCTACGTTGACAAATAGCGGTACCGTGATCACTGCTCCCGTTTCAACCGTTGCGGGTTTAGAGCCGCCCGATGTTGTATCCCCACGTATACCTGGTTCAGTTTCGACTACTCTTAGTTCGACTTTATTAGGTAGATCAACACCCAATACTTCTGAACCGTACATCATGATTTCAACTTCCATGTTTTCTTTCATGAATTTTAGTTCGTCTTCAATTCTTTCTCCTGGAATTTCTAATTGCTCATAGGTTTGTGTATCCATAAAGACATGGTTACCGCCATCTTCGTAAAGGTACTGCATCCCTTTTGTTTCAATATGAGCCGTATCCATTTTTTCGCCAGCACGGAAGGTCTTCTCTTGAACCGCACCTGTACGTAAATTTTTTAATTTTGAGCGGACAAAGGCAGCTCCTTTACCTGGTTTAACATGTTGGAACTCCATAATTCTCCAAATGCCGCCATCATATTGTATTGTCAATCCTGTTTTAAATTCACTTGTTGATATCATTTGTTTTCCTCCTAGTATCCAAGCCTTTTAATCGAGCATGAAACCCATACTTTATATAGTCCATTGTATCATGATTAGGCTTGAAAACCTATGTTCACTTGCTTAGAGACTCATCTTTATCACTGAACCACTTTTAAATCTTATAGCTGTATCAATTCTTTAGTCACTTGCATCAAGTTTCTGTTTCCAGATTCTGTAATCAGCAAGTCATCTTCAATCCGAACGCCGCCTAGTCCTGGTAAATAAATGCCTGGCTCATTGGTGATCACATTGCCTGCTACGAGGGCTTTTTCGTTTCTAAAGTTAATGCCTGGTCCTTCATGTACTTCCAGACCCATGCCGTGTCCGGTTGAATGACCAAAGGCTTCACCGTAACCATGCTCAGTAATATAATCTCTTGCTACAGCATCCAATTCTTTCCCAGTTACACCTGCTTTAGCATAATCTGTCACTTTTAAGTTTGCATCCAGAACAATTTTGTGGACTTTTTTCAATTCTTCTCCAGGATCGCCAAGCGATACTGTACGTGTCATATCTGATACATAGCCTTTATAGTAGCAACCGAAGTCAAAGGTAATCATATCCCCTTGCTCAATTTTCTTGTCACTTGCGACTCCGTGAGGCATGGCTGAACGTTTGCCACTAGCCACGATGGTATCAAAGGATACACTGGTGGCTCCTTTTTCACGCATAAGGAAATCCAATTTATTGGCTATCTCAATTTCAGTTACACCAGGCTTAATTTCATTCAGAATTTCCAAAAAAGCATATTCTGTGATGCGTATGGCTTCTTGAATGGTTTCAACTTCTGATTCTTCTTTAATCTCTCTTAAGGCTTCGATGACTCCACTCACTGGTTTTAACTCACATGGTAAGGTTTCTTTAATCATCTCATAGGTAGAAAATGTGACGAAGTCTTTTTCAAAACCGACAACCTGTATTTTTTCTTTTTTCAACAACTCTTTTACTTCTTCATATATAGGACCAGAGTGTTTAATGATTTCAAATCCAACGGCCTGTTCTTTCGCCTGTTCCGTGTAACGGAAGTCTGTAATGAAAAAAGCCTTATCTTTCGTAATGACGCTCAATCCGGCTGTTCCAGTAAAACCAGAAACATATCTTAAATTATATGAACTCGTTACTAATAATGCATCAACCTGTAATTGCTCTAACTCTTTTTGAACTGCTTGAACTCTCGACATGTAAACACCCTATTCTCTTCGATTTTTCTTTCTATGAGGTCTCGCCTCGGCCATTTCTCTTACCGTACATTAGTCTGATGGTTTCCCGTAGACTCTTACTTTTTTATTATAACAAAGTAAATGAAAAAATTGAACCATTCCTGTCTTCTCTTACTCACTTAAGAACGAATGACAAGAAAAAAAGAACACGTCTCTTCAGTGGTTAAGGTTTTTAACCTGCCACTTAGGTACGTGTTCGTTTTTATTTTTCACCTTTTAAATAGATTGTTTCTGTTCTTGTCTGACCACTCTCATGATTAACGCGAATGATAACACTTTCTGGCGTTTGTCTGTCGACTAATACGGTCCCTTTGGAGAACGTTAATTGGCCTGATTGTAAAAATCCCTTATCCCACTCGTCTTCAACCAGACGGCTGGTCATCTGAAGCATCGCTTTCGTTTCATAAGCCATACTCATCTGGTTTAGTTGATTGACTTGATTAGTTAAGATAACGCTCACTGTCGTTATCAAAAAAGATAAAAATAAGATTAGAGCGACTGTTGAGACTAGGATACTTCCATCTTCATCCTTTAAATGGTTCATTTTAAGCCCTTTCCACTTTTAGATAAGCAGTGAAACGCTCTCCATTTTCAAACAGTACCGAAAGCTTTAGCCGGTTACCCTCCAATTTCACTTGGTAGGTTTTCACTTCCATCAGCATGGGTTGATGCCCTCTTGCATCAATTTGCCTTCTCACCATATTGGTGTAGGTTGAATGTGAGACCGTTTCTAGTTTTCCGCTTGCTGCATTTACCTTTTTGTAATCCAATCTGTTTGGATTCACTTCTTCAACAACCGTGTCTTTCATATCATGCTCCAACTGATTGATATACAAATGCCATTCCATTTGACGATCGTCTTTTACGGATGATTGAACACTTCTAATTTGTGTCACAGCTAATGAGAAAAAGAAAACACAGACACTAACGATTGATAGGCTAACTGCTGTTTCGATTAAGGTAAAGCCTTCTTCTCTGCACCAATTTATGTTCACCTATGGCTCACTCCTCTTCCATTCAACCGACTCTACCTTCATTGATTGAGAGGGTACCCCGTCGACGTATATAGTAATTGAGCGATTCGATTGATGACTGGCCGCTTGTATAGTATCTGATGAAAAAGACGATAAGGCTGCTTCTGTTTCCCAAAAAAGGGAACTTTCATACACAAATCGGTTTAATTCGACTTCTCTTTTGGCCGCTTCTCTCGTGTGAAAGAGGCTGAAGAAAAATGGCATAACCACACCGACAAAGACAGCTAATATGGTTAAACTAACTATACTTTCCAATAACACGAAGCCGGATTCAGAATCGCCTAGCTTGCTGTTTTTATAAACCTTATTCAAAAGCAAAGCGGCCACTTCCCATTTTAAAGGATAAGGTCACCATGCCGTCTTTAGTTTGAATACGACATGGTGAAAGTTGGGCTTGAGTGCCAGACCCTGGGTGAAACTCAAACCTCATCGTACTTCCGCGAAATGACACTGAATCAGGCAATCTTAGTCGATGCTCTAAAGGGTGGTTTCTCACGCCTAAGACTCGAAAATGCACTTCTCGGTTATCAGGTTTGGTTTCAATCACAGTCCACTGATTATTCAATATGGCGTGATTGTGCATCAACGTTATACTTGAACGAAAGGATTCAAAGAATAGTGCGGTTTCCATATCTTCTTGCACCCCTTTAGTTTGAACAATTGGAAAAGTAATAATAACCATGACGATAGTTAAAACGAGTAAGGTCTCTACAAAAGTGAAGCCGTCTTCTTGCTTTAGAGTCTGAATACGCTTAGTCATATTAAGGGCTTGATTTTGTAACGGTACCGTCTGCTGACAACGTGTAAGCAGCTGCTGCTTTTTTGGCCTGTGAATCATTCAAATACCCTTCTGTTTTCATAGCCGCAAAAGAAACCACTCCGTCTTCTCGCATCTTATACAGATCAACTTGTGCCTGAAGAACCGTTTTAAAGGCCTCGTCTCCCGTCTCATCAGCACTTTTTTGTTGTCCCGTTACATTTGGGATAAAGAGCATTAGCAAGGCGGAAATAATAAATAAAACCAAAGACATTTCAATGAGGGTAAAGCCTTCTTCCAATTTAAACAGACGTTTAGTTATTCTCATGAGTTAACTCCTTTTTATAATGTATTTAACAGACTAAATGTTGGTAAAAGTAGAGCGGCGTATATTGCAATGATGATGACTGCTACACCGACAAAGATGACGGGTTGCACATATTCCATTAATTGCTCACTTCTTTTGTCAAAGCTCTCTTCGCAATTTTGGGCATACAAGATTAATTCCGTTCCTAATTTGCCAGATAATTCGCCGTGCTTCACGACTTCCAGTACTTCAGGTCTTAAAAAAGTCAACGGTCTCAAGGCATCGTGAAAATCCATGCCTTTCCTCATCTCTTTTTCAATCCATTGACCCATTTCATTAATCAATAAAGACGTTTCTGTCTCTTTCATAATTTGAACCACTTCAAACAGACTCCGATTGCCTTTTAATAGATTCCCCCATTCGTATGTAAAATAATGACTCCAGTACAGTTGAAACAGCAAGGAACGGCTCCATTTACTTTTAAGCATGAGCTGTTCAATTGGCGATTGCCGTCTTAAATAACTTGAAACAATAAAATAAAGAATGCTACAAATAACAAGAGTCAACACTATAATCGTCGGCGCATGATAGACACTTTGAACAATGACATGTGTGCTAAAAGGCAAGCTTTGTGAGTCTACTTGAACGATTTGATTCATGTGAGGAATTAAGATATAACGCATAGCAATTAGCATCCCGATGATGAAGACCACTAACATTATTGGATACTGTAGAATCTGCTTCATCTTTTTCTTTTTTTCACTCTGCTTAATCAGCAAGTCACCTGCATTAATCAGTGAATGAGCAAACTGTCCATGAAATAAGGAGAAGTAGACTTGTGTACATGTATAGTCTGGAAAGCCAGCTTCTTTTAAAACTGATGAGAATTCACTCCCTTTAGCTGATTCTATTATCAAAAAGTGCACCATTTCTTTGGTATCTTTATCAGCGATCGTTTGAAGAAAGGTTAAAGCCTCTTTTAAGGAAAAGCCATCTTCATGTAAACGACCCAACCGGTTTAAAAAGACACCTTGCTTGTGTAACTGTTTACTCGTTGGGGATGATGTAACGCCTGTAGGTTTCTTTAGTAATGTAGCCACATGCATAGACCTTCCTTAATAAATAATTGAACTCTCTTCTTTCATAATCCGGTTGCTTCTTGGAGACATGATGATTGTCTGCGTTATAAAGTAGGGTGTGCAAACTGTCACCTGACTTCACTTCGTATAGAGCGGCTCTTTTTCTGTCCCGTTCGTTATGTGTACAAAACGTTCTGCAATTTGAATCGCAAAGTGGGCAGTATAAAGGCAGGAGGTTTTGAAAAGCAATACCTATAAGGGTTTGCTGTAATAAAGGCAAACTTACTCCTAACTCCATCATTCTGGAAATAACTCCAGCAGCATTTTTAGAGTGAATCGATGCAATAAGCAAATGCCCGGTCAGTGCTCCTCTTATGACCATTCGTGCCGTTTCTTCATCGCGTATTTCTCCGACAATAACCACATCTGGATGATGCCGAAGGGTTGATTTTAAAAGCCCCTCATAGGTCAGTCCAGCGGATTCGTTTACTTGTGTCTGTAGAAAGGACACCTCTTCTATCTCTACAGGGTCTTCGATGGTAACCACTTGCTGACGTTCTCCTTTTAAACGATTTTTGACTAGATGGTACATCGTCGTTGTTTTACCAGAGTCAACCGGGCCTGAGAACAAAAGCAAGCCAGATTTGGCATCAGCTAATGCCTTCAATACATTCCACTCTTGGGAGAAAAAGGCGGGCATGGCCTGTCCCGATTCTTTCTTTTGCTTCAGCATTCGAATGACTAAGGACTCTTGTGATTGATAGTTACTAATAGTTGAAAACCGACAGTCAATTGACTTTTCCTCTAAAGCAAATACGGTTGACCCGCTCTGAGGTCTCCTCCTTTCACCAACATCCATGTTCGATAGAAATTTAAAATAAGAGATGAGCCGTGTCCCTTCATCCCGGTCTAAATAGTATTGCTTCTCCATCTGACCATTTAAACGGAAATACACATAATAGTGCCTTTGTTCAGGCAAAATATGTATGTCACTGGTCCGGTATGAATCGGCCATGGTTAATAAGTGCTTTGCGAACGATTCTGTATCCATCACTTCCTCCCTTTCTCCTTCAAATTAAAATACCCTACACTATATATATTCCCTTTTAATTTCAAAAAGAACTTTTTTAAAATAAAAAAAACTCCAAAAAAAAGAGTTTCTGCTTTTTAGAGTCATATTTTTGTCACTTTTAAGTTTTTACAATTCTGCGTTATGGTAGATATCATTAACGTCATCGTCATCTTCCAGTGCATCGATCATTTTTTCGAACTGAATGAGTTTATCTTCTGGCAGTTCGACCGTTGTTTGAGGAATCATGGACAATTCAGCTTGGTCCAAGTCAAATTCGGCTTCTCTTAATGCATCTCTTACTGCAGCAAAATCATGGGCTTCGGTATATATTTCAAAAACGTCATCCGAGGTTTCCATGTCTTCTCCGCCTGCTTCCAAAACGTTCATGAGCATGGTGTCTTCATCGACATCCAATCCTTCTCGAGCGATCGCAATGTAGCCTTTTCGGTCAAACATGTAGCCAACCGATCCTTTTTCGCCTAATGATCCACCGTTTCTATCAAATGCCACTCGAACATTTGTCGCTGTCCGGTTCACATTATCTGTTAAGCAGTGAACTAAAACAGCTACACCATTTGGCCCGTAACCTTCATAAATGATTTCTTTATAGTCGTCCCCTTGGCCTGCATCCGTCGCACGTTTAATGGCACGGTCAATATTGTCGTTTGGCATGTTGTTCGCTTTCGCCTTGTCAATGGCTAGACGCAAGGAGGCGTTCATATCTGGATCCGCTCCGCCATCTTTAGCCGCTTGGTAAATTTCTTTTGAGTGCTTTTGGAAAATTTTCCCACGCTTGGCATCTTGAGCACCTTTACGTTGTTTAATATTATTCCACTTCGAATGTCCTGCCATTCAAATTCCTCTTTCCTGACTGTAATTTCATTATCCTTCATTATTATACCAAATATGACCGTCAGTTCAACCTGACTGAAGGCGTTTGCTGTCTAATCTTTCTAATGTTTATAACATTAATGGTATTTAGCGAGTGAAGCGGATTCGATTTTTCTTTTTACTAGTCTTTCCTGAAAAGAAGGCCATTAAGATACCGACTGTTCCTCCAACTGTATCTAGTATAACGTCTTCCATTAAAGCCGTACGGTTAGGGTGAAAAGATTGTCTTAATTCATCAAATGATGCGTATCCAGCCGTGAGCAAGATGGCAAGAAAAAGAGTCAAATAGATGTTATCCACTCTATTTCTCAGGCCCAGAAACCAGAACAAGCCTAAAAAGAAGAAGATGACGAAATGAGCTCCCTTTCTAATGAAGAACTCAATAAAGCCTAAGTAGCCACTAGAGTCGACACTAACAGGACTTCCTGCATAGGAAAATTCAAATCGTTCTAGAAACCCTCTTAATGGTTCGTTTTCCAGCCATTGGTGCAGCAGTGGTTGGACATTTTGTTCTTCGTATCCCATGGATGAGCTGACATATAGCCCAACCATAATGAGTACGGCTAATAGTATGTAAACATTATCCATTTGTGTTGGTTTTCTTTTCATTATTCTACCCCTCTTTAATCAATAGTAATTACCAATTTTTTTGTTTTTTCGTGTTGTTTTAATGCAACTATCGTTGCTCTATCAATTAAAATACAAAAAGG